>CAZUFP010000083.1:0-15526 GCA_964619835.1 uncultured Gemmatimonadaceae bacterium | reverse complement strand
AGGGCGGCCGCACCGTCGGCGCCGGCGTCGTTACCGACGTCGTCCTGTAAGCAGGCGGGCCGTGCCCGCCACCTGAAAAGGGAATGGAACCCGTCAAGGCCCGGGCGGTAACAATATGACTCCGCCCGGGTTCTTGCCGGGCACGCGATAGAAAGACCGGGGTTCCGTCATGGCTCGCGACAAGATCATCCTCGCCTGCAGCGAGTGTCAGGAGAGGAACTACCACACGACGAAGAACAAGCGCCTGCATCCCGAGCGCGTGGAGTGGCGCAAGTATTGCCGCCGTTGCGGCAAGCACACGGTGCACAAGGAAACGAAGTAGCGCGACCGGGCGCATACTCAACGATCGGGGAGCACGACGAACATGCCATCGGTGGCCGGCACAAAGCAGTGGTTCGACGAGATGGTCGAAGAGATGAAGAAGGTGACGTGGCCGGACTGGCCGCAGCTCCGGAACGCCACATTCGTCATTCTCGTGTTCGTGGTCATCGTGTCGGCGATCATCTGGGTGATGGACCTGGTGGTTCGAGGCGCGTTCGATGCGATCATCAAGATCTTCGCGGGCTGAGACATGGCTGACGAACCGCGCTGGTACGCCATCCAGACGTACTCGGGGCACGAGAACAAGGTCAAGAAGCTCGTCGAGCGCCGCATAGCGGAAGAAGCGGGAGAGGCGCCGGAGGAGAAGGAGATCCAGGACGTCATCGTCCCCACGCAGGACGTGCCGGAGATCCGGAACGGAAAGCGGGTGATGGTGACGCGCCGTCTGTATCCGGGCTACGTGCTCGTCAAGATGCTGTTCAACGAGCGGACGATGCACGTGGTGAACAACATCCAGGGCGTGATCAAGTTCGTGGGGTCCGGCAAGGAACCGCAGCCGCTTCGCGACGATGAGATCAACAAGATCCTGGGTGTGGCTCCGGTCCAGGAGGTCGAGGGCGAGGCGGAGGAGGAGATCCCGTTCCACGCGGGCCAGGTGGTGGAGGTGATGGAAGGCCCGTTCAAGGACTTCAACGGGACGGTGCAGGAAGTATACGCCGACAAGGGCAAGGTGAAGGTGGAGGTGAGCCTGTTCGGTCGTCCCACGTCGGTGGAGCTGGATTACACGCAGTTGAAGGGGTACTAGCAGGGCCATCGGGCGCGGCGCGCGGCCTCGAGGCCGCGCCGGGCCCGGTGTTTCAAGGGTGTGGGAGCTTGTGAAGCTCCTGGGCGCAACCACACCCCGGTCGTCTACAGGAGCGAGGAAGAGCAATGGCGAAGAAGGTCATCGGCTTCATCAAGCTGCAGATCCCGGGTGGGCAGGCCAACCCTGCGCCGCCGGTGGGGCCGGCGTTGGGGCAGCATGGCGTGAACATCATGGACTTCTGCAAGCAGTTCAACGCCCGCACCCAGCAGCAGGCCGGCACGGTCATTCCTGTCGAGATCACGGTCTTCGGGGACCGCTCGTTCGCGTTCATCACGAAAACGCCGCCCGCGGCCTTCCTGCTGAAGAAGGCGGCCGGGCTGGACAAGGCGTCGTCGGAGCCCAACCGGACCAAGGTCGGGCGGGTGCGCCGCGAACAGGTGCGGGAGATCGCGGAGCTGAAGATGCCGGACCTCAACGCGGCGAGCGTGGAGGCGGCGATGCGCATGGTGGAAGGCACGGCGCGGTCCATGGGCCTGCAGGTGGTGGACTGATGCCGAGACACGGGAAGAAGTTCCGGAGCGCGGCGTCCAAGGTGCCGCAGGGCGGCAGCTTCCTGACGGAGCCGCACGATGCCCTCCAGATGGTCAAGGAGGCGGCGTTCGCCAAGTTCGACGAGACGGTGGAGGTCTCGGTGCGGCTGGGCGTGGATCCACGCCACGCGGACCAGATCGTGCGTGGCACGGTGGTGCTGCCGCACGGGACGGGTAAGTCGGTGCGGGTGCTGGTGTTTGCCGAGGGCGACCAGGCCCGGGCGGCGGAGGAGGCCGGCGCCGACTTCGTGGGCATGGAGCACGTCGACAAGATCAAGGAAGGCTGGCTCGACTTCGACGTCGCGGTGGCGACGCCCAACGTCATGGGCCAGGTCGGTCAGCTGGGCCGGGTGCTGGGCCCCCGGGGGCTCATGCCGACGCCCAAGGCCGGCACCGTGACGATGGACGTGGGAAAGGCGGTGAAGGAGATCAAGGCGGGCAAGATCGAGTTCCGCGTGGACCGCACGGGGAACGTGCACGCGCCCATCGGCCGGGTCTCCTTCGACGTGGACCAGCTGGCGGAGAATCTGGCGGCGTTCATGGACACGGTGGTGCGGGCGAAGCCGGCCGCCGCCAAGGGCACGTATGTGAAGACGGTCGCGGTGTCCAGCACCATGGGCCCCGGCGTCCGGCTGGATCCGAATCTCTATCGGCGGGTGGCTGCGTGATGAGTACGGTGATCGAGCAGAAGCAGAAGGTGGTGGACGACCTGGCCACCAAGATGAACGAGGCCACGGCGTTCTACCTCACCGACTTCACGGGGATCAACGTCAAGGGGATGACCGACCTGCGCTCCCGCCTGCGTGCCGCGGGCGTGGAGTACATGGTGGTGAAGAACACGCTGGCGCGTCGGGCTCTGGTAGATCTCGACCTGCCCGACATCGCAGGGTTCTTCACCGGCCCCACGGGCCTGGTCATCGGCCGCGACGATGCCATCACGGCTGCCAAGGTGCTGGCCGACTTCGCGAAGGAACACGAAGACCGGCCGACCGTGAAGGTGGGTGTGGTCGATCGGCTGGAGATGTCGACCGACCAGGTGAAGCGTCTGGCCGCGTTGCCGTCCCGGGAGCAGCTCTACGCTGAGCTCGCGGGTGCGATGCAGGCGCCGCTCTCTCAGCTGGTGTTCCTCATGCAGGGCATGCTGAGCGAGTTCGTGGGACTGCTGGAGGCGCTACGCGCCCGGAAGGACAACGAGTAAACCCTCATCCGTTTCATAGGAAGAAGCGAAATGGCGAACAAGGAAGAGCTGCTCGAAGCCATCGGCAACATGACCGTCATCGAGCTGGCGGATTTTGTCGAGGCGTTCAAGGAGAAGTTCGGCGTCACCGCCGTCATGGCGGCGCCGGCGATGGCCGGCGGCGCGGGCGCTGGTGCGGCCGAAGCGGTCGAGGAGAAGGAAGAGTTCGACGTCGTGCTGAAGGAAGTGGGCAGCAAGAAGATCCAGGTCATCAAGGTGATCCGTGAGGTCACGACGCTGGGGCTGAAGGAAGCCAAGGACCTGGTGGACGGCGCGCCGTCGACGGTCAAGGAAGCCGTCACGAAGGAAGAGGCGGAGCAGGTCAAGGCGAAGCTGGAAGAGCAGGGCGCGACCGTCGAGCTGAAGTAGCTCGCGTGGGGGACCCCGGGGTGGGGCCCCGGTGGAACGCGAGTGACTACTTCAGCTTCGACGAGGGTTGTGCATGCTCTGCTTGAGCACGAGATCAACGCGAATCCAACATCGTCGGCAGATCCCCGCCGCCCTCGCAGGGCGGCCGGGGCTTTCTGCGCTTGTCTGTTTGGCAGGCGTTTCGCGGCACGCGCCGTCGGCGCGGTCGTTTGAGGAAAGCGGCAAATCAGGCCTGAGGAGGATCGGTCTTGGCTACTAAGATGAACGGCAAGGTCCCGGTGGTGAGCTTCGAGAAGCTCACGACACCCATGCCCATGCCCAATCTGCTGGAAGTACAGACGCGGGCGTTCGCGGCGCTCCTGCAGCCGGAGACGTCGGTGGACGAGCGGCGCGACGTGGGGCTGGAGCGGGTGTTCAACGAGATCTTCCCGATCACGGACGTGAACGAGAAGTATTCGTTGGAGTTCGTGTCCTATTCTCTGGGCGATCCCAAGTACTCCGTCGAGGAGTGCATCGAGCGAGACATGACGTTTTCGGCGCCGCTGAAGGCGACGCTGCGTCTGATCGTGTGGGAGGAGCTGGAGGACGAGGAGCGGCGCCCGAAGGACATCATCGAGAAGGAAGTCTATCTGGGCGACCTGCCGCTGCTCACGGACCTGGGCACGTTCATCATCAACGGCGCCGAGCGGGTCATCGTCAGCCAGCTGCACCGCTCGCCGGGCGTCGTGTTCGAAGAGACCATCCACCCGAACGGGTCCCGGCTGAACAGCGCGCGGATCATCCCGTTCCGGGGCTCGTGGGTCGAGTTCACCATCGACATCCACGACGTCATCCACGTCCACATCGACAAGAAGAAGAAGTTCCCGGCTACGGCGCTGCTGCGAGCCTTCGGCTACGGCACCAACGAAGCGATCCTGCGGCTGTTCTTCACGACGCGGGAGGTGGAGCTGAAGGACGTGGAGGACCGTGGGGCCCGGCGTGACATCGTGGGCACGCTGATCTCCCAGGAGGTGGTGGACCCGGAAACGGGCGAGGTGGTGGCGGAGGTGGCCGAGGAGCTGGACGACGACATGCTGAAGCGTCTCGAGCGCGCCGGCATCGAGAAGGTCCAGGTGTTCACCAGCGGCAGCCAGGGACGGGGCGAGAGCCCGCTCATCAAGAACACGCTGAAGAAGGACCCGACGCACAACGAGGAGGACGCGCTCAAGGCGATCTACTCGCTGCTGCGGCCGGGCGAGCCGCCGAACATCGAGACGGCCCGCGAGGCGGTGGAACGGATCTTCTTCAATCCCAAGCGCTACGATCTGGGGCGGGTGGGCCGCTACAAGATCAATCAGCGCCTGGGGCTGGAGCTGCCGGCCAACCACACGGTCCTGACCCAGGACGACTTCATCGCGATCATCCGCTACCTCATCGAGCTGAACGAGGGCCGCGGCTTCATCGACGACATCGACCATCTGGGCAACCGGCGCGTGCGCACCGTGGGCGAGCTCATCGCCAACCAGTTCTCCGTCGGCCTGTCGCGCATGGCGCGGCTGGTCAAGGAGCGCATGTCCATCACCACGGACGTCGACAAGATGAACATCGACGACCTGGTGAACGCACGCACGGTGAGCGCCGTCATCCAGGCGTTCTTCGGCTCCAGCCAGCTGAGCCAGTTCATGGACCAGACCAACCCGCTGGCGGAGATGACGCACAAGCGTCGTCTCTCGGCTCTGGGTCCTGGCGGTCTGACGCGTGAGCGTGCGGGCTTCGAGGTGCGCGACGTGCACTACTCGCACTACGGGCGCATGTGCCCCATCGAGACGCCGGAAGGTCCGAACATCGGCCTGATGACGAGCCTGACCACGTTCTCGCGCATCAACGAGCTGGGCTTCGTGGAGACGCCGTACCGGCTGGTGGACGACGGCAAGGTCTCGGACGAGATCGTGTGGCTGGACGCCAACGCCGAGGAGAACGCGACCATCGCCCAGGCGAACGCGCCGCTGAACCCGGATGGCACGTTCCGCAACGAGTTCGTGCTGTGCCGCCAGCGCGGTGATTTCCCGCTGAGCCGGCCGGAGGCCATCGACTACATGGACGTGGCGCCCGACCAGCTGGTGTCGGTGGCCGCGGCGTTGATTCCGTTCCTCGAGCACGACGACGCGAACCGTGCCCTCATGGGCTCCAACATGCAGCGCCAGGGTGTGCCGTTGCTCTATCCGGCGGCGCCGCTGGTGGGCACGGGCCTGGAGGAGAAGGTGGCCCGGGACTCCGGCGCGGTGATCCTGGCCCGGCGTGGCGGAACGGTGGTGGAGGTCACGGCGGACCGCATCATCATCGACACGGGCGCCGTGAAGCCGGGCGCCTCCGACGAGCCGCTGGCCAAGTTGGCGCAGTTCGACCGCTACAAGCTGAAGAAGTACTGGCGCACGAACCAGGACACCTCCATCAACCAGCGGCCGCTGGTGTACAGGGGGCAGGAGGTGGGGGCGGGTGATATCATCGCCGACGGCCCCTCCACGGACCATGGCGAGCTGGCCCTGGGCCAGAACGTTCTGGTGGCGTTCATGCCCTGGTACGGCCACAACTTCGAGGACGCCATCGTCATCAGCGAGAGGCTGGTGAAGAACGACACGTACACGTCCATCCACATCCAGGAGCTGGAGCTCCAGGTTCGGGACACGAAGCGCGGCATGGAAGAGATCACGCGCGAGATCCCGAACGTGGCGGAGGAGAGCCTGGTCAGCCTGGACGAGCGCGGCATCGTGCGCATCGGCGCGCGCGTTCGCGCCGGCGACATCCTGGTGGGCAAGATCACGCCGAAGGGCGAGACGGAGTTGTCCCCGGAGGAGAAGCTGCTGACGGCGATCTTCGGTGAGAAGGCGAAGGACGTGAAGGACTCGTCGTTGAAGGTGCCGCCGGGCATGGAGGGCACGGTCATCGACGTGAAAGTGTTCAGCCGGCGCATCGACGACCCGCTCCTGGAGAAGGAGCGTGGTGAGCGGATCGGCCAGCTGCGGGCGTACGAACGGGACGAGATCGGCCGCATCGCCGAAGCCCGCGACGAGGAGATGACCGAGCTGCTCAAGGGTCAGACGGTGGCTCTGATGCTGAAGAAAGGCACCGTGGAGCCGCACCTGGACGAGGGCACCAAGCTCACCGTCAAGGCGCTGGCTGATCTGGACCTGACCGAGATCGACCTGACCACCCTCAAGGTCCAGAACAAGGCGGCGAACGAGCGGATCCGCCGCGTGATCGATGCGGCCAAGAGCCGGATCGAGCGGGTGCGGGAGAAGACGGAAGAACAGATCGACAAGGTGTTCCAGCCCGATGAGCTGTCGCCGGGCGTGGTCCAGCTTGTGAAGGTCTACCTGGCCGAGAAACGCAAGATCAGCGTGGGCGACAAGATGGCGGGCCGGCACGGCAACAAGGGCATCATCGCCCGCATCGTGCCGGAGGAGGACATGCCGTTCCTGCCGGACGGGCGTCCGGTGGAGATCGTGCTGAACCCGCTGGGCGTGCCCAGCCGCATGAACGTGGGCCAGATCCTGGAGACGCACCTGGGTTGGGTGTGCACGTTGCTGGGCTTCGAAGCCAAGACGCCGGTCTTCCAGGGCGCCACCGAGGACGAGGTGGGCGTGCTGCTCAAGATGGCGAGCGCGCGCTGGGCCGGCCTCACGCTGGGCATCAAGGAAGCGACGTTCCCGGACATCTCGGCCAGCGACGCCCGGGAGATCGTCAAGGCGATCCAGAAGGCGGAGCTGCCGCGAGGCGGTGGCGATGGCGATGGCAAGGGCCACGCCATGGGTCGGCCCATCGACGACTTCCTGGTCGACAGCCTGCCGAAGGGCGTGCAGAAGAAGTTCCAGGAGGTGAAGGACTACGTCGTGGCCGCTTCCAAGGAGCTGGCGGAGCGTGAAGGGCAGAACTTCAGCGAGCTGTTCCCCGCGGCCGCGGCGCTGAACCGCAAGAAGACGCTGCGGGAAGGCCTGGAAGAGGCACTCATCGAGTTGATGACGCGCGCGCGCGTGACGCCGGCGGGCAAGATCTGGCTGCGGGATGGACGCAGCGGCCAGACGTTCGATTTCCCGATCACCGTCGGCACCATCTACATGCTGAAGCTGTCGCACCTCGTGGACGACAAGATTCACGCCCGTTCCATCGGGCCCTATTCACTCGTGACGCAGCAGCCGCTCGCCGGGAAGGCGCAGTTCGGTGGTCAGCGCTTCGGCGAGATGGAGGTCTGGGCGCTGGAAGCGTACGGCGCGGCGCACACGCTGCAGGAAATCCTGACGGTGAAGAGCGACGACGTATCCGGGCGCTCTCGGGTGTACGAGGCCATCGTGAAGGGCGAGAACCTGCCCGAACCGGGGATCCCGGAGTCGTTCAACGTGCTGGTCAAGGAGCTCCAGAGCCTCGGCCTGTCCGTGACTCTGGGCCGCGACGAATAAGGTCCGCTCCGCGAGGGGCGTCGAAGGTCATTTGATGCAGGAAACTGCCGGGGAGAGCACATGATCGATTTTCCGCGAACGCGCGAGCCGCGGTCGAGTGATTTCGACTTCATCCAGATCAAGATCGCATCACCGGAAGAGATCCGGAGCTGGTCGTATGGCGAGGTGACGAAGCCGGAGACCATCAACTACCGCTCCTTCAAGCCGGAGCGGGACGGGCTGTTCTGTGAGCGCATCTTCGGTCCGGTGAAGGACTGGGAGTGTCACTGCGGCAAGTTCAAGCGGATCCGGTTCCGAGGCCACGTCTGTGACAAGTGTGGTGTCGAGGTGACGCTGTCGAAGGTCCGCCGCGAGCGCATGGGCCACATCGAGCTGGCCGTGCCCGTGGCGCACATCTGGTTCTTCAAGACGCTGCCCAGCCAGATGGGCTACCTGCTGGGCATGACCCTGCGGGACCTGGAGAAGGTCATCTATTACGCGAGCTACGTGGTGACCAACCCGGGCGACCAGGATCTCAAGTACCACCAGCTGCTGGACGAGGACGAGTACTACGACCTGCGGGTGAAGGCGCGTGAAGAGGGCGATGAGTCCTTCCGCGCCGAGATCGGTGCCGAGGGGGTGCGCACGCTGCTGAAGCAGCTGGACGACCCGACCCGCTCCGTCGCCGATCGGAACAAGGACGGCCACGGCCTCGACCGTCTCGCCGACTGGCTCCGGGCCGAGGTGGCCACCGAGACCAGCCAGCACCGCAAGAAGCAGAAGCTCAAGCGGCTCAAGGTGGTGGATGCGTTCCGCAATTCCGGCGCGACGCCCGAGCTGCGCAATCGTCCGGAGTGGATGATCATGGACGTGGTGCCGGTGATTCCGCCGGACCTGCGCCCCCTGGTGCCCCTGGACGGCGGACGCTTCGCCACCAGTGACCTGAACGACCTGTACCGCCGCGTCATCAACCGGAACAACCGGCTGAAGAAGCTCATGGACATGCGTGCGCCGGAGGTCATCCTGCGCAACGAGAAGCGCATGCTCCAGGAGGCGGTGGACGCGCTCTTCGACAACGGCCGTCGCTCCAAGGCGATCCGCGGCCGGGGCAAGCGGCCGCTCAAGTCGCTGTCCGACATGCTGAAGGGCAAGCAGGGCCGGTTCCGGCAGAACCTGCTGGGCAAGCGTGTCGACTACTCGGGCCGTTCCGTCATCGTGGTGGGCCCGGAGCTCAAGCTGCACCAGTGCGGCCTGCCCAAGGCGATGGCCGTGGAGCTCTTCAAGCCGTTCATCATCCATGAGCTGGAGAAGCGTGGCGAGGCCGAGACGGTCAAGCGCGCCAAGAAGATCGTCGAGCGCGATGACCCGAAGGTGTACGAGGTGTTGGAGGAGATCATCCGGGACCACCCGGTGCTCCTCAACCGCGCGCCCACGCTGCACCGTCTGGGCATCCAGGCGTTCGAGCCCGTGCTCGTGGAAGGCAAGGCCATCCGCATCCACCCGCTCGTGTGCGCCGCGTTCAACGCGGACTTCGATGGCGACCAGATGGCGGTGCACGTGCCGCTGTCGTTCGAGGCGCAGCTGGAGGCGCGCGTGCTCATGCTCGCCGCCAACAACATCCTGCTGCCGTCCAACGGCCGGCCCATCGCCAGTCCGACGCAGGACATGGTCATCGGCTGCTACTACCTCACCAAGCCGCAGCTGGCCATCGCCGACGCCGAAGACGCCGTCCGCAACGCGCCCAACCGCGAACGCCGCGAGAAGGCGGAAGCGAGGCTGCAGGAGCTGTTCGCCGACGCGCCGTATTACGGCCGCTTCGGCGAGGCCGAGAGCGCCCTCGCCCTCGGCCAGGTCAAGTTCCATACGCCCTGCTGGTTCTGGGTGGAGCGCCGCCGCCTCGACGAGATCGAGGAGGAGGATGACGCCCGTCAGGGCAAGTGGGTGCCCACGACGCTGGGCCGCGTGATCTTCAACTCCGTGGTTCCGGAGGACCTCGGGTACTGGAACTCCACCATGGGGAAGCGGGAGCTGGGCGAGGTCATCGCGCAGGCGTACCACGACGTGGGCCTGCGCCGCACCACCGAGTTCCTGGACGCCCTCAAGGACTTCGGCTTCCGCTACTCCACGTACGGCGGCATCTCCGTCGGCCTGGTGGACCTGGAGATTCCGGAGGAGAAGGAAGAGATCCTCGCCGACGCCGAGGAGGAGGTGTCCCGGTTCACGCGCGCGTACCAGAACGGCGTGATCTCGAACGGCGAGCGCTACAACAAGGTGATCGACACCTGGACCCACGCCAACAACGACGTGGCCGATGCCATGGTGCGGCGCCTCGAGCGCTCCATGGACGGGTACAACCCCGTCTTCATGATGATGAACTCCGGCGCCCGCGGTAACCGCGACCAGATGCGGCAGCTGGCAGGCATGCGCGGCCTCATGGCCAAGCCCCAGAAGAAGCTGACGGGCGGGATCGGTGAGATCATCGAGAGCCCCATCAAGTCCAACTTCCGGGAAGGCCTCACCGTGCTGGAGTACTTCATCTCCACCCACGGCGCCCGCAAGGGTCTGGCCGACACGGCGCTCAAGACGGCCGACGCCGGCTATCTGACCCGCCGCCTCGTCGACGTGGCGCAGGATGTCACCATCACCGAGGAGGACTGCGGCACGGTGCTGGGCGTCGAGATGACCGCCCTCAAGGAGGGCGAGGACATCATCGAGCCCCTCAAGGACCGCATCGCGGGCAACGTCGCCCTCGAAGATGTCGTGGACCCCATCGATGGCGAGCAGATCCTCCAGGCCGGCGACCTCATCGACGAGCAGGCCGCCGAGGCCATCGAGGACGCCGGCATCCAGTCGGTGAAGATCCGCTCGGTCCTCACGTGTGAGGCCAAACGCGGCGTCTGCCGCCAGTGCTATGGCCGCAACCTGGCCACCATGGACGTGGTCGACCTGGGCGAGGCCGTGGGGATCCTGGCCGCCCAGTCCATTGGCGAGCCGGGCACGCAGCTGACGCTGCGGACGTTCCACATCGGTGGCACGGCGGCGCGCATCGCCGCTCAGACGCAGCGCAAATCCAAGGTGGACGGCGCGGTCACCTTCGACCGCATCACGTTCGTCGAGACGCCCGAGGGCCAGCACGTGGTCACGAGCCGTGAAGGCGAGATCGTGGTGAAGACGAAGGAAGGCGCCGTTCGCAGCCGTCTGACCGTGCCCTACGGCGCCACCCTCGCCATCGGCGAAGACCAGGCGCTGGAGGCCGGCGACCTGCTGTTCAGCTGGGACCCGTACTCGGAGCCCATCGTCGCCGACCGCGCCGGCAAGGTCGTGTTCGTCGACATCGTCGACGAGGTCACCGTGCGCGAAGAGCTGGACGAGTCCACGGGACGTCGCCAGCTCGTGATCATCGAGGACCGCGAGAAGAAGCTTCACCCGATGATCGAAATCCGGGACAGCAAGGACCAGAAGCTGCGCGAGTTCATCGTGCCGGTGGGCGCGCAGCTCACCGTCCCGGACGGCGCCAAGGTGGACCTGGGCCACACGCTGGCCAAGATCTCCCGCGAGGTCTACAAGACCCGCGACATCACCGGTGGTCTTCCCCGCGTCGCCGAGCTGTTCGAGGCACGCCGGCCGAAGGACCCGGCGATCATCACGGAGATCGACGGCACCATCCGCTTCGGCGAGATCAAGCGCGGCAAGCGCGAGATCGTCGTCACGCCGGAACAGGGTGCGGAGCGCATCTACGAGGTGCCCGTGGGCAAGCACCTGCGCGTCCATGAAGGTGACCACGTGCGCGCCGGCGACCGCCTCAGCGAAGGCCCCGTCAACCCGCACGACATCTTGCGGATCAAGGGGCCGCGCGCCGTGCAGGAGTACCTCCTCAACGAGGTGCAGGAGGTCTACCGCCTCCAGGGCGTCAAGATCAACGACAAGCACATCGGCGTCATCGTTCGCCAGATGCTCCAGAAGGTGCGCATCACCGACCCGGGCGAAAGCGACCTCCTGGAAGGCGAGCACGTCGACCGCTCCGAGTTCCGCGACGCCAACCGCCGCATGATCGAAGGCGGCATGAAGCCGGCCCGGTCCGAGCCGCTGCTGCTCGGCATCACCAAGGCCAGCCTCACGACGCAGTCGTTCATCAGTGCCGCCTCCTTCCAGGAGACCACGCGCGTCCTCACCGACGCCGCCGTGCGTGGCGCGCGCGACGACCTCGTGGGCTTGAAGGAGAACATCATCATCGGCCACCTGATTCCCGCGGGGACCGGCATCTACCGGTACCACGACATCGAGTTCCTCGTCGAGGAGCCGCTCGTGCCCGAGGCCGAGACCGATGAGTTCGCCGCCCGGGAAGCGGAGCTGTTCCCCGGCCTGGCTCGCCGCCTGGCCGAAGAGGAAGAGGCTCCCACGGGAGACTGAGCCTGACTCGAAGCCGCTGAACCCGGCGTCCACTCCGGGCGAAGACCCGGAGTGGTGCGCCGAACGGCGACGAAGATCCGGGCCGCGCTGTGGCCTGAACAAATAAGGCGCCGTCCCTTGACGACTTGGGGGACGGCGCTTAATTTTTCAAGTCTGTCCGGCTTACCATTTGGCCGCGCTGGCGGGGGCAGTTGTCCCCGCGATTTTTTCGGGAAGACCAGAGAGGCAACGGCTGCATGCCGACCATCAATCAGCTCGTCCGCAAGGGGCGCAGGGAAGTCGCCAAGAAGGACAAGGCGCCGGCCCTGCAAGGCAACCCGCAGAAGCGGGGCGTGTGCACGCGCGTCTACACGACGACGCCGAAGAAACCGAACTCGGCGTTGCGGAAGGTCGCGCGCGTGCGTCTGACCAACGGCTATGAGGTGACGGCGTACATCCCGGGCGAAGGCCACAACCTGCAGGAGCACTCGATCGTGCTCATCCGGGGTGGCCGGGTGAAGGACCTGCCCGGTGTCCGCTACCACGTCATCCGGGGCACGTTGGATGCGAGCGGTGTGGGGGATCGGCGGCAGGGACGCTCGAAGTACGGTGCGAAGAGGCCGAAGTAGCCATGAGTCGACGCCAGAGAGCAGTCAAGCGTGAAGCACCGGCGGATCCGAAGTTCGGGTCGCAGACGGTGGCCAAGTTCATCAACTCGCTGATGCGGGACGGGAAGAAGTCCATCGCGGAGGGGATCTTCTACGACGCGATGCGCATCATCGAGGAGAAGACGGGCCAACCGGCCATCAACGTGTTCAAGCAGGCGCTGAACAACGTGAAGCCGGTGGTGGAGGTGAAGAGCCGGCGGGTCGGTGGTGCCACGTACCAGGTGCCGGTGGAAGTCCGCCCCGAGCGTCGCAACTCGCTGGCGATGAAGTGGCTGATTGGCTACTCGCGGCAGCGGGCGGAGCGCACGATGGGCGAGCGGCTGGCCAGCGAGTTTCTGGCGGCGGCGCGCAACGAAGGCAGCTCGGTGAAGAAGAAGGAAGACACGCACCGGATGGCGGAGGCCAACAAGGCGTTCGCGCATTACCGGTGGTGAACGCGAGAACAGAGCGGCTGCGCGCTGCGCGCGGCCGGCAGGGGGCAGGCATCGGACCGCGCCGGGTGAGCGCGGTCCCGGTTTGCATGGCTGAAGTATAGATATGGCGAGGAAGACACCACTAGCGAGACTGCGGAATATCGGCATCATGGCGCACATCGATGCCGGTAAGACCACGACGACGGAGCGCATCCTGTACTACACGGGCCGCGTGCACCGGATGGGCGAGGTGCATGAAGGTGCGGCCACGATGGACTGGATGGAGCAGGAGCAGGAACGCGGCATCACGATCACGTCGGCCGCGACCACCTGCTACTGGAAGCGCGCCGGCGACGAGTACCGCATCAACATCATCGACACGCCCGGGCACGTGGACTTCACCGTGGAGGTGGAGCGCAGCCTGCGCGTGTTGGATGGCGCTGTGGCGGTGTTCTGTGCTGTGGGCGGCGTGGAGCCGCAGTCGGAGACGGTGTGGCGTCAGGCGGACCGGTACGGCGTGCCGCGCATCGCGTTCGTGAACAAGATGGACCGCGTGGGTGCCGACTTCGGCAACGTGGTGGACATGATCCGGGACCGGTTGGGCGCTCGCGCTTTCCCGGTCCAGTGGCCCCTGGGCGAGGGCGAGCTGTTCACGGGCCTCGTGGACGTGGTCCGGCGCGTCGAGTTGATCTACGACGACGAGTCGCTGGGCGCGAAGTGGGAAGAGGGCCCGGTCCCGTCGACGCTGACGGAGCGGGTCGAACAGCTGCGCCACGAACTCATCGAAGCCGCCGTGGAAGCGGACGACGAGCTCATGGAGAAGTACCTGGACGGCGCGGATCTCACGGAGGAGGAGATTCGCCGGGCGATCCGCAAGGCGACGGTGACGGGCCGGATCGTACCGGTGCTGTGCGGCTCGGCGTTCAAGAACAAGGGTGTTCAGCAGCTTCTGGATGCCGTCATCGACTACCTGCCCTCGCCGGTGGACGTACCCGCCATCGAAGGCCACCTGCCGCACCACGACGAGACCAAGGCGGAACGGCACGCCGCGGACGATGAGCCGTTCGCGGCGTTGGCGTTCAAGATCGCGACGGACCCGTACGTGGGGAAGCTGACGTTTTTCCGGGTCTATTCAGGGTCGCTGCCGGCGGGTTCGTACGTCTACAACGCGACCCGGGACCATCGGGAGCGGGTGGGCCGCCTGCTGCAGATGCACGCGAACCACCGGGAGGAGCGCGAAGAGGTCTACGCGGGCGACATCGCGGCGGCCATCGGGCTGAAGAACACGAAGACGGGCGACACGCTGAGCGACGCCGACAAGCCGATCATCCTGGAAGCGATGAAGTTCCCGGAGCCGGTGATCAACGTCGCCATCGAGCCGAAGACCAAGGCGGACCAGGACAAGCTGGGCCAGGGCCTGCAGAAGCTGGCGGAGGAAGACCCCACGTTCCGCGTCTACACGGACGAGGAAACGGGCCAGACGATCATCGCCGGAATGGGCGAGCTGCACCTGGAGATCATCGTCGACCGGTTGAAGCGCGAGTTCAAAGTGGACGCCAACATCGGGCGTCCGCAGGTGGCCTACCGGGAGACGATCCGGAAGCAAGCGGCCAAGGTGGAAGGCCGGTTCGTGCGGCAGACGGGTGGCCGTGGCCAGTACGGGCACGTGGTCATCAACATCGGCCCCGCGGAGCCGGGCCAGGGGTTCGTGTTCGAGGACAAGATCGTGGGCGGCAAGATCCCGCGCGAGTACATCGGCCCGGTGCAGCAAGGCATCCGGGAGGCGATGGACACGGGCGTGCTGGCGGGTTATCCGGTGATCGACGTGAAGGTGGAGCTGATCGATGGCTCTTACCACGACGTCGACTCCAGCGAGATGGCGTTCAAGATCGCCGGCTCCATGGCGCTGAAGGAAGGCGTGCGTCGTGCGGGACCGGTGCTGCTGGAGCCCATCATGGACGTGGAAGTGGTCACGCCGGCGGAGTACATGGGCGATGTCATGGGCGACCTGTCCGGTCGGCGGGGCAAGATCGGGGGCATGATGCAGCGGGGCGACGCGCAGGTGATCGGCGCGAGCGTGCCGCTGTCGGAGATGTTCGGGTACTCCACGACGCTGCGGTCGCTGACGCAGGGCCGTGCGGTATTCTCGATGCAGTTCTCGCGGTACTCAGAGGTGCCGCAGACGAAGGCGGACGAAGTGATCTCGCGCGCCAACGGGCGATAGCGGCCATTCGCGCCGAATGATGGCTGAGTGAATAGCTCCGAGGGGGAAGACGACGATGGCCAAGGCAAAGTTTGAGCGGACGAAGCCGCATGTGAACG
>CAZUFP010000082.1:0-15752 GCA_964619835.1 uncultured Gemmatimonadaceae bacterium | reverse complement strand
CCGGGACCGGCCTCTTCCTCGCCGCCGGCGGAGGGGAAGACGGGTTCGTCACGCCGCCGGAGCTGGCCGGCCTGGAACTGAACGCGAAGCTCGTGGTGCTTTCGTCGTGCGAGACGGGCAACGGGTTCGTGGCCTGGGGGGAGGGGTCGCTGGGGCTCGTGGCACCCCTGCTCGCTGCGGGGGCGCGGTCGGTCCTTGCCACCCGCTGGGCCGTCGAAGACGACGATCCGCTGCCGCTCGTTTCGGCGTTCTACGAAGGACTCGCGGATTCGCTGGATGTCGGGGACGCGCTGTGGCGAGCAAAGCGGAAGCTGCTGGCGGCAGGCGCTCCGGTCCGGCAATGGGCGGCCTTCACGCTCTTCGGGGATCCGGACGTCCGCGTTCCCCTGCACCAGCGACCTGCGCGGAAACTGATCTGGCTGGCGATGGGCGGCGTTTTCGTCCTGGTGGCCGGATCCGCCTACCGCTCGAGGATGCGGAACGCCTGAAGGGGCGAGTCGCGCACCGAGCCGTCGCGCATCCGCACCTGCACCCACCAGCGGTACTCCACGCCCGGCACGAGCGTGATCGATTCGGGGAGCCGCACCTGTGGATCCGTGGTTTCCCGGCGCAGCACGAGAGCCCCGTTCCCGTCCAGCAGCTCGAATTGGTAGCTGAGCGCTTGCGGAACGCTCCGCCACGTGAAGGTGCGCGACGGGAACACGCGCAGGTCCCCGGTGGGGGCGATGAGCTCGACGGCGGTGCCGGCGCCGCGGGTCCCGGTCGACGCGGGGCCGGCGCCGATGGCCCGCCAGACCACGCCGGCGCCGACCACCAGGAGCACGACTGCGGCCGCCCGCGCGATCCGCGCCCCGGTCCACCAGCTCCGGCGAGCGTCGAGCCTGCGGCCGGCAGCGTCGGCTGCCCGCAGCAGGTCGAGCTCGGCCCGGCAGGCAGCGCAGCCGCTGATATGCAGCAGCCACGTCATCCGGTCCTCCTCGGAGGCCTCGCCCTGGACGATGGCAGCCATGCCCTCCGGCGGCACACAGCCGTCGCGGTGTGCCGGACGTCGTTCGTCGAGGATTCGCGCGTAGTCCTCGCGCAGCCGATCCTCGTTCACTCGATCTCCTCGCTTTCTGCTCCGACCGCGCCGAGCTCCTTGCGGACATCGGCGAGGCCCCGATACAGGAGGTTGCGGACCTTGGGGTCGGTCCAACCGGTGAGCTCCGCGATCTCGTCCCGGCCGTAGCCCGACAGGTAGAGTCGCACCACGACCTTCCGGGACGGCGCCAGCACGTCCAGGGCCAACTCCAGCCGGGCACGCACCTCCGCAGCCGCCTCCTCCCGCCGGTGCTGGTCCACCACCACGCCCGGGTCGCCGCGCTTCTCCAGCGCCGGGCCCGCCTGGTCCAGGGCCTCTTCATGGCGGGCGCGCCGCCGCCGGATCAGGTCCACCGCGGCCGAAAGCGCCGTCCTCCGTATATAGAACGTCGCGGCCCCGGCGATCTTCTCAGCGTCCCTGAGCGCCCGCCACAGCCGGATCCTTACTTCCTGAACCAGCTCGTCGGCGTCGGAGGGCGATAGCCCGTACTGGTGACCCACCGCGTTCAACAGCCCGTGATAGCGGCGGATCACCTCTTCCAGCGTTCGCGAAAGGGTGGTCTCGATGTCGTGCATCGCGCCTGATGTTGTGCCCGTTCCAAGGTGCTCACGGCAGAGCCGGTCCCGCAAGCACGCGGCGAACGGGGGCGCCGCCGGCCGGGCTCCGGCGCCGGCCGGAAACCGTCCAGGTTCCGGACGCGTCCCGGCAGCGGCGCTTTCGAGGAAGTGAGAATCCGGAAGGCCCTGCCACGTTCCTCCAGTGGAGCATTCCCATCCTGGAGGTGGTCATGTCACCGAAGGCGCGCCTGGTTGTTCTTTCCCTCCTTGCCGCGGTGGCAGCCGTCGTCGCCGCGTGCGGGCCCGAGCCGACCGGATCCGAGCCCGAGCAGCTGGACGCCACGATCACCGTTTCCGCGCAGGTCGGAGAGCTCGTCACGGCGGTGTCCGTGGAGGTGTCGGCCACGGACATCCGTACGCCCATCGTGGCCAACATCCCGGTCACCGATGGCGTGGCGTCGGGGACCGTGACCGTCCCCGCAGGGTCGGACCGGCTGATCACCGTCCACGCGTTCGACGACAACGCCATCGAGACCCACCGCGGCGCGGGGACCGTGAACCTCAAGGAGGGGGGCAACCAGGTCGTCGAGATCACCCTCGACCCCCTCACCGGCCAGCAGCCCATCGTGGCCACCGTGGGGACCTACACCGTGACCCTCGAGCCGGCGGACACGGCCATCGACCTGCTCGACACGGTGCGGCTCACCGCCACCGTCACCGATGCCGGCGGCCACGTGGTGCAGAACCCCACCCTCTACTGGGGCTCGACGAACCCGGTGGTCGCCGGCATCGACGACACCGGCCTCGTGACAGGCGGACACGCGGGCGCGACCAGCGTCGTGGTGAGCTACCTCGGCGTGGTGGCGACGGCGCAGGTGGTGGTGGCCGGGGAGTTGGTGGACAGGATCGTGTTCACGTCGTACGCAAGGGACGACGACTACAGTGTGCACGCCTACGTCATGAACGCCGACGGCTCGGACCAGAAACGCTTGATGGCCGACGCCGCGTTCCAGGAGTTCGGACCGGTCTGGTCGCCGGACGGCTCCAGGATCGCGTTGCGCGGCGGAACGCTGATCCTGATCGAAGGCGATTACTACTTCGTTGTGGATCTCTACGTTGTGGCCGCTGACGGATCGGGGTTGACGAACCTCACAAACAATCCGGCGATCTATGAGAACCAGACATGGTCGCCCGATGGGACGAAGCTCGCCTTCACAATCGCGGACACCGACGGAAACACCGACATCTACGTCATCCACGCCGACGGTTCGGGCATGGTGAATCTCACCAACGACTCGACCATCCGCGCGAATAATCCCGCGTGGTCCCCCGATGGGACCAGGATCGCGTTCGACGCGATGGTTGATGACGACTCCGGCGGGGCTCGGGAGATCTACGTGATGAACGCGGATGGATCGGGCCTCGTCCGTGTGACGAACCACGTTGATTACGACTATCTGCCTGTGTGGTCGCCCGACGGGAGCAGGATCGCGTTCGTCTGGGCCAGCGGGTATGAACAGGCGATCTACACCGTCAACGCCAACGGCTCTAGCCTGGCGAAGGTGACACCTGCAGGTATCCAGGCCGTTTATCCGGACTGGTCTCCCGATGGCGCCAGGATCGCGTTCGGGATCGACAGCGATTACTCCGACGTCTTCGTGATGAACGTGGACGGCACGGGAATCACCAACCTCACCAACAGACCAGGAAGCTTCCAGGGCCTCCCCCGCTGGTCGCCGGATGGACGCAAGATCCTGTACTCGTCGCATCAGGACGGCAACCTTGAGGTGTACGTCATGAACGCCGACGGTACGGGCCAGACGAATCTGACCAACGACCCGGCTTCGGACGCAGAGGCCAGTTGGGCCCGGGTGCTCATCTTTCAGGATCCCGTCCCGGGGCGCTGACGCCATTTCCGGCGCCGCCAGACGACGGGGAGGGCCCCGTCCGTGTCCGGTGAAGTGAGAATCCGGGGCGGCCTGCCACGTTCCTCCAATGGAGCGTTCCCATCCTGGAGGTGGTCTATGGCCCCGAAGGCACGCCTTGTTGTTCTTACCGTTCTCGCCGCGGCCGCAGCCGGCCTCGCGGCCACGTGCGGGCCTGAACCCACCGGGTCCGAACCCGACCAGCTGGACGCCACGCTCACCGTCTCCGCGCAGGTCGGCGACCGCGTCGCGGCGGTGTCGGTGGAGGTGTCGGCGCCCGACATCCGCACGCCCATCGTGGCCAACATCCCGGTCACCGATGGCGTGGCGTCGGGGACCGTGACCGTCCCCGCAGGGTCGGACCGGCTCACCACCGTCCACGCGTTCGACGACAACGCCATCGAGACCCACCGCGGCGCGAAAACCGTGAACCTCAAGGAGGGGGACAACCAGGTTGTCGAGATCGCCCTCGACCCCCTCACCGGCCAGGAACCCATCGTGGCCACCGTCGCCACCTACACCGTGACCCTCGAGCCGGCGGACACGGCCATCGATGTGCTCGAGACGGCGCAGCTCAGCGCCACGGTGACCGACGCGGCCGGCCAGGTGGTCCAGAACCCTGCCCTCGATTGGGGCTCGACGAACCCGGTCGTCGCCGGAGTCGACGGCAACGGCCTCGTGACGGGCGGACACGCGGGGGTCACCAGCATCGTCGTGACCTACCTCGGCGTGGTCGCGACGACGCGTGTGGTGGTGGCGGGGGAGGCGGTGGAAAAGATCGCATTCGAGTCGGATCGGGACGGCGGGACGCGCGTCTACGTGATGAACACCGATGGCTCGGACCTCACCCGGCTGGGGTCGGGCGACGGCTTCTCGGAGTACAATCCGGCCTGGTCGCCGGATGGCTCCAGGATCGCAGTCTGGCACCAACCGGAAGGCAGCGACGGCTGGGATATCTACCTCCTGGCCCCCGACGGATCAGGGGCGACGAACCTCACGAACAATCCAGCGCACTACCGCTTCCAGGCGTGGTCGCCCGACGGAACGAGGCTCGCGTTCATCATCGATACCGGAACCACCGACGTCTACACTATCAATGCCGACGGTTCAGGCCTCGTCAATCTCACCAACGACCCGACTGCCCTGTCCAGGTATCCCGCGTGGTCCCCCGATGGGACCAGGATCGCCTTCGACGCGTTGTACGACGACGGCACCACCGTGCGCCGGGTAATCAATGTGATGAACGCGGATGGATCGGGCCGCGTGCGCGTGGCGAACCACGATGGGGATGATTACCAGCCTGTCTGGTCTCCCGATGGAAGCCGCATCGCCTTCGAGAATCAAGACACCCGGCGAACGATCTACACCGTGAACGCCGACGGCTCGGGACTGACGAGGTTGAGCCCCGCGGACACTTCCGCCACCAAGCCGGCCTGGTCGCCGGACGGCACCAGGGTCGCGTTCAACAACTACGGAAACACCCTGTACGCGAATGTCGCTGTCATCAACGCGGACGGCACCGGGCTCATCAACCTCACCAACATCCCGGGCGTCAGTCAGAGTACACCCCAATGGTCCCCCGATGGAAGCAGGATTCTCTACGTGTCCTACCAGGACGGCAATGGAGAGGTGTACGTCATGAGCGCGGACGGTACGGGGCAAACGAACCTGACCAACGACCCGGGCACGGACGTAGACGCTCGCTGGGCCCGCACGCTGGTGTTCCCCGCGGCAGGGAGCTGACGCGATGCGTGGGAAAGTCCGTGTCATCATGCTGGCGGCGGGGATCCTGGCCGGCGTCTCGTGTGGCGAGCTGCCGACGGATGTCCCGGACCCCGAGGCCGCCTTCACCATCACCGTCCAGGCGACGGACCTGGTCGCGGGCGTGAGTGTCGCCGTCTCGGCGGAGGACATCGCGACGCCCATCGTCCAGAACCTGCCGCTGGTAAACAACGTCGCCACCGGCACGGTGCACATCCCCGCGGGGACTGATCGCCTGATCGTCGTCCACGCATACGACGACAACGCCGTCGAGACGCACCGGGGGCAGACGCTGGTGGACGTCCAGCCGGGGGCCAACCTGACCCTTGCCATCACCCTGGAGCCCCTCACCGGAGACGTGCCCATAGAGGCGAGGCTCGCGACGTACACGGTGGTCATCGATCCAGCCGACGCGACGGCTACCGTCGGCGAGACCGTCCGGTACATGGCTACGGTGACCGATGCGAACGGTCCGGTGTCCGATCCGGCCATTGCGTGGGGCTCCACCAACCCCGTCGTCGCGCCCGTGGACGACAGCGGCAGGGTCGCCACCGCCGCCCTCGGCACGGCGACCATCACCGCGACGTACCGCGGCGTCGTGGCGCTGGCCCGCCTCGTCGTGGGCGAGTCCGGGGGGCCGACGGGACGGATCGTCTTCGCGTCCAACCGCGACGACACGTGGGGCGGAGACATCTTCGTGATGAACGCCGACGGCTCGGGCGTCACGCAGCTCTCCAGCGGCACGGCCGAAGACCGCGACCCCATCGTCTCGCCCGACGGCGCGCGGATCACGTTCGCCAGCGACCGCACCGGCCAGTTCGAGCTATGGGTCATGGACATCGACGGCGCCAACGTGATGGACATCTCCGCCGGCATGGGCGTGCTGGAACGTCAGTACGCATGGTCCCCGGACGGCTCGAAGCTCGCCTGGGCCGACTGCGAGCTCGACGAGTCCTACAGCTGCCGTCCCTACGAGATCCGGGTCGCGAACGCCGACGGCACCGGGAGCCTGAACGTCAGCAACGACAGCGCCGCTATCGACATGGACCCCACGTGGTCTCCCGATGGCGAGAAGATCGCGTTCGTCAGCGCTCGCAGCGGCAACCAGGACATCTGGACCGTGAACGCCGATGGCACGGGCCTGGCCCAGCTCACCACGTCTATCGACATCGAATACGCGCCCCAATGGTCTCCGGACGGAGAACGGATCCTGTACTTCAGGGCGGTGTCCGGGTCCGGCACGGAGATGTGGGTCATGAACGCCGACGGATCGGGGCAGACGGCACTGATCACTCCCGGCGAGTTCTACAACGGCGCCCGGTGGTCCCCGCGCGGAGACGCCATCGCGTTCCTCAGCGGAGCCGATGGCGCCCTCGACCTGTACGTCATGGGCGCGGACGGATCCGGCCGGATCAATCTCACGAATACCGCTGACATCTACGAGACGTGGTTCTGGTGGTCACCCGACGGGGCGTATCTGGTCTTCGATCAACAGGCCGGGATGAACCCGGACGAAACCATCGACTACGAGATCTACACGGTCGATGCGTCCGGCGGCACGCCACCGGTCAACATCACGAACGCCACAACGCGGGACGAGTTCCCCACATGGGCGCCCCTCCCATGAGGCGGACCCGCGGGACCGTCGCAATGGCGATGGCGACGTGCATGGCATGCGTGTTCGGGTCGGCGTGCGCGGACGGACCCGTCGCGCCCGCTGAACCCGATGCGGCCGGCCAACTGGTGCCGCTGCGCCTGACGGCGCAGGTGAGCGACCTCGTGCACGGCGTGAGCGTGGAGATCTCGGCCCCGGACATCGACCCGCCGTCGGTGCAGAACGTCCCCATCGTCGACGGCGTCGCTTCGGGAAGCGTCGAGGTGACGGCGGGGACGGACCGCGTGTTCACCGTACGGGCGTTCGACGCCCGCGGCGTCGTGACCCACCTCGGGACGAACACCCTCGACATCGTCTCCGGCGCCAACCCCGCCCTGACCCTGACCCTCGAGCCCGTGGGTGGGGACGTGCCCATCACCGTGGAGCTGGCTGCATACGTCGTGACCGTCGACCCGGACAGCGCGGTGGTCCCCGTGGGCACGTCCCTCGCCCTGCACGCCACGGTAACCGACGGCGGCGGCACGCCGGTGTCAGAGCCGCAGATCGCGTGGGGCTCCACCGATCCCGGAGTGGCCTACGTGGACGCGTCGGGTGTGGTGGTCGGCGTGGCACCGGGCGCGGCCACCATCGTCGCCAACTACCGGGGGAGCGTGGCCCTGGCGGAGATCACCGTGGAGCAGTAGCGGGTCCGCTCACCCGTTCCCTCAATGCAGGAAGACCTGGAGCTGGACGGCCGCGCCCACCGCCGGTTTCCCGTCCACGAACCGGCAGCGCACATCTCCCATCAACTTCGTAGGTAGCGGGCGCGCAGGTCGGTTCTTGCCGGGCTGGCCACCCGAAGCCCGGAATCCCTCGCCGCCGAGCCGATGCGTGAAGCCGGCGATGTACCAGGGATCGGAACGGACGTTGGCGTCCGGCGTCTTCAGCCGCTCGACAGACAGGGCCACCTCGTCACGCGGCGACACCGCCAGGTCGCCCAGGACGTAGAATCCTTCGCTCGCTTCGCCTCCCAGGTCCGCGTGGAGGTACTCGCCCTGGACCTCCCATCCGGGACCGGCCAGGCGTGCGTCGCCCCCCCATCGGAGATCGCTGCCGGCGAAACCCGGACCGGCGGTGGACAGCGGGCCCACGTCGGTGCCGTGCGTTCTTCGCCAGGCCACGGATCCGCCGAGCGAAGCCGTCGTGCCGGCACCCATTTCCGTGGTCAGGGTGAAGCGCCCCGTCGTCAGGAAGTCGCCTTCCCCGCCCGCCGGCCTGTTTCCCCCCGACCCATCAAACAGGCCCAGGTCCAGGTGCAGGGCGCCGGACCCGGGCGCCAGAAGCATCTGCGCACCGATGTCGCGCCCCATGGTGCGGGCGCCGGGGATCAGCGTCTCGACCACCGCCGCCCGTTCCACGAGCGGCACCAGGTAGTCGGGTTGAGAACGCTGGAGACTGAAGGCGGGCACGAACTGGCCGACGCGCACTTTCGCAGCCGGCCCGCCGTAGTCGGCGAACACGTCCTGCAACACGAAGGCACCCGAAGCGGCGTTGCGGAAGACCCCCTGCACCGTGAAGGAAAGGTGGGCGACGCCGGGCACCGGGCCCTTCATCCAGAGCTTCGCACGTCTCACGCTGAACCCGGTCACCGGGTCGGTGCGGCCGTAGCGCAACTGGGCATAGCCATGCCACTGAACGACACCCTGCGCCGCAAGAGGCGACGCCCATACAACCACACCTGCCAGAACGCCTATCAGGCTTCCCGGCAGCCGAAGCGACCAGCGATGACCACGAACACCCTCGCCGGCCGCTCCGGCTTCGCCGGATCCATCGCTTCTCGACAACGTCCCTCTCGATCCTAGAAGATCCCGAGCAGCAGCTTCGCGGCGATGGCGAACAGCACGACCGCGAAGACCTGCTTGACTCTCGACGATTTCGCCTTCGTCACCATGAAGCGACTTCCGGCGAAAGCGCCCACCAGCACGGCGAGCGCCAACACCACGGTGAGGGTCACGTCAAGGTGGCCTTGCGCCATATGCCCGACGAACCCCGAGAAGGACGAGAACGTCACGGCCAGAGCCGACGTCGCCACGGCCTTCTTCGTCTCGTATCCCATCCACATGAGCAATGGAGACATGATGAACCCGCCGCCGATGCCCAGGAGCCCCGCGATGAAGCCGGCGAACACCCCCACCGCGGCGCCAATGACCAGCCTCCGCTTCAGGGACATGAGGTCCCGGGGCTCCGGCTTCCTGGACATGGCCAGCATCCGGAAGGCCGCCACCAGAACGGCCACGGCGAACAGGCCCAGCAGGAACGTCACGGGCACGTACCGGGAGGCGAACGCGCCCACCGGCGCGAACACGAACGCGCCGACGACCATGCCCAGCCCGCCCTTCCAATCGACGAGCCGGGCGTGGAAGTAGGAGGCGAGGGCGATCGCCGTGGTGAGGCCGTTGAGCAGAAGGGCCAGCGGGATGGCGACGTCCTTCACCGGAAAGCCCGCCCACGTCAGGACGGGCACGTACACCAGCGCTCCGCCCAGCCCGAGCATGGAGAACAGGAAGGACGCCCCGACGAACGCGGCGGCAATCAGCGCGTACAGCATCGCCGGTCTCCTTCGCGTCCGGGCCGAAACGCAAACGGTGGCATGGCCGGCCCTCCCGCTACTTGCCGGCCAGCATGGCTTCCTGGCACGGAATGCACACCTTCGCGTCCCCGACCACGCGGCCATACCGCTCCACCACCATATCCCCGCAGCGCGAGCACACGAACGTGGCGAAGTCCTCATTCCCGGCCGCGACTTCGTAGTCGAACACGTCGCTCACTCTGAACATCTGGTCTTCGGGCCCCGTCAGGACCTTCTCGATCAACGGGTCGACCACTTCGTCCGGGACTTCCGTCGGCGGGATGCCCTTCATCCTGTATTCCGTGAAGAACGGCGTCTGCTTCATCTGCATCTGCGCGTCCCCCCGGGGCACCACGCGCACGGCACGGCCCGTCTTCTTGTCCACGAGCGTCAGGCCGAACTTGCCGTACCCGAGCTTCCTGATGTTCCCCTTGCCGAACGTGCAGCCCGTGACCGTCTGCACGCCGTCCCCGAAGCAATGCGCGCAGTGGCTGTCACCCAGCTCCACCACGGCAAGGAGCGTCTTGGCCCCGGAGCGGGCCACGCCCAGCCGGTTCATCGCGATGGCACCCGCGCGCAGCCCCATGGGCATCGCGGGGCACTTGTGACCATGCAGGCTCAATCCCGCATCGAGAAACGCCTCGGCATCCACCATCAGATTCCCCTGTCTGTTCTCGAGTTTCTTGCGGCGGACCCGCTCCACACACGCCGGACCCGCCCCCGTCGAGCCGCGTCTCGGCCCGGTCGACAAGAAAGCTGGCAGGTGCGCACCCCGCGCGCATTGATTCAGATCAATGCGCGTTGATGAGTCGCTGGAACGGGATGTCCCGGGCTGAGTCCTCGGACGATTTCGTGGTCCGTCTCAGACCATCGATGTCCAGCACGCTGGAGCTGAGGACCGGGTTGAAGGTCCGAAGGGATCGTAGACGTCGTCATGCTTCGGGATGGGGTCTGGCGGGTGCATCCGTCGCCCCACGCAACACCTCGGAGCGTCCGAGTGCTGGCCGGGGAGCGACGCCGGGGAGCGACGCCGGGGAGCGCCGTGACCTGGAGCAGCACCCCCTCGCAGGGGACTACACGCCGAGTGGAGCCACGAGGACGTTGGAGGCCGCAGCAAAGAAGGGCTCGCGCGGTCGGTCCGGGAGAGCCAGTTCCAGAAGACGACTCCCGTCGCCCGTTTTGCCCAGCAGCCGGACAACCTGCGCCAGGCCCTCGGCGCACATGATGTCTTCGCCCACCGCCGGGAGGCGTTCGGTGGCCCGGACCCAGCCCGGCCTCTCCACCGATTCGGCGACCCGAAGATCGTCCCTGTTGATGCGGCGAGCAGAGTTCGCGTGAAATCCCACGATAACCTCCTGGCCCTGGAGAGGGCGGTCGGGAGCGGACGCCCAACGCCGCCCTGTGAAAGAGGGACCCTGAACCGACATGCGGGTCATGATGTTGCCACTCCCGGGGCAGCCACCGGCACGGGGGCGGGGAGCGACCCGCCGAGCACCTTCAACATCCGGAGGTGCGATGCGAGAGAAGCGAAAAACGTCCGATGGCTGTGGTACGGGATCCCGTACTTGCGGGCCACTTCCTCCACGATCGGGCTGAGCGCCGGGTAATGGATGCTGCACACCCGCGGAAAGAGATGATGCTCGACCTGGAAGTTCAGCCCGCCCACGTACCAGGAAAGGAACCCGTTCCGCCGCCCGAAATCGGACGTGGTCTTCATCTCGTGCACCAACCAGCTGTCTTCCATGCGATCATCCGGCGGTGTCGCGAACTGCTCCGGCCCCTCTACCACGTGCGCGAGCTGGAAGACCACACCGAGGATCAGCCCGGCGGTGAGGTGCATGGCCAGGTAGCCGATCGCGAACTGCCACCAGGCGATGTCCAGGACCAGCAGCGGCACGACGATGGTGTAGCCGTAGTACACCAACTTCATCCCGATCAGCTTCGCCACTTCCCCCTTCGGGTGCCGGATGTCGTGGTACGGCCCCAGGTCCTTCTGTAATAAGTACTTGTAATCCTTCACGAACACCCAGAAGAGCGTCGACAGACTGTACGTCGCCAGGCCGTAGATGTGCTGGTAACGGTGGAACCAGTGGTGCTTGGAGCTCGGGGAGAGGCGCAGCAGCGGCGAGACCTCCAGGTCCTCGTCGATTCCCTGGATGTTCGTGTACGTGTGGTGGATGACGTTGTGGGTGATCTTCCACAAGTAGCCGCTCGCCCCCATGAGGTCGAAGCTGAGGCCCAGCCACGCGTTGACTCGCCGACTCGGCGAGTACGCCCCGTGCAGCGCGTCGTGGGAGATGCTGAACCCCACCCCGGCCATCCCCACACCCATGAGGACGGCCAGGCCGAGCATCGCCCAGGGTGAGAACCAGCCGGTGAGGATGAGCCCGTATGGCAGGAACGTGAGGGCCAGCACCAGCACGGTCTTCCAGACCATGCGACGGTCCGCATGATCCGACAGCCCGCGCTCCTCGAAGTACCCGGCCACGCGTCCTTTCAGCTCGTGCATGAAGGCCTTCTCGCGGTCGGTCGCGAACTTCACGCGGCGGATTGGGGCGTTGGAGCCGGTCATGGGTTTCCGTTGGTTCGGGGAGCTGCCAGCGATTGGGCCGGCACTCCTCCGGTACCCCGCCGCCGTCGCCCTGTGCCGGCCCGGCGGCCGGCTGCGGTGTTACTCCTTGTGCATGCGGTTCTCGACCGGGTCGAAGCGTACGCCGCGCATCCGCTTCACGCCCTCCGCCGTCTGCTTGTACACCGTCTTCAGTTTTTCGCCGTCCCGCTCCTTGTCCGACCAGAAGTAGGGTGTGGCCGAGCCGTTCTTCTTCGTGATCTTGACCTTCGCCATCATGTCCCCCTTGTTCGCGTGTTATGGCAACGGCCGCCCGGTGCATGCACCGGACGGCCGTCCTGTCCATCAACGTGCCGCGTAGGCGGACGAGCTAGCCAGCCTCGCGCAACCGAGCCTCAGATGGCCTGCACGTTCTCGGCCGCCGGGCCCTTCTGGCCCTGCACGATGTCGAACTCCACCCGCTGGCCTTCGGCCAGGCTCTTGAAGCCCTCGGCCTGGATCGCGCTATGATGGACGAAACAGTCCTTGCTGCCGTCCTCCGGCGTGATGAAGCCGAATCCCTTCTGATCGTTGAACCACTTCACGGTTCCCTTGGTACGCATGATACCGTACTCCTTTTGTCTCCTGGTGTCCTCGGGGTCCGGCATTTCCGTACCACTCGATCTCACCGTGTTCAAGGGCGGCAACAAAAAAACCCGGGCCGATAGCGCCCAGGTTTCGTATTCCGTAACTGGTTCCGGACTTCGCCGGTTGTTGCCCGCCGTTACCAGTATCGCACAAAGAGGCCGGAAAGACAAGGGGGAGGCAACGTCGCCGCGTTACCCGCTTGTTGCGCACGCCCCGGGACGCCACCATGACTCCATGATCATCTGGATCGACGCCGACGCGGCGCCCCGTCACGTGAAGGAGATCGTCTTCCGGGCGGCGCAGCGACTGGAGGTGGAGACGGTGCTGGTGGCGAACCAGCCGCTGAAGCCGCCCCGGCACAACCCCCGCGTTCGGGCGGTGTGCGTGCCGGGCGGCCCGGACGTGGCCGACCGCCACATCCTGGAGCAAGCGTCGCCGGGAGACCTCGCCATCACCGCCGACATCCCGTTGGCTTCCGACCTGGTGGCGGCCGGCGTCAAGGTGCTGGACCCCCGCGGCGAAGAGTACACGGCGGAGAACGTCCGGGAGCGGCTTTCCGTTCGGGACTTCATGGACTCGCTCAGGGGCGCCGGCGTGGAGACCGGCGGTCCGAAGCCCTTCGGGGACCGCGACCGGCACGCCTTCGCCGGCGCGCTGGACCGTATCCTGACCGCCGCCCTCGGTTGAATCGCCCGGCCCGCCCGGCCCGCCCGGCCCGCCCGGCCTGCCAGGCCCGGCGGCGGAAGCGCCTCCGCGACCCGCGGCCGCCTCAGACGAACAGGTTGACGTTGGCCTCGTCGGCCTCGCCGAGGTAGCTGGCGACGCCGACGTACTCGAGCCCGTCGATCAGCTCCTCGGGCTTGAGGCCCATCACGTCCATGGACATCGTGCAGGCCATCATCTTGATGCCCTGCTCGCGCGCCGTCTCGATGAGCTCATCGAGGCTCGAGACGTTCTGCTGGCGCATGACGAGCTTCATCATCTTCGCCCCCATGCCGCCGAAATTCATCTTCGACAGGCCCAGCTTCTGCGGGCCGCGCGGCATCATGCGCCCGAACATGCCCTGGAGGAAGCTCTTGCCGTTCACCCTCGGACCGGTCGGCTTCCGCAGGGCGTTGAGCCCCCAGAAGGTGAAGAACATCGTGACGTCGTCACCCATTGCCGCGGCGCCGTTGGCGATGACGAAGGCCGCCAGCACTTTATCCAGATCACCACTGAAGACGATGATCGTCTTCCGGGTCGTGTCAGCCATATCTATGTCTCCTCGTCAGTCGGACTCTGCGGTCCGGCTGCCGGCCAGGGTATGGAAGAACAGCGCGACCGGCCGGTAGATCGCGTGGGCCAGCTTGGTGAACGGAAGCAGCAGCACGAGCTCCATGGCCACGGCGACGTGCACCAGGAAAACCCAGTAGCCCCAGGCCGGCGCGTGCGGCAGGTACAGCCCCAGCTCGATGCCGAAGCCGGTTACGCCCGTCACCCACAACAGCCCCAACAGCAGCCAGTCCGGGAACCGGGACTCGCTGGCGGTGCGGTTGGCCTGGCGCAGGCGGTTCCGGATGAGCAGCGTCGTGCCATAGATCGTCGCTGCGCCCGCAACGGTGCCGAGCAGCCGCACCGGGTACCAGATCGGTTCGGGCGCACCGATGGCCTTGACGCCAATGAGCGCCAGGCCGTAGTCGAGGAGCGTGGCCAGGAACAGGCCCAGGAAGCCCCACAGGGTCAGCGCGTGGAGCAGCCAGCGGCGCCGGTAGAGCGGCTCGACCTCCTGGGCCTCGCCGCAGTCCGCCCTGTACCGATGTTGCCCGATGGCCTCCACGCCGAGCGCCACCCAGAGCGCACGCAGCGAGCGCCGCCACCCACCGGGACCGAAGACGTCGCCGAACCGGACCCCCTCCCGCCGGCCGATTCCACGGGCCATGGTGACCACCCCGACCAGCCCGGCCAGAGCCACGAGGCTCATCACCGCGACGCCGGTCAGGTGGATGAGCCGCTCGGGAATGAACTCGAAGAGCGCGAGCCGGCTCGCGTTCTCCGGCCCGTGATCGGCGTACATGAACAGCGCGAAGAACGCGGCGATGGCCGCGGCGACGATCGTGCCGATCACCGGTCGCGTGGCCAGCGTGCGCGCCAGCCGCGTCCGGTCGTAGCTCGCGATGGCGTAGCGTCGCGCGGCCGCCATGAAGCCGGCGGGGTCCGCCTCGGTGGGGCAGCTGTCCGAGCAGGCCCCGCAGTGATAGCAGGTCCAGAGCTCCTTGCTGGACACGAGCGCGTCCTTCATGCCGAGCTCCGCATATCGGATCATCCGCCGCGGGAACGTGCCGACCTCGTCGACAAGCGGGCAGACGGCCGTGCAGTTGCCGCAGCTGAAGCAGGCGGAGACGTCGGCACCGCCGAAGCGCTTGATGTCGGACAGGAGATCCGGGTCGAGCCGGACAGCGTCGCCGGCGGTCCCGGCCTCGGTTACGGCAATCATTTGTCGGCATCCTCGCCGTCGGCCTTCCTGACGGCGGCATACTGGAAGAATCCCTCATCGGTCGGCTCGGCGAGCTCGACCAGTTTTCCATAGCGGCGCATCCCCATCACCCAGAAGACCGTTTCCTCGCTCGGTTTCCCGATGGCTTCGGCGATCTCCGGAACGGTGTGGGGTCCGTCGCGCAACGCACGGAGGATGTCGCCGTGCATCAGCGGCTCCTCCCTGATGATCTCTCGGACTTCGCGGGTCGTGCTCATGCCGCCGATATCTCCAACAGGTTGTCGATCATCCCGCGGATCTGCTCGTCGGTGTTGCCGAGCAGATCGATGGCGTCTTCGGGGCAGTACGGGGCGCAGCCGCCGCAACCCTTGCAGGCGGTGGCGTCGATGGTGATCACTTCGCGGCCGCCGTCGGTGACCATCCGGATGGCACTGTAGGGGCATGCCTCTTCGCACTCGCCGCATCCGGTGCAGGCCTCGGCGTTCACGGTCGCGACGAGCGGGTCCAGCTCGGCGGTCCCCTGCATCAGCATGGCC
>CAZUFP010000081.1:6257-15825 GCA_964619835.1 uncultured Gemmatimonadaceae bacterium | reverse complement strand
CGCTGAGCACGTACCTGGATCCGTACAGCGACGGTTCCATCCAGTCGCTCGTCGACCGCCTCAACGGCCAGGTCACGAGCATCCAGGACCGGCAGTCCCAGATCCAGGGCCGGTTGGACCGGCGCCACGACTTGTTGGTGCAGCAGTTCACCGCAATGGAAATGGCGCTGAGCAAGGCGCAGAGCCAGTCCCAGTGGCTCTCGGGCCAGATCGGCAGCCTGGCCGGCTACGGCGCGTTGCTCGGCTCATGACGGCACACGACGGCCACGGGAGCGAAGTATGAATAACGGCGGCGTCTCGACCTACCAGGAGGCGCAGATCCTCGGCAGTACGCCGGGCCAGCTCGTCACGCTCCTCTATGACCACCTGCTCCTGAGTCTGAAGCGGGGCAAGCGGCAGATCGAGGAGCGGGACATCGAAGGGAAGTCGCAGAGCCTGGGCAAGGCATCGGACATTCTCTTCCAGCTGCTGGGCTCGCTGGACTTCGAGCGAGGCGGCGACATCGCTGCCCGCCTGTCGGGGCTGTATGCCTATTTCGCGAACGAGATCGGCGAGGCGAGCCGCACCCTCGAGGCCGCGCGCCTCGAGCCCCTGATCGAAATGGTCGAGACGCTCCGGGGCGCCTGGCGGGAAGCGGCCGCCTCGACCACTACCTCGCAAGGCGCACCGGCGCCCGGCGGAGGACGGTTGAACGCATGATCGGCTACACCCCGCCGCCGCACGAGAACATGCACTCGTGGGCCAGCGGCACGGCCCGTGTGCCGGCGGCCGCTCAGCGCGCGTTGGACGGCTTCGAGCGCTACGGCCGGATCCTGGCTTCCCAGCTTGATGCCATCAGCGACGTGCCGGACCTGGAGACGTTCAGTCGCCTGGCGAAGGAGGGCGACGCGCTGGCCCGCGAGCTGGATGACCTCGCGGCCGGTGGCGCACGCGACAGGACGACCCCGCATTCGACGGCGGCGACTTCCGATGCCTCGTTGGCCACGTCGTTCCAGGACTCGCTGCGCCGGAGGATCGAGGAATGCCTGGTCACGGATGGCCGCATTCGGGAACGGTTGCGCGCGTTGCGGGACCATGCCGCGGGCGCCATGGCCACGTTCGACCAGCGGCGCCCCGGGCTGGACCGGTACGCGGAGGAGCCGGCCCCCCGCTTGCGCGTCGACCTGCGGTCCTGACAGGGCGTGCACCCTCTAAAGTATCCTCGGGAACGGCCGATCCTGCTCCATAGAGAGGAGGCAACCAGGATGATCGATCGTATCGAAGGTCCACGCAGTCCCGCGATCCGTTCGGGACAGGTCTCGCAAACGCGCTCCGTTGGGGAGGGTGCGCACGAGGAGGAAGCGGCGGCCAGCTCCGCGCGCGAGGATCGCGTGGATATCTCGCCCCAGGGGCGGGCCATGGCTGCCGGAACCGAGCCTTCCGAGGTCGCCGGCCTTTCGGTCCAACGACTGGCCGAAATCCAGCAGCGGTTGGCCAACGGAACGTACGACTCCCCCGAGGTGGTGGACGTCGTCGTACAACGCATGATCCAGCAGGGCGACCTTTAGGGCGCTGCAACCCCCACGCCGAGCGCGGAGACGGGAGTCATGAAGTTTCTGGTGGTGGACGATTCCGCGACGATGCGGCGCATCGTCATGAACTCGCTCCGGCGGATCGGCTTCTCGGACTTCGTCGAAGCCAGCGACGGCGTGGAGGCGCTCGACAGCTTCGACCCATCCATCGAATTCGTCATCACGGACTGGAACATGCCCAACATGGGCGGCATCGACTTCGTGCGGCAGTTGCGTGCCCGCCCGGACGGTGCCCAGGTGCCCATTCTCATGGTGACAACGCGGAGCGTGCGGGAAGACATCGTGCAGGCCGCCCAGGTAGGCGTGAACAACTACGTCGTCAAGCCGTTCACTCCCGACGTGCTCAAGGAAAAGGTGGATCAGGTCCTGGGTGCGCTGAAGGGGGCCGCCTGACCATGGCCGCCGCACGCAAGATTCCACCGGACCTGCTCACGGACTCCGAGGCCACGCTCCGGCTTGTCCAGGACTTGCTGGAAGAGCTCGAGGAAACGGAGTCGGAGGACGGCACCCGCCAGGCTGCCGGCATCCTGGACCAGGTGGGTCGCCTCATGGACAGCAACCCGGGCCTGCCGCCGCTGTTCGTTCGTGTCTACGCCGAGATGCAGCGCATCCTGTTTGCCATCCGGGAACGTCGCATGGCGCTCGAGCACGCCGCCCGCGACCGGTTGCAGCACACCAACGAAAAGCTGCAGGAAGTGTCGTCGGCCACGGAAGTGGCGGCCACCAGCATGCTGGACGCCGTGGACCGGTCCCTGGGCCTCGTGGACGAGATCGAGCGCGGCGGTGGCGGGCCGGCGGCGTTCACGAATCTCAAGGAAGAGCTCCACGGGCTCGTCGTCCTGCTCCAGTTCCAGGACATCACGTCCCAGCAGCTCGAATACGCCTCTGCCACCATCACCGACATGGAGGACAAGGTGGGCATGCTCGCGGATCTGTTCGAGAGCGCCGTGCTCGGTGCGAAGACGGAAGCGCCCCGGATGGAAGAAGCCGCCAGCGTTCCCACGTACGACCCGCACGCCTCCGTGGAAGGGGCAGCCAATCGGCAGGCCATCGCCGACGACGTCTTCGCCCGTTGAATCAATATGCCTCTCCCCGACGCGTCCGGGCCGCGCCTTCAGGACCGTTTGATGGTCGTGGATGACGACGAAGCAACCGCGCGTGTCCTGGAACAGTTTCTCCACCGCGCCGGCTACAAGCACATCCTCTGCACCAGCGACCCCCGCCAGGTCCTCGCCCTCTACGAGAAATGGCACCCGGACATCCTGCTCCTGGACATCCGTATGCCGTATCTGGATGGCTTCTCCGTCATGCGCCAGGTCCGGTCCCGGTCCGATGGCGAGTTCCTGCCCATCCTCGTCATCACGGGCGACACCGATCCCGCGGTGAAGGAGCAGGCCCTGGCCAGTGGCGCCAATGATTTCCTGGCCAAGCCGTACGACGCCACCGAAGTCGCCCTGCGCGTGCACAACCTCCTCGAAACGCGAGCGCTCACACTGGACCTGGAAGGACGGGTGCGGGAGCGCACCCGGAAACTCAGGCGCTCGGAGATCGAGGCGGCCCACCGGCTGGCCCTCGCGGCAGAGCTGCGCGATTACCGCAGCGGCGGACACATCCAGCGCGTCGGCCGCATGGCCGCCATCATCGCCGGCGAGCTGGGAATGGGGGACGACGAGGTGGACCTGATGGGGCTCGCGGCCCCTCTGCACGACCTCGGCAAGGTGGCGATCCCGGACCGTATCCTGCTGAAGGCCGGACCGCTCGCGCCGGAGGAACGCCGCATCGTGCGCATGCACACGAGCATCGGCGCCCGCATGCTCTCCGGCAGCGACTCGGCCATCCTCCGCCGTGCGGAGGAGATCGCCCTTCACCACCACGAGAACTGGGATGGGACCGGGTACACCCCGGGATTGGCCGATTACTCGATTCCCGTGTCCGCCCGCATCGTGCGCGTGGCCGACGTGTTCGACGCATTGATCCAGGAACGGCCGTACAAGCCCGCCTGGGGCGTTCAGCGGGCCGTCACCATGATCCGGGAAGGGGCCGGCACCCTGTTCGACCCCGAGATCGTGGACGTCTTCGTCAAGGTCCACGAGAAGGCGGCGTCGCTGCCGGGATGGCCCGCGCCCGGGGAGGGCATGGCGGCCCGGCTGGATACCTGGGAAGACCTTTCCGGCGTGCTGGACCGCATCCGTCCGCGGACCTGGGAGATCGCGTCCTAGGCGGTCAAACGTCCGCCAACGTCGGGACATCCTCCGAAGGCTCTACCATCCCGTCCTCGACCTCGGGGACGCTGAGAAAAACCCGGAATGTAGCCCCCTGTCCGGGTTTGGACTCCGCCGCAATGTAGCCGCCGCTCTGGGTCACGATGCCGTACACGGTGGCGAGCCCCAGCCCGGTGCCTTTGCCGGCCTCCTTCGTGGTGAAGAACGGCTCGAAGATGTGGCCGAGCACTTCCGGCTCGATGCCGATGCCCGTATCCGTGACCGCAAGCTCCACGAATTGCCCGGGCCGGGCATCCGCCAGCAGGTTGGGGTAATCGTCCGGGAGCGCGGCGGGACGCGTGCGCAACGTCAACGTGCCGCCCTGCGGCATGGCGTCGTGCGCGTTCACGACCAGGTTCATGATGACCTGCTCGAAATGCCCCGGATCGGCGTGCACGACCCGGTTGCACGCGCCGTAGTCCGTTTCCAGCGCCACATCCTCTCCGATGAGCCGGCGCAGCATGGGCTCCAGCTGTTCCAGCACTTCGTCCACGCTGAAGGCGTACGGGTTCATCGGCTGCTTCCGGCTGAACGCGAGAAGCTGGCGGGTGAGGCTCGAAGCCATGTCGCTGCTCTTCAGGATCTCGCGGAGCCCGTCCGCGATCTCGTCGTCCTGCGCAACGTCCAGCAGCAGTTCCGCGTGTCCACCAATGACCATCAACACGTTGTTGAAGTCGTGGGCAATGCCGCCCGCCAGGCGGCCGATGGCCTCCATGCGCTGGGCGTGTCGGAGCTGCGCCTCCAGTTCCTTGCGGCTGGTCACGTCCCGCCCGTTCACCACCAGCCCGGCCACGGCCGGCTCGTCCAGCAGGTTCCGCACGGTGCACTCCAGCACGCGCCAGCTTCCGTCCCGATGCCGGCAGCGTAGCTCGGCCGTGGGAGCCAGACCCGGGTACTCCGTCGCCGACCGGACGACCTTCCGAACGTTGTCCACGTCGTCGGGGTGGATCAGGTCCATCATGTCCGTGCCCAGGAGCTCCGACGGATCGTACCCCGTCACCTGGCGCACCCCTGGACTCAGGTACTTGCTCCGGCCCTTGTCGTCCAGCACCACGATGACGTCCATGGCGTGTTCGATAAGGCCGCGGAACCGCGCCTCGCTCTGCCGCAGCGCCTCCGCCGCCTGCCGTTGCTGCGACACGTCCCGGGCGATCACCTGGTACAGGTTCTCTTCCACCCTTCGCGCGCTGACTTCCGCGTACACCGTCCCGCCGTCGCTGCGCCGGAAGCGGCGGTCGATGCGCACCGTCTCACCGCGCCGCACCGCATCCCAGTGCAACGGGTCCGCTTCGACGTCCTCCGCCTCGATCAGATCCTGGTACCACATCTCCAGCAGCTCGTCACGGCGGCGCCCCAGCATCTCCGTGGCGCGGGCGTTCACTGAGCGCAGGCGCCCACCGTCTTCCAGCGTGAAGATGGCCTCAGCCGCCTCCTCCATCAGCAGACGGTGCCGCTCCTCGCTCACGCGCAGGGCTTCCGTCGTCCGCTCGTGGTCCGCCACTTCCCGGGACAACGCCCGGTTCAGGCGATCCAGCATGCGGGCCCGCTGCCGCACCGATCCCGTCAGGACGAACACAAGACCCGAGGTGCCGGACACCGTCAGGCCCAGGAGCAACACCACGGCGGGCCACTTGTGCAGCTTGCTCCCTTGAGGCGCCACCTCCCCCGAAGGCAGCCATGCAGGCGCCCGGCCGCTCACCAGCATCGCCCGGGCCGCTGCAGGGGTTCCATCCGCTGGCACGCCCCCCCCGGGCCGCTGCACCACCGGGACATGCGTCCCCGGCTCTGCTGTCAGTCGGCCGTTGACCGGTTGTGCAGCCGCCTGGCCCCGCTCCGAGGGCTCCTGGTGTCCCGTCCCGCCCGATACGCCCGCCACCAGCAGAGTCAACAGCACGCCCGCCACCACGGCGTAAAGGCCGATCCAGTCGAGGCGTTCGAAGGTAACGTGGCCCAGGGTCTGACCCGCCACCGTGACGCCGGCGATGAAGAAGCCCGCCGCGACCAGTGGGGGAATCGCGATGGGGCCGGCGGGGTTCGCCGCCTGGAAGTGCGACGACCCGTTCAACACCACCAGAGCACCTGCGCCCGCGAGCCCGAAGATGGCGCCCGCCAACAGCACGGAGCGGAAGCGCGAGGCGAACATGCGTGGCCCGGCGGCCAGCGTGCCACCCAGCAACGCCGTCGCCAGGCTCGAAGCCAGGCCCATGTGGCCGGGGCGGGGAAGCCCCCAACGCCGGGCCAGCACGCGGAACGGTGCATCCACGTTGACGAGCCCGCCGCTCACGATGCCTGCCAGCGCGAACAGGCCGATGACGGCGACGGCCACGCCCAGTGCCGTCGACATGTGCAGGCGTTCCTTGCGCCGGGCCAGCAATCCTGCGCTGATCATCAACAGCACGGACGCCGTCGCCGGGTCCGGCGGGCCGAAGCCTGAGACGGCCAACGGCGCAGTCCCCGACGCCCAGCTCATGAGCAGGATGATGGCCAGCACGCCCACCACGGCAGCGCCCGAAAGCGTTGCAGCGCGGTTCCGTTGTGACAGGACGGTTGTATGTTTCACGTCAAACCGGTATACGATGCCCATCCCCCCAGGGATGCGCCCGCCCACTGCGGCAAATCACGCATTCGGCGCACAAACGACCTCCCACGTGGGATCGCGCTGATCGCACGTGGCGGAGGCTGTCGACACCCTGAAGGCACCTTGTCGGCTGATTTTCCGACCGAAGATTGCCAGAGCGGGCCCGATCCCGCAAGCTCCCGCACCCTCCGGCGCCTGCGTCTCCGCTTTACAACCCCCGTGGGCCCATCTACCTTGTGCCGCCACAACAGGCTCGATGCAGCCTTCGGACAATCTGACGCACCCGATGCGAATGGACCGACTCGACGTCGGACGAGCCAGGCAGATCCTGGAAGCCATGTCCGGTACGCGCGCCCTCGTCGTGGGCGATGTCATGCTGGACGTCTACCTGCGCGGTTCCGCTTCAAGGATCTCGCCCGAAGCCCCCGTCCCGGTCGTTCGGGTGGCCGAAGACTGGATCGCTCTCGGCGGTGCCGCCAACGTGGCGTCCAACGTGGCAGGACTCGGCGCCCGTTGCGACCTCATTGGCGCCGTCGGCGTCGACGCGGCCGCCGGTGAGCTGCGGCGCACCCTCGCCGGGATCGGCGTCGATGCTCGCGGACTGGTGGAAGTGGAGAGCCGGCCCACCACCGTCAAAACGCGCATCCTCGCCCGACAACACCAGGTCGCTCGCTACGACCGGGAGGTGGACGAGGACGTGGAGGGCGAAACGGCCGAGCGCCTCGCCGGCGTCGTGGAGACGCTGGTCGCCCACGCGGACGCCGTCATCCTGGAAGACTACGACAAAGGCGTGCTGGTCCGCCCCGTCATCGACGCCGCCCTGGACGCCGCTCGGCGCCATGGCCTGCCCGTCGTCGTCGACCCGAAAGCACGCCACTTCTTCGACTTCGGCGGCGCTACGGTCTTCAAGCCCAACCTGTCCGAGCTCGCGGGCGCCCTGCGCGCCCCCGTGCTGGCCGCCGACCACGAGTGGATGGAGCGCACCCGCCGACACCTGGATTGCGGCCACCTCCTCGTCACCCTGGGCGAAGAGGGCATGTCGCTCGTCACCGAAGACGGCGAACATATCCGGGTCCCGGCCGTTGCACGCTCCGTCTACGACGTCTCCGGTGCCGGCGATACCGTCAGCGCCGTGCTCGCCGTCGGCCTGGCCGCCGGCGCTTCCATCAGGGAGGCCGCCGTCCTGGCCAGCCACGCCGCCGGCATCGAAGTGGGCAAAGCGGGCGTCGCCAACGTTTCGCCCGACGAAATCCTCGGAAGTATCCGGCGCGTCAGCGACCGGCCCTGAATCCGCCACGCGCGAGTGAGCATCCCATGGATCTGAAAACCCTGCACACCGAACACGCACCTGAAGCCATCGGCCCCTACAGCCAGGCCGTCGTCGCCGGCAACCTCGTGTTCACCGCCGGTCAGATCGCCCTCGATCCCGCCACCATGCAGGTCGTGGACGGCGACATCCGCGTCCAGACCGATCGCGTGCTCAGAAACGTCGCCGCCGTCCTCCAGGCCGCCGGCGCCTCCCTCCAGTCCGTCGTGAAGACCACCGTCTTCCTCCAGGACATGAACGACTTCGCCGCCATGAACGAGATCTACGCCGAACACTTCGCCGGCCACAAACCGGCCCGCTCCGCCGTCGAGGCCGCCCGGCTCCCCAAGGACGTCCTCGTCGAGATCGAGACCGTAGCCATCGTCCCGTAGCCCCACACGAAGGCCGCGGCCCGGCGCACGAAGGGCACGAAAGCGAAGGTCAAAAGAAGGCCCGGGCGACCGACACGACAATCCGTGCGGCAACCCCGAGCCAGAATTGTCCTCCACGTTTTGATGGCAGGGCAGCTCAGGTGTGACATTGGCCAGTTCGGCCAACCTTCAACCCCCGAGCCGAAAGCCTACTCGTCGACCTGGAACCCCACGCCCCACGCACCCACCCCGATGTGCGTCGCCAGCACCGGCGTCGCCGGCCCCAGCAGGATCTCTTCCACGCCGAACCGTGCGCCGAACCGCTCCTGAAGGGCCGTGCGCATCGCTTCGGCCCGCTCCTCCGCGTCCACATGCACAACACCGAATCGGACCCGCTCCGCATCTCCCGGGATGCTTTCTTCCACGGCATTCAACATCTTGGACAACAGCCGGTTACGGCCGATTACCTTCGAAACCGCTTTAACCTTGCCCGCCTGGTCCAGGCTCAGGATGGGCTTCACGTCCAGCAGGTCGCCCAGCCAGGCCCGGCCCCGGCTGACGCGCCCGGACGCCAGCAGCCGGTCAAAGGAGTTGATGGTGAAGAAGAAGGTGGACCGATCACGGATCCGGCTCAGCCGCCCGGCGATCTCCGCCGGCGGCACGCCGGACTCGGCCAGCTCTGCGGCGCGCAGGGCCATGAGGCCCTGGCCGAGGGAAGCGGACAGGGAATCCACGATGTGGATGGGCGCGTCCACCTGTTTGGCGGCCGCTTCTGCGGAGGCTACGGTCCCGGAGAGCCCGCCGGACAGGAGCACGGCGATGATCTCTTCGCCTTCTTCCGCGGCGCGCCTGAACGCTTGCAGGAACGCGGCCGGCGGCGGCTGGGACGTGGTGGGGTGCTCGCCGTTGCGGAGGCGTTGAACGAAGGTGGGCGCGTCGATGTCGACGCCGTCGCGCAGAACGCGCTGGTTGTAGACCAACGACAGGGGCACGACCTGGATGCCGTGGGCCTGGATCACTTCAGGCGGAAGGTCGCAGGCGCTGTCGGTGACAATGGACGCGGGGCGGCGTGCGAGGCCGATGTGGGCGGCGGCGGCGCGCTCCACCGCGTCGTGCTGGGCGTGCATGTCCTCGGCCTTGTGGGACACGAGGGAACCCGTGGACCGAAGGTAGTTGAAGACCGCGTCCGGGTTGTCGGTGTGGACGTGAACCTTCAGCACCTCGCCGGTCCGGATCACGATGAGCGAGTCCCCCGATTCCCGGAGGGTGGCGCGCACGGTCGCCGCGTCCGGGAGCTCGTCTCCCCGCACGAGGGCTTCGGTACAGAAGCGGTACGTCTCGGTTGCCGCGTATTCCACGCGCGCCACGGCGGGTTCGGCCGCGAAGTCGACCGGCTCCACGATCGGGCTGATGGGATGGCCATGGATCAGTGCGCGGATGCCTTCGATGAGCTCCACGAAGCCCTTGGCACCGGCGTCCAC
>CAZUFP010000081.1:0-6157 GCA_964619835.1 uncultured Gemmatimonadaceae bacterium | reverse complement strand
CCCAGGAAGAAGTGGGACAGGATCATGCCGCAATTGCCGCGTGCGCCGAGAACTCCGGCTTCCGCGGCCTCGCGGGCGACGTCGGCGGCGGACTCAGCGCTGTTGTGCTGGAGCCGTTCGACGATGGAAGAGCAGGTGAGGGCGAGGTTGGTGCCGGTGTCCCCGTCAGGCACGGGGAAGACGTTGATGCGGTTCAGCTCGGCGCGCGCATTGCGTGCGTTCTCGCAGGCCGCGATCAGTCCGCGACGCAACCTCGGACCGTCGAGATATCGTATTTTCATGTGTGCCCAAACATAGCCGGAGCCAGGCCTGTCGCCAAGCGGGTTGGCGGCGCAGGAAACCTGAGGCGGCAGCCGGGGTTCCAAGAAGACGGCGGCAGCCATGATCACACGACGAAAGATCTCATGCAAGACGCATTGCACGTAGGTGCGACGCCGGTCGACGTGGCGCTTCTGGACCGGCTCGTGAACGCGGTGGAAACGGTGTTCCACGGGCATCGTGAGGTGATCCGCCTGGCAGCCGCTGCGCTGCTGGCCCACGGCCACATCCTTTTCGAGGATGTGCCGGGCGTGGGCAAGACGACATTGGCCCGAGCACTGGCCGCGGCCACCGGCCTGGGATTCCGGCGGATCCAGTTCACGAGCGACCTGCTGCCCTCAGACGTTCTGGGCGTGTCCATCTTCAACCCGGAGACCCGCCAGTTCGAGACGCGGCCGGGCCCCATCTTCACCAACATCGTGCTGGCCGACGAGATCAACCGCGCGCCGCCCCGGACACAGAGCGGACTGTTGGAGGCGATGCAGGAAGGGCGCGTCACCATCGACGATCGCACGTACGAGCTGCCCCAGCCGTTCATCGTGCTCGCGACGCAGAACCCGCTGGAGCACCACGGCACCTATCCGCTCCCGGAAAGCCAGCTGGACCGCTTCCTCATGCGTCTGACCATTGGCTACCCGGACGAGGACTGGGAGCGGCGCATTCTGCAGGAGCAGGCGACGCCCGCCGACCCGTTGGACACGTTGAAACCGGTGATCTCACCGGAACAGGTCGTCGCCCTCCAGGCCCATGCGGAGGCCGTGCACGCGGACCCGGACGTCATCGATTACGTGATGCGTCTGGTGCGCGCCACCCGCACCGACAGCCGCGTCCGTCTGGGCGTAAGCCCCCGCGGCGCCATTGCGCTGTTGCGCGGCTCGCGCGCCTACGCCCTGGTGGATGGCCGCACCTTCGTGGTCCCGGACGACGTCCGCCGCCTCACTGTGCCTTGCCTGGCCCACCGGCTCCTGCCCGCGGCCGGCGCGTCCGTCGAAGCCTACGAGGAGATCCAGGTCATCATCGAGGACATCCTGGATGCGGTGGAAGCGCCCGTCTGAGATCGACTGGGCGGCCGTTCGCCGCTGGTTCAAACCGCCGCGCCGGCTGTATTTCACGCGCGGCGGCGGCTTTTTCACCGCCGGCGCCTTCGCCATCGGCCTGGCCGCCATCAACACGGGCGACAACCTGCTGTACCTGCTGCTGGGCGCCATGATGGGTTTCATCGCGGTGAGCGGGTGGTTGTCAGAGCAGGTGGTCCGTGGCATCGAGGTGCGCGCCGTTCCGCCCCGGGCCGCGACGGCCGGCACACCCACCCGCATCGGGTACGAGGTCCGGAACCGGAAGCGATGGATCCCCAGCTACGCCCTCGAGGTCCAGGAACCGAACGGCGAGCCGGCCTATGCGCCGATCGTGCCGGCAGGGCAAACACGTGTCGTCCGCGCGGACCACACCTTTGAGCGGCGAGGCGTTTACCGACTCCAGCCGGTGACGCTGGCCACATCGTTCCCCTTCGGGCTGTTCATCAAAACGCGCGACGTCGAAGTACAAGGCGAGGTGGTGGTGTGGCCGCGGCGGGACCGCCACGTGCGCGACCCGCTTACGGGCGGCGACCGTGTACGGCGCAGCGGCCAGCTGGCGGGGAGCGCCGCCGGTGCGCGTGGGGAGTTCCGCGGGCTGCGTGAGTATCGTGCCGGCGACGACCCCCGCGACGTTCACTGGCGTACAACGGCCCGCCTGGGTGTCCCGTTGGTCCGCGAATACGAGCGCGACGTCGGCCGCACCGTGTGGCTGTGCCTGGATCTCCGGGCCCACGACGAGCGGGATGCCGATATCGCGGCGGAGATCGTCGCCGCGCTGGCGGACCGGGCCGCTTCCAGGGATGAACGATTCGGGCTCGTCACGCCGGATGCCCTGGTCGCGTCGGGGCAGGGGATCGCTCAGCTCGAACGGGTGCTGGATGCGCTCGCCAGGGCTGCATTCCGGCCCGATGCGCCCCTGCCGTCCCCGCCGGTCCCCCCGATGGAGTGTCCCCTCGTCACCCCCGGCAGTTCGCTGGATGGCTGGGGCGACGTGTACACGGCTGCCGGCGGCGGGCAATGAGGCTGCGGCGGTTGCACCACCGGCTGGCCATCGCAATGGGCCTGGCAGGCCTCGCCGCGTTCGCGGGCGGCGCCGGTTTCGAGCCCCTGGCCGTCTTCGCCGCCGCGGTCTTCCTGGTCGCGGCTCTCTTCTGGCAGCCGGAGTTGGAGACGTCGGCGCGGCTCCAGCGTGCCTTCGCGGTGATCGCCATCCTGCTCGTCGCGCGGGCCGGCTACGACGTCCTGCTGACGGATGGCGACCGCCTCGTGCCGATGGTGGACCTGCTACTCCTGCTGCTGGTGAACGAGGCCCTCAAGCCGGTGGAACGCGCGAACGACGTCCGTATCTACATCCTCTCGTTCGCCCTCCTGCTCGCGGCTACGGTCTACCGGCCAGGGCTCCTTTTCGCCCTCGCCTTCGTCGCCTACGTGGGCATCAGCACCCTCGCCCTCATGGTGGGTCAGCTACGACGCACCTCCGAACGCTTCGGCGCGCGCGATGTCGCCGTAGGCCGCCGCTTCCTCGCCGGGACCGGCGCTCTTTCCGTTGTCACGCTCACGGTCAGTGCGCTCCTGTTCCTGGCGTTCCCGCGCGTGTCCCGCGGCTGGCTACCCGGTGGCCGCAGCTTCGCGACGACCCTCGCGGGCTTCGGCAATGAGGTTTCCCTCGGCGCCTTCGGAGCACGCATCGAACCGAACCCGGAGATCGTGTTGCGCGTGGAGTTCCCGGACGGCACGCCGCCGAACGTGGCGTCTCTCCACTGGCGCGGCCGGTCCTACGACCATTTCGACGGGGTGCGCTGGTCCCGTTCGCCGGACCTGCCACCCAGCGCGCCCAGCTTCGACTGGTACCGGCATCGCCGGACGGGGCCCGTCAGCCGCCAGGACATCTACGCGACCATGTTGAGCAATCGCGTCCTGTTCGGCCTCCACCCGGTCGTGGGGGTCCGGCCGCTCACCCACATCCGGCCGGTGGTGGACAACGCTGGCGACCTCCGGTTCTTCGGCCAGACCACGCCGGCGTACGAAGTCGAGTCCGTCATGGAGCGGCCCACGCCCGAGCAGCTGCGGAACGCCCCCAACGGGGGCACGCCGGCGGCCTCGTTCTACCTGCAGCTGCCCCCGCTGCCGCGGCGCGTCTTCCGGCTGGCGGATTCCCTCACCGCCGGGCTGGACAACCGCTACGACCGCGTCATGGCTGTGCAGAATTGGCTGCGCACCGAATTCCGCTACACCCTCGATCTGCCTGCCACACAGCAGCAGGCCACTCTCGAATATTTCCTGTTCCAGCGGCGCGCCGGGCACTGCGAATACTTCTCCACGGCGATGGTGGTGCTGTTGCGCGCCATCGGTATTCCGGCACGCAATGTCAACGGCTTCCTCGGCGGCGAGTGGAATTCCGTTGGCCATTTCCTGGCCGTCACACAGAACCAGGCGCATTCCTGGGTGGAGGCCTGGTTCCCGCGGTTCGGCTGGGTCACGTTTGACCCCACGCCGTCCCGGGCGGCCGGTTCGGATGTCGGCGCGCTCAGCTGGTGGTGGCCCGGGCGCTTTCTGTTGGACGGGCTGGAGCATCGATGGGACAAGTGGGTCCTGGACTACAACATCGGGACGCAGTTGGCCCTGTTCGAGCGCACGACCGGCTTGTTTTCGGGGAACGACAGATCGTCCGGCTCCGGCCCCCGGCCGGTGCTGCCGCGTCGCCTGGCCTGGCTACTGGGCGGTTTGGGCCTGCTCGTCGCAATCCTCGTGGCCGTCGGCGCCCGGCCGGCCGGGAAACGCCTGGAGACGCGCTACTACCTGAGGCTTCGTAGAGCCTATGGGTCTGCTGGTTACGAGATCACGCCGCCGGGGGCGCCCCTGGGCCTGGTGGGAACGCTGCGGAGCCAGGACGCCCCCGGGTTGGCGGACGCCGGCCGGTTGGTGGACCTCTACATCACCCGTCGCTTCGGCGGTGCCGCCCCGGACGACGCAGACCGCACGGCCATGCGGCGGCACTTGAAGGCGTCGATGCGCGCGCTGCGGCACCGCAAGCGCCGCCGTTGACCGCCCTGCTCAACGACGGTCGGCTGGAGGTCCCGGCTGCGCGCGCGATGGCAGGTAGGGAGGCGGCAGCGGGTTGAACGCCAACGGCCGGGGCGCCGCGATTTCGGACGGCGGAAGTGGCACGTTCCTGCGCCTTCGGCCGATCCCGAACGTTCCGGCAATCACCAGTGCAGCACCCACCAGGCCCAGTCCGTCCGGGTATTCACGGAAGAACAGCATGCCCCACAACGCGGCGAACACGATCTGGAGGTAGCCCACAGGGACCGCCCGCGCAGCTTCCTCCAGGCGCAACGCGTTGGTCAGCGCCACCTGGGCGGCCATGGTGGTCAGACCCACGCCCAACAGCACCGCCCAGTCGGCGCCGCGAGGCACGACGGCGTGGGGCGCCACAATGGGGATCGACGCTACCATGCTGAACGCCGCGAAGTAGAACACGATCACGAGGGGGTCTTCCGTCGCGTTCAGCCGCCGTACCGTTACGTAGGCACCGGCGCTCAGCATGGCTCCGATGAGGGTCACGACCACGGCCAGCGGATCCAGGTCCGCCGCCATGGTTCCGAACACGAACGCCGGCCGGGCTACCAGCGATACACCGACCAGGCTGAGCAGGATCAGCGCCGCGCCTTTCCACTGCAAACGCTCCCCCAGCACCATCACCGCCAGCACCGCGGTGAACACCGGGCTGGTGAACTGCAGGACCGTGGCGTCCGCCAGTGTCAAACGCGTTAGCGCGAAGTAGAAGCAGCTGAGCGCCGTGAAACCCAGCAGGCTGCGCAGCAGGAGCAGCTTCTTGCGCACGCCCCATACCGGCACCCGGCCCCGCCGCATCAGCCACAGCGTGATCAGCATGACGATCACGGAACGTGACAGCACGATCTCCTGCGACGGGATCTGGGTGCCGGCAACCTTCACCAGCAGATTCATCAGGCTGAAGAAGAATGCCGCCACGGCCATGTATTGCAGGCCCAGCGGCATTCCCAGGCGGCGTTCGTGCATTCCGGTCGGTCGTGGCCGGGAGACCGAACGCCGCCTTGCCCGGTCAGGTAGATCCGTGCGGCGGCATCGGGATGGCCCGGTCGTCGTACTGCCGCAGCTCCTCACGAAGCCGCGGATGCGCCCACCAGAGATACGCGCCCATGCCCGTGGCCGCCAGTAGGTTCGCCAACGCGGACGACCACCACGGCACCAGGTGGGCCACCTCCGTCAGCAGCACGAGCACGGCGACATAGTTCAGGATGAACGCAGACAGGAAGAGAACGAACACGGGGTACCAGAACGCCGGGTGCCGCTCCGTCTTTCCCACCAGCCACGCTGCCCCGAGACCCAGCGCGAGCATCACCAGGAGGTGCAGGCCGTTTACGGCGAACACCGGTCCGGGACCCGCCACCACATCCCCGCCTCTCGCGCCGTAGAACAACGCAGAACCCAGCGCGCTGGCCGCATGGAACACGCCAGAACCTGTTGCAATGCCCAGCACCCCGTAGAACAACGCGATCACAGCGTATCCGATGAGGCCCGCGATCATTCCCTCCAGGACGACGCGTGCGTTCGCCGGTTTCATGATCCCTCCTCGTCGCCAACGGTTCCCGCCCTTTCTCCCCGACCCCCTGTGCTCCGATGATGATTCGCCTCCGCCGGCTGGCCTCGCAATGGTTCTGCACCGGTGACCCCGACCCGCCAGCACCGACGCGCAAATCCGCTTTGCCACCCCCCGCCCG
>CAZUFP010000080.1:0-16679 GCA_964619835.1 uncultured Gemmatimonadaceae bacterium | reverse complement strand
TACCAGATCACGGCGTATCGCACGGGCGGGCCGCGCTTCTGAGCCCCGGAGGGGGCGCCCAACGACCGACGGTCGTCGAGGGGCCGGCGCTGCGCGCCGGCCCCTCCCGTCGGTCGGTGACCAGCGATCAGGGACCGCCCGTCACTCGCAGATCCTGCCGGGCGATCCCCGTGTCCTCGATCTTCAGCTCCGCCGTCGCCTCCCGGGTGCCGTGCCGGGCGGTGAGCGTGACGGTGTGGCCCACGGGGAAGCCGCACAGCAGGATCGCGAACGGTGGATCCAGGATTGCGACGTCGCCGCGCGCCGCAAGCCTACCCCGCGAAGCCGGCCCTCACCGCGAACGCACGGCGGTCGACGGTCGTCGAAGGGCCGGCCGTTCTCAATTGCAGTCCAGGACCGTCTTCCGCTCGAAGAAGTGCACTTCGCCCGGGGCGACCGGGACGACGACGGCCGTTACGGGCGCCGTGACGCCTGCCGTCACCACGCACGAGGGACCGGGATCGGTTTCCAGGACGCCCACGTCGTAGCCGTCCCCGTTCCGCAGGACGGACTCGATCCGGATGAGGAAGCCGCCCGACCGCCGTGTGCCCGTGGCTGCGACGATGACCATACGGCTCGTGAAGTCGATGGATGGGGCCGGGGGCCGGGGGGACATGTTCCCGTAGACCTGCGCCCAGAACGACTGCCAGTCCTGCTCGGTGCGGATGACGTCGCGCGTCTTCTCGCTGATTCCCGAGAAGACAGGCAGCTGCAGCGTGTCCACCAGCTGCACGGGCAACGGCGTGCCCTCCGGACCGACGGCGTTCGCGTCGCTGCAGGCCACCACGAAGCCCGCCGCGAGCGCCACGATGCCCCATCGAACAATTGCCGTTCGCACCATGTCGACTGCCTCCGTAGTTACTGGACGACCACGCGCGCCCGGAACGTGCCGGCGATGTCCGCGTCGTGGACGTCGTCGCGCGTCAGGGAAACATAGTTGAAGCGCCGGCCGGTGAACGAGCCTTCGACGTAGCCACGCCCGACGCGCTCGATGCGCAGCAGGAAGCGGGAGTCCAGGTCCTGGGTGGCGGACGCGTCGTCACTCAGCACGAACTGGACGACGGGCTCCGTGGCCGAGTGCCGCATGTCGCTCAGGTCCAGCTGCCGCCCCGCCAGGCGGTCCAGCCTCGTGAGGCCCATGCGCCACTGGACCACGCCGCCCGGGACCTCGGTGAGGTGGCCCGTGCCCAGGGAGAGGAAGGAGCGGTCGTCGTCGCGGGAGGCCCACACCACCAGCTCCGCGTCGTCCACCACGAACGTACGGTCGTCCACCGTGAAGCGCAGGTAGGTGCCGCCATTGCCGGTGGCCGTCGTGCAACCGCCCGCCAGCAGGCTGGCAAGGAGGATTCCGGAGAGGCACCGCCGGCGCTTCGTCGTGGGTCCCGGGATTCGTGCTGCGGACGGCATGTGTCCCCGCTCCTGCCGGCGTTGCCCGAACGCCGACGATGCATGATCGCCGATCGTCCGCCGGCGATCCGTGGTCCGCTCGCTCCCCCCGTCTTTTCAACGTGCCAGGCGTCCCAGCCATGACGCCGGCCGGCCGGCGCATTCAGCGTGTCCACTCCAGCCGGTACGCCACCACCCAGGTCTCGTCCATCTCGCCCTGCACGAACGTCCACACGGTATCGCCCAGGGCGGCCTCGAGACGGGCGCCCGCCGGCAACCGCGCGGTGCCCAGGTAGCGGCCGCCGGCGTCGAACACGTCGTGCAGAGCCCCCGGCGTGCCGTACAGCGCGTCCATGCCTCCGGGTTCAGGCCGGTTCCGCTGCACCCAGACGCGTCCGCGGGCGCCCAGCACGATGCGGCCGATGGCGGCCAGCGTGTCCGGCGCGGGGGCGGCGGCCAACGCTTCGGCCAGCGGCCGGGCGTCGAGCCCGTCCCCGAGTTCGGCCGGCGTGAGCGGCAAAGGCGGCGAGGACCGGCAGATCTGGTACCGCGGCGAGCCTGCCGAATCCAGCACGACGACGGCGTAGCTCCCGTCCGTCGCGGCGAGGGCTGCGCGGCCGCCGGGACCCACGGCCGCCACCGGGCGTGGCCAGCCGGGCACGATGAGTCCCCGGGCGGGGCCCTCCGTGACCGCATGCACGGCCCTGCGCGCCAGCGTGTCCGGAGCGGCTGCGCCGGGAAGGAGGCGCAGCACCGTGCGCTGGCGATATCCTGGAACCCGGAGCGGCCCGTCAACGGTGAGAAATGCCGTGCCATCCGGAGCGATCGCTGCCCACACCACCGCGCCTGAGGCCAGCACCGGGGCCGTGAAGGATGGGTCGATGGGTCGGCTTTGTATGGAACCCGCCGCCCCCACCACCTCCGCCTTCGAGCCGGCGACGTCGAACACCACGACGTCGTCCCCGCTCCACGCCGCGGCCACCGGCGCCTGGACCTCGCCCGGTCCATGGCCCCGGGTGGCCCAGGGACCGAGCCAGGCGCCGTCACGGTCCACTACCGACACTTCCGCAAGCTGGAAGTCCGGGATCGCCAGGCGCCCCGTGCGGCTGACCGCCGCGCCCGCCGGCATCGCCAGCTCCTGCCCCCGCTCGAGCCCGCCGGCCCGCCACAGCTCGCGGAACCGCGGCGGGTCTGCCCATGCGCCCGGGCTGGTCCCCCGGACGATGGGCACGCCGGGACGCAGCGGTGCGCAGGGCGCGGTGCCCGCCCCCGAGCAGCCAACCAGAAAACCCGCGAAGACCGCGGCGAACGCCGCCCATCGGGCGCCGCCCCTCACCCTGCGCGCTCCCCTTTCACGACCGATTCGATGACAAGCCGCTGCACGTCGTTCTTGTCCGTGGACACGATGCCAACGCCGCCATCCGGAAGGAACAGAACGGGGAAGGGCGTGCCATCGGGCAACGTGCCCACGTAAGCGCCCGTGGCGTCAAAGACGTCGATGGGCGGCGTGTCGGCACCCGAAACCCAACGTCGCACCCACAATGAGCCATCGGGCGTGAGGGCGAGGTCGCGAATGTTGGGAACCACGTCGGCGTGGCCACGCGCCGCGGCCACCTCTTCCGGAGGGACGGTGCAGCGACCGCGGCCGGGGAAGGATATGGTCATGCCCTTGCCCACTTCAGCCATGGCCAGCGCATCGGTCGCCTGCACCGGGGGGATCGCGCGGCGGATGCTCCGGACACGCGTCTGGTCACGGTAAACGTCCACGGCGTAGGCGGCCCCCACGGCCACGGCCAGCGCATCAGCGCGGTAATCCCACCGAACGGTAGCCGTGAACAACGGCGGCATGTTGATCCCCACATGGCAGGACTCGAACATGTGAGCGCCGTTGTCAGGCTGCACCGCCTCGGCCACCAGCGTGGTGTCTTCCTTCACGACGCGGACCAGCCGATCCAGACGGTCTCCCGCCGCATCCGTGCCAGGGACGGTGATGTAGTAGCCCTCGACGAACATCGCCATCATGCGGGTGCCGCTCGTGACGGGAGGGGGCATGCGCAGCTCCGGCAGCACGACCCCCGCCGCGTCCCAGCGCACCAGCGACATCTTGCCCCAGTCGAACACGGAAACGGTGCCGTCCGGCATCACGTCCAGCCGGTAGCCGTTCTTCATTTCCCCGGGCCCGCCGCCTTGCTGGCCCATGGCCCGCAGGTACGACCCGTCCGGCCCGAACACCACGACGCGCGCCGCTTCGCTGTCCAGCACGTACACCCGCCCGGCCGAGTCGGCGCCCACCGCGGCATGCCACAAACTGTAGAACGCCTGGGGTCCTTCGTCCGCGCCGCCCAGCGTGAAGCGAGGCTCCAGCCGCCAGTCCAGCAGCACGTCCTTCGGCCCCGACGTCACGATCTCCACGCCCGCGGAGTCCGTACGCGTCGCCGGTGCGCCTCCGCCCCCGCCGCCGCCGCACGCGGCGAGCAGCCCGGAAACCAGCCCTGACACACCCATCAAGAAGAGCAGTCGCATGCGTCTCATGATATTCCCTGGAAGAATGGTCGTTGCCTCCCTGAGACGACGCTCAACCGTCGTCGGCCGAACACGCTGCGAACCCTGCCTCACCGCGAACCCCGTCGATCATCGATCGTCGATCGTCCGCGCCCTCGAGGACTTTGCGGCAGGCCATAAGACGCTCCGGGACCCGGGTGGGTTGTCGGACGGCGGGAGTCGGCCCGGTCCGGCGCCGGGCCACCTCACCTGCTAATTGCGTGGCGCAGCCGGAATCTCACAGGCGGCCGCCGGCGAGCCGGGCCGGGGCACGGCCGGTCAGAGGATGAACCCGACGTTCATCTTCTCGATGACCACCATCCCGGGTGGAAGGACGTTGGAGCGTTTGACGGCGCGCAGGATGCTGTCCGCGACCGTCGTGTCCTCGACGCTCAGGGCGATCCGATTGCGCGATTCATCGACGCGGGCCGACCCGAATCCGGCCAGGCGGGGGTCGGCCCTCAACGCCGCGAGGCAGGAATGGAGCTGCAGGGTCGTGTACTGCCCCTGCAGGATGTTGTAAATGGACGTGGGGTGATCGGCGTGCAGCGACTTCGCACCGCGCCTGGGATCCAGGAAGTAGACGTTCATCCTGCCCGGCTCGCCGCGTCCGTCCACCCGGCCATGGAACCAGCCACCGAATCCCCCCGGGTAGGCCTGGACCCGTTGCCACCAGAGGGACCCGTCCCATTCCGCCCCGGGCGTGAGGCAGGGGTAGTCGCCGTCGGCCTGTGCTGGCGCGTGCGCACACCCCACGGCGAGAGCGGCCAGCACCGCGGCGGCGAAGCGTCCGCCTTTCCCATGCGTCATGGTGCGTCTCCTACCTGCGCAGGCATCCGCGGCCCTGGCCGGCCCTGCGCAACGTGGGCCGGGCGGCGTGGGCCGGGCGGCGTGGGCCGGCCCACGTGGGCCGGACCGACCTACCAGCCCAGCCGTTCCCGCAGCCCCACGATGTGGGCGAGGTGGTGGCGGCCGTGCCACACGTACAGCTGCAGGCTCGTCCGAAGCGGGACCCGGCCTTCTTCGGGATGCACGTACGACCGGCCGAAGGATTCCTCGTCGAGGGAACGGAGCAACCGCGTCCAGCGCCGGTGCAGCGTCTCCAGCAGCGCCAGGGACGTCTCCACGTCATCGCTCCGTCCGTCCGCCAGCTCCGCCCACGCCGCCTGGTCGTACACGACGATGGCCGGTTCGTCCTCCGTGAGCGCCAGCTTGAAGCGCACGTAGCCGTTCAGGTGGCTGTCCGGCAGGTGGTGCACCACCTGCCGCACCGTCCAGCCGCCCGGCCGGTACGGCGAGTCCAGCTGCCCGGCCGACAGCCCTGAAACCGCGGCCCTCAGGTCCGCCGGCAGCGCGGCCATATCGCCGATGAGCGCGTTGCGCTCTTCCGCCGACAGAGCGGTCCGGGGCCGGAAACGCCCGGTGGGAAAACGCAGCGATTCGAGCTCCGGGTCGTGGTGGTCCAAGGTCTCCTCCTCCGCGTTCATTCGAAACGGTCGCTCTCCCTCACCCCGCCTTCCGCACCCCCCGCACGACCAGCCACGCCAGCACCGCCGCCAGCAGGGTCCCCGGCAGCACCGCCAACACCGGCGGCCGGCCGTGATAGAGCAGAGCCGTGCCCAGCACCGTCACCGCCACGACGACCACGGCCCACACGGCCGCGGCGGCCAACGCCCAGCGGGCCTTCCGCCACGCCCCCCACGCCGCCACCGCCGCCGCCAACGCCATGAGCCCCCAGAGCGCCGCCAGCTCCGTGGAGACCGCGCCGCTGCCCACGACATACTGCCGCACCGCGTTCCCCGCCGACAGCGCCGCCATCACCCACAGCGTCAAGACCACACCCCGCCCCGCCGGGCGCCGAAACTCCGAGATCGGCTTCGCCACGTTCCCTCCCTCTGTATGCCGGCCTCGCCGTTCTCCATGCCCTGGAGTCTCCGAGGTCCAACCATATGCCGGGTCGTTGTGTCCAACCCGATGAACCGGATCCCCACTGAAACTTGCAGGAGCTGCGCCCTGATGAACAAGCCGTCGATCCGCGCATGGACGCTCTTGGTTGGCTCTTTGATCACGACATTCCCGCTGGCCGCACAGGCGCCGGGGCAGACACCGCAACCTGACCGGCCCGATGTGCCGCCTCTCGTGGAGGCGACGCCCGCCGATGGGCCCATCGTCATCGACGGCCGGCTCGACGAGGCTGCGTGGCGGCGGGCCCGGCCCATCACCGGCTTCCGGCAGTACCAGCCGGTGGAGGGCGCGCCCGCATCGCTGTCCACCCAGGTGCGCATCCTGTACGGCGCCAATGCGTTGTACATCGGGGCGCGCATGCACGAGCCCGGCGGCGTGGTGGCGCCGCTGGCCCGGCGCGACCAGCTACTGGACGCCAGCGGAGACAACGGCTCGTTCAACTCGCTGACCACCGACAAGCTGGTCATCGACCTGGACCCGTACCACAACCACCTGGACGACGCGCGCTTCGAGGTGAACCCGGCGGGCGTGCGGGGCGAGCAGTTCAACGGCGACCCGTCGTGGGACCCGGTGTGGGAGGCGGCCACGGAGGTGGACTCCGCCGGCTGGACCGCCGAGATGCGCATCCCGTACAGCCAGCTCCGCTTCTCCCGCGACTCCGTGCAGACGTGGGGCCTCCAGATCTGGCGCTACATCGACCGGCTGAACGAGCACGACATGTGGTCCTTCTGGCGCCAGAACGCGCCGGGCGGCCCGGCGTTCTACGGGCGGATCGAGGGCCTGCGCATCCCGAGCCAGCCGCGCCAGGTGGAGCTGATGCCGTACGTCGTGACGGGCGGCACGTTCCAGTACGCGGCGCCCGGCGACCCGTACCACAACGGCCGCGCATCCCGCCTGTCCGCGGGCGGCGACGTGAAGCTGCTGCTCACCTCCAACCTGACGCTGAACGCCACGCTGAACCCGGACTTCGGGCAGGTGGAGGTGGACCCGGCGTCGCTCAACCTGAGCGCGTTCGAAACGTACTACGCCGAAAAGCGGCCGTTCTTCGTCGCCGGCGCCAGCGCCTTCAGCTTCGGCGGCATGCGCTGCATGTTCTGCAGCAACTCGTCCAGCCTGAGCGCGTTCTACTCCCGGCGTATCGGCCGGCCGCCGCAGCTCGACGGGTGGGTGAGCGACGAGTCCGCGTTCGCGAACGCGCCGGACAACACGGCGATCCTGGGCGCCGCGAAGATCACCGGCCGCACCCAGCAAGGTTACACCGTGGGCGTGCTCAACGCCGTGACCAGCCAGGAGACCGCGCGCTACATGCCCCTCGGCGGAGGACCCCAGGCCACCCAGGTGGTGGAGCCGCTGACGAACTACTTCGTGGGCCGTGTGAAGAAGGACTTCGACCACGGCGCCACGACCTTCGGCGGCATCCTGACGTCCGTCATGCGGCGCATGACCGACACCATCGTGAGCGACCGGCTGCGCAGCCACGCGGAAGCCGCCGGCTTCGACTGGTACCACACCTGGCACGGCCGCGAGTACTCGTGGCGGGGCAGCGCGCTGGTGTCCAACGTGGCCGGCTCACCCGCGGCTATCGCGGCCACCGAGCGTTCCAGCGCCCACTACTTCCAGCGGCCGGACCGCCACGTGTCCGGGGACGGCCTGTTCCCCGTGGGCTACGACACCACGGCGACGTCCCTGCGGGGCTACGGCATGTACACCCGTGTGGGCAAGGACAACGGCACGTTCCTCTGGGAGGCCATGGCCAACGTCCGCAGCCCCGGCTACGAGGTCAACGACATGGCCTACCTGTCCCGCGCCGACTACACCTGGCTCAACGGCAACATCGGCGGCAGCTGGACCACGCCCACACGCTGGTACCGCAACATCTTCGCGAGCCTCGGCGGCGCCACCCAGTACAACTTCGAGGGCGACCGCACCTGGTCCCAGATCCAGGCGTTCTACGCCATGGAGCTGCCCAACTACTGGAACGTGCGACTGATGGGGATCCACAACTTCACGGCCATGGACGACCGGCTCACCCGCGGAGGACCGGTGGTGGAACGGGCCGGCTACGACGTGGGCAGCGTCGAGGTCTCCACCGACCCGCGCGCGCCCGCCGTGTTCGACTTCTCCGTGCAGGTCGCGACGGGCGTCGGCGACGCCACACGCGCCCTCACCCTCCAGCCCGGCCTCGCCCTCAAGCCGGCCGCCAACATCTTCATCCAGATCTCGCCCACCTACAACAGCGATGAGAACGCGGCACAGTACGTCACCTCCGTCGCGGACCCCACGGCCACGTCGTTCTACGGCACGCGCTACGTCTTCGCCTTCATCCGCACGACGACCGTGTCCCTGGACACCCGGCTCAACTGGACCTTCACGCCCAACCTGACGCTCCAGCTCTACGCACAGCCGTTCATCGCCAGCGGGCGGTACTCGTCCTTCCACGAGTTCGCCAGGCCCCGCACCCTGGACACCGTGGTTTTCGGCCGCGACGCCGGCACCATCGCGTACGACCCCGCCGCGGCCGCCTACCAGGTGGACCCCGACGGCGCGGGCCCGGCCCCGTCCTTCACTTTCGACAACCCCGACTTCACCACCACCTCGCTCCGGGGGACCGCCGTGCTGCGCTGGGAGTACCGTCCCGGCTCCACCCTCTTCCTGGTCTGGACGCAGGAGCGCGCAGGCGAAGACCCCAACGGACGCTTCGACCTGGGCGCCGCCCGCTCCGTCATGTTCGGCGCGCGGCCCACGAACGTGTTCCAGATCAAGGCGACCTACTGGATCGGGCGGTGACCGGCGATCGATGATCGGTGATCGACGCCGTTCGCGGCGTGGGCCGGCTACCGGACGGCTAGCCGGCCACGCCGCGTGCGCCGAGATGCCGCCGGGCCCGGCAAACCGCGGCGCAACGCGAAGCGCCCGGCCGAGCGCAGCGTAAGCCCCGACGTTCGCCGCGGAGCGCCCGGCAACGTTCCGCCCCCGCGAACTAGCCTCGATGGTCGATCCTCGATGGTCGGTCCTCCGCCGTTGACACACCTCCCCGCCATTGCTCTCTTGACCCGAGCATCCTCCCAGCGTGCGACTCCCCGAACCGCGAGGATTTCACCCCATGTCTGAAAACGCCAGCGCCATTCTGCAGCTTCTTGAAGTCTACGGCCTGCGTGTGCTGGCCGCCGTCGCCATCCTTGTCGTGGGCCGCATCGTCGCGGGCTTCGTCCGCACGGGCGTCCGCAGGGGCCTCGAACGGGCCAAGGCGGACGTGAGCGTCGCCCGGTTCCTCGGCAATCTCGCCTTCGCCCTCGTCTTGACCTTCGCGGTCGTCGCCGCCCTGTCGAAGTTCGGCGTCGAGACGGCGAGCATCGTCGGCGTCCTGGCGGCCGCAGGCTTTGCCATCGGCCTGGCCCTGCAGGGTTCCCTGTCCAACTTCTCCGCGGGCGTCATGATCCTGCTGTTCCGGCCCTTCCGCGTGGGCGACTACGTGCAGATCGCGGGCGTCGGCGGCACGGTGAAGGAGGTGCAGCTCTTCAACACCGTCATGGCCACGCCGGACAACGTCATGGTGGTGGTGCCCAACGGGAAGGCGTACGGCGACATCATCACCAACTACTCGGCGTACGACACGCGGCGCATCGACCTGGCCATCGGCATCAGCTACGACGCCGACATCGGCCAGGCCATGGCGGCGGCGCAGGACGTGGTGAAGGGCGAGGCGCGGATCCTGGAGGACCCGGCACCGATGGTCGTGGTGTCCGAGCTGGCCGACTCCAGCGTGAACCTCATCGTCCGGGTGTGGACGCAGCGCGCGGACTACTGGGACGTGAAGTTCGATACGCAGCGCGCCCTGAAGGAAGCGTTCGACGCCAGCGGAATCGAGATTCCGTTCCCGCAGCGCGTCGTCCATCTCATCGATCAGAAGGGGTGACGCCATGCCATTCGCACGGCCCACGTTCTCCGGCGCCCTTCGCCGGATCCTCCTACTCGGGCTGGTGGTTGCGGGGAGCGCCGCGGCGCTGGCCGGTCCCGCGCGGGCGCAGGAAGAGAAGCCGGACACGGCAAAGCAGGACACGTTCGACATCGGTCGGTGGTATCCCGAGGCCGACGCGGGCATCAACCTGACCCAGAGCGCGTACAGCAACAACTGGAACGGCGGCGACCACGGCTCCATCGTATGGGCGGGAATCGTCAACGGCGCGCTTCAGCGGCGCTTCAACGACCGGCTGGCGTGGAGCAATACGATGGTGCTGGCGTATGGCCAGACCGCCCAGCAGAGGAAGAACGACGCCGGCGAGCTGGTGTGGCAGTCCCCGACGAAGTCGACGGACCGGATCGACATCGAGAGCCTGATGCGCTTCACCTTCGGCGGGTGGCTCAATCCCTACGCGGCAGCCCGGCTGCAGAGCCAGTTCGTCGATGCCTCCGACCCGGCGGGCCGCACGCTGAGCTTCCAGCCCATGATCCTCACGCAGTCGGCCGGCGTGGCGCGCCAGTTCTTCGACACGGACACGCGTTCGCTGCTGGTGCGCCTCGGCTTCACGATGCGCGAGAACCGCCGCGCCGTGTTCGTCAACCCGGCGCCCGACAGGACCACCATCGCCCGCACCGGCCTGGACGCCGGCACCCAGCTCCTGGCCAACTACAACGGCAGCGTGTTCCGGGAGAAGGTCACCTGGAACTCCAAGCTCAGCTTCTACAAGCCGTTCTTCTACTCGGGCAATAGCGTCTTCAACAAGCTGAGCGCCGCCCAGCTCATCGCCGCCGGCGTCGACCCCAACGTGCGAGGCTACACCACCGCCACCGACATCGACTGGGAGAACATCTTCACCACCCAGATCACCAAGCTGCTGTCGGTGAACATGTACGTGCGCTGGATCTACGATAAGTACGACAACAGCGTGAAGCCGGCCCTGGACGCCGCCGGCAACCTGACCGACCCCGCCGGCATCCAGGCAGCCATCCGGAAAGCGGGGCAGTTCAAGCAGACGCTGGCACTGGGGCTGAGCTACCGGTTCTTCTGAGTCCCGCGCGGAGCGCCACACGGTGATGGACGATCGGTGATCGCCGATCGTCCATCAAAGCGCCGGCGCCGGCAGCCGTCCCTCCACCAGAAAAACCGCGCGCGGAAAGGCGAAGGACCGCCGCTGGAAGTAGTCCAGCTTGCGCACCTCCACACGCTCACGCGTCGCCGTGCAGTGCCAGGTCTCCAGGTCCCGCGGGCGCCGGCGGCCGAACGCCGACGGGTCCAGCACCGCCACGTTCACGCCGCCGTCCGGGTCGCGCGCGGACGGGTAGCGGAACGCGTCCACGTTCGCGGCGCGCAGATCGGCGCCCAGCGCCTGCGTCGCGATGTACGAGGTCGGGGACGCGATCGCCGCGCGATGCGCGGCAAAGCAGCCGACGGCGAGGTCCACGCCGCGCTCGGCACGCACCGTCGCGCGGAACGCCGTCAGCTGGGTCTCCACCCCGTCCAGGTCCGCCGCCGTGCCCTCCAGGAACAGCAGCCGGTAGTAGGCCACCTCCGCGAACGCCGCGGCCTGCGTTTCCGAGCCGTACCAGAGGCCGCGCTCGTGACGGCTCCCGAACCGGGAGCCGTGGGGCAGGGGAGGGTAGCGGAACGGCGTCGCCAGCAGGTAGTGCAGCCGCCCCGACGTCGGGTCCGGCGGCTTCACCGACTCGATCAGCTCCTCCAGCAGCGCCTGCTCCGCGTCCGTCGCCACCAGCTTGCGCGTCGACGTCCGGTGCTGCGCCTCCACCACCCGCCACGGCTCCAGCCGCAGCGGGCCCGGCTCAGAGCTGCCCGCGCATTGCGTCCAGATACTGGACGACATCGATCAACCCCTCCACCCCCAGGATCCGCTCCGCCGGCACCCCCGACAGATGCTCGTTCGGCGCCCGCAGCCACGCCCGCGCCCGCTCGTCGTCCCCGCCCACCAACGCGTCCAGGCTCCGGTACAGACGCAGGAACAGCAGCGCCAGCTCCCCCTCCTTGCTCGTCGGCTCCAGCACCCGGCTCGCCCGCAGCCGCGAGATCGACGCCTCGCTCGTCCCCAGCATGCGCGCCAGGTCCCGGTTCCGCAGCCCCAGCCGCTCCGCCGCCGCGCGTACCGCCCGCGTCAGCACCGCCGCCGCGTCGGGCGCCTCTGCTGTCGCCGTGCCGGCCATCTCCGCTCCAGGTGAAAGAAATTGCGGCGCGCTTTCAATTGAAAGATGCGGAGAACGGCGCCAGAGGGCAAGGGACGCTGCGATACCGATCGACGACCGTTGACCGACGACCGTTGACCACCCATCGCCCTCACCCCTCAGGCGGCCTGTCCCTGGGGCGTCTACGGCCCTCCCAATCGGCTCCACAGATAGGTGTAGACCAGCGCCTGCTGCTCGGCCCGCTGGGCGGGGGTGACGCCGCCGCCGTGGCCGCCTTCGGTGTTCTCGAAGAAGAGGGCCTTGTGGCCGTCGGCTTCCAGCTTCGCGGCGAACTTGCGGGCGTGGCCGGGGTGGACGCGGTCGTCGCGGGTGTCGGTGTAGATGAACGGGGTCGGGTACTTCACGCCGCGCTTGATGTTCTGCTGGGGCGAGTACTTGCTGATGTAGGCCCAGTCGGCGGGCACGTCGGGGTTGCCGTACTCGGCCATCCAGCTGGCGCCGGCCAGCAGGTGGCTGTAGCGCTTCATGTCCAGCAGCGGGTTGAGGATGACGACGCCGTTCCACAGGTCGGGCCGTTCGGTGAGCATGACGCCCATGAGCAGGCCGCCGTTGCTGCCGCCCATGATGCCCAGGTGCTCGGGCGAGGTGATCTTGCGCTGGATCAGGTCCTCGGCCACGGCGATGAAGTCGTCGTAGGCGCGCTGGCGGTGCTCCTTCATGGCGGCGCGGTGCCAGCTCGGCCCGAACTCGCCGCCGCCCCGGATGTTGGCCAGCACGTAGACGCCGCCCCGGGCCAGCCAGTTCACGCCGATGAGCGGGTTGTAGCTGGGCGTGAGGGAGACCTCGAAGCCGCCGTATCCGTACTGGAGCGTGGGGTTGGTGCCGTCGTGCTTCATGCCCTTCGTGTGCACGATGAAGTAGGGGATCTTCGTGCCGTCCTTCGACGTGGCCTGGTGCTGCTCGGCGACGAGGTTGTCGGCGTCGAACTGGGCCGGCAGCCGCTTCACTTCGCGCACGGAGCCGTCCGTGTCGGCCAGGTACAGCGTGGACGGCTGGGTGAAGCTGCTGAAGTTGAAGAAGAAGCGGTCGCTCTCGGACGACGCGGCCACGACGCCCGCGCTGCCGAAGTCGGGCACGGGGATGGTGTCGGCCTTCCAGGCGCCGTCGTCGTACTGGTAGCGCAGCAGCTTGGGCCGCACCTCGTCCAGCATGCTCACCAGCAGGTAGTGCTCGGTGGTGCGGGACCCTTCGATGGTGGCCCGCGGGCCGGGCTTGAGCACCAGGCTGAAGTCGCGCCCGCCGGCCAGGAAGCCGTCGAGGGACGTGGACACCAGCGTGCCGGCTTCCAGCGCCTTGCCGCCCACGTTCCACGGCGAGCGCAGGTACACGACGAGCCGGTCACCCACGACGTCCATGTCCGCGTCCAGCGGCAGGTCCACCTTCACCAGCGAGTCGCCCTGGAGCACCCAGGTCATGCGCTCGAAGAAGTGCGGGCTGCGCACGACGACGCCCCACGTGTGGCCGCCCGTGCGGAACGCACCGACCCGCACGGACACGTCGGCGTTCTCGCCCTCCAGCAGCGTGCGCGCCGCCGTCAGCGGCGTGCCCCGTGTCCACAGCTTGGCGATGCGCGCGTAGCCCGACGTCGTCATGCTGCCGGGCCCGAAGTCCGTCGCCACCAGCAGGTGGTCGGCGTCCAGCCACGCAACGCTCAGCTTGGACTCGGGCAGGTGGAAGCCGCCGTTCACGAACGCGCCCGTCGTCGTGTCGAACTCCCGCACCTCCACCGCGTCCGCGCCGCCCCGGGACAGCCGCACCAGGCAGTCGGTGTCCGCCGGGGCCAGGCAGGTGGCGCCCTTCCAGGCCCAGTCCACGCCCTCCGCCTTCGACAGCGAGTCCACGTCCAGCACCGTCGTCCACTGCGGGGAGCCGGACAGGTACGAAGCCCACGACGTTCGCCGCCAGATGCCCCGCGGATGCGTCGGGTCCTGCCAGTAGTTGTAGAGCGCGTCGCCCATCATCTGCGGGTACGCGATCCGGTCCCGGGAGCTCATCACGGCCAGCGCGCGCCGGTACATGCCCGGGTAGAGCGAGTCCCGCCCCAGCACGTGCATGGTGGCGGTGTCCTGCTGCGCCACCCACGCCAGCGCGCGAGGCGATTCGACGGTCTCCAGCCAGCGGTACGGGTCGGCCGCCTGCTGCGCGGCGGCGGCGGCCCGCCGGGTGGGGTTGCGCTGCTGGGCCGTCGCGGCCAGAGGCGTGGCCAGGAGCGCGGCCGCCAGAAGGAAAACGTGACGGGGATTCACGGTGGTTCTCCTGATGGAGGTGGGTCGGTCCGTGGATGAGGTAAGCGGCGTGCGCGTCCCGGGCAAGGTGGTCGCACCCAGGGCTTGGCGCGGGCGGCCTGGAGCAGCCCCGGGTTGGTGAAGGTCGTGGGCGCGTCGGGCATCGGAAGATCGAGGATCAGGCTCGCGGGGTGCCCGGGTGCCGCAGGTCGGCTTGGACGTTGGACGTGTCGTCGTGTTGCACGTGCGCGTTGCGGCTCACGACCCGCCCTCCTGATGCTGAACGAACACCAGGATGTGCTGGCTTCCCATCATGGACGACGCCGTGGCGTCGTGGCGGTCCGAGCCCCTGGAGAACCGGCACGAACGAGCAACGGACCGCGGGGCGTTCATCTCCCGGTCTTCGACGGCCCAACCTCGATCTCTGTACCACGAGCGAAGCGCTTCCCAGGCTCGATCCAGCCGTCCCGTGTCGAATCCGCCGCCAGACCAGAGCGCGCTCAGCTGCGACATTGCACCGGCCGGAAGCCCTGCCTGGAAAGCGTCCATGTAGGCGGCCAGGACGTCGGGATCCACCGAGCCGTCGGGTCGCCTGAGTGTTCCTGCCTCCTCCAGCCCGACGCCTTCGAGTGCCTCGGTGAACTGCGTGGCGGCTTCCTGCAGCTGCCCGGGAGCGTCTGACTGGATGTTGAGCAGGAGAGACCGACGACCCGCTGTCTCCGTGATCATCAGCTCGACGTCCGGGACGAACGGGGCCCAGTCAGGCAGGAGCCGGCCCCGCGTGTCCGATGCAGGAAAACGCGCCAGCGTGCAGCGGATCGCACCGGTCCCATCACTGACCCGCACGACCCGGCTCTCACCATCGTTCTCGATCCGTGACGCCAGCGCGCCATCCCGGAGAGCCTGGCCGGTCTCGAGAGATCGTTGGGCGAGCATCGTTTCGGGTGGGCCTTTTCCCGAGGGCGACATGTCGCACCTCACCGTCTGACTTTGGATGTTTGCGGGAGCGGTCCCGCAACGCGGTTCCTGGCGACGTCAGGTGCCGCCTGGCGCGCCCTTCAGCATGATCTTCGACGTGTACGTCATGGTTTCGGGCAGCTCGACGGGCTGGGCGCCGCCGTTCACCTTGAAGGTGCCCTTCAGCTGCCCGCGCTTCGACCGGGTCAGCAGTCGGCCGCGCGCCCAGTCGAAGAGCACGACATCTTGCTCTTCACCCGCCAGGCGCGCGACCATCGTCATCGGCCGGCCCGGCATGGGTGCAGAGGAGCGCATCTCGAGCGTGGTCGAGACGCGGACGACGATGGCCGGAACCCCTGCCAGCACCGTGTCGCCCTCGGCCCGGTACTTCCGGATGGCCTGCATGGATGCCGTACCGCCGGTGGGGGTCTTTCCTTCACTCCGGACCGTGTCCTGCCACGTCGTCCCGATACCGGGTCTCTTCGCCGGCATCTTCACGAAGAAATCGTCGAACTGGTGCCGGAGATCGGTGATGGCGGTCACGGCCTCGGGAAAGGTCGGAACCTGCTTCGCCTGGACACGTCCGTCCGCCGGGAAGTCGAGGGAAAAGGGTTGGTGCAGCGCCGCATCCGTGCCCGGCGACTGCTCTCCGTTCGGACCCACCGAGCGGACACGCAGGGCGTCGTACCATGCCGCCGCCATCCCCGGCCCGGTCCCGGTCAGGGCAATGGTGGCATCCTGATCCGTAGAGTAAGTCACCGCACCCTGCGGTGCCTGAATCGTGGCCACCATGTTGGTGACCTCACGATAGCGGAGGGTGTCACCCGGGTTCAGTCGGTACGGACCCGCCGTCTGGGCGGCCACGGTGGAGTTCAGCGCCAGCACGAGAAGAACTCCCGGTCCCGTTCTAGTCATGTTCTTTACCTGTGCGATGAGTCCTCACTGATCACCCGTGCCGGCGAGCTGTTGCTGCATGCTGCCCAGGTCCGGCAGGAGCCACTGCTCGGATATGCGACCATCTTCTATGCGGAATATCGAGATCTCGTTGACCTGGACCCTCCGCCCCGTGGGAGGTTTGCCGAGCCACTGAGCCTGATTGGTGCCGCCAGAGACGTAGTGAATCACGACCAGGTCTCCCTCGGCAACAATGCGCTTGATGTCTTCGCTCCAGTCTGGAAACGCGTCGTGCAGGTCTCGTACGTGTTGTCGCAGGCCTGCGATGCCTCTTGTCTCGGAACCATCGGGCAGGAAATGAAGAACGAAATCAGGCGTGAAGAGCTCGTCTATGGCATCGACGTCGGCCTTGTTCCACACTTCCGCGTTCATGTAGCGCACAAGCTCCTTGTTGCGCTCCAGCGCCCGGTCGGAACCTGT
>CAZUFP010000079.1:0-17142 GCA_964619835.1 uncultured Gemmatimonadaceae bacterium | reverse complement strand
CCTCCGCCGCTGCCTCCGCCCCGCATCCGTCCCCCGACAGCTTGCCCCGAGCCCGGGCGCAATGTTGACGGGACGGGCTCAAAGGATGAGATTGATTCTCAAAGGGAGTCCCATTCCGCCTCCGGATTGTCCTAATTCGTCCCGATCGCCGGGACGGCGGCCGACGCCGGCGGAGGCGGCTGGCCGCACCAGCACTGGACAATCGTATCCGGCGGGCGCGACCCGGTTGCGGGCACGGTGGCTGCAACGGTCGGGACATCGATTGAGATTCGTTTTCAAATCAGTGGAGGGGGCGTGGGCAAGGCGAGCGGTCACGCCGTCGCGACGACGGAGTCGGACGCGGGATTGAAGGTGGTCCTGATCGGGTCGCCGAACGTGGGGAAGAGTGCGCTTTTCAACCGCCTGACCGGCGCGTATGTGACGGTCTCCAATTATCCCGGGACATCGGTGGAGGTGGCGCGCGGGACGGCCCGGATGGGGGGCCGGGAGGTGGAGCTGGTGGACACGCCGGGCCTGTATGCACTCCTGCCGACGTCGGAGGAGGAGCGGGTCACGCAGCGGATCGTGCTGGGCGGTGAGGCGGATGTCCTGGTCCATGTGGTGGACGCGAAGAACCTGGCTCGGATGCTCCCGCTGACGCTGGCGCTGGCGGAGTTGGGTCAGCCGCTGGTGCTGGGGCTGAACATGATGGACGAAGCGGAGCGCCTCGGCGTCGCGGTGGACACGGCGGTGCTGTCGGAGCGGTTGGGTGTGGACGTGGTGGAGATGACGGCGATCCGAGGCCGTGGCGTGGCGGAGCTCGGGGAGGCGGTGGTTCGGGCTGCGGCCGGGGAGGCTGCGCCGAGGTCCGCGTTCCTGAACGGAGTGGGCCGGGCGATCGGGGATGTGCGGGAGCGGCTTCAGGGCGTGTACCCGGTGGACGCCCGGGCGATGGTGGCGCTGCTGATGCAGGGCGACCCGGAGGTCGAAGCGCTGGTGGGGGCCCGGGAGCCGGACGGTGGAGCGGTGGCGCGGGCGGCCATGGCGGAGGCGTTGGCGGGGTTGGATGGCCCGGGCGCGTACCGCGTGGCGTACGAACGGCAGCGGGCCGCCGACGTCCTGCTGGAAGGCGTGGTGAGCCGGGGCCGGCACACGAATGCGTGGGCGGACGCGCTGGGGCGTGCCCTGAGTCGGCCGGCCACGGGCCTGCCCGTGCTGTTCGTGGTGCTGTATCTGGGCCTGTACAAGTTCGTGGGCGGGTTCGGTGCGGGCACGCTGGTGGATTTCCTGGAACGGGTCGTGTTCGAAGCTCACGTGAACCCGTTCATGGAGGGCGTGTTCGCCCACGTGCCGTGGCACTGGGTCCGCAACCTGTTCGTGGGTGACTACGGGTTGTTCACGCTGGGCCTGCGTTACGCGGTGGCCATCGTGCTGCCGGTGGTGGGCACGTTCTTCCTGTTCTTCTCCGTGCTGGAAGACAGCGGCTACTTCCCGCGCCTGGCGTTGCTGGTGGACCGCAGCTTCAAGCGCATCGGCTTGAGCGGCCGTGCGGTGATTCCCATGGTGCTGGGTTTCGCCTGCGACACCATGGCGACGATGGTGACGCGCACGCTGGAAACGCGCAGGGAGCGTGTACTCGCCACCCTGCTCCTGGCGCTGGCGATTCCGTGTTCTGCGCAGCTCGGTGTGATCCTCGCCATCCTGGCCTCCAACCCGCTGGCGTTGGCGGTCTGGGGTCTGGCGATGGTCGGCACGTTCCTTTTGGTGGGCGCCATCACGGCACGGCTGCTGCCAGGCGAGCGCGCGACATTCCACATGGAGCTGCCGCCGTTGCGGCTGCCGCGCCTGTCCAACGTGCTGACCAAGACGTATACCCGGATGCACTGGTACTTCCGGGAGGTGCTGCCCCTGTTCCTGCTGGCGTCCGTGCTCATCTGGGTCGGCGACATCACCGGCCTGCTGTCCCGCACCCTGGCGGCGTTGAAGCCGGTGGTGGCCATGCTCGGCCTGCCGGCGCAAACGGCCTCCGTGTTCCTCTTCGGCTTCTTCCGGCGCGATTACGGGGCCGCCGGCCTGTACGAGCTGAACCGGAGCGGGTTGCTGGATCCCGTGCAGCTCACCGTGGCCGCCGTGACCCTGACGTTGTTCATACCCTGCATCGCGCAGTTCCTCATGATGATCCGGGAACGCGGGGCAAAGACGGCCATGGGCATGCTGCTGTTCATCACGCCCTTCTCATTCGGCGTCGGTTTCCTGCTGAACCAGTTGTTGCGGGGGTTGGGATGGTGAAGTGGGTGGAATCGGAGACGCCGGGCCGCGTGTTGGTCTGCGGGTTCTGCCAACGCGAGTTCCGCGAGGACGCGGCGCAGCCGACGTGTCAGGCCTGTCCTCTGTCGCGGGCCTGCCGGTTCGTGCGCTGTCCACACTGCGGATATGAGAACCCGGCCCCCCCGGCCTGGCTGGACCGGGTCCGGCGTTGGGCGGGGGGCCGTCATGATTCGTAGGTTCCTGGGCCGGCGCCGGCGAAAGCGGCGGCGGGCGTGGGGGGGCGCATGTGCTGCGGGTCCGCCCGTGCCGGACGAGCACCGTTGCGGCCACGCCGATTGTGAATCCGCGCCGCTCACGACGTTGCGGCCGGGCGAAACGGCGACGGTGACCTGCCTCCAGGACCCGGCAAGCGCGCGCACGTACAAGCTCGCGGCCCTCGGGATCCTGCCCGGGACTCGCCTGACGTTGCTGCAACGGTATCCGGTGTTCGTGCTTCGGATGGGATACACGGAACTGGCACTGGATGCGGAGCTGGCCGCCCGGGTGCGGATTCAGCCCGACTAGGCAGCCGTTTCCCCGCCGGTCGGGACCGGCAGATATACGCGCATGGTCGTGCCGGAGCCCGGATCGCTCTCCACCCGGATGGCTCCTTCGCTCTGTTTGACGATGCCGTACACCGTGCTCAGCCCCAACCCGGTGCCCCGCCCTTTCGGCTTCGTCGTGAAGAACGGCTCGAAGATGCGGGCCGCAGTGACCTCGTCCATGCCATGCCCCGTGTCCGTGACGGTCAGGCACACGTAATCCCCGGGGAGCAGGTCGTCGGCATCGCCGGGCCTGCCCAGATCCACCGGCGTCACCCGTTCCAGATCGGTGCGAATGGTCAGCTCGCCGCCGTCCGGCATGGCGTCCCGGGCGTTCAGCACCAAGTTCATGATGACCTGTTCCAGCTGCGACGCATCCGCACGAATGGCCGGCAGGTCCGGCTGCAGCTCGACATCGGGCACCACGTGGTCGCCCAGCAGGCGCGAGATCATCTCCCGGATCCCTTCCACGACGGCGTTGATGTGCACGTCGGCGGGATGGTGCACCTGCTGGCGGCTGAACGCCAGAAGCTGGCGCGTGAGAGCCGCGGCGCGTTCCGCACCCCGGCGGATCTCTTCCAGATCTCCGCGCATGGGTGAGTCCGCGGTCATCTCCTCCAGCAGCAGATGCACGTGGCCCACCAGCACCGTCAGGACGTTGTTGAAGTCGTGGGCCACGCCGCCGGCCAGCTGACCCACGGCTTCGAGACGCTGGGTCTGGCGTAGCTGTTCCTCGATACGCCGGCTCTCCGTCACATCCCGGGAGTGTACGACGACGCCGCCGACCGCCGGCTCCTGCGTCAGGTTCCGCGCCGTCAGCTCCAGGACCCGCTCCGACCCGTCGCGCCGCACCATGCGAAACTCGCCCGTCATGACCGCGTTCGGCTCCTCGAGGCACAGCTCGAACGCCTGCCTCGCGTGCACGCGGTCATCGGGATGCATGTTCTCGAACACGTCCATGCCCACGCGCTGATCGGCGGGCATGCCCAGAATCCGGTCGATCGCCGGGCTCTCGTAGATGACCTGGCCTTCCGGACTGACCACCGTGACAACGTCGTGGGCGTTCTCGATGAGGGCGCGGAAATATCGCTCGCTCTGGCGCAGGGCCGCCTCGATCCGCTTGCGCTGGCGCACGTCCCGCGCGATCACCACCGCGCCCACCGAGCGGCCGTGGCCGTCCTGGAGACGCGAAACGGAAACGCTGACATCCAGGGGGTCGCCGCGCCGGCTCTCGAGCCGGATCTCCCGGTCGCGCACCAGGGGCTGCGACAGAAGACTGTCAAGGAGATCGCTGCCCTCGGCGTCCACCGCCAGAGACGACAATCGGCGTCCCGCCAGCTCGCGCGCGGTCCACCCGAGGGTGAGGGTCGCCGCTTCGTTGCTCACCCGGACGCGGCCCGCCGCATCGCACACAAGCAAGGGATCGCCGACGGTGGCCAGGATCTGCTCGGCGGCGAACGACGCCGTGATATCCACCAGCTCGTAGCGCTCCACTGTTCGCGCCGCCCCCATGATGAAGATCATGGTGGGCAGATAGCCGAAGGGGTAGACGGGCACGCCGATGGCGGCCAGGTAGTCCAGCAGGCCAACGCTCGCGATGCCGATCAGCACGGCGAACGAGCGGATCCGGAACCGATGGACGCCCTCGGCCTCGCGGTACGCCCGCCGCAGGTCCCAGAGGCTCACCGCCATGAAGAAGGTGAGGAACAACACGAACGCCAGCATGGGCCAGCCCACGCGGCCGTTGTAGCCCCAGGGCTCCCGTTGCACGCCGACGATCAGCCAATCCGTCGACAGCGCGAAGACCGAGAAGAGAGTGGCCCCCACCCACGCGACGCGCTGGAGGTGCCTCCTCGTTTCCTGCACGCCCAACAGGCGAACGACGAACCCGTAGATGGTGGGGGCGAGGAACGGCACACCCAGGTACCCGAGGCGCGCCCAGCCGGTCGCCACGTCGGCGTCCACGGCCAGGTACACGAAGCCATTGGTGAACAGCCAGATGCCGGCTGCCAGGGTCATGGAGAAGAAGGACCAGCCGATGCGGGTGCCACGTTCGCGCACGAGCACCAGCACGCCCAACGTGAAACATGCGACAGCCGTCACGAGAGGCGGTGCAGCGAAGCCGTTGAAAGCGTAGTTCGACGCCGCCAGCAAGGCGGACATGGGAGGCATGTCGGACGCCGCCCCTTTCTCCCGAATCTATGCGCGCCAAGGCGTCCGCACCGGCGGAGCGGATCCTGGCGTCAGGGTGCGAGTCTGGGCACTTTGTCTCCCGGGGATCATCGGGATATGCAAACACAACATAAGGAGACCGCCATGCCCCGCGCGAGAGCGACCTGCCTTTTCCTGTTGCCTGCTCTGCTGTTCCTCAGCGCAGTCGCCGTCCCGGCCAGGGCGGCGGCCCAATCTGACATAGAGCTTCGTCAGATCCGCACATTGCTTGAGCGGCACGTCGAGAGCCTGCAGCACGAGATCGACATGCTCAGCCGGCAGGTGGATGACGTCATGTTCTTCCAGCGCCTCGGTGACATCGCGGACGTCGACCTGGTGACGTTCACCGGCCCGCCGTCGCGTAACGAGCCCAACCCGACGGCGCAGGGCGCGGGCAACCCGATACGGCTTCGCGCGTATGTGTTCATTCCGCGCAACCTCGACCGGTCCCACAAGCAGCCGCTCATCGTATTCCCCCACGGTGGCGTCCACAGCAATTTCAGCACGGGCACCACCCACGTGCTGCGCGAGATGCTGGAGCAGGGGTACACGGTGGTCGCCCCGGAATACCGGGGCAGCACCGGCTACGGCCGCGGCTTCTACCAGGAGATCGACTACGGCGGGTTGGAGATCGAAGACACGTACGCGGCCCGGACGTTCATGCTGGACACCTACCCGTTCCTGGACCCGGCCAGGGTGGGCATCGTGGGTTGGTCCCACGGGGGCCTGCACGCGCTCATGAACATCTTCGAACACGGCAAGGATTACGCGGTCGCCTACGCTGGCGTGCCGGTGAGCGACCTGGTGGCCCGCATGGGATACAAGACGCAGGGTTACCGCGACCTGTACTCCGCCGACTACCACATCGGCAAGACTGCGTACGAGGACGTGAACGAGTACCGCCGCCGCTCTCCCAGCTGGAACGCTGCGAAATACGACGGCACACCGCTCCTCATCCACACCAACACCAACGACGAGGACGTCAACGTGCTGGAGGTGGAACGACTCATCCAGGCCCTCAAGGCGGAAGGCAAGACCGGCTTCCAGTACAAGATCTACCAGGACGCACCGGGCGGACATGTGTTCAACCGCCTGGACACGCCGCTGGCGCGGGAGTCACGGCGCGAGATCTGGCGGTTCCTCGCCCCGCGTCTCAAGCCGGACCACCCGGCCCGCTGAGGCGCCTACGATGGCGAAGCCGCCGCCGGCATGGCGCCGGTGGCGGCTTTCGTGCCAGCGGCCCGCAGGGCCTCAGGCGTGGACGGTGAGGTCCGTTACCCGGGGGTTCACGAGCCGTTCGAAGTCGATGTAGGCCAGGCTGACCGTGTCCGTATGGGACCCCGCCTGCGACACGATCGTCTGGTTCTCCGCCAACGCGCGATCCGCCAGGACCGGCACGTCGTACAGGTTCCCGAAGACGGGCATCGACCCTACGTCGCAGTCCGGGAAAGCCTCCGCGAACTCCCCTTCCCGGGCGACTCTGGCTTCCGCGGCACCCATCGCGGCGCGCACCTTCTCCGTGTCCACCTTGGAGGGTGCAGGTACGACGGCCATGGTGAGGACATCGTCCACGAGGATGATCACGACCTTCGCGAGCATGCGGCCCGGCAGGTGCTCGGCGGCCGCGACCTCCTGGGCCGTGAACGCCGCCGGGTGACGCTGGAACTCATGCTTCACGCCCGCATCGCGGAGGAACTGCTCCAACCGCTCCTTGCACTGCATCGGGCCACCTCCAGCAGGGGTTCGCCCTGACAGGCGACGGGGCGCGATCCGGGAGAGCGGGCCCCGCGCCTGTTGGATGGTAGGGCCTGGACGATGCCAGGTGCAAGGGCGATAGGCTCAGCCGGAATGGGCGCCGGCGCCCGCCGCGCTCTTGCTGTAGCGCTTCGCCACTTCGTCCCAGTTGATCACGTTCCACCACGCGCCCAGATAGTCGCCGCGACGGTTCTGGTACTTGAGGTAGTAGGCATGCTCCCACACGTCGACGCCCAGGATCGGCGTGTCCCCGTTCATGTACGGGCTATCCTGGTTCGGCGTGGAGTAGACCTTGAGGTTCCCGGAGCCGTCCACCACGAGCCAGCCCCAACCGCTGCCGAACCGCGTCGCCGCCTCGTTCGTCAGGCGCTCCTTGAACGTGCCGAAGGAGCCGAACGCATCCGACAGCGCCGAGCCGAGATCGCCGGCCGGTTCGCCCCCGCCATCCGGCGACATGATGCGCCAGAACAGGGAATGGTTCGCGTAACCGCCCCCGTTGTTGCGCACGGTGGTCCGGATCTGCTCCGGCACGTCATTGATGTGGCGCAGGATGTCCTCGACGGACCGACCCTGCCAGTCGGCCTGGGATTCCAGTGCGGCGTTCAGCTTGTTGGTATAACCCGCGTGGTGTTTGTCGTGGTGGATTTCCATGGTGCGGGCATCGATGTGGGGTTCCAGCGCCCCGAAATCATACGGCAGGTCAGGGAGAGTAAACGGATGCGACACGGCCGGCTCCTTTGGGAACGGTGAACGTTGCTCCACTGGTGCTCAATGCGTTGCAAGGATTGTGACAGCGATCGGCGGGGCATCGGGGAAGACGCCCCGCCTCGGTTCAATGACTAACGGAATCCAGCGATGTCCGCCACCCGGGCCGGGCCCGAACGAACACGCGGCCGCCTTCCTGAAGACGCCTTCATTCTTCCTTCACGCGGTGTTCATGAACGGCCGGCTAGCTTCCCGCCGATCCGCGCGATCTCTGCGGTTGGAAGGCGGGCGCGGAAGCAGCCTGGAGGAAGCGGATGCGGTTGCATGAACGGGACAGGAAACGCCGCGGCAGGGTTCCGTTGCGCGTGTTCGGCCTGGCGGTGGCGTTGTCCTGCTTGCCGGCGAGCGCGGCCGGCCAGCAGGCGGGGCTGACCCTTCAGACGGTGTACGCCGAGGCCCGGGCGCGGAACCCGGCCCTGCGGGCCGCCGAAGCGGTCGCGGACGCCGCGGCGGCACGCGTCGAGACCGCGGGCACGTTGCCGGACCCGGCGATCCAGGTCGGCATCATGAACTTCGGGGTGCCGGGCCTGGAAACGAACATGCCCATGTCCATGGCCCCTTCCGTCCAGGCGGTACAGCGGGTGCCGTTCCCGGGCAAACTGGGGTTGAGCGAGCGTATCGCCCGGCAGTCCACGGAGATGGCCCGTGCGGCCGCCTCGGAGCGTTGGTGGCAGGTGCGCACCCGGGTGGCGGACGCATTCTACGGCCTGTACGAGATGGACCGGAAGCTCGACGTCATGCGGCAGACCCAGGGCCTGCTGCGTGATTTCGAACAGGTGGCACGTGCGATGTACGGGTCCGGCAGCGGGCACCAGAGCGACGTCCTGCGGGCCGGAGTGGAGATCGCGCGCATGGACGCGGACATCCGGCGCATGGAGGCCCTGCGCGCAGCTGGTGCCGCGCGCCTGAACGCGGCACTGGACCGTCCGGCCGGGACCGCGATCCCGGCCGTGGTCTACGAACCGTTGCCGCTGGCGGCGCCGCCGCGCGACACGCTCGCGGCCTGGGCGGAGGCATCCCGCCCGGTGCTCGAGGGATCCCGCCTCGGCGTGGAACGCGCCGACACGCGGCAGCAGCTCGCCGACCGCCAGATCTGGCCGGATTTCACCGTGGGGCTCCAGTACGGACAGCGACCCGGCAGCGACGGAACGGTGCGCATGGGCAGCGTCCTGTTGGGATTCACCGTTCCGATCCACGCGGGCCGCCGGCAGCTGCGCGAGCGGGAGGCGGCAGCAGCCATGGCGCGGGCGGCGGAAGCCGACCTGGAAAGTGAGCGGACCCAGGTCGATGCCCGCATCAGCGAACTGGTCGCCGAGCTGGACCGCGCCCGCACGCTCGTCCACCTGTATCGCGCCGACGTGCTGCCCCAGGCCCGGGCCGACGTGACCTCTTCGCTGGCCTCCTACCGGGTGGGCAGCATCGATTTCATGACGCTCGTGGACGCCCAGATATCCCTCAACCGCTACCGGCAGGAGCTCTACGCGCTGCTTGCAGACTACGGCCGGGCCGTGGCCAGACTCGAGGGCGCCATCGGCCGCGTGCTGCCCCGAACGAACGAAACGTTGGCGGAGGTGCACCCATGAAGAGACAGGTCCTGGTTTCCGTCCTCATGCTGGCGGCGGCGGCGACCGTGCTCGCGGCGTTCTCCCTCGGGTCGCCGAAGAACGCGGCGTCGGGCGCCATGCAGGGGCACAATCACGCGGCCATGTCCGGCGGCGCCGATGATCAGGCCCAGCCGGTGCACCTGGACGCCGCCACGGCCCGGCGAATCGGCGTCACGTACGCGCGGGCCTCGCGCCGCCCGTTCCGCCAGGTGGTACGGGTCGTGGGCAACGTCACCTACGATGAGACGCGACTGGTGGATGTCAGCCCCAAGATCGACGGCTGGGCGGAGCGCCTGTACGTGGATTTCACCGGGTCCCAGGTGCGCAAGGGCGAGCCCCTGCTCGACATCTACAGCCCGAAGCTCGTCACGGCCCAGGAGGAGCTCATCCTGGCGCGCAACCTCGCCGCGGCGGCGGACACGCAATCCGGCAACGGGCCCAACGGTGGACGCACGCGCCAGAACGCCGACGCCCTGCTGGAATCGGCCCGCAGGCGCCTGGGCTACTGGGACATCCCGCAGGACGAGATCGCGCGCGTGGAAGCCGCCGGCGAGCCGGCGAAGACGCTGACCTTGCGCGCGCCGGCCAGCGGTGTGGTGGTGACCAAGAACGTGGTGGAAGGCGGACGCATCACCCCCGGCGCGAACGTCTATCAGATCGCCGACCTGAGCCGCGTCTGGGTGGAAGGCGAGGTCTTCGAGAAGGACCTCTCGCTGGTGCGGTCGGGCCAGCATGCCGCCGTGTCGTTCGACGCCTACCCGGGCCAGCCGTTCGACGGCACGGTGACGTACATCTACCCCACCGTGTCCCTGGAATCCCGCACCGGTCGGGTGCGCATCGAGGTGCCGAACCCGGACCTCCGCCTGAAACCGGGCATGTACGCCGAGGTCCGGATCGACGCGCTCGTCGACACGGCCGCGCTGCTGGTGCCGCGCACCGCCGTGCTGTTCACCGGCGAGCGCGCCGTGGTGTTCGTTCGGGCGCCCGACGGACACATGCTCGAGCCTCGCGAAGTGACGCCGGGCCTCCGCAACGACCATGAAATCCAGGTCCTGGCCGGCCTGGCCGAGGGCGACGTGGTGGTCAGCTCGGCCAGCTTCCTGATCGACGCGGAATCCAACCTGGGCGCGTCCATGGGCGCCATGGCGGGCATGGACATGGGGAACCAGCCGGGCAAGGCACGGGACGGCCAGGCCAGCGACTCCAAGAAGTCGATGGAGCCCGACTCGGGCGCGGCACGCGGGGGCGCCATGAAGATGGACGCGCCCACCCGGAAGCACCACTGACGGCGGGGGTGAAGCAGACATGCTGAAGCGGATCATCGAGTGGTCGGTCGCGAACCGGTTCGTGGTGCTGGTGTTCACGGCGTTCGTGGTGGCGGGCGGCATTGTGGCGCTGCGGCGCACGCCGTTGGAAGCCCTGCCGGACCTGTCGGATGTGCAGGTGATCGTGCGCACCGACTACGCGGGCCAGGCGCCGCAGATCATCGAGGACCAGGTCACCTACCCCGTCGCGTCGGAGATGCTGAAGGTGCCGCGTGCCCAGACGGTGCGCGGCTACAGCTTCTTCGGCACGTCGTTCGTCTACGTCATCTTCAAGGACGGCACGGACCTGTACTGGGCCCGGAGCCGCGTGCTGGAGTACCTGTCGTCCATCCGGGGCAAGCTGCCCTCGGGGGCCGACGCCTCGCTGGGCCCTGACGCCACGGGTCTCGGCTGGGTGTTCCAGTACGTCCTCGAGGACACCTCGGGGACGCGCTCCCTGGCGGACCTGCGCGCCTACCAGGACTGGTACCTGCGCTACCAGCTCACGGCCGTGCCCGGCGTAAGCGAAGTGGCCTCGGTGGGCGGGTTCGAGAAGACGTACCAGGTCACCGTGGACCCGGTGAAGCTCCAGGGCTACGGCATCCCGGTGACGCGGGTGATGCAGGCCATCAAGGCGTCCAACCAGGACGTGGGCGCCATGATGATGGAGCTGAGCGAGCGCGAATACATGGTGCGCGGGCTCGGCTACCTGAAGGGCCTGGGCGACATCGAGAACGTCGTGGTGGGCGCCACGGACGCCGGCACGCCCATCCGGGTGGCGGACGTGGCGGACGTGCAGCTGAGCCCGGACGTGCGGCGGGGCGCCGCGGACCTGGACGGCCGGGGCGAGGTGGTGGGCGGCATCGTGGTCATGCGGTTCGGCGAGAACGCGCTGGCCACCATCGACCGGGTCAAGGCGAAGCTGGCCGAGATCGAGGCCGGCCTGCCGCCCGGCATCGTCATTCGCCCGGTCTACGACCGGTCCGACCTCATCCATCGGGCCATCGGCACGCTCCGGCAGAAGCTTCTGGAGGAGTCCATCATCGTGGCGCTCGTCTCCATCCTGTTCCTGTTCCACGCCCGCTCGGCGCTGGTGGCGATCCTGACGCTGCCGGTGGGCATCCTGATGGCGTTCATCGCCATGCGGGCGCTGGGGATCGGCGCCGACATCATGTCGCTGGGCGGCATCGCCATCGCCATCGGCGCCATGATCGATGCGGCCATCGTCATGATCGAGAATTTGCACAAGCAGCTGGAGAAGCAGGCGGGGGCGCGGGCTGGGGCGGAGCTGGGGACCTACTCCACGTCGGAGCTCACGTCGCGGGAGCGGTGGGAGGCGGTGGTCACGGCGTCCAAGGAGGTGGGGCCGGCGCTGTTCTTCAGCCTGCTCATCATCACCGTGTCGTTCCTGCCGGTGTTCACGCTGGAGGCGCAGGAGGGCCGGCTGTTCAAGCCGCTGGCGTGGACGAAGACGCTGGCCATGGCGTCGTCGAGCCTGCTGGCCGTGACGCTGGTGCCGGTGGCCATGGGGCTGTTCGTGCGCGGCCGTCTCTACGCGGAGCGGAAGAACCCGATCTCGCGGGTGCTGGAGCGCCTGTACAGGCCGGTGCTGGACGTCGTGCTGCGCTACCGCCTTCCGGTCATCGCGGGCGCGGTAGCGGTGCTCATGCTCACGTTCATCCCGTTCCGCGGCATCGGCTCCGAGTTCATGCCGCCGCTGGACGAGGGCACGATCCTGTACATGCCCACGACGGTGCCCGGCATCAGCGTGGCCGCCGCGCGCCGGGTCCTCCAGACCCAGGACAGCATCCTGAAGTCGTTCCCGGAAGTGGCCAGCGTATTCGGCAAGGCGGGTCGTGCGACGACCGCGACGGACCCGGCGCCGCTGGCCATGTTCGAGACGACGATCGTGCTGAAGCCGCAGTCGTCGTGGCAGGCCGGAATGACCATGGAGAAGCTGGTGGCGTCCATGGACTCGGCCATGCAGTTCCCGGGCGTCACGAACTCCTGGACGATGCCCATCAAGGGCCGTATCGACATGCTCGCCACGGGCATCCGCACGCCGGTGGGCGTCAAGGTGTTCGGGCCGGACCTGGCCGAGCTGGCGCGCATCGGGCGGCAGGTCGAAGCGGCGGCCAAGATGGTGCCGGGAACGCGCAGCGCCTTCGCCGAGCGGGCCGTGTCGGGCTACTACGTGGACATCGACATTGACCGTGCGGCCGCGGCGCGCTACGGGCTGAACGTACAGGACATCCAGACGGTCATTGCCAGCGCCGTCGGCGGCATCACCATCACGCATACGGTTGAGGGGCGGGAGCGCTACGGCGTGCGGCTGCGGTACCCGCAGGAGCTGCGCGACCAGCCGGAGAAGCTGGCGGACATCCTGGTTCCGGTAGGAGCCCGGCGCATGAGCACCGGGGCCGGAGCCCTGACGTCGGGCATGAGCGGCGGCGGCATGAGCGGTGGCGCCGTCGCGCAGGTGCCGCTCGGGCAACTCGCCCACATCCGGCTCGTGAGTGGTCCCATGTCCATCAAGACGGAAGGGGCGTTCCCCACGGCGTGGGTCTACCTTGATGTGACGGGACGCGACATCGGCGGCTACGTGCGGGACGTCCAGAAGATGGTGGCCCAGATGGTCACGCTTCCGGCCGGCTACACGCTCCAATGGTCCGGACAGTACGAGTACATGGAACGGGCGCGGCACAAGCTGGAACTGGTCGTGCCGGCCACCCTCGCCATCATCTTCCTGCTGCTGTACTTCAACTTCGGCAGCGTGGCCGAGACGCTCATCGTCATGCTGTCCCTGCCCTTCGCACTGGTGGGCGGGGTCCTCCTCATGGCGCTCGCCGGCTACAACTGGTCGGTGGCCACGGTCATCGGTTTCATTGCGCTGGCGGGCGTGGCGTCGGAGATCGGCGTGGTCATGCTGGTCTATCTGGACCAGGCATATGCGGCGCGCCGCCGGCTGGTGCAGGGACCGGATCGAGCCGCCCTGTTCGACGCCGTGCGGGCCGGCGCGGGACGCAGGTTGCGACCCGTGTTGATGACGGCCACGGCGGTCATCGGCGGACTCCTACCCATCCTGTGGGGCCACGGCACGGGCGCCAGCGTCATGAAGCGCATCGCGGCGCCCATGGTGGGCGGCATGGTGTCTGCCACGCTGCTGACGTTGCTGGTGATTCCCGCCATCTACTCACTGTGGCGGGAACGACAGGAAATGCGCGCCGGGACGCCGGACTGAAGGCGCCGGCGCCGCGGCTCGGGGAGGGAGCGCGACACCGCCGGCGCCCGGCGCAATCAGTGACTCAGGGAGAACACGTAGGCCGCCACGGCACACACCTGTTCACCATCCAACTTGGCTCCGCCCATTGCCGGCATCGCTGCCGGGAAGCGTCGCGGCTGAAGCACGCCCTCCTGCACGACCTGCGCGATGGCGGGATAGGAGCCGTCAATGTCCAGCCAGACCGACCCCGTCAACCCGGGCGCCACGCCGCTGCCGCGGGCATCCGGGCCGTGGCACGCGTAACACCCGCCGGCACGGTCGAAGACGCTCCGTCCTTCGTCCACGAGCGTCGAATCGATCGCCGGACAGAAGCCCGTCGACTTCGCCTCCACCGGCGCGACGGCGGGCGCCCGCGTTCTTTGCCGTCGACGCATCCACGACGCATCCGTGGCCATGCCCGTCATGGAAGCAGACGCGCGTGCCCCGGGCCGCAGACCTTCAGCCGACGTCCGGGTTTGCGTCGCCGGCCTTTCGCGGCAACCAGCAAGCGTGCTCAACACCACCAGCGCCGAGACGGTGCCGAGCGTTGCCCGCTTCATCGCTCTTGCGTTCATCCCTCAGGTTCTTTCAAGGCATCACACGGTCCGGAGTTGGGCCGTGCCCGCTCCGCGAATTCTTCCTGACAAGAACCGTGCCGGCACGATGAAGCCCACGCCACGCGGCGCCGCCCGCATGCCGGCCGCCACGTCACTGGCCGTGGGACAACGAGTACACATAGCCGTGACCGCGCAGACCTCATCCCGGCTCAAGCGTGCCCCGCCCATGGGCGGCATCGGCGCCGATCCCGCGCCATCTCGCCCGGCTGGAGGGATGTTCAGGGCAACGATTCCCTCTATATTCATCCGGCGTGCAGAACCCGACCTCGAGAGGATGGCAATGTCCGAAACCGCTCAGAAGAACGCCACGGTGATGTGCCAGTTCTGCCTGACACTCAATCGTGTGGACCTGTCCCGGGCCGCCGAGGGGCCCAAGTGCGGACATTGCGGGAAGCCGATCCTGCTGGACCGGCCCGTAAGGGTCACCGACCAGACGCTGGAAAAGGTCGTGAAGGGCACGGACGTTCCGGTCCTCGTGGACTTCTACGCGGACTGGTGCGCCCCCTGCAAGATGATGGCGCCGGTGCTGGACCGGCTGGCGCGGGAACGCCAGGGCGAGCTGCTGGTGGCCAAGCTGGACACCGACTCGAACCCCACCATGGCGGTGCGGTTCGCCATCCGTGGCATCCCCACCATGATCGTGTTCCGGGAAGGGCGGGAGTGGCGGCGGCAGACGGGGGCCGTGCAGCCGGACCGTCTGCTGCAGCTGCTTGCGGACGATCCGGACACCGCCGCCTGACCCGGCGCGGGATCAGACGGCCCGCACCGCTTCCCTCCGGCGGCGGTAGCCCGCCGCGGCCGTAATCTGCGCCATGACCTCCCGCACCTTCGTCACCCCGTCCCGGATCTCCTCCAGCTTCGTTACCACCGCTCCCTGCACGGCTACCCCTTCATCGGCGCTCTCGACGCTTCCTCGCCGGGATGGGTAGTCCCGGCAAACCGACTTCGGTGTTTGAGGATATGCGCGTGGGGGTCAGACGGGGGTCACCGTGAAGGGATTGTGCCGGCGGGAAGAACGGACGAAACGTCATCCGCCCGTCAACCGCTCGTCAGGCCGCGCAGCCCCGTACGACCGGGCACCGCCGCCGGCCGGACGCGCCCGGCCCCGGTCGCCGGAAACCGACAAATCCGCCATATTACGGGCAGATTTCGCAGGAACCCCGTTTCCTTGTGATCCCGGCGACTGGATTCTCAAGACATGAAGATCGGACTGGTGGGTTTTGCGGGCTCCGGCAAGACAACCGTTTTCAACACGCTGACGGGGCTGGACGTCCCCGTAGGGTTCGGAGGAGAGCCGCACCTCGGGACGGTGAAGGTGCCGGATGAGCGTATCGACACGCTTTCGGAGATCTTTAAGCCCAAGAAGACCACGTACGCGGAGATCGTGTTCAGCGACATCCCGGGCGAGCACGGCGCCGACCGCAAGGGCCTTTCCCCGAAATCACTCCAGCGGATCCGCGACCAGGACGTGCTCTGTCTGGTCCTGCGCGCATTCCCGAACCCGGCCATCGAAACCGATGCCGACCCTGCCGCCGAGTTCGACGCCTTCAACACCGAGTGCCTGCTCGCGGACCTCGCCATGGTCGAACGGCGCCTGGAGCGGGCCGCGAAGGACAAGCCGGACGCCCTCGAGCTGGCGGCCTTCGAGCGGATGAAGGACACGCTGGAGCAGGAGCGGCCCCTGCGCTCGCTCTCGCCGGAAGAGCTGGACCGCGGCCGGCTCACGGGCTACGGGTTCCTCACCGACCGGCCGCTCATGGTGGTGGTGAACCGCACGGAGGACGAGGCCGCGCTGCCCCTCCCCGACGACCTCGTTCCCCGGCTCGAGGCCGCCCGCTCGGCGGGGCTGGTCCTGTCGGCGAGCCTGGAGGCGGAGATCGCGAAGATGGACCCGGCGGACCAGCCGGCGTTCCTGGAAGATTTCGGCTTGAAGGAGTCCGCGCGTACGCGCTTCGTCCGCACCGCCTACGGCCTGCTCGACCTCATCTCGTTCTTCACCGTCGGGCCGGACGAGGTCCGTGCGTGGCCCGTGCGACGCGGCAGCAACGCGAAGCAGGCGGCCGGGCGAATCCACACGGACCTGGAACGGGGCTTCATCCGTGCCGAAGTCATGCCGTACGACGTCTTCATGGAGTACGGCTCCGAGCACGCGCTACGCGATGCCGGGCGATTGCAGGTCGAAGGGAAGGACTACGTCGTCGCCGACGGCGATATCCTGAACATCCGGTTCAACGTGTAGGGCCCGGACCCGGCCGCGGCACACTTCGATGGCACCGATCGCGTTCGGGTCCAGCACCGGAGCACGCGCGCATCCATCCGCCGCATCCCCTGCACGTACACCTCCGGGGGACACGGTGCTCGGTTATTCGATGAACGACACCATCGTCGACCGGGTCCGCGAGAACCCGCCGACAAACCCCGCGCGAGCCTGTGCCAGGCGCTGCACGCGTCCATCAACCAGACCCTGCCCAGGGCCGTCCTCACGGCCGGCACGACCCTGCTCACCGAACTGCTGCTGGCCGTGTCCGCCGGCCCGGTGATCCGGTCGCTGGCCCTCGTGCTGAGCTTCGGGATCGTGGTGGGCACCGTGTCCTCCATCTTCGTGGCGTCGCGCCTGCTGCTGTCGTGGAGAAGGCCTGCGCTGGGCGGGCGTCGATCGTGAACGGCGGCCCCGCGGGAACGGCAGACCACCCGGGCCTCGAAAGGCCCAGGCGGTGCCGTTGCTGGAAGCGGAGGGCCGGGGATTCGAACCCCGATGGGCTTGCGCCCGGCGGTTTTCAAGACCGCTGCCTTACC
>CAZUFP010000078.1:0-17819 GCA_964619835.1 uncultured Gemmatimonadaceae bacterium | reverse complement strand
ATCGGCTTCGGCCTCGGCGGCGCCGCGTTCCACGCCCCGGTCATCGCGGCCACCGAAGGCCTGGCCGTGACGGCCATCGTCACCGGCAACCCCCAACGCGCCGTCGCGGCCCGCGCCCGCTTCCCCGACGCCGCCATCGTCCCGGACGCGGACCGGCTGTGGGCCATGGCGGACCGGCTCGACGCCGTCGTCGTCACCACGCCCAACCGCACCCACGTCCCCCTCGCCATCGCCGCGCTGGAGGCGGGGCTGCACGTCGTCGTGGACAAGCCCCTGGCCCCGTCCGTGGCCGACGCGCGGCGCCTGCTCGACACGGCACGACGCCTGGGCCGCGTCCTGTCCGTGTACCACAACCGCCGCTGGGACGGCGACTTCCTCACCCTGCGCCGGCTCATCGCCGAAGGCGAGCTGGGCGACGTCTACCGGTTCGAGTCCCGCCTGGAACGCTGGCGCCCCGTGCCCAAGCCCGGCTGGCGGCAGGACCCGGCGCCGGAACAGGCCGGCGGACTCTTGTACGACCTGGGCTCGCACCTCATCGACCAGGCGCTGGTGCTGTTCGGCCCGGTCCGGCACGTCTACGCCGAGCTGGACGGTCGCCGGACCGGCACCCTCGTGGACGACGACACGTTCCTCGCCCTCACCCACGAATCCGGCGTCCGCTCCCACCTGTGGACGACCACTATCGCCGCGGCGCGTGCACCGCGCTTCCGCGTCCTCGGCTCCCGCGCCACCTGGACCAAACACGGCGACGACGTGCAGGAGACCCGCCTGCGTGCCGGCGGCGACCCGGCAACGCCGGGATTCGGCGCGGACGAAGAGGAACGGCAGGGCATCCTCGCCGACGGCGACGGCGCCCGCCCCACGCTTTCCGAGCCCGGCGACTACAGGGGCTTCTACGAAGGATTCCGCCGGGCCATCCGGGAAGGCGCACCGCCGCCGGTGGACCCGGAGGACGCGGTGGCGGGACTGGAGGTCATCGAGCGGGCGCGGAATCAGACGGCGTCGTGAGCGCCACCTGGCGAGCCAGGCTGTCTCTTTCTCCACCCTCCGCGCGTTTCCAGGTTGGGTCCGGCACATCCACGCCTTCCGTCCTGCCATGACACGCTCTTTCGTTTTCGCCCTGCTCGGCACCCTCGTCACCCTCCTGGCCGGAGGGCACGGGGCGGACGCCGGCCAGGAGCGCCGAGGCCTCGTCTTCCGGATGAGCGAAGTCGACGGGGCGCCGGACGCGGCGCCACCCACCACCGCAGCCGAGCCGCTGTCGTCTGAGGAGGCGGCGCGCGTACTGGCTAGCCTGCCCGATCTACCTCCGGACACAGCTGCTGCCGTGGGCACCGTATTGCACGCCCCGCCCCGGCCCCCGCCGCGGAGCGGTGTCACGAGGCGGGCACCCTTCCCCTCTGCGGAACAGCGCACGCCGCCGGCAGCCATGCCGGCGGGCCCCCTGGCGGTGGTGAGTGTCCGCCCTGATGGCGAGGTGAGCCGGGGGGTACAGGTGGAAGTCAGCTTCTCACAGCCCATGGTGCCGGTTTCCGGACGCGCGGAAGTGGCGGCCCGGGATCTCCCCGTCCGTCTGACGCCCCAGCCGCCGGGACGGTGGCGCTGGATCGGGACCCGGACGCTGGTGTTCCGGCCGGAGCCGAGCTTGCCCATGGCCACATCGTTCGTGCTGGAGATCCCGGCGGGCATCTCCTCCATGAGCGGCGGAACGCTGCCCGGGACGGTGCGACGGACGTTTGCGACGGGGCGGCCGGCGGTCACGGGGCTCTTCCCGTATTCATACCCGGCCATTGAACGGCACCCGACCTTCGTCGCCTTGTTCGACCAGGACGTGGACGCCGACGCCGTCGTGGCGCACGTCAACGTGCGGGCACACGATTCCATCTTTGCGGTGCGGCGGGCGACGATCCAGGAACTGGAGAAGGTCGCGCAGCCGTACCTCGTGGCCGCGGTAGACTCGGGCCAGGGGGTGGCGTTCCGGACCCTTCGGCCACTTCCCGGAGACGCGAAAGTGGAGATCCGCTTCGGCGCGGGGATCCCGTCGTCCGAAGGCCCGCTTCGCACGGACGCAGCGCAGCGCCGGGAGCGCAGGACTTTCGGCCCCCTGCGGGTCGTGAGTCATCGCTGCGGGTACGATCGGCGGACCTGCAGCCCGGGCCAGAGCTGGGATATCCGGTTCTCCAACCCCCTGGATGCGGCGGCCATCGCCGACTCGCTGGTCCACGTGGAGCCGGCCATCGACCGCGCCACCGCCCGGGCCCGGGGATCGTACCTCGTGGTCAGCGGCACTTCCAGGCCGCGCACCGTCTACCGTGTCATCCTGGACCCGCGCATCCGCGACACGTTCGGCCAGCACCTCGGCGCGCCGGACACGGTGACGTTCGATGTCGGCCCGGCGAGGGAGAGCCTGGGCGCGGCCGGCGGGTCCTTCGTGGTCCTGGACCCGGACGGGCCGGTCACCCACGTGGTGCGCACGATCAACGTCCGCTCGCTGCGGGTCCGGCTCTACCGTGTGACGCCTGCAGACTGGCCGGCATTCGGCGAGCGGGCGCGCAACCTGCCGCAGCGGCATCGCCTCGACGCACAGCCGCCCGGCACGCTCGTTGTGGACAGGATCGTTGCCGTACGGGGCCACCCAGATGCGTCCACCGAGACGTCGGTCGACCTCACCCCTGCGCTGCCCGACGGCCGGGGCCAGGCCGTCCTCGTGGTGGAAGCCGCCTCGCCGGCCGGGGCCCGCTCGCTTCGCCCGGTGTACACGTGGATCCAGGGGACGCACATCGGTCTGAGCACCTTTGCCGACTCCCGTACCATCGTCACCTGGGCGACGGATCTCGAGACCGGCAGGCCATTGCGGGATGTCGCCGTCCGCGTTCTCCCCGACGACCGCGGCGGCCGCACGGACAGCGCCGGACTGGCGCGTATCCCGCTGCGCCGCCGGTCAGGCGGCGTGCGCTTCGTGGTCGCACGCCGGAACGACGACGTGGCCGTCCTCCCTCTCCCCGCCGCGCGCCCCGATTCCGCCAGCGGCACGCTGCGCTGGCACGTGCTCACGGACCGCCCCCTGTACCGCCCCGGGGAGGCGGTCCACGCAAAAGGGTGGATCCGCCTGCAGGATGACGGCGCCTTGCCGGACCTCGCCCTGCCCGGGAACACCGTGCGGGAGATCGACTGGCGGGCCCGGGACACCCGCGGCGAGGACCTGGCGAATGGGCGCGCCCGGGTCGACCCCTCCGGCGGGTTCGACCTGGCCTACACGCTGCCGGCATCCACCCGTACTGGCCAGGCCGCCATCGAGCTGACCGCGCTGGCACCGGCGCAGTGGGCCGGGCGCACGCAACGCCACACCTTGCAGGTCGAGGAGTTCCGCCGCCCGGAGTTCGAGGTGGACCTGACGAAGGACGCTGACGAAGCCGTGGTGGGCGGCACCGCCGAGGTCCGCCTGGCGGCCCGCTACTTCGCCGGCGGCGCCCTGCCGCATGCATCGGTGCACTGGACGGCCCGCGCCCGGCGAGGCTGGTACCGGCCGCCGCACCGCGACGGCTTCCGGTTCGGGGCGCTCTGGAGCCGCCAACGCGCCGTTGCCCCCGACACCCTCACCACCCACGCCGACCGCGAGGGCCACGACGCGGTGCGGCTGGACTTCGACGAGGCCGATCCGGCCGTGCCCATGCGCCTCCAGGTGAGCGCCACCGTCATCGATATGAACCAGCAGGCGTGGACCGAATCCACGGAGATCCTGGTCCACCCGTCGAAGGTGTACGTGGGGCTCCGGACGGAACGGCGCTTTGTGCGCCGGGGCGAGCCTCTCACGGTGCAGGCCATCGCCGTGGATCGGGACGGCAAGGCCGTGGCCGGGCGGGCGCTGGAGCTGACCGCCGTGCGCAGACAGTGGACGCCGGTGGATGGGGAGTGGCGGGAACGCGAGCTGGATCCCCAGACGTGCCGACGCGTTTCGGCTGAGCAAGCCGTGCGCTGCGCGTTCGGCCCCAAACCGTCCGGGATGTACATCGTGCGGGCCAAGACGAGGGACGCCGCGGGACATCCCACGCTCACCGAGCTGCCGGTCTGGGTGGGCGGTGAGGCGTGGTTCCAGGGACCCGCTGCCGATACCGCCGGCGGGGTCCATCTGGTGGCGGACCACGAATCCTACCAACCCGGCGACACGGCCGAAATCCTCGTCCAATCGCCGTTCCAGAGCGCCGAAGGCGTCTGGACGATGGACGGCGCCGGCATCGCCCGCACGCAGGGGTTCCGGCTCGATGGTCGCTCCCGGGTGCTTCGGCTCCCCATCACCGAGGCCCACGTACCGAACGTGCGGCTACGCGTGAACCTCATCGGGACGGGGAACGATGCCGGCGACGTCGCCTCCGGCACCCTCCCCCTGTCCGTGCCACCCCTGTCCCGCACCCTCGCCGTGCGGGCCACCCCGCGCCGGGCCCGCATCCGACCGGGCGACACGACCCGGGTGGACGTGGAGGTCCGCGATGCCCGCGGCCGGCCGGCGGCCGGCGCCGAGGTCGCGCTGGTGGTCGTGGACGAGGCCGTGTGGGCCGTGGCGGGCGACTCGGTGGCGGACCCCATCCGCTCCTTCTATCCCCCGCGCTCGGCCGTGACGTGGGAACGGGACCTGAGGAGCAGCGTGCTGAACCGGGGGATCCAGGGAAGGGGCGTATCCGGCACCGTTTTCGACGACGCGACGGGCCTGCCGCTGGCGGGCGTACAGGTCCACCTCGAGGGAGCCGGCGGCACCGCCGTCGGCACGGTGACATCGGCCGACGGACGTTACACGCTCGCGCCGACGTGGGCGGGGCGTTTCACCGTGGTGGCGCAGCTCATCGGGTACCGCGTGGCGCGCCGGGAGGTCAGCCTGGACGGCCGCAAGGGAGTCAGCGTGGACTTTGCGCTGACCGCCCAGCGGTTGTCGCTCAACGAGGTCGTGGTCACGGCCGCACCCTCCATGATGCTTCGCGGGATGAGCCAGCCCGTTGTGCTCCGCGCTGACTTCAACGCTCTCGCCGCTTTCGTCCCCACGGTCACCGCGGACGACGACGGGCACGCCACGGTCCCGGTGCGGGTTCCCGACAACCTAACCCGCTACCGCGTGATCGCAGTGGCGGCCTACGGGGCGAAGGCGTTCGGCAAGGGCGAGTCGTCCCTCACGGTGGGCCTGCCCATCATGGCGAGGCCGTCGCCTCCCCGCTTCCTGCGCCGCGGCGACCGGTTCGAGCTGCCCGTCGTCGTGCAGAACACGCTGGACTCGGCCATCACCGCGGAGGTCGCGGTGCGCGGCACCAACCTGGATTGGACGGGGCCGCGTGGCTTCCGGGTCTCGGTGCCTGCGAAAGGCCGGGCGGAGGTTCGATTCCCCGCGTCCACGAACCGGGCAGGCTCGGCCGTCCTCCAGGCGGCCGCCGTGGCGGGCACGGCGAGCGACGCCGCACAGCGCACCCTGCCCGTGCGGAACCCGGTGACGCTGGAGGCGTTCGCCGCCTACGGGCAGGTCGAGCAGGGCGCGGCAGCGGTCCCCATAGAGGCGCCCCACGACGTGCTGCCGGACGTGGGCGGGCTGGAGGTGACCACCTCCTCGACGGCCCTGAGCGAGCTCAGCGACGCCTTCCTCTACCTGTGGAGCTACCCGTACGAGTGCGCGGAACAGATCGCCTCGCGCGTGCTGGCGACGGTGGCGCTGCGGGACGCCCTGTCCGCCTTCCACGCGGCGGGGCTGCCGGATCCACGGACGATGCGCGACAGCGTGCAGCAGGACGTGCGTCGCCTCGAACGGCTCCAGAACGCGGATGGCGGGTTCTCCTTCTGGGGACCGGGGCACCGGTCGTGGCCGTTCGTGAGCACCCACGCCGCCCGGGCGCTTGTGCGGGCCCGGGATGCCGGCTACCCGGTGGATCCGCAGGTGCTGGAGCGCGCCCGGCTTTACCTGGATCGGATGGAACAGGCGGTCAACGGCACATGGCCCAGGCACGCGTACGAAAGCGTCCTGGCATACATGCTCAACGTCCGGACTCTCCTGGGGGACCCGGACCCCGCCGGAGCCGCACGGGTGCTCGGCTACCTGCGAATCCAGGAGGCCCCCCTGGAGGCCCTCGCCTGGATGCTGCCCGTTCTGGCGCGGGATTCCGCCTACGCGGAACTGGCACGCGCCGTCCACCGCCAGATCCTCGATCGCGTGACGGAGACCGCGGCGTCCGCCCACTTCATCACCGGCTACGACGAGGGCGACTACCTCACCCTGTACTCCAGCCGGCGCACCGATGCCGTCGTGCTGGACGCATTGCTGCGCTACGACCCCCACAACCGTCTCAACCCCAAGCTCGTGCGCGGCCTGCTGGACCACCGCACCCGGGGGCGTTGGGACAACACCCAGGAGAACGTCTTCGTCCTCCTCGCCCTCGGCCGCTACTTCGATACCCTGGAGCGAACGCGTCCCGACTTCACCGCCCGCGTGTGGCTCGGCCAGCAGTTCGCCGCAGAGGGGGCCTTCCAGGGGCATGGCGCGGATCGGCTCGCCGTGGACGTGCCCATGACCTGGCTGACCCGTGGAACGCCGCGGCAGGACCTGGTCATCCAGAAGGACGGCATCGGACGCCTGTACTACCGGGTGGGGTTGCGCTACGCACCCGCCCGGCTGGACACGCCACCGGCGGACGAGGGCTTCGCCGTGGAACGCACGTACGAGCCGGTGGATGACTCGGCCGACGTCGTCCATGAACACGACGGGCGCTGGACGATACGCGCCGGAGCCCGCGTGCGCGTTCGTGTGCGGTTCGCCGCGGACGGCCGGCGCACGCACGTGGCCCTGGTAGATCCCCTGCCTGCCGGGCTGGAGCCGCTCAACCCCGAGCTGCGCGGCTCGGGGGAGGACGTGCCCAGGCGCCCGGTGTACATCTTCGCCAGCGGGTGGAGCCCCTGGCCGGAGCATCAGAGCCTGCGCGACGACCGCGCCGAAGCGTTCACTTCCCTGCTCTACGGCGGCGTGTATACGTTCACCTACCTGGCCCGCGCCACCACCCGGGGCGAGTACATCGTGCCGCCGCCGCACGTGGAGGAGATGTACCACCCGGAGACGTTCGGGCGCGGGAGCGTGGCCCGCGTACGGGTGCGCTGAGCAGAGAACCCACGAAGCATCAGGCCGGCGCACGGATCGGCCGAAACCGTCCTTTGAACGCTCAGCCGGGACGGCGACCGCACCGGCCGCTGTCCGCCTGCGGCGCCGCCACCTGCAAACGGGGCCCCGGAAAATTTCCGGGCCCCCGTTTGCCCAGTAGCAGGGGGGGGACTCGAACCCCCAACACACGGATTATGATTCCGCTGCTCTACCGATTGAGCTACCCTGCCATGCCGAGCGGGAAAACGTAGCAAAGGCCGCCAACCGGGTCAACCGGTTGGCGGCCTTTCCCTTTGCCGTGGGACGGCTCCGGAGCGGGCCCGCGAGTGCCCGTGCGATCTACTGCCTGTAGGGCAGCGCCAGGTAGAAGACGGAGGTGTCGCCCGCCGCGGTCTCCGCCCGCCGCAGCCGGCCTTCGGCCTGGGGCGTGGTCTCGTTCTGACCGTCGATGAGCTTGTTGATGTTGCTGAACTCGGCCAGGGACAGGCTGTCCACCTGGATGGCCAGGAAGCTGGCGTTCGCGGCCACGAAGCCGACGTTGTTGGACGGCAGGTTGGTGGCCGAGTCGAAGAGCCGGAGCGTGTCGGCGATGAGGGCGCTGTAGGCGGTGGCGACGGTGCCGCCGGTGACCGGGATACTGGCCTCGATGTAGGGGCCCTTCCAGTTGGCGGAATCCTTGGACGCGTACGCGATGCCCTGGATGTTCTGGTCGCCGGTGGTGGTGATGGCGTTGACCAGGTCTTCGAGGTCCTGCGGGTACTGCGGCCGGATGTTCAGGTGGAAGAGCCGGATGCCGGTGGCGATGCTGGTGACGTCGTTGGCCGCGCGGGTGGGCTCCGCGTTGTCGACCTGGGACGCCACGGTGGGCAGGATGGCCGCCACCAGGATCGCCAGGATGATGAGCGTGACGACGACCTCGACCAGCGTGAAGCCGCGTCGCGCCGTGCGTGGCAGGGACGATTTCATGGAAGACCCCTCCAGACTGAGTGAGCTGCGGCACGACGTGTCGCGTCGTCCGGTGTTGCCGGGCACCAATGAAACGCGGGCGCGTCACGCCCGCGTTACAGCCCCACTCGTCTGCGTTACGGCCCGAACGAATCAGCGTTCGGGGCCGGGGTCCGGCGGCGTCGTGTCCTTTCGAAGGGAGTCGGGGATCGGCCCGACGAACCGGTACAGCCGCTCGCCGTTGCGGATGAGGCCGTAGCGTTCCCGGGCGATGCGCTCGAGAAAGGCGGAGTCGTTCTTGAGTGAATCCGCCCTGGCCTCGAGTGCCTTCACCTCGGCCCGTAAGGAATCCAGCTTGGCGGTTTCCTGTTTCTTCTGGTCGCGCAGGCGCCAGAGGTCCAGGAAGGTGTAGTTGCCGCCGAGCGCGAGGAAGTAGAGGGCGGCGAGGCCGACGCCGCCCAGGAACATCTTCTTCGCTCGACTTCCCTTACCAGGCATGCGCTCCGAGGTACTCGCCCCGGTCGCCGAGCTCGTCGGCGATGCGGAGCAGGCGGTTGTACTTCGAGATGCGGTCCGTGCGGCTGGCGCTGCCCGTCTTGATCTGTCCGCTGCGCGTGGCGACGGCCAGGTCGGCGATGAACGTGTCCTCGGTCTCGCCGGAGCGGTGGCTGATGACGTAGCGGAAGCGGTTGCGCCGCGCCATCTCGATGGCCTCCAGCGTCTCGGTGAGCGTCCCGATCTGGTTCAGCTTGATGAGAATGGCGTTGGCCGCGTCCGTCTCGATGCCTCGCGCCAGCCGGCGGGTGTTGGTCACGAAGATGTCGTCGCCCACCACCTGGACGCGGTCGCCCAGCTCCTTCGTCAGGTGCGACCAGCCGTCCCAGTCCTCCTCATCCAGCGGGTCCTCGAGGGACGCGATGGGGTAGCGGTCCAGCCATTCCCGCCAGAACTCCACCATCTCGGCACTGGAGCGTCGCTCGCCGCTGGACTTGTGGAAGACGTACTCGCCGTCCTTGTAGAATTCGCTGGCCGCCGGGTCGAGCGCCAGCACGATGTCCTCGCCCACGCGGTAGCCGGCGGCGTCAATGGCTTCCAGGATGACCTCCACCGCCTCCTCGTTGGAGCCCAGGTCGGGCGCGAAGCCGCCTTCATCGCCCACCGACGTGCTCTTGCCCGCCTTGCTCAGCACCTTCTTGAGGGTGTGGAACACCTCGACGCCCATGCGCAGCGCCTCCGCGAACGTCTCGCCGCCCACGGGCGCGATCATGAACTCCTGGATGTCGACGTTGTTGGCCGCGTGGGCTCCGCCGTTGAGGATGTTCATGAGGGGCACCGGCAGCACCGTGGCGTGCACGCCGCCCAGATACCGATACAGGGGCAGGTCGCACTCCTCCGCCGCTGCCCGGGCCACCGCCATGGACACGGACAGGATGGCGTTGGCGCCCAGCTTGCCCTTGTTGTCCGTGCCGTCCAGCTCGATCATGGCGTGATCCAGCGACGCCTGGTCGAGGGCGTCCATGCCCACTACCGCAGGGGCGATCACCTCGTTCACGTTGCGTACGGCGCTCAGCACGCCCTTGCCGCCGTACCGCTGTCCGCCGTCCCGAAGCTCGAGGGCTTCGAATTCGCCCGTGGACGCGCCGCTGGGCACGGCAGCCTGGCCTGCGGCCCCGCTCGCCAGCTGGACGACGGCCTCCACCGTCGGGTTGCCGCGGGAATCCAGGATCTCCCGGGCACGAATCGATTGGATCGCAGAAAAAACGGACATGTCACCTCGTATGGTGTTCGATTCCAGTGGTCTGCATCGCCCGCAGTCGAGCCTCGGCCTCATCCCGCAAGTTCCGGACGCGATCGCGCACGTCGTTGATGAGCTGGTCCCGGTCGTCCTCGCTCAGCCGCGTCGTCGGCATCGCCTCGCCGAACCGGACGATAATCGTGCCCGGTCGCACCCGCCACCGCCCCTTCGGCAGGACGGCCCGGCTTCCACCCACGCCGAACGGGACGATCTCGACACCGGCCCGCAGCGCGAGCATGAATGCACCTTTCTTGAACTCCTGCAGCTCGCCGGTGGGGGAGCGGGTGCCCTCGGGGAAGATGATGACGGCCGCATTCTGTTCGCGCATCTGGCGGCCGGCCCGGTCCAGGGACTCGATGGCGCTGTCCCGGTCGGACCGATCGATGGAGATGTGGCCCGCCGCCTTCCAGGCCGCGCCCCACAACGGCACCCTGCCCAGCTCCTTCTTGGCCACGAAATGGAACGTCCGGGGCATCGAACTGGCCAGCGAGAGAACGTCGAACCAGGACTGGTGGTTCCCCACCAGCACGCACGGACGGCCGTTCAGGGCGTGCTCGGGGTCGACGACCTGAACGCGCGTGGCCGCGGCCCACAGGATCCAGCGGGACCAGCTTCGCCCCGCCCAGTCGTACAGCCGCCCCCGAACGCGGAACAGGGCCGCGCCGAGCACCAGAACGCCCAGGACCAGGGTCGCCACGATGACGTTCAGGGCCACCCACACGGTACGAATCAACCGGTTCCTCCCGCACCTTCGAAATGACGGAACGCGTGCATGTCCATGACCCGCCCCTGCGAATCCAGCACGCTCACCCCCGAGCCCTGCCGCGCCAGGCCGACCCGGCTGAGGCGCAGGCCAAACCGCTCCGTGAACGCCTCCCGCACCGCCTGGATGGACCCGGGCGGCGCCGCCATGCACAGCTCGTAGTCCTCGCCCCCCCCCAGCGCGAGCCGAAGGCCGCCGTCGGCGGCGTCCGCGTCGCCCGCCGCGTCCGGGTGGATGGGCACGTCGGCAGCGGCCAGTGTGATCGCGACGTCGCTGGCCGCGCTCAAGTGGCTCGCATCGCCCGCCAGCCCGTCGGACAGGTCGATGAGGGCGTGCAGTACGGCATGCTCGGCCAGCCAGAGCGCTTCCCGGATACGGGGCGATGGACGCCGGAACAAGCGCGCCGCCGCCACCGGCGGCGTCTGCCCGGCCGCCAACGCCGCGACCGCCGCCGCGGCGCCCCCCAGCTCTCCGGTCACCCAGATCTCATCGCCCGGCTCCACGCCGCTGCGCAGCACCGGCCGTTCCGTACGGCCCAGCACCACGACGTCGAGGACCATGGGCCCCGGCGAACGGGACACGTCCCCGCCGATCAGGGCGGCGCCCGCCGCGTCCGCCGCTTCGCGCAAGCCTCGCACCACGCGTTCGGCGACGGCCGGGACATCCGCCGGCGGGAAGGCCACCGCCGCCAGCACGGCCACGGGCTCCGCCGCCATGGCCGCCAGATCGCTGAGAGCCGCGGCGCCGGCCCGGTAACCGATGTCTTCCGGCTCCAGCCAGCCCCGGCGAAAGTGGACGTCTTCAACCGACAGGTCCGCACTGACGACGACCCCGTCCCGCAACACCGCGGCATCATCGCCGGCGCCGACCCGAACGGCGTCCGGGAGCGGCGGCATGTCATCGAGAAAACGGCGGATCAGATCGAATTCGACGCCCGGACCCAGGCCATTCACCATCGCGGGGGCTGATCGAAGTTCACAAACGGCAGACCCAGGGGACTGGCCGGCGGGCCCGGATCCGCGAACGCCGCGTGCAATGCGTCGCTCACGTCGTTGGGGCGGAGGCCCCGGTGCCGGCCAGCCAGCTCGGACGCCCGCCCGCTGTAGAACAGGCCCAGGCCCGCGGCGTCCCGCGGCGAGCATCCGGCCGCCAGGAACGCGCCGATCGCGCCGGAGAGCATGTCGCCCATGCCCGCCGACGCCAGGTCCGAGGAGCCCGTGGTCGACACCAGCAAGGTCGCGTCCGGCGCCGCGACGAGGGAAGGCGCACCCTTGAGGAGCAGAGCGGCACCATGGTCCGCGACCCAGGCGCGGGCCGTGCCCGGGCGGTCTTTCTGGATGTCCCTCACCGGCGTGCCGATGAGCCGGCTCATCTCCCCGGGATGCGGCGTGATCAACAGCGGGCGCCGCGCCGCCAGGTCGCGCAGGGCGCCGTCGCGCAGGGCGAGGATGTTGAGCGCGTCGGCGTCCAGCACGCACGGCCCGTCGCCGGACGCTTCCAGCACGACGTCCAGCGCCCGTTCCGCCGCGTCGTCGGTGCCGATGCCGGGCCCCACAAGCAGCGCGTCCGCCGAGGACGCCGCGCCCCGTAGCGCCGCCTCATCCTCCCGATCCACGAAGATCGCTTCCGGAACCGCCAGCTGCAGGATGCTCCGGTTCGCGTCCGGCGACGCGATCCAGGTGTAGCCGGCGCCGGCGCGCACCGCCGATCGCCCGGCCATCACCGCGGCGCCCGACATCCCCCGGTGGCCGGCCAGCACGAACAGGCGGCCGACATTGTTCTTGTGGGCATCCTGCGGGCGCTGTGGCAGCCGCGCGGCCGCCCAGGCCGGCGTGAGGACGGCCGCCCCCGCCTGCTCCGGCGCCAGAGGCGGGAACGCGATCTCCACCGCCACGATCCGGCCGCAGTACCGGCGGCCCGGCTGCTGCAGCGCGCCCAGCTTGGGCCATCCAAACTGGACGGTCACGGCCGCGTCCACGACATCACCCGGGACGGCACCCGTCGTGGGATCCACGCCCGTGGGGATGTCCAGCGCCACGATCGGCCGACCGCTGGCGTTCATGGCGCGAATCACGCCCGCCGCAGGCTCCCGCGGCGCGCCCGTCGCCCCCGTCCCCAGGATGCCGTCCACCAGCACCGCCGCGTCCGCGAACGCCCTGGCCGCCCCGTCGCGGTCGATGCGCGGGATGTCGAAGCCATGGAAGAGAGCGGGATCGGGAGGCTTGGAACCGGCCTGGAGGTACGCCACGTCCCGGCCCCAGGCGTGGAGGTTGCGCAGCAGCACCAGGGCGTCGCCCCCGTTGTTGCCGCTGCCCAGCACCGCGATGACCCGGCCGTCGCCGAACAGGCGCTGCACCACGAGCGCGGCGGACCGGCCCGCGTTCTCCATGAGCACCCGCTCGGGCACATCGCCGTGCTGGCGCGCATCGAGGTCGAGGGCCGCTGCTTCAGCCGCGGTCAGCAGCGCCACACGCTCGCGCCCGAACGTTCCGGGAGAGCTCACGGGACAATCACCCGGAGCGGGCGTTACTTGTAGCTCTGACCGATGGTCCGGCCGAAGCTGATCTCCCCGTTGTCGATCCGGATGTTGAATCCGCATTCCGGATTCGAGCAGACCCACGCCTTGTAAGTGATCGGCGCGCCGTCCCGGCCGTAGTCGGACAACGGCAGCATCTTCCCGTCACTGCACTTGCGGCACGATGGAAATTCGACGACCTCTGGCATCCTTCACCCCCTCCCCTCTGCTGAACTGCGGATGACGTGTCCGGCGACCTGCCGGCCCCGGGCCCACCCGGCGACGAGCGACGATTCTCAGATACTCGCCCCCCACGGGTAGTTCCGCTCAAACGCCTCGTCGAAATCGAAGATCGCCTCGAAGTCTTCCGGCGAATCGTCGTCCTGCTTGATCAGCACACCGGCATCGACCAGGGCGAACACGATCGCCCCGACATCCTTCGTGGATTCGATGCCCCAGAATTCCAGCACGGTGCGGGCCATGGGACCGTAACGCTGAAGCGCCAGGTCGCGGACGCCTTCGGTCAGCTCCCGGCCACTGATATGGCGAGCGCGCCCGATCTGCTCGAGCACGTGGTGCAGCGCGGAGAGAACGAAGAAGTACGCAGTCTCCTGGTAGCGCGGATTGCGCTCCCTGAGACGCTCCATGACTTCTTCGGCGAAGAGAGTGTTTTGACTCATGGACAACCAGGCACTGCCGGCGGGATCACCGCCCCGACCAACACAAGGAACATCTCGAAAATGGACAAACGGCAACACAAAAGCAACGGCGACCTGCGTCCGCCGATGATTCCACGCGGACGCCGGGCCGCCGTTGCCTCTCTTCGGCGAGGCCGTCAGCCCAGCGGCGGCGGCACCAGGGCCGCCTCGTCGGGCTTCAGCCAGTCGTAGAGTGGATGCTCCGCGCACAGCTCCGCGACGCCGCTGCGCACGCGCGAAAGCACGCCCTCGTCCTCCGGCGCCGCCACGACGTCGGCGATCCAACCGCCGATGCGCCGCATGGCGTCCGGCCCCATCCCGCGGGTGGTGAGGGCCGCCGTCCCGATGCGGATTCCCGAGGTCACGAACGGTGAACGTGTCTCCCCCGGCACCGTGTTCTTGTTCACGGTGATATGGGCACGCTCCAGGGCCGCTTCGGCCGCCTTGCCCGTGATGCCGTCCGGACCCAGATCCACGAGGATCAGGTGATTGTCGGTGCCGCCGCTGACCAGCGAGAAGCCGCCTTCCTGCAACGACTCCGCCAGGGCCTGCGCGTTCGCCACCACCCGCGCGGCGTACTCCTTGAACGCCGGCGTCGCGGCCTCCGCGAACGCCACGGCTTTCGCCGCGATGATGTGCATCAGCGGACCGCCCTGCATGCCGGGGAACACGGCCTTGTCGATGGCCTTGCCGTGTTCCTCCTTGCTCAGGACGAACCCGCTGCGCGGGCCTCGCAGCGTCTTGTGCGTCGTCGACGTCACCACGTCGGCGTACGGCACCGGGCTGGGGTGCACGCCGCCGGCCACCAGCCCGGCGATATGCGCCATGTCCACCATGAGGATGGCATCCACCTCCCGGGCGATGTCCGCGAACACCTCGAAGTCGATGAGGCGCGGATACGCGCTCGCCCCCGCCACGATCAGCTTCGGGCGGTGCTTGCGCGCCAGGTCGCGAACCTCGTCGTAGTCGATGCGCCCCGTGTCCTCGCGCACGCCGTACGACGCCGCGTCGTACAACTGTCCGCTGAAGTTGACGGGTGAGCCGTGGGTGAGATGCCCCCCGTGGCTCAGGCTCATGCCCAGGATCCGGTCACCGGCGTCCAGGAAAGCCAGGTACGCCGCCATGTTGGCCGGCGCACCCGCGTGAGGCTGGACGTTGGCATGCTCGGCGCCGAACAGCGCCTTGCACCGGTCGATGGCCAGCTGCTCCACCACGTCGACCCACTCGCAGCCGCCATAGTAACGGCGGCCCGGATAGCCTTCCGCGTACTTGTTGGTCAGCACGGTGCCGGCCGCCTCGAGGACCGCCCGCGAGGTGAAGTTCTCGCTGGCGATCAGCTCGAGGTAGTCATGTTGCCGGCCCGCCTCCGCCAGAATGGCGCGGTAGACTTCCGGGTCCTGCCGCTGGATGGAATCCAGGTTCCCGCTCATACCCATGTCCGCTGAACGGCGGCGACCTGGTCGATGCGGCGCTCCGCCAACCGGTCTGCCGCCTGGCCCGTCGGAATCCCCTGCTCCCGCGCCAGCTCGAAGAGCTGCCCCAGGGTGTCGTAGATCTCGCCGGCCTTGCGCTTGGCCCGCTCCGGCGACCAGGCGTTCAGCTCGCCGTAGACGTTGATCAGGCCACCCGCGTTGATGACGTAATCCGGCGCGTACAGGATCCCCTTCTTCATCAACTCCTCGCCGTGGCGCTCCTCCCCCAACTGGTTGTTGGCGGCACCGGCGATCACCTGGAACTTGAACTGCGGGATGGTCTCGTCGTTCACGATGGCGCCCAGCGCGCACGGCGCGAAGACATCCGCCTCGACGCCGTAGATCTTGTCGGGCTCCACGGCCTTGGCGCCGAACTCGTCCACGACGCGCTTGATGCGCTCGTTGTCGATGTCCGTGACGATCAGCTTGGCGCCCTCGGCGGCCAGGTCCTCGCACAGGTAGTAACCCACGTGGCCCACGCCCTGCACGGCCACCGTGAGGCCGTCCAGCGAGTCGTTGCCGAACTTCTCCTTGGCGGCCGCCTTGATGCCGCGGTACGCACCGTACGCCGTCACAGGCGACGGATCACCCGACCGGCCCGCCAGGCCTGTCACGTACTCCGTCTCCATGTGAACGTAGTCCATGTCCTCCACGCTCGTGCCCACGTCCTCGGCCGTGATGTAGCGGCCCTTGAGCGTCTCCACGAACCGCCCGTGCGCCCGCATGATCATCTCGCGACGCTGCATCTTCGGGTCACCGATGATCACCGACTTGCCGCCCCCCAGGTTGAGCCCGGCCGCGGCCGCCTTGTACGTCATGCCGCGAGACAGCCGCAGCACGTCGCGCAGAGCTTCCGCATCATTGTTGTAGTTCCAGAACCGTGTCCCGCCCAGCGCGGGCCCCAGCCGGGTGTTGTGGATGGCGATGATGCCGCGAAAGCCGGCCGCCGGCTCAGAGCCGAACACCACCTGCTCGTGATCATGCTCGGCCATCAACTCGAAGATTTCCATGTGGCTCTCCTTCAATGCCGGGAGAAGGCGTCCGCGCCCGCCCCGGGCTATCCCCGATACAGTTCCCGCGCGATCACCACGCGCTGGATCTCGTTGGTCCCTTCGTAGATCTCCGTGGCCTTGGCGTCCCGCATGAGCTTTTCCACGGGGTAGTCCCGCATGTAGCCGTAACCGCCGAAGATCTGCACCGCTTCCGTCGCGACCGCCATCGCAGTCTCGCTGGCGAACAGCTTCGCCATCGAAGAGTGAGCGGTGCTGTACTCGACCGCCGCGTGCGACAACAGCGAACGCGCCGCCGTCACCCGCGTGGCCATGTCCGCGAGCTTGAACTGAATGGCCTCGAACTCGCGGATCTTCCGGGCGAACTGCTCCCTCTCGCCCGCATACCCCAGGGCATGATCCAGCGCCGCCTGGGCAATGCCCACAGCCTGCGCGGCGATCCCCAGCCGCCCCAGGTCCAACCCTTCCATGGCCAGGCGGAACCCCGCCCCTTCCCCACCCAGCAGCGCCTCCGGCCCCACCTGTACCCCGTTCAGATGAACCCCCACCACCTCCGCCGCCCGCAGCCCCATCGTCTGCTCACGGCCACCCACCTCGTAACCCGCGGCGTCCGTCGGCACCAGGAACGCGCTCAGGCCGTCCGCGCCCGCGCCGCCCGTCCGGGCGATCACGACGGCCAGGCCCGCCAGGGCGCCGTTGGTGACCCAGCGTTTCTCCCCGCTCAGCCGCCACCCGTCTCCGGCCCGCTCCGCGCCCGTCTGGACGGCGGCCGCGTCGGAGCCCGCGTCCGGTTCCGAAAGTGCAAGGCAACCGACGACTTCGCCACTGGCCAGCGGCGGCAGCCAGCGGGCCTGCTGCTCCGGCGTGCCGTGGCGCAGCAGCAGCGTGACGGCGAACGCGCTGTGGATGGACAACGTCAGGGCCACCGCCGCCTCCCCCCACGCCAGCGCCTCCAGCGCCGCCAGGTACGTGGGCAGATCGAACCCCATGCCGCCATGCTCCTCGGGCGCCAGCATGCCGAAGAAGCCCAGCTCGCCAAGCTGGCGCATCACGGCCGGGTCCATGCCCCGGTCGCGGTCCCACGCTTCCACGTGCGGCCGCAACTCGGCTTCTGCGAAGTCGTGCGCCAGCTCGCGTACCGAATCGATCTCGGACACCAACGCCTCCCGATTCGAATTCGAAATCGAATTCGAGCTACTTCGAGTAGTCGTAGAAGCCCTTCCCGCTCTTCCTCCCAAGCCAACCCGCGTCCACGTGCTTGCGCAGGAGCGGGCACGGGCGATAGCGGTCGTCTCCCAGGTCCCGGTGCAGCACTTCCAGGATGAACAGGCAGGTGTCCAGGCCGATGAGGTCCGCGAGCGCCAGCGGGCCCATGGGGTGGTTCATGCCCAGCTTCATCACCGTGTCGATGGCTTCCGGCTCCGCCACGCCTTCCATGAGAGCGAAGACCGCCTCGTTGATCATGGGCATGAGCACCCGGTTCGACACGAAGCCCGGA
>CAZUFP010000077.1:0-18407 GCA_964619835.1 uncultured Gemmatimonadaceae bacterium | reverse complement strand
GGGATGAGCCTGGGGACGCCGCACTACATGTCGCCCGAGCAGGCGACGGCGGACAGGGAGATCACGGGCCGGAGTGACGTCTACTCGCTGGCGAGCGTGCTGTACGAGATGCTCACGGGCGATCCGCCGCACACCGGCAGCTCGGCGCAGCAGATCATCATGAAGATCGTGACGGAGGAGCCGGCGCCGGTCACGAAGCTGCGCCGCTCGGTGCCGGCGAACGTGGCGGCGGCGCTGGCGAAGTCGCTGGAGAAGCTGCCGGCGGACCGGTTCGAGACGGCGAAGGCCTTCGCGGACGCGCTGGCGGATGTGCACTTCTCGACCGGCACGGCGGCCACCGGATTAGCCGGCGGCGCCATGACGGTCCGCGCACTCGTTCGCCATCCGCTCGTGCTCGGCCTCGGGGCGGCGCTCGTCGTCACGGCCGCCCTCGCGGTGTCGCAGTGGCAGGCCGCGCATCGCGAGGCACCGGGCGCGGTTGTTCGGTTCCAGCTCGAGCTGCCGTCGACGATGCTCTCCGGGAACGCGGCTCCGGCCACGGAGGTGGCCGTCTCGGAGGACGGCCGTGCCATCGCCTACGCGCTGCCCGACTCGACGGGGACGGCGCGCCTCTACGTTCGACCGCTCCGTCGGGGGGCGGCCCGCGTCATCGCCGGCACGGACGGGGCGCAGCAGCCCTGCTTCTCCCCTGACGGGCAGTGGATCGCGTACCTGGTCGGCACGACGCTCTGGAAGGTCCGGGTCTCGGGCGGGACACCGGTGCGCGTCGGTGAGGCTGAATCCACGGCGACCGGGGTGACGTGGAGCCGCTCGGGCGTGATCGTCATCGGGACCAACGACGGCATCGTCGCCTATCCGCAGGACGGAGGCACGCCGCGCCTGCTGGCCACCCCGGACTCCGCCGCGGATGAGCGGTACATGATCCAGCCCCGCGCGCTTCCCGATGGGAAGACGGTCCTCTTCTCGGTTCAGCCGGTCAGCGGAGCGGGCCAGACCCGACTCGGCGCAGTTTCGCTACAGACCGGCGCGGTGCGGCGGTTCGATCTCCGGCTGATGGACGTGCTAGGGTACGTGGACGGGACCCTCGTGTACGTCCTGCCCTCGGGGGCCCTCATGGGCGTCCGCTTCGATCTTGAGAGTGGTCACGCCACCGGCAATCCCGTCGGCCTCGGTCCCACCGTCGCGACGACTGTGCAGGGGACCAGCGTGGCAGCCCTGTCCCCCACGGGGACGTTGGTGTACCAGCCGGCCGCCGGCGAAGCGGCGCTCGGCTGGGTGGACCTGCACGGTCGGTTCACGCCGCTGGTCTCCCGGCCGCAGGCCTACGCCTACCCGCGGCTCTCTCCGGACGGGAAGCGGATCGCGATGTCGATCAGCGCCGCCGGGCGCTCGGACATCTGGCTCTACGACATCGCCTCGGGCACACTGACGCGGATCACCCACTCCGGGACCCAGAACGATCGCCCGGAGTGGAGCCCCGATGGGCGCCGCGTGCTGTATCGTTCCGATCGGAGCGGCCGGCCGGGCATCTGGTGGCAACCGGCCGACCAGAGCGCGCCGGCGACGCCGTTGCAGGTGAGCGACGAGCACAACGTCTTCGAGGGCGTGATCACGCCGGACGGCCGGTTGCTGGTCTACCAGGTCGACGACGGGGGAGCGACCCAGGCCGACATCATGGTCCGCGCGCTCGCCGGCGACACGGCGTCCCACCCCGTGGCGGCCACGCGATTCGTGGAAGCGCAGGCGCGCGTCTCCCCCGACGGGAAGTGGGTCGCGTACGTCACCGACCAATCGGGAGCGGGGCAGGTCGTCGTGCAACCGTTCCCGGGACCGGGCGGGCAGGTGCAGGTCTCGGTCTCGGGCGGCGCGGAGCCCGTGTGGTCCCGCGACGGAAAGCGGATCTTCTACCGCGACGGTCGATACGTCATCGCCGCTTCCGTGAGCACGGCCGGCGGGTTCTCCGTCACCGGCCGCACCGACCTCTTCGCCGACACGTACGTCTTCGCGCAGGCGCCCCACGCCGACTACGACGTGGCGCCGGACGGCACCCGGCTGCTGATGATCCGGAGCGCCCAGACGCCGGAATACGACGTCGTCTACGGGTGGCTCGGCGAGCTGCGCGCCCGGATGCGCGGCGCCGGGGGAAGCTGAGCTTTTGCAAAAGAGCGCGAATGACTAGCGTCGCGGAGCGGCTCTCCGCCGCCCTGTCCGACCGCTACCGCATCGAGCGCGAGCTGGGCGAGGGCGGCGCTGGCGTATGCACACGACCACGGGGTGATGCACCGAGACGTGAAGCCGGCGAACATCCCCACCGCGGGACACGATCGTCTGCTCGCCTGCCTCACTGGGCTCCTGACGGAGAGACGCTCTATTACGGGAGGAGCGTCGGGCGGGCGTTCTTCGCCGCGAGGGTTCGTGCAGATCCGGTGCCGAGCGTGACCTCCATCGACTCGCTGTTCGCAGAACCCGGGCTGGGGGCGATCCCCTCTCTTGGAGCCATGCATCCGGGTGGCGACAGGTTCATCTTCGCGGTGTATGCCGGCGGGGGGACTCCGAATGAGCATGGGTCCGAGCGCGGGCGGTTGATCCTGGTGCAGAATTACTTCACGGAGCTGAGGGCCAGGGTGTCCCACTGAGGACGCTCGCCGCTGGTCCGGCGCGGACACCGCCTTCGCGGGTTTCCTCGGACCCTGGGAGGCGCTGCTGGCGCCCCGGTAGGCCGGAGGCCGTCATCACGGCATCCTTCCGGCAGCGGTTGGCGACAGCCGAAGGCAACGTAGGCGAACGGCAAACGACCGCGCAGGTTCGCGCATACTTCCACACGGAGGCCTCATGCATGCCGGCATCGGCGTCTTCGCCGCAGGCCCGGGCGGTGCGGCCTGGGGCAACGTCGTCGCCGACAACACCGCAACCGGGAACCTGTTCGCGGGACTGATGATCCACAGCCACGCCAGAGCGCAGAACGTGGACGGCAACGTGTTCCGGAACAACACGCTGGCGGACAACGGGACCGACGTGGAGAACCCGGCCGGTCACGCGCCCGCGGGCATCAGCCTGTTCAGCGCGGTGGTGCCGATCCGCAACATGGTCGTCACCGGCAACCGGATCAGCGGCGGGCACTACGGCATCGTTACGCTGCGCGTCGATTCGATCGCCGACCTGGCCAGCAATACCTTCGACCGTTCCATCGCCGAGCCGACAGCGATACACTGAGGCGAAATCGGGCCTCAACAAGGTACGGGAACGATGAGACGCCAACCTGGAGGCGCTTGCCGCGCCCCCATCGTGGCGGCCATGGCCGCCGCGCTCAGCCTGGGCTGTGTGCTTCCAACGCATGCGGTAGCCCAGAGGCCGTCCGGCGACAGCGCCCAGGCGCTGCTGGTGCGCACCATGACGGACCCCGCGTTCCGGGCAGAGCGGCTCGCACCGCTGCACTGGACGGAAGGCGGCGCGGCGTACCTCACCCTCGAGCGGGACCCGGCCGGCGACGCGTCCGACATCGTGCGCTACGAGACTTCCACGGGCCGACGCAGCGTGCTGGTGCCCGCCGCGAAGCTGGTGCCGCCCGGCGACAGCGCCCCCCTCGTCGTCCAGGACTTCTCGCTTTCCAGGGACGGCGGCCGGGTTCTCCTGTTCACCAACTCGCAGCGCGTGTGGCGGCGGAACACCCGGGGCGACTACTGGGTCTACGACCGCGACGCGGGCCGGCTGTTGAAGCTGGGTGGCGATGCACCGGAGGCCAGCCTGATGTTCGCCAAGTTCGCCCCGGACGGCGGCCGGGTGGCGTACGTGCACGACCACGACCTGTATGTCGAGGATGTGGCCACGGGCGCCATCACGCGGCTGACGCAAACGGGCTCGGACACCGTCATCAACGGCACGTCGGACTGGGTCAACGAGGAAGAGCTGGACATCCGCGACGGATTCCGCTGGAGCCCCGACGGACGGCACGTCGCCTTCTGGCAGTTCAACACGAGCGACGTCGGACGCTACACCCTGCTCTACGACCTCGGCCATCCGCGCGGCCGCATCGTCACGGGCATTCCCTACCCCGACTACGGCGTCTACCCGCAGACGCTGGTCTACCCGTACCCGGAGGCAGGCACCACCAACTCGGCCGTGCGCGTGGGCGTCGTCCCCGCCGACGGTGGATCGGTGACCTGGATGCGCGTACCGGGCGATGCGCGCGAGCACTACATCGCCCGCATGAGCTGGGTGGGTCCCGATTCGCTGGTGATCCAGCAGCTCGACCGGCGGCAGCAGACCAACCGGATCATGCTGGCCGCCGCGGCCACGGGCGGCGTGCGGCCCCTCTTCACGGATCGCGACAGCGCCTGGGTGGACTACGATGACCACATCGACTGGATCGATCAGGACCGGGCCTTCCTCGTCCTGAGCGAGCGCGACGGCTGGCGCCACCTCTACCGCGTCTCCCGCGCCACGGGCGTGGCCACGCCCGTCACGCGCGGCGCCTACGACGTCGTCTCCCTCGATGCGGTCTGCCAGCGGGCCGGCCTGGCCTACTTCACCGCGTCGCCGGACAACGCCACGCAGCGCTACCTGTACCGGGTCCGGCTGGACGGCCGGAGCGACGCGCAGCGAGTGTCACCCGACCGGCCCGGCGTACACGGGTACGACATCGCACCCGACTGCCGCTATGCCGTGCACGACTTCTCCACCATCGACACGCCGCCGTCCTACGAACTCGTCCGCCTGCCGGACCACCACGTGGTCCGGCCCATGCTGGACAACCGGACGCTGGCCGAGCGCGTCGCAGCGCTTACCGATGGATCTACGGAGTTCCTGCGCCTGAGCGCGGGGCCCGGCCTGGAGGTGGACGGGTGGCTCATGAAGCCGCCGCACTTCGACCCGTCGAAGCGCTACCCGCTCATCGTGTACGTCTACTCCGAGCCGGCCGGCCAGACCACGGTGGACCGCTGGGGCGGCACGTTCAACCGCGTGCTGGCCAGTGCGGGCTTCCTCGTCGCCAGCTTCGACAACCGGGGCACGCCGGCGCCCCGGGGCCGCGCCTGGCGCAAGGCCGTCTACAAGGACGTCGGGCCGCTCTCCTCCGCGGAGCAGGACTCGGCGCTCCGCTCCCTCGAGCGCCAGCGCCCCTACATCGACCCGCACGCCATCGGCGTCTGGGGCTGGAGCGGCGGCGGCACGGAGACGCTGAACCTCATGTTTCGCTACCCCGACGACTACGCCGTGGGGGTGTCCGTCGCCTCGGTGCCGGACCAGCGCCTCTACGACACGATCTACCAGGAGCGCTACATGGGGCTGCCGCAGGACGACGCGAAGGCCTACCAGCAGAGCTCGGCCATCAATTTCGCGGATGGGCTGCGCGGCCGGCTCCTCGTCATGCACGGCTCCGGCGATGACAACGTCCACTTCCAGGGCTTCGAGCTGCTGGTGAATCGCCTCATCGAGCTGGGCAAGCGCTTCGACATGCGCGTCTACCCGGGCCGGACCCACGGACTCTCGGAAGGCCGGGGCACGAGCCTGGACGTGTACAGGAACATCCTGTGGTACTTCGAGGACCATCTGGCGACACCCGTTGCGGAGGCGACACCGTGAGATCCGACACATTCCTGCGCAGGCTCCCACGGCCGACACGCACGTCCCGGGGTCGGAAGGCAAAGGCGCTCCTCGCCTTCGTCGCGTGCTTCGCTCTGGCCGCCTCGCCCGCCACCGCGCAACGCCCCACTCTCTCCCGCAACGTCCGCCAGTACGTGGCGGTGGACACCGACGTGGTGGCCCTCACCCACGTGCGGGTCATCGACGGGACCGGGGCGCCGGCGCGAGAGGACCAGACGCTCGTCATCCGGGACGGGAACATCGCCGCGTTGGGGCCGGCGTCGTCGGTGCAGGTCCCGGCCGGAGCCGAGGTGATGGACCTCACCGGGAAGACGGTGATTCCCGGACTCGTCATGATGCACGAGCACCTGTTCTATCCCACCGGCCCCGGCGTCTACGGCAACCTGATGGTGAGCTTCACGCGGCTGTACCTGGCGGGGGGCGTCACCACCATGCGGACCACCGGGAACGTGAACGGCTATGGCGAGCTGGCCATCGCGCAGGCCATCAAGGACGGCAAGCAGCCGGGGCCATGGATCGACCCTACCGGGCCCTACCTCCAGGGCCCGGGCAACCCCTTCCTCCAGATGTACACGCTCAAGGACGCGGCCGACGCGAAGCGCATGGTGGACTTCTGGGCGGACGCGGGAGCCACGTCGTTCAAGGCGTACATGCTCATCACGCGGGCCGAGCTGGGCGCGGCCATCAAGGAGGTGCACGCCCGCGGCATGAAGATCACCGGGCACCTGTGCTCGGTGACGTACCGGGAGGCGGCGGACCTGGGCATCGACGACCTGGAGCACGGCTTCTTCGTGTCCACCGATTTCGTGAAGGACAAGAAGCCCGATGAGTGCCCCGGGCAGCGCGCAGGCATGGAGGCGCTGGACCAGGTCGACCCCGATGGCCCCGCCTTCAAGGCGCTGGTGGACACGCTGATCGCGCACCACGTGGCCGTGACGTCCACCCTCACCGTGTTCGAGACGTTCACCCCCGGCCGGCCGCAGCCGCCCGGCCTCGACGTCCTCGACCCCATTCTGAAGCGGCAATTTGAACAGACGTACCAGCGCATCCAGAAAGACACGGCATCCATCTATCCGTCCCTCTTCAGGAAGGACATGGCCATGGAGCTGCGCTTCGCCCGGGCGGGTGGATTGCTGCTGGCGGGTACCGACCCCACCGGCTACGGCGGCGTCATCCCCGGCTACTCCGACCAACGGCAGATCGAGCTGCTGGTGGAGGGCGGCTTCACGCCGCTGCAGGCCATCCGCATCTGCACCTTCAACGGCGCCAAGTATCTGGGCCGTGCCGACCGGATCGGCTCCCTGGCCGTGGGCAAGCAGGCGGACCTGGTGGTCATCGACGGCAACCCGGCGGCCCGCGTGTCCGACATCCGCAACGTGGACATGGTCTTCCGCCAGGGCGTGGGCTACGACCCGCAGAAGCTCATCGCCAGCGTGAAGGGGAAGGTGGGGTTGTTCTAGCGTCGCGGACGGCTAGCGTCGCGGACGGTGCACCAGTCGCCAGTTTCGTCCCGTTCCCGTATCGGTCTGCCCTACCGTTGAACATGGACGCAGACAAGGGGGCGGACGGTGTACCATCCGCCGATTCCGTTCTCCTGCCGCACGGTTCTGTGCCGAGTCGAAGGAAGCCTCCGGCCGGGTTGTTCCTGGTCGCGGCGGGGCAGCGAGATAGCCTGATGGGTCAGAACTGGCGACTGGTGCACCGTCCGCGGTATCCGCACCGTCCGCGGTATCCGCACATCGCGCACGATGCTCAGTCCTTACCCGCCTCCACCCCCGGCACCGGGTTTCCCTTGCGAACCCGGATCTCCACCGTGTCTCCCCGCAATCCCTCGGCGCTGGCGCTCACCCGCATGACGCCGGCCCGATCCGGCCGCAGGATGGCCAGTCCCCTGCCCCGGTACGCCTGCTTGTGGTCGGTGTGGTACGGCGTGTGGTCCCGCAGGTCGGCGTTGTCCAGGGCGACGATGCTCCCACCCTGGACGCTGAACCGCACGTCGTCGTCCGCCGTGGGCACCACGGTGCCGGAGTTGTCCACCACCTCGAAGTCGACCAGCGCCACGTCACGCGGGTCGGCGTCGATGGTGTCCTGCCGCACGCGCAGCCGAACGGCCACCGGCGGCCCGGCGGTACGCACCTCCGCCTCACACACCCTTCCCTGCCTCTTGCCCACGGCCCGGAGCACGCCGGGCTCGTAGGGTACATCCCAGGTGAGGTGCAGGTCCGTGGTCGTCGGGAAGACCGGCGGCTGGTCGTAGTGGTTCCAGGCACCCGACGTGCCGGGCCGTGGGAACTGGCGGCGCTTCTCACCCAGCGAGCGCCCGTTCAGGAACAGCTCGACGGTGTCGCAGTTGGTGAACGCCACCACCGGAATGACCTCGCCCTCGCGGCCGGGCCAGTTCCAGTGGGGAAACAGGTGCAGCACCGGCCTGTCGGTCCACAGGCTCTGGTACAGGGAGTAGGCGTCCTTGGGCACGCCGTCGATGTCGACGACGCCCGAGCCGGCACCCTTCCCCGGCCAGCGCGTCTCGCCCAGGTAGTCGATGCCGGTCCACATGAAGTCGCCGGCGTAGTAGTCGTGGGTGGTGATCCATTTCCAGAGCGCTTCCGCCCGGATCATGCCCGCCGTGTAATTGGGCCGCACCACGGACGAGTCGTTGCCCAGCGAATAGCCGCCGAAGAACGACGTGCGCGCCGCCACGCTCTCCGTGCCGATCATCTTCCAGTCGGGGTGGTCGTGGCGGTCTTCCTCCGCATAGAGCTCCCGGCGCTCGTGCCAGCGGTCCACGTAGTTGTAGCCGACGACGTCCAGGGCGTTCAGGAACTCCTGCGTGGCCGGCACCGGGTCGGCGGCGATCTGGTCGTTGCCGGTGGTGAGCGGCCGCGTGGGGTCCACGCGCCGCGCGATGTCCTCCAGCCGCTTCAGCACGCGAACGCCGTCGGGCGTGGTCTGTTCGCCGATCTCGTTGCCCAGGCTCCAGATGAAGATGGAGGGGTGGTTCCGGTCCCGGCGGATGAAGTCCGTCAGGTCCCGCTCCGACCAGTCGTCGAAGTACAGGTGGTAGCCGTACGGCACCTTGCCGATGGTCCACTCGTCGAACGCTTCGGCCATGACCAGCAGGCCCATGCGGTCACACAGGTCCAGGAACTCCGGCGCCGGCGGGTTGTGGGACGTGCGGATGGCGTTCACGCCCATGGCCTTCAGCACGCCCAGGCGATCGGCCCAGAGGCTCTCGGGTACCGCCGCGCCCACGGCGCCCGCGGCATGGTGCAGGTTGACGCCCCGGATCTTGACGGGCTTGCCGTTGAGCAGGAAGCCGCGGTCCTTGTCGAACGCCGTGGTGCGGATGCCGAAGGGCGTGGCGTAGTCGTCCACGACCTTTCTGCCGCTGACCACCTCCGAACGTACCGTGTAGAGGGTCGGTGACTCCGTGGACCAGAGCTCCGGATCGACGACGACGAGGGGCTGCTCAAGGTCCGCGGCGTGGCCCGCCGCCAGGTCGAACGCCGTGTCGCCCCGGGCCACCTCCTCGCCCGCGGAGTCCAGGACGATGGTGCGCAGGACGCCGCGCCGCACACCGTCGTAGTGGTTCTCGACGTGCGTCCGCACCATGACGACGGCGCGGGCGGAATCCACCTGCGGCGTGGTGACGAACGTGCCCCAGTGGGCCACGTGCAGGGGATCCACGATTGTGAGCCACGTGTGGCGGTAAATGCCGCTGCCCGTGTACCAGCGAGAGTTGGGCTGCTCCGAGTTGTCCACCCGCACCGCCACCACGTTGAGCCCGGATCGGATGTACGGCGTGATGTCGTAGCGGAAGCTGATGTAGCCGTACGGCCTGTGCCCCAGGTGGTGGCCGTTCAGCCACACGTCGCTGTTCATGTAGACGCCGTCGAACGCCAGCCACGCCTCGTGGCCTTTCGAGCCGTTCGGCATGCGGAACGTCTTCCGGTACCAGCCGATGCCCGTCGGGAAGTAGCCGATGCGGCCGCCGCCCGGCGCGTCCTCCCGGGGCGTGCCCTCGATGCTCCAGTCGTGGGGCAGGTCCACCGTACGCCACCCATGGTCATCGAAACCCGGCCGCTCCGCTCCCGCCGGGTCGCCCGGGGTGAAGCGCCAGCCCGGGTCCATGGACAAGTGCTGGCGCTGCTGCGCCGCCGCCGGCATCGCCGATCCCAGGAGGAGAGCCGCAAAGGGAAGAAGAACGAGGCTCCTCACGTGATACGGATCCGTGCGTGTCATGGCGTTCCCCGGGATTGCACAGCCTGTCGCGTGCGAGTTGGCCGTCGCGGCCCTGGACCTCACCTGGTCCAGAGTAACGCGGCCAGCCCCTTCCGGCCAACGCCTCCGACGGCCCGGCGACCGCGGGTCCGCCACCGTTCAGAACGCCCGCGCACTGGCACGCGAAGTGCCAGTTCCTGACCCAGAAGGGAGGAACGTTGCACCGACCCTTCGGCGTTCAAGGTGCAGGTGAGTGAGGATGACGATGATGCGAGAATTCGATACAGGGCGAGTCCCTTTCCTGGGCCGCCGGATGCGCTGGAGCGCGCCGTTGCTGCTGCTCCTCGGGACGGGACTGGTCACGGGCTGTGCGACCGGGGGCGCGTACCTGCGGCCCGGTCCGACAGCGAACCTGGCGCCGCGGAGCGACGACTGGGTGGTGGGCAAAGCGGCGGGGGTACGGATCGTGGCCAACGGCGACGCGTGGCACGGCAACCCCATCAACCTGGGTAGCGTGGTCACGCCCATAAAGGTGCGGATCTACAACACAAATGCGGCGCCGGTCCAGATCCGATACCGGGACTTCAATGTCACGGCGGCCGGCTTCAAGTCTGCGGCGCTGCCGCCCTACCGGGTTCGGTCGGCCGCGAACGTAGCCCGGCGATACGGCCTTCTGACGCCGGGCTTCGCCTACAGCGGCTTCTTCCTCGCGCCGTACTACGCCCCGTATTACCGGTGGCGGTTCCGGTTGTGGCGCGGCCCGTTCGAGTGGGACCCCGATTGGTACGCCGGCTACTATGCCATGTGGAACCGGTCGGTGCGTCTTCCCACCGCGGACATGCAGGCCAAGGCCATCCCGGAAGGTGTCCTGGAGCACGACGGCCAGCTTTCGGGCTTCCTCTACTTCCGGAAGGTCCGGGGTCGGCACGAGCCCGTGACGTTGAGCTTCGAAGTCGTGAACGCCCGCACGCGGGCCAGGCTCGGGACCGTGGAGATCCCGTTCGTCACGCCATGACATCCGGGGAGCGCCGCTGCCGGGGGCGGCGCTCCCGGACCTGCGGACGACGACGCCAGGGTTGACCCGCCGGGTGCCAGGCGCTACCACATGGAGCCTACCCCCGTCGCATGAAGCGAAGCGAACCCATGAGCCAACCGACCCGCCCGCAGTTCACGCACATCGACGCCTGGGGTGCCACGCACGTTGGCCACGTCCGGAAGGACAACCAGGACCACTTCTTCCTTGGCTCCCTGGCACGCGGCGCGCTGGTGGAGCGAGCCAGCATCGCCGTGCCGGGCGAGGGCGGCCTGATCCACGCCGAGCGCATGGCGTCGCTGGCGGTCGTGGCCGACGGCGTCGGGGGCGTGAGCGGCGGCGAGGAAGCGGCACGCCGGGCGGTGGACGGCCTCGTCGCTTCGGTGTCGCAGTTCTTCCATGAGGCGCACTACCAGGAAGCGTCGGACCCCGAAGTGTTCTCCCGGCTGCTGCACGAAGCCACCCTGGCCGTGCACGAGAACCTGTTGGAACGTGCCGAGCGGGAAGGCGGCGGCCGCCGGTTCGCGACGACCCTCACGCTCTTTCTCGGCCTCTGGCCCCACGCGTACCTGCTCCAGGTGGGCGACTCGCGCTGCTACATCTATCGCGATGGGGAGCTGTCGCAGATCACCCGGGACCAGACGATGGCGCAGGACCTGGTGGACGCCGGCGTACTGACGCAGACGGCCGCCGAAAAGACCCGTTGGGCCCACATCCTTTCCAGCGCCGTGGGCGGTGACCAGGCGGCCCCCATCGTGACGCGAGTGGTGCGTGACTGGGGCACCGTGGTGCTTCTCTGCAGCGACGGGCTCACCAAGCATGTGCCGGACGCGCGTATCCGGGAGCGGCTGGCCGCCATGACCAGCTCGCGGCAGGTGGTGGAGCAGCTGATGGAGGACGCACTGGAGGGCGGCGGCACGGACAACATCACGCTCATCGTGGGGCGGACCGTGCCCTCGGCAGCGGACAGTGGGGGCTGAAGGCGAACCGCCTCAGTGCAGCAGCGCGATGCCGCTGACGGCGAGCCACGCGATGACGATGAGCCCCAGCAGCACGTATTCGATGGCCGGCGCCCGCTGGCGCCCTCGCTCGCCGTGGAACCAGGACAGCACGCCCGACGCCAGAATCGCCGCGACGACGAAGATCACCGTGAGCAGCTTCGTCCTGGGCGGCAGGAGGTCTTCGAGGGCGTCCGCGAGCCCGATGAGGCTTACGCCTGCGCCCACCGTGAGCAGCACGATCTGTGGCACACGCCGCCGGAGGAGCTGGGTGAGGTCGGTGACGTCCTCGGGCGTGGCGCCGCCCGCAGCCGGGTCGGACAACGCGCGGGCGACATCCCGGGCGGACGGGCGGTGCCGGGGCTCCTTGGCCAGGCAGCGGCCCAGCAGGTCGGCCAGCGGGCGCGGCACATCCGCCCGCAACTGTTTCAGGTCCGTCGGTTCCTGTTTCAGGTGCGCCCGGATCCAGTCGACGGCGTTGTGTGCGTCGTACGGCCCCCGGCCCGCCAGCAACTCGTAGCCCAACAGCCCGAACTGGTACATGTCCGTCAGCTCGGTGACGTCCCGGTCCGTGAGCTGTTCCGGGCTCAGGTAGCGAGGGTCGCCCAGCAGCTCTCCCGTCTTCGTCAGGCGGGCGACGCCCGGCCCCGTCTGGTCCAGCACCGCCGCGATGCCGAAGTCGGTCAGCCGGGCGACTTCCTTGTCCGCGTCCCAGAGGACGTTGCCCGGTCGCACGTCCCGGTGCACGATTCCCTTCTCGTGCGCCAGCGCCAGGGCTGACGCCACCTGGGCGAGGACGGACGTCGCCTCCGGGATGGACAGCCGGCCTTCGGCCTTCAACCGTTCCCCCATCGTGCGGCCTTTCACGTACCGCATCACCAGGAAAGGCGTCTCATCCGGCAGCCGGCCGAACCGGGTCACCGCCACCGTGTTGGGATGGTCTCCCAGAGAGGCCGCGGCCCTGGCCTCGCGTTCGAAGCGTCGCCGAGCCGTCTCCTCTACCGCCCGGCTGGGACGGAGCACCTTCACGGCGACCTGCACGTTGAGCGCGCGGTCCTTCGCCAGGTAGACCGTCGCCATGTTCCCGCTTCCCAGCTCACGCACCAACTCGTAGTCCTCGCCCAGAGCCGTTTGCAGGTCCGCGAGCGATTGGTGGTCGGCAGCGCCGCCGGGCTCGCCGGCGGACGGACGCTGGGACGGCGCATCGGCCATGGGCTGTCTCGAGATCGGGAAAGGTCGCCGCGTTTCGGAACCAACGTAAACGGCGGGAGCCGTTGACGCGATGTGCGCGGCCGTGGCCCCGCCGTGGACCACTCGCCGCGCCGCGCTTACCCGGCTGGTGGGCGGTGCCCGGGCAACGCTGCTTCGCGAACGATTCGCTGGTCACGACCACGGGCGTGGTGTTCGCAGCGTCCTCCGCCGTGATGGCCCGCCACCCCGAAGCCCCAGATGTTGTCGCTCCCGCCCAGGCGCCGCGATGGTTGGGCGGCGGCCCGCGCACTTGACATTTTTCCTCCTCGCCCGCTATCCATTGCGACAGCGAGCCGGGGCACAGCGCCCCGCGAACCAGGATCCGGACACACGAACATGAACCGCAATTCCGTCCTCTCCGTAGCCGTGGTCGTACGGCGCGTCGTCCGCCATGCGCGGACGGGAGAGGGCGTACGCCCGCCCGGGGGCAGCTGAACCGGCGAGCGTTTCCGGAAGCGGTGGACCGCACACGGGCCTTCTCCATGCGAGAAGGCCCGTTTTTTCATCGGCGCCGGCGACGGAGCGCCTCAACGAGCCGCCGTTTGCCGTGCCGGACCGTGCAACACCTGGCCAGAGGAGTAACGGAGTGAATATCCGAACGACATCGCCATCCGCCATTCCCGCGCGCTACGACGCCCGGGCCGCCGAGGCACGCTGGGTGGACGCGTGGGAGACCGCTGGTCTCCACCACTACGATCCACAGGCGCCGCGCGAGGCGACGTTCTCCATCGACACGCCGCCGCCCACGGTGTCGGGACGGCTGCACATCGGCCACGCGTTCAGCTACGCCCACACCGACTTCGTCGCCCGGTTCCAGCGCATGCAGGGCCGCAACGTGTTCTACCCCATGGGCTGGGACGACAACGGCCTGCCCACGGAGCGTCGCGTGCAGAACCTCTACGGCGTGCGCTGCAATCCCTCCCTGCCCTACGAGGGCGAGCTGGACCTCCAGCCTGTGGGCAAGGGCGGCGCGGACACCCTGCGTGAGATCTCGCGCCGGGCGTTCATCGAGCTGTGCCAGCGCGTCACCGCCGAGGACGAGGCGGCGTTCAAGCACCTGTGGACCCGGCTGGGCCTGTCGGTGGACTGGCGGCAGGAATACGCCACCATCGACGACCACAGCCGCCGCATCGCGCAGCACGCGTTTCTGCGGCTGCTGGACGCCGGCCTCGCCTACCTGTCCGACGCGCCCGTGATGTGGGACGTGGGCTTCCAGACCGCGGTGGCTCAGGCGGAGGTGGAGGACCGGACCATCGCGGGGGCGATGCACGAGATCGCGTTCGGGGTCGTTGGGGAAGGCGCGGGAGGGAGCGGAGCGAACCGCGAGGGAAACAAGGCGCCCGCCCTGATCATCGCGACGACCCGGCCCGAGCTGCTGCCGGCGTGCGTCGCCGTGGCGGTGCATCCCGACGACCCGCGCCACCGGCAACGAATCGGAGGCACGGCCATCACGCCGCTGTTCCGCGTGCCCGTGCCCGTCTTCGCCAGCGAGCTGGTGGACCCGGACAAGGGAACGGGAGCCGTGATGGTGTGCACGTTCGGCGACGCCACGGACGTGGAGTGGTGGCGCACGGAGAAGCTGGCGCTGCGCCAGGTGATCGGGCCGGATGGCCGGATGGCGCCCGCCGACTTCGCCGCGGAGCCCGCGAGCCTGGACCCGGAACGGGCCGCGGCCGCATACGCCCGCATGGAAGGCCGCAGCCTGGACGATGCCCGACGCGCCATCGTCGCGCTGCTGCGGCAGCCGGAGTCGGGAAGCGCCGGAAGTGCGGCCCTCCGGGGTGAGCCGGTGCCGCTCGAGCACGCCGTCAAGTTCTACGAGAAGGGAGACGCGCCGCTGGAGTTCCTGACCACGCGCCAGTGGTTCGTGCGGCTGCTGGACCGGGTGCCGGAGCTACTGGACGCCGGAGCGCGGGTGAACTGGGTGCCGGAGTTCGGCGGGACCCGCTACCGCGACTGGACGGAGCACCTCCAGTTCGACTGGTGCGTGAGCCGCCAGCGCTGGTTCGGCGTGCCCATCCCCGTCTGGTATCCCCTGGACGGCGGCGGCCGGCCGGACTACGGGCAGCCGCTGCGCCCGGACCCCGGGCAGCTTCCGGTCGACCCCGGCACCGACGTGCCGCCGGGGTACGACGCGGCCCAGCGCGGCCAGCCCGGCGGGTTCACCGCCGACCCTGACGTGTTCGACACCTGGGTGACCAGCTCGCTGACGCCGCAGATCACGTCCCGCTGGCCGGATTCGGCGGAGCGGCACGCGCGCCTGTACCCGTTCGACGTGCGGGCCCAGTCCCACGAAATCATCCGCACGTGGGCGTTCTACACCATCGCCCAGTCGCTGCTGCACGAAAACTCGCTGCCGTGGCACAACGTGCTCGTCTCCGGCTGGGTGCGGGACCCGGACCGCAAGAAGATGTCGAAGAGCATCGGCAACGTGATCACGCCCGAATCGTGGATCGACCGCTACTCGGCGGACGCCGTGCGCTACTGGTCCGCCAACGCGCGCCTGGGCGTCGACACCGTGTTCGACGAGGACGTGCTGAAGGTGGGCCGGCGCCTGGCGACCAAGCTGTTCCACGCCGCCCGCTTCGTGCACCGATTGGCGCCATCGCCGCGCGGCCGGACGTCCTCGCCCGGAAACGACTTCCTGAGTCCCGACCCCGGCGCCATCACCCACGAGCTGGACCGCGCGTTCCTGGCGGAGCTGGCCGGCGTCGTGGACCGGGCCACGGCCGCCCTCGAGGCGTTCGACCACGCCGCCGCGCTGGCGGAGACGGAGCGGTTCTTCTGGTCCGGCTTCACCGACAATTACCTGGAACTGGTGAAGGGCCGGCTCCGGAGCGACAATGCCGCGGCCGCGCGAGCGGGCGACCACGCCGGGTCCGCGGCCACCACGCTCCGCTTCGCCCTCGGCATCTTCCTGCGCCTGTTCGCGCCGTTCCTGCCGTTCGTGACGGAAGAGGTCTGGTCCTGGGAAGCCGCGGCCCGCACCGGCCACCCGAGCATCCACAAGGCGCCGTGGCCGTCTCGCACCGCGATGGATGCCCTGCCCCGGCCCGGGGATCCCGACAGCTTCGCCACCGCCGTCGCCGCCATTGCCGCCGTGCGACGCTTCAAGGCGGACGCCCAGCGCTCCGTGGGCGCCCCGCTCGCCCGCGCGGTGCTGGCCGCGGCGCCGGAAACACTCGCGCGCCTGGAACGCGTCCAGAACGACGTCGCCAGTGCCGCACGCGCCGCGAGCTTCACGCTCCTCGCCGATCCCGACGTGCCGCCGGGGAGTTTCCAGGTGCAGGAGGCGCGGTGGCCCGACGAGGAGCCCTGATCCGCCGGAAGGGGTGTCCGCCGGGAAGGACGCCCGCCAGGAAGGACGCCCGGCATGAATGTGGGCGGAGCGTGGCACACGCGGGAAACGTCGAAACGCCGGCCTCCAAACTCGAATTCGAACTCGAATTCGAACTCGAACTCGAACTCGAACTCGAACTCGAACTCGAATTCGAACTCGAATTCGAACTCGACGGCCTACATGCCGATGACCACCTTCCCCTGCGTGTGCCCGGCCTCCACGTACCGGACCGCCTCGGGCACCTCGGCCAGGGTGTAGCGGCGGTCGATGACCGGCGAGATGTCGCCGGCCTCGATGAGGTCCTTCAGCACGTTGAGGTCCTCCTGGCGAGGCTTCGAGGTGAGGAACTCAATGCGCTTGCCGGTCCGGGCGACCCAAGGCGCCAGCGCCATCACCTGGAACATGGGCGCCGTGCCGCCGCCGACCATGACGTAGGCGCCCCCGGCGTCCAACGCCCGCAGATGGCGCCGGACGGAGCCGAACGCCGCCGCATCGACGATCAGGTCGTATTGCCGCCCGATCCGCGTGTAGTCGTCGTGCGTGTAGTCGATGACCTGGTCCGCGCCGATGGAGCGCACCAGGTCCAGGTTCCGGGTGCTGCAAACGCCCGTGACCTCGGCGCCGAAGGACCGGGCGATCTGCACGGCGAACGTGCCCACGCCGCCGGACGCCCCGTTCACCACCACCCTCTGGCCCGACTGGATGCGCCCCTTGTCCCGAAGCGCCTGCAGCGCCGCCATGCCCGCCACGGGCACGGCCGCCGCTTCCCGGAACGTCGTATTGGCGGGCTTGAGGGCCAGCGCGGCCTCCGGCGCACAGGCGAACTCGGCGAACGCGCCGAAGCCGCTCTCGGCCAGATCGCCGAACACCTCGTCACCCGGCCGGAACTGCGTCACGTTCCGGCCCACGGCCTCCACCGTCCCGGCGATGTCCGAGCCCAGGATGGGGAACTTCGGCCGCAGGAGCCCGCCGTAGATCATGCGGATGAAGAACGGATCGGCGCGCATGACGTGCCAGTCCCCGGCGTTCACGGACGCGGCGTGGATACGGACCAGCACGTCGTCGTCCCCGACGACCGGGTCCGGCACGTCTTCCAGCCGCAGCACATCCGGCGGGCCGTACCGGTCGTGGACGATAGCCTTCATCGGGCCACCTCCGCCCCCAGCCTCGCCGGACCTCCCACGTTGACCCCCTTCACCAGCAGCCACAACGCGAACGCCAGCTCGCCGATGAACGCCGGAGCGAACGCGACGGCCGCGAAGACCGATTCATACGCGGCGTAGTTGGACAGGAGCGTCCGGGCGAGGCCGTCGATGAGATAGCCCGCGCCGGCGGCCAGCAGCAGGGCGCCCAGGACCCGAGGCACCAGGCGGGACCGGAGCACCAGGAACCCGAGGACCAGGCAGTGGAACGCGAAGAAAACCAGCCCGATGACGTAGCCGTAGCTGTGGGCGTCCAGGAACAACAGCGCCAGCGCCTGGAGCTGCTCCGTGCCGAAGGCGCCCAGGTACTCGGCGCCGCCCAGGAGCAGCAGCGGCACGTACGTGTTCAGCAGGTTGACGCCCACGATGGCCGCGTGGACCAGCCGGAAGAAGGCCGCCAGCAGGGCCAGGCTCCGGCTCACTTCCCGGAAGATGACGTACAGCGCCAGCGCCAGCAGCACATCCGCCGTGAGCATGACGAACTCGCTGGCGAGGCTGGCGCGGAACAGGGGTTCGGAGGCGAGGATGTTGGCGGCCGTCGCCGCGGCGTCGCCCGGCACGATGAGACCGGATCGGACGAAGAACTCGGCGAAGATGCCGGAGGCGATGATGATCAGGTAACCGAGCCCTGCCACGCGGGCATAGACGCGCGGGGATGCATCGACGGTGCGGTCTGGCATCGGGATTCCCTCGGGGTCGTGGGGAGCGGCACTCGGGGCGGAGGTGCCTTCGATCGCAACCGGATCGGCCAATATAGTCAC
>CAZUFP010000076.1:14497-18470 GCA_964619835.1 uncultured Gemmatimonadaceae bacterium | reverse complement strand
TGTTCAGCGCCGCGGCCGTCCTGGTCGGGTCCACCATCGGCAGCGGCATCTTCCGGGTGCCCAGCACGGTGGTGGCCGATGCCCACAGCCTGGGCATCATCGCGCTGGTCTGGGTGGTGGGCGGCGTGGTGGCCCTGTTCGGCGCCCTGACGCTGGCGGAGCTGGCGGCGCTGTTCCCCCGGTCCGGCGGCATCTACGTCTACCTGCGGGAGGCCTACGGACCCCTGCCCGCGTTTCTGTTCGGCTGGACGGAGCTGCTCATCATCCGGCCGTCGGCCCTGGGCGCCATCGCCATGATCTTCGCCGCGTACCTGGGCCAGTTCCTGAGCCTCGGCCAGGCCGGCATACGCGTGGCGGCCGCCATCGCCATCGTCGTCATCGGACTGGCCAACATCCGTTCGGTGGTGTGGGGCGCCGTCATCGAGAACACGACGACGGCCGCCAAGGTGGTGGCGCTGGCGGGTCTTGCCGTGGCCGCCTTCGTGCTGGGGAACGGCCATGCCGGGGCGCTGGCCGCGCCGGGGACCAGCCTGGGCCCGGTCTCCTGGGGCGCCGTGGGCGTGACCCTCATCGCGGTGCTCTGGGCCTATGACGGCTGGGCGGACCTCACGTTCATGGCGGGCGAGGTCCGGGATCCGGGCCGCACGCTGCCCGTCGCCCTCATCAGCGGGACCCTGATCGTCGTGGTGGTCTACCTGCTGGTGAACGCCGCCTACCTGTTCGTGCTGCCGCTGGACGCGGTAGCCCACTCCTCCCTTGTGGCCGCCGACGCCGCCACCGCCGTCATCGGCCGCGCGGGCGCCGCCGTGGTGGCCGCGCTGGTCATGCTGTCCACGTTCGGGGCCCTGAACGGCTCCATGATGACCGGGCCACGCATCTTCTGGGCAATGGCTGACGATGACCTCTTCTTCCGGCCCATCGCCGCCGTGCACCCCCGCTTCGCCACGCCCTGGGTGGCCATCTCGCTGGCCGCCTGCCTGGGCGTCGCCTATGTGTCCTTCAACACGTTCGAGCAGCTGGCGGACGCGTTCATCCTGGGCATCTGGCCGTTCTACGCCCTGGGCGTGCTGGCGGTGATCCGCCTGCGCCGCAAGCTCCCGGACGCCGAGCGGCCCTACCGCACGCCCGGCTACCCCGTCGTGCCCCTCGTCTTCCTGGTGGCGTCCCTGGGGCTGTTGGGCAACGCGCTCATCCAGGAGCCCGTGGCCACGGGCATCGGGATCGCCGTGATCCTCGTGGGAATCCCGGTGTTCCTGGTCTGGCAGAGAATCCGGTAGACCGGGCTAGGCGTTGGAGCTGGCGCCGGACACGTTAGCCCGCCAGCAGCCGCACCAGCCCGTAGGCCAGGCGCGTGTTCTGTTCCAACAGGCCGTAGTCCAGCCGGTCGGCGTCGTCGGTGGGCTGATGCTCATCGGGGAACCAGCCGCAGTCCAGCACCAGCCACGGCACACCGCGCAGGTGGAAGCTGTAGTGGTCGCCATCGCGCAACGCATCACCCGCCACGGTGGGCACAAAGCGGACTTGCGCCCCCTGGACCATCGTCCCGGCCTGCCGCACCAGGTCTTCGAACGACGGCGGCCCCTGCACGCCGCATGCGCTCCCTTCCGCGACACGTCCCAGCTGGTCCAGCTGCACGTCGGCGACGATCCGGTGCAGCGGCACCACCGGGTGCTGGACGAAATGGAGCGAACCATAGCGCCCCACCTCTTCCGCGGTGAAGAGGGCAATGATCACCGAACGGGCCGGCGGGTGGAGCGCCAGCGCCCGGGCGATCTCCAGCACGGCCGCGCTGCCGCTGGCGTCGTCGTTGGCGCCATTGTAGATGACGCCGGCGCGCATGCCCAGGTGGTCCAGGTGCGCACCCAGCACGACGTACTCGTTCCGCAGCTGCGGATCCGAGCCGGGAACCAACGCCAGCAGGTTGGCGGACCCAGTCGGTTGGCGCCGGACCTGCAGCTCGAGAGCCAGCTCGACGGTTTCCAGCTCGAGCGTCCGGTACGCGCCCTCGCGTGCGAACGGGTCGTAGCCGCGGCGGGTGATGAGCCGGTCGACGAGGGACGGGTGGGCCAGGAGCCCCGGCACGGGCAGATCGGCCAGGACTTCCAGGCCGTAGGACTCCGTCGGCAGCAACGTGGGGCGGGCGCGAAGCACGCTGTCCCAGCCTTCCAGCATCACGCCGTCGGGGATGACCAGCACACCTGCCGCCCCCCGCCGCAGCAGCTCCGCCATCGTGTGCCGATCCGCTTCGTAGCGGTCGGCGAACATGGCACGGACCTCGTCGGGCAATTGCGGGGTCTGGTCCGCATCGGGGAGTCCGGGGATGTACATGGCGATCCGGCCCCGCAGGTCGAGCCCCTGGAAGTCGTCCCAGCCCAGCTCGGGCGCGTGGATGCCGAAACCGATGAACACCGGGGGCGCGGCCGGGACCACGGCGTCCGCACGGCCCGGGTAGAGCACCTCGAACCCGTCCCCGGCCACCATGGTGGTTTCCGACTCGGCGTCGCGAAGCCGCAACTTCGCCCCGCTGCGGAAGTCCACCCGCACCAGCGGCACCGCCTGCCGGTAGAACGGCTCATCATCATAGAACGGCAGCAAGCCCGCTTCGCCCAGCGCGGTCTCCGCGTAGTGCATGGACCGGACGAAGCCCGGGTCGGCGGGGCCGCGACCCTGCATGCTGTCGTGGGCCAGTGCGTAGACGTGCGCCTGCAGCACCGCGCCATCGATCACGTCTACGCCGGGCGGAGGCGTGACGCGCTGGCAGGAAAGCATCAGGGTCGGGAGACCGAAAAAGACGGCGCCAAGGCGCAGGACGGGATGAGCCACGTTCACCTCGCTCCGGGAGAAACTCGCCTGCTCCAGTATACGGCGCCCGGAGCCTGGCAAACAGAACCAGAACGCGCGTCAGCGCAACAGAAGTGACATGGAGCGCAGGTTGACGATCAGCTCGTGGAACTCCCGCACCACGTCCTGCCCGATGTTGCAGAACAGGTAGTTGTCTGCGGTGTCCCGCAGGATGGTGCGGTACACGTCGACATCGTGGAGCGGGACGGTGGTATCCGCCAGCGCCAGCGACATGGAAGGCATCTTGAACACCGGGATCCGGCGGATCCCGCCGGCGCCGCCGACGCGCGCAGTGTCCGCACGGCCTTCCGCCTCCACCTCGCTCTGGAATCGGCGGTAGAACGGCTCGTAGAAATCCGTGGTGTTGGCGCCCGTGTCGAACTGGCAGATGAACGATGCGCCCTTCCAACGCACCGGCGTGAGCATGGAGAACTGCTCCAGCGCCAGGTTGTGGACCGGGCGCGCCGGCACCGTCGCCGGCACGGCCACCGTGTCGCCCCGCATGCGCAGCTCGCCCATGGGCTCGATGAGCGGGAAGCCCAGAATGCCCGGGATGCGGAACCCGCCGGGAAACGTCAACGCCGCGTCGGGGAGGACCAGGAACACGACGTGCGCGTAAGTCAGTCCGCCAATGGTGACGCGATCCGCCACCGCCAGGTCGGCCGTCACCTTCATGTCCGTGGAGGTGCCGACGGATATGCTGGCGGGACGGACGGTCAGGCCGAGGGCGTCCGCCTCGGACCGCATCAGCGCGGACAGGTTGGCGCCGGTGTCCAGCAGGTAGCTACGGCGGTGGCCGTCCACGCTCACGGGCACGTGGCCGCCCACGAGCACGATGGTCGTCGCTGCGCGGGACGTCAGGGCCTGTGGCGCCACGTCGGCGAGGGCCGAGCCCAGCCGCAGCGAATTCTCGATGTCGGCGTGCTCCGCCGAATCCGTTGGAGCCCACGGCGCCGCCAGGATGGCCGCCGCCACGTCCCGGGCCGCGGCGTACCGGTACAGCCGCAGGTCGTTGGACAGCTCCAGCCGCCGCGCCTCCAGCCGCATCGAGTCCGGCACATCGCCGCGGGCCAGCAGAGCGTCGATGGCCAGGTTCGATGAGTCGGGCCGGTTGAATGCGTGCTCCACCGCG
>CAZUFP010000076.1:0-14397 GCA_964619835.1 uncultured Gemmatimonadaceae bacterium | reverse complement strand
CGTGGCTCTCCGGATGGGAATCTTGGCGCTCATGTCAGGGGCCGTCGAGAGAATTGCCGCGTCCCGGCCCGGACGCCGGCGTCCGCGAACAGGCCCACGCCGGGCATGGGCCGATCCGTCATGACCACGCCTCCATTCCCGACAACGCGGAGCACCGCGTCATCATGACGACGCCGCGCTCTCCCCGTCTCCCCGTCTCCCCGTCTCCCCCTCGGGGATGGGCGGCGGGGCGGCGGTCACCACCCCTGCTCTGCCGTGCCGTCCTGGCCGATGTGATAGAAGCCCAGGTCCTCGCCCTGGCGCAGCTTCACGATGTAGAGGATCTGGCCCGTGTGCATGGAGAAGTGTTCCACGGTGTGGTAGATGGCCCCCAGTACCGTCGTCTCCATGCCCTGGATGACCACCGCGTCCGTCAGGCGCGCCGGGTCCAGCCCCTCCAGCACGACGTCGACCTCCCGGAGGACACCACGCAGCCCGTCGAGCAGGGCTCCTGCCGATACACCGCCTTCGGCGTCGAACTCCGCCTGGCGCTCCCGCACGTCCGCGGCGCCGCCCACCCCGTGCACCACCCACTGACGCAGGTTGCCCGCCAGGTGCAGCAGCAGGTTGCCCACGCTGTTGGACGCGTCGTTGGGTCGCCACCACACGTCGTCCGGCGCCAGGCGCCGCACGGCCCCCTCGATACGGGGGAAATAGCTGCCGTGCACGCCCAGGTAATCGCGCGTGCGCTCCAGGAACAGCGGTCCGCTATCGCTCATCGATGGGCCTCCTCCATGGGTCAGCGGACGTCAGCGCGCGGCCGGAGTGAACGCGATCCCGGCCAGGCCGGACTCGAGACCCGGCCCGCTCATGGACGCGATGCCGCCCCGGGCCGGTACGTCCCAACCGCGTGCGCCTCGACGTCCTGCCGTGTCAGGAACACCGGCTTCATGCGCTCATCGGCAAACATCGCGAGCTGGTCGTTGAAATAAGGCGAGTCCGGCTCGACGCTCTCGCCGTATGCCAGCACCGAATAGGCCCGCGGGACCGGTTGCGTGAACTCGACGGCGACGACCCAGCCATCGCCGCCCCGCACCAACAGCTTGCCGTCCTGCGCTTCGTCGTACCAGAGCACGCGGAAGCAGCCGTAGATGCCGTTGCAGCCGCTCACGGGCACATCCAAGTCGCCGATGCGAGCCCGGTGGATCGCGCCCCACGGGACGTCCCAGGCACCCCAGCGCGACTTCATCTCGGCCACCGCCCACTCGAACGCGAACACGGCCCGGTCCGGATCCGCGAGACCGCGCGGCGTGGACGCCGGCGCGTCGAAACGCCAGGGCTCCGCGAAAAGGGATGCCGCCGTGGCTGGGAAACCGGCGGATTCCGGCGTAGCGCGAGCGGAGTCGCCTGTCGCGACGTACCGGTCCCACCACGTCTTGAAGAGCATGGCGCCGCGCGCCTCCCGGGAGGTGGTGTTGTCCCAGCGAGCCACCAGGTCGATGGCCCGCGCCACTTCGTCGGACGGCTTCGACGCCGCCACGGCACGGACCAGGTCGTCCTTCACCCGGTCGGCCAGAAGCATGCGCGTGCTGTACTTGCGCCGCACCACGTCCTCGAGGCTGAGCCGGTCGGCGTGGCCGATCAGGTCCACGGCCAGCTGGCTGCGCAGGCGGAGCTGGGGCGCCGGCAGGTTGGGCGCGAACGCGCCGGGGTCCAGGACGGCGTTCAGATTCGCGAAATACGGAGGGTCGTTCTCGTTTTGCAGATAGCCGCCCGGCGGGTTCTGGACGTGAGGCAGCGAGTCCCACGGGATCAGGCGCGACCAGACGTCGGCCGACGTCGCCGCGTCCACCGCCATCGTGTCGCCGCCCGACGGCCGGGGCAGCTCCGGCACCGCCGCGTTCCATACGTAGAAGATGTTCCCGTCGGCGTCGGCGTACGTGAAGTTGGACGATACCCGGCCTCGCATGCGCATGGCCTGCTTCCACGCATCGAGGCTCTGCGCCTGCATCATGCGGAGCAGCTGTTCGCCGTTCCGGTACTCCCCGGCACCGCCGTCCTTCAACACGTAGACCTTGCCATTGCCCCGCCAGATCACGGGGCCCAGCGGCGTCGTCCAGTACGTGCGCGTGTCCGTGTCGTAGCCCGGGCCGTTCCGGAACTCCGCCGTCACTTCATGGCGCCTGACCGCCATGGACGCGCCGTTGAACAGCACGTGGTCAGTCCGGGCCGGGTCCACCGCCAGCGCGTACGCCTCGTCCGTGTCCGCGCCGCTGTTGTTGGTCGTGGCAAAGCCGAGGCGCCGGTTGAAGCCACCCACCACCGAGAACGGCCCGCCGATCCGGAAGTCCCCGTACCATTCCACGACGCCCGGCACGACCACGTGCGCCTCGTAGTAACCGGAGCTCCACGACAGGTGCGGGTTGCGCAGCAGAATAGCCGCGCCGGACGTGGTGCGGCCGGGGGCCAGGGCCCAGGCGTTGGAGCCCGGTTCGGGCGTGGTGGAGAAGCCGTTCCTCGAATTCGAGTTCGAATTCGAGTTCGAGAGCCGGGTCAGCGGTGATTCCGGCGTGGCGTCCGCTTGCCGGGCCCCTTCAGCATTGGCGGCCGACCTCAGGCGCTCCACCAGTCGGCGGCGCGCAAAGGGGTTCGGCAGGCTCACCTCGCCGGCCAGCACGTCCGGGCCCGTGAAGACGGGGCGCGCCCAGGCAGGCAGAGCGTCCGCGTGCAGCGTGATGTAGCGGTTGACGCCCTCGGCGAAGCCGGTGTAGACCGCGCGGACGTCGGCGTCCAGCATCGGGAACGTCTCGACCGCGCGGTCGTGGCGCAGCCTGGAGTAGAAATCGGAGTCGATGCTGTCCTGGCCGAAGGCGCGCCCCATCTCGCCTCGGTTGCGCACCAGCATGCGGATCATGTCGGCCCCGTAGTCCTCCGCCTGGACCCAGCCCAGGGCGTAGCCCATGGCCTCGAGGTCCTGCGCGAAGATGTGCGGCACGCCGTGATCCGTGCGAATCACCTCCACCCGCGCAGACAGGTCCGGCGCCCCGGCGGACGGCACGTCCGACGCGGCCACAGGCCGCACGTCAGGCGTACCGGCGAGGTTCGCGCCCGGTGTTGCGGCGGGGCGCGCGTCCCGCGGTGTTGCCGGACGGGGAACGGCCGGCGCGCAGGCGCCAAGGACGGCCGTCGCGCACAGCGCGATGAACGGGGCGGGCACGCGTCGGACGACGCGGAACGGTGAATATGGCATTGAATGGCTTCCTGGCTCGTGGTCCGTAGCACAGGAAGACTAGCGCCGCGCGGCACCGATCGCACGCCCTGCGGCGGGACGGCCGCCACCCGCACAGGGTGCCGCCCATTGCGCTTCAGACGCCAGGCGTGCCCAACACCTTCCCGTAACGCGCGCCCGTCCGCTCATAGCCGTGCGCCTCGTAGAACGCCGAGGCGCCGGCGGCCGCGGCGGCCGGGGAGGCGTCTCCGTCGTCGCGGGCGTTCACCACGACGACGCGCGACCCTTCCTGCCTCGCCCACGCCTCCACCGCGGCAAGCAGCGCACTGCCGATGCCCGCGCCACGCGCCCCCCGGTCCACCACCAGGTCCAGCACCCGCACGTAGGCGTCATCCAGCTCGTAGGACGGGACCAGGCAGGCACCGATGAACCCGGCGACGGCGCCACCGGCGTCCACGACGAGCGTGTGGTAGTCGGGCCGGGCGAGGATGGGGCCGAGGCGCCGGCGCATGGCGGCCGGCGTCGTCGGGTAGCCGAGCTGGACCAGCAGGCGGGCGATGGCCGGCGCGTCCGCTGGCCGGGCGGCGCGGGGCGCGGGTCCGCCCGCCGGGCTCACCGCTCGCTGTGCGGCCGGTCGGGGCCTGCCTGCGGGTCCGGCGTGGCCTGCCCTTCCGGCGACTTCGCCGGGCCCTGCCCTCCGGACTCGCCGCCGGCCGGCGGTTGGAGCTTGCGGCGGCTCACGGAGATGAACAACAGCCCGAAGGCAAGCAACACGGCGCCCCAGATGACGTTCACGTTGTAGCCCAGGGAGCGCTGGTAGATGGCCGGGTTGGCCAGCGCGCCCCAGATGACCAGCAGGGCACCGAGCAGGGCGAAGAGCAGGCCGAGGGGAAGGCGAATGTCGAGTCCCATGGTGATTCTCCTCGGCTGCTAGAAGAAGATGATGTTGAGGACGACGAGCGCCGCGAGCATGGCGATGGCCAGCGTGGCCGGCCGCTTGAACCACGGCAGGTGATCCTCCTTGATGCGCTCGGTCAGCGAGTAGACGAGGCCGCGCAGCTCATCCTCGGGCCGCGGCCGGGTGAACGCGCTGACGAGGATCGTCACCACGAAGCACGTGGTCCACGCGAAGATGGCGGTCCAGAAGTTCTGCGCCATCTGGCTGGGATAGTAATGCACCACGGCGCCCAACCAGCCGCCCTTGATCCCCACGGCGGCATGGATGGGCAGAGTGAGCCCGTGGTGGATGGCGGCGGCGATCGTGCCGGCCAGCAGGCCGGTGAACGCGCCGTGCCCCGTCGTGCGTTTCCAGAACATGCCCAGCAGGAAGGTGGCGAACAGGGGCGCGTTCACGAACGCGAACACGAGCTGGAGCATGTCCATGATGTTGTTGAACTCGGTCGTGACGTACGCCGTGATGACCGAGAGGGCGATGCCGAAGATGGTGGCGAAACGGCCCATCCACAGGTAGTGCTGGTCGCTGGCGCCCTTGTGGATGTAGGACTGGTAGATGTCGTACGTCCACACCGTGTTGAACGCCGTGACGTTGCCCGCCATCCCCGACATGAACGACGCCATCAGCGCCGTAAGGCCCAGCCCCAGGATGCCCGGCGGGAAGTAGTGCCCGAGCATGAGAGGGATGGTCATGTCGTAGTTGTACGTGCCGTCCGGCTTGAGGGGCAGGCTGAACCCGGTCGTCCCGGAGTGGGAGGTGAGCGCGATGGCGATCATGCCCGGCAGGATGACCAGGAACGGGAACAGCATCTTGGGCAGCGAGGCGATGAGCGGCGTGCGCCGGGCGGCGGACATGGAGTCCGCGGCCATGGCCCGCTGGATGACCAGGAAGTCCGTGGTCCAGTAGCCGAACGACAGCACGAAGCCGAGGCCCGCCACAAGGCTGAACCACTCCACGCCCATGGGGTTGGCCGACGCGCTGCCCATGAATTTCCAGGAGTGGGTGAACGCCCCCGGCGCGAAGCCCGCCTGCTGTGCGGTGGTGGCCAGACGCGCCGTCAAGCCGGACCACCCGCCCACATCCCGCAGCCCCAGGAACACCAGCGGGACGAAGCCGGCGACGATGAGGAAGAACTGGAGCACCTCGTTGTAGATGGCCGACGACAGCCCGCCCAGCACGATGTAGAGCAGCACGATGATGGCCGAGACCAGCACGCTCACGTTGAAGTCCCAGCCCAGCAGCGTCTCCAGCAGCAGCCCCATGGCGTACATGGAGATGCCGGACGAGAAGACGGTCATGACGGCGAACGAGATGGCGTTCAGGCCGCGCGTCTTCTCGTCGAAGCGCATCTTCAGGTACTCGGGCACCGACCGCGCCTTGGAGCCGTAGTAGAACGGCATCATGAAGATCCCGACGAAGAGCATCGCCGGGATGGCGCCCACCCAGTAGAAGTGGCTGGTGGCGATGCCGTACTTGGCACCCGACGCCGCCATGCCGATGACTTCCTGCGCGCCCAGGTTGGCCGACAGGAACGCCAGGCCCGCGACCCACGCGGGGATGGACCGGCCCGAAAGGAAGAAGTCGTTGCTGGAGCGCATGTAGCGCCGCAGCACCCACCCGATGCCCAGGACGAAGACGAAGTACGACGCAAGGATCACATAATCGATCCCACCGAGACGGATAGTCGGCATGCGGTTCTCCGGGGCTGTCCAGCGCCTGTCGCTGGCTTGAAGTCGGTGGTGCAGCAAATCGCGGACCCGCGGGGATACGCTGCGTAATTGGCGAAGGCGCTGGCCGGTCGTCAAGCGGGGCCGGGTCGCATGGGCGGCCCCCACCTGGTGACGCGGGAGGGATCCGCGGAACGGCGAGCGCCCGGCGCTTACACGTGGAGCTCCACGACGTCGCCTTCGGCCAGCTCGTGGCCGGCCGCCACGCGCTGGCCGTCCAGGGCGCTCGCGCCCCAGACACGGGCGAACTTGAACGTCGCTGTGAAGTCCTGGTGGATGGTCCGGGCCAGGTCTTCCACCGTGGCGCCCCTGGGCAGGGTGAAGGGCCGGTCCCGATCGGCGTCCTTGCCCGGCTCCTTCGTGTACACGCGGATGATGCCCAGCGCGTCGAACGTCACCCGGCCCAGCGTGTCGCAGCCCGCACCCGTCACCGCCGAGACGCCCAGCTTGGGCCACGACGTGCCCAACAGCTCGTCCAGCACGGCCAGATCATCCCGGGCGCCCGGCCGGTCCATGCCGGTCACCACCATGAAGGCCCGCAGGTACGTCCAGCCGGGGCGCGGCTCCGCGGGCCCGGCGGCCGTCAACGGTACCAGGCCGATGGCCCGTCCGCCCAGCAACCGCACCACCAAGTCGAAACCCTCCAGCGGACGGTCGATGGACAGGACGAGCCACGCCAGGTCCGCCGCCCGCACCAGGTCGTAGACCCAGGGCTCCACGTGCTCGTCGTTCAGGGGCGGCAGGTCCAGCAGCTGGAAGCCGACGTCCTGGTAGGGCATCATGCCGGGCGTCGCCTCCCGGGTGGTGAGGGGATAGTCGGCGACCTCCGGATCGGCGTGGGTCAGCAGGGCCACCAGCGACGACTTGCCCGAGTTCGGCGGGCCCACCAGGGCCACCTGGCCCGCACCCTCCCGCGGGATCCGGCGGCTCAAGGCGTGGGCGCCCTTCTTCGCCGGCTGATGCTTCAGCTTCGAGATGCGCGCGCGCAGGTCCGCCTGGAGCTTGTCCGTGCCTTTGTGCTTCGGCAGGACGCGCAGCATCTCCTCCAACCCCGCGAGCTTCTCTTCCCGGGTGACCGCCTCCCGGAAGCGGGCCTCCGCGGCCTTGTACTCTGGCGTGAGATTGGCTGGCATGGCTGAATCCCTTGCCGTCGGCCCAGCATGCAGGACAACCTACGCTGACGTGGAGGTCCCCGCCTCCCCCTGACACCGGCGGAGTTTGCCGCGCCTGCGCGCTCGGGGCCGACCGCGCCCCCGTTCAGAGGATGGCGTTGAAGATGTGGCCCTCGATGAGGTCATCCACGTCCAGCGGACTGGCCTCGTAATAGGCGCCCCGGGTGAACACGATGACCATCTCGAGGGCGGGATAGACGTAGATGAACTGGCCGCCCCAGCCGGCGGCGCGGAAGTAGTCCACCTGGCCTTCGCGGAACACGGAACGCCCCAGCCACCAGTTGTAGCCGTAACCGTAGACGGTCCCGTAACTCCCGGGGAGCGGGGTCGTCATGGCGGTCGAAGCGTCGACCCACCACGCCGGCAGCGGCGGGGGTCGCCCCGTCGGGGTGGCGGCGGCAGGGTGGCGGTTCCCCGTCACCGTCCACGCCCGACGCGAACGGGGCCTGGCTGCGCGGCAGCCAGGCCCCGGGCCCTGCGCCCTACAGTTCGGGTGGCCCCTTGTCCGGATAGGCGGGCCGCTTCGGCGCCACCGGCGGGTGCTGCTGGAGCTGCTTCAGCGACTCCGTGATGGCGGCTTCCAGCTGCGGATCGATGCCCCGGGCGAGCTTGGAGGGGTCTTCCTCCACCTCGATGTCGGGCGAGACGCCCTTGTTCTCCACCACCCACTTCCCTTCGGTGGAGTAGATGGCAAACGTGGGCACGGTCACGGCGCCGCCGTCCACCAGGGGCGGCACGCCGCTGATGCCGATGAGACCGCCCCACGTGCGCTTGCCGATGAGCAGGCCCAGCCCGTCGTGGCGGAACAGCCACGGGAACGCGTCGCCCCCCGAGCCGCTCCACTCGTTGATGAGCATGACCTCGGGCCCGTTGTGGGCCACCGGCGGCCACTGCCAGTCGTCGCCGTCGCGCACGGCCCAGAAGTTGGTGATGGGCCGGTTGAGCAGCTCGATGAATCGGTCGGGAATCTGGCCACCGCTGTTGAACCGCTCGTCGATGATCAGCCCCGGCTTGTGGAACTGGCCCATGAACTGGCGGTACAGCTCGTTCTGGCCGTTGACGCCCGTGTCGGGCACGTAGATGTAGCCCACCTGGCCCTTCGTGGCCTCGTCGACGCGCTTCCGGTTCGCCTCGATCCAGGCCAGGTTGCGCAGCCGGGCGTCCTCCCGCTCGTTGAGCATCTTCACGAGCACCGTGCGGGCTCCGTCCGTGCCCGGCTTGTCGTTGACGGTCAGCTTGACCGTGCGGTCCGCCAGGCCCTGGAACGCGGCCCACGGGTCTTCCTTCGCGTCGATGGGCCGGTCGTTCACGGCCAGGATGTAATCCCCGGCGGACACGTCGACGCCCGGCTGGCTGAACGGTGAGCGCACCTCGCTGACGGCCCACGGCGCCGGCTGGATGATGCGCTTGATTCGGTATCCGCCATTCGACAGCTCCCAGTCCACGCCCAGCAGCCCCACGTTGCGCCGCTTCGGCTTCTGCAGGTCGCCGCCGCCGCGGTAGGTGTGCGAGTTGCTGAGCTCGGCAATGAGGTCGCCGATGACGTAGTTCACGTCCGTGCGCGTGATGCAGTCGTCCAGCAGCTTGCCGTACCGCTCACGCATGGCGTTCCAGTCGACGCCGTTCATCTCCGGGTTGTAGAAGTAGTCCCGGTAAAATCGCCATGCGTCGTTGAACATCTGATGCCATTCGGCCCGCGGATCGACGTCGGCCACCATGCCGCTCAGGTCCAGCGGCTTGTCCATCTTCTGCCCGGGCCGGATGTCCACGATGGCGTATTTGCCGTGGCTGGACGCCAGCAGCTTCTTGCCGTCGGCCGACACTTCGTAACCGGCCACGTCGTCCAGCACCGTCTCTTCTTTCCGTTCCTTGAGGTCCCAGTAAACGAGCGGGCTGGCGTCGTCGGCGGAGCCGGTGCGGGGCTGGCGGACGTAGAGGACCTTGCCGGACACGGCCCGCAGGTCCGAGTAGTTGCCTCGTGCGGGAGGCAGCGCCACCACGCGGGACTCGAGCCCGTCGAAGTCGATGGTGACCGGCTTCGGCCCCTTGTCCGCACCTTTCGCTGATGCCTTGGACGACGTGTCCGCCTTGGCCGAGTCCGCCGCTTCCTCATCGTTGCGGGGCGCCAGCGGAGAGGGCACGTCCTTCCTCAGCGGCAACGCGGCGACCACCGTCGCGTTGGCGTAGATCCACGTGTTGTCCAGCGTGGCATACGACGGCGCGAACTCGCGGTCGGTAAGGAAGTAGAGGTAGTCGCCGTCGGGGTCGAACGCCGGGTCCCCGGCGTTGTAGAAGCCCATCGTGACCTGGTGCTGCTGGTTCTCCTTGGTGTCGTAGATGAACACCGCGCCCATGCGCGACGGCAGGTCGCCGCCCCAGGCCACCCACCGGGAGTCGGCGGACCATGAAGCGCGGAAGCTGGCCAGGGCGCCCTGGAAGTAGTAGTGGGCGCGGCCGATCTGCTGGACGTGGCCGGATGCCACATCCAGCAGTTGGATGCGCATGGCCTTGTCAATGTAAACGATCTTCCTGGAATCCGGTGACCAGAACGGGCTGTAGCGGAAGCCGGGCCCCTGCTGGGTCACGGTGTGCGGCCGACCCGTGCCATCCGCCGGCGCGATGGTCAGCTCGTACTCGCCCGTCGCGTCATCCCAGTACGCGATGGACTTGCCGTCCGGCGACCAGGCCGGGGTGCGCGCCGCGTTGCTGGACGTGTTGACGATAGCGAAGGTGGGGCCGTGCTCCGCCGGCACGGTGAACACATCACCACGGGCGCCGAAGACCGCGCGCTTGCCCGTGGGCGAGATGTTGTAGCTCATCACCTGGTCGCCCACGTCCACGGCCTTCGGACGCACCGTGGCCAGGTCGGTGACCACCTGCACATCCACCGGCTTGGCCTGCTCCTTGGCCATGTCCATGAGCCACAGCTTGCCGCCCTGCTCGAAGACCATGGCATCGGGACCCATGGCCGGGAAGTGGATGTCGTAGTCCTCGAAATGGGTCACCTGGCGCGGACGCCCGTTGCGCGTGTTGTACGCCCAGACGTTCATCCGCTCGTGAGGCCCGCGGTCCGAAAGGAAGTAGAGCGTGGTGCCGTACCACATGGGGTCGGTGTCGTTGCTGTCCTTGCCCGGCACTTCCTTCGCCTGGTACGTGCGCAGATCGAACAGCCAGATGTTCGTCACCAGCCCGCCCCGGTAGCGTTTCCAGGTCCGGAAATCCCTCCAGTGGGGCAGGTACGCCAGCGTGTGCCCGTCCGGCGAGATGGCGCCGTATTCCGCCCAGGGCAACGGCAGCTGCTGCGGCATTCCGCCAGCCGGCGACACGCTGAAGAGCTTGTCGAACCGGTCCTTCTCGCTGGTCATGCCCGACGCGAACAGGAGCGAGTCGCCCGACGGGTACCAGTCCACCAGCCGGTCGACGGACGGGTGGTGCGTCACCCGCACCGGCAGCCCGCCGCCCACCGGCATGACGTAGACATCTTCGTTGCCGTCGTAGTCGCCGGTGAACGCGATGCGGCTCCCGTCCGGCGAGAACCGCGGGAACATCTCCTCGCCTGGCGGCGTGGTCAGCCGCTGTGCCACGCCGCCGGTGCGCGGTACGACCCACACGTCGTTGCCGTAGACGAAGACGATCTGCTTCGCAGACACGTCCGGGTAACGAAACAGCCGGGCGTTGATCTGCGCCGCAGCGGGCGACGCCGCCGCGGCGAGCAGCGCGACGAGCGCGGGGATCGCCAGAACCGGGGAGAAGCGGTCACGCATTCGCATGATTATCCGGGGAAAACGGGGAGCATGTTCCAGTGATGGTGCATGGGAAAAACCGGTGCGGCAAGATCTGAGCCCGGGACCCCGCCTCCCGGCCACCTCCCCGACCGGGAGAACCCCACCCAACGTGCCCCTCCCCACCGGGGAGAAACCACCGCCCCGAACCCTTCCCCAGGCCGATGGACGAAACTCACCCCGGCAAGCCGGCCACCGAACCGACGCCCGCACCGCCGGGGTCTCCCCGTCAACGTCCAAGCACGACCGGATCAGCCTTCCGCCGCCATGCCGGCCAGGCCCTGCCCCCGGCCCTGCCCTACCCTCCCAGCACGCGGCGCACCGCCCGGGACAGCGCAATGGCGGAGAACGGCTTGGCGAGAACGGGCACATCCTCCATCTCTTCCGCCCCCCGGGCCGCGTAGCCGGTGGCGAGGATCACGCGCACGCCTGGGTCGATTTCGCGGAGGGCGTTGTACGTCGCGCGGCCATCCATGACCGGCATGTTCATGTCCAGCAGCACCAGGTCGATGGTGTCCGGGTCGGCCTGGTAGATGCGGATCGCGTCCTGCCCATCCGTGGCGGTCCGGACCCGGTAGCTGAGACGATCGAGGGTGTACTCGATATACTGGCGCAGGTCCTTTTCGTCTTCCACCACCAGGATGGTCTCCCCGTGCCCGGCCGCCAGGGTCGCGGGCTCCTCCGCCACTTCGACGGCCTCGGTGAGAGGGAGGAGGATGGTGAACGAGGTGCCTTCCCCCGGCTGGCTGTCCACGGTGATGTCGCCGCCGTGGGCCTTGACGGTGCCGTAGACCACGGCGAGGCCCAGTCCGGTGCCTTCGCCCTGGGGGCGCGTCGTGAAGAACGGCTCGAAGATGTGCTCCCAGTCGGCGGGATCGATGCCGACGCCCGTATCGCGAACGCGCAGCTCGGCGAACGTGCCGGCCAGCAACGGGGCGGCGGCGGCCGTCCGTTCGGTGCGCTGCAACTCGAAGGTGAGGGTGCCGCCATAGGGCATGGCGTGCCCGGCGTTGATGCCGAGGTTGAGCAGCATGTTCTCCAGCTGGGACCGATCGCCGCGAACGACGAGCGTCGGGTCGAGGCTCATCTCCACGGCGATGTTGCGAGGCAGCGTCGCACGGAGGATGGCCACGATGGTCTCCACCGGCTCCTGCAGCCGGACGGGCCGGGTCTCCAGGCCGCTGCGCCGCGCGAACGTGAGCAGCTGGTTGATGACCCCGGCGGCGCGCTCGGCGGCGCCCGCGACGCGGTGCACATGCTCGCCCAGGTCGCCCTCCCCGACCGCCTCCTCCAGCAGCTCGGCGTACCCCAGGATGATGGCGAGGCTGTTGTTGAAGTCGTGGGCGATGCCGCCGGCGAGGCGGCCGAGGGCCTCCAGCTTCTGCGTCCGGTGCACCTGTTCTTCCAGCCGGTGCTGGTCCGTCATGTCCCGGCCTACGGACTGGTACTCCACCACGCGTCCCTCGTCGTCGAAGAAGGCGCGGTCCGTCCACAGGACCCAGGCCAGGCTGCCGTCGTGGCGAAGGGAACGGTGCATGGCCGTCGCCACCGGATGCTCGGGCGAGAGCGAGCGGATCTTGCGCGATACGAGCTCCTGATCTTCTTCGGCGATACGCAGCATGATGGAGGAGGCGAGGCATTGCTCACGGGTAACGCCGAAGAACTCGCAATACGCATCGTTGACGAAGGTACGCCGGCCGTCGGGCAGCCAGCGCACGATGAACTCGGTCTGGTCCTGCACGATCCGCCGGTAGCGCTCTTCGCTGCGCCGCAGCTCCTCTTCCACCGCCTTGCGGTCGGAGACGTCGCGCACCACGGCCAGCAGGTTGACGTCCTGGCCCCATTCGATGGCGCTGAGACTGATCTCCGCGTGGAACAGGCTGCCGTCGGCCCGGCGGTGCACCCATTCGAAGAGCTGCGGCTCGCCGCCCAGCGCCGCGTCGATCTTCTCCAGGGCAACGTCGCGCGAAAAACGCCCGCCCGGCTGCCGGTCCGGCGACAGGTCCCACGGTGTCCGGTCCAGCAACTCTTCCGGCGTGCACCGGAACACTTCCAGGGTCGGCTCGTTGAACAGCACGAACCGCTCGCTGTTCATGAGGAAGATGGCGTCGTTCGCCCGCTCGAAGATGGTCCGGTAGCGATGCTCCGAGCGCTCGATGACCGCGTCCGCCCACTGGCGCGCGGTGATGTCGCGGGCGATGAGCTGGAGCGCGCCGCCGCCGGCTTCCGGCAACAACATCAACTCGAAGGCCGCGGCATCGTCGCCCGGGAACAGGCGAGCCTCCACGACGCGGGTGGCGCCGTCCCGGCGAGCCGCCGCCAGCGCCCGTTGCACCGCCCCGCGGTCTTCGCCGTGCACGAAACCCACGAACGACTGGCCGATGAGCGCTCCGGGCGCGTGGCCGTACAGCATCACCGTCCGGTTCACCGCCTCGACCTGGTCGTCGGCGTCCAGGCGCACCACCACTTCCGAGAGATGATCCAGGATCGCGTCCATCGCACGACGCGATCGGGACGGCGCGTCGTGGAACGCGTCTGTGGCTGGTTCTTTGCCCATGCCCTGCTGAAATTGCCTCTGCCTGAGTTGTTTCGGTGGGTCTGGTCCCTGCGGAGCCCCCGCCCCAATATGGCATCCCGTGTCGTGCCGCGCACGGATGGGTACATTGGCGCACGCTTCCCTCAACACACGTCGTCCACCCACGGAGGCCACTGGCATGAGTCAGAGAATGAACCGCCGCGACTTCGTCCGCACCGGCGCCGTGCTGAGTGCGGCGGCCGCCGCCGCACCGGCGCGCCTGCTGGCGAGCGAGCCTGCCGCGCCCATGCTCAACCTGAACGTCCCGGTGCGGCCGGTCGTCATCGCCGACACCAGCGGCTACCGGTTCAGGAACGGCGGGCCCTACAACGCGGTGGAACGCGCGTTCAAAGGCATCACGGAGGGCGAGGACCCGTTGGACGCGCTCATCGCCGGCGTCAACATCCCGGAGCTGGACCCGGAGGAAACGGGGATCGGCTACGGTGGCCTGCCCAACGCCGACGGCGTGGTCCAGCTCGACGCCTGCTGCATGCATGGCCCGCTGAAGCGCGCCGGCGGCGTGGCGGCTCTCGAAGGGGTGCGCACCCCTTCGAAGGTGGCCCGCGCCGTCATGGACCTCACGGACCACCACCTGCTGGTGGGCAAGGGAGCCCAGGACTTCGCACGGGAAGTGGGATTCAAGATCGAGGAGGACCTGAACACGCCTCGTTCCCGGGAGCTCTGGTTGGAATGGAAGCGGCGGCTGGACCCCGAGCATTTCCCGCCGCCGGATGCCCGTCGGCCGGGCCGGCCGCTTCCGCCGCGGCAGCGTCGGCGTGATGGCGGGCGAACCATGGACCGTGCGGGGGAGGCGTCCCGGGTGGAACGGGCGTACCGCGCGGGCCTCAGCATGGTGCGGGACGGGTTGATCCCGGAAGGGTCGTTCTGGGGCACCATCAACTGCGACGGCATCACGCCCGCCGGCGACATCTGCGGCGTCACCACCACCAGCGGCCTGGCCTGGAAGATCCCGGGCCG
>CAZUFP010000075.1:0-18584 GCA_964619835.1 uncultured Gemmatimonadaceae bacterium | reverse complement strand
TCCAACACCACCGCAGCGCTCTTGCCGTGCTGCGTCAGGACCAGCGGCCGCTTGGTGGCACGAACCTGGTCCAAGAACCCAGCGGCGTTGGCTCGGAACGCTGACAACGGTTGGACGTCCTGGCTCGGTTTCAGCGAGGGCATGCGAACCTCCTATAGTACGTCATATTGTACCTTATAACGTACCACGGGCGACGGATGCTCACAAGTCAGCGGCTCTTCCTAACGTCTTGGGGGTTTAACCTGCGGACCCAACATGCCGACCGGCGGTTGTGAGGTGCAAGCCGAACGGCCGTCCGACCCTCCCGCCTACCGCGTCAGGTTCAAACCCCCGTTAGCTAGCCCCGAATGCGGACCACTCCATCCAAGCCCTGACCACGTCCGGGTGGTCCACGCCAAGCCGAGTCCGCAGCAGTTTCACGATGTCCACCTCTGACGTCGCCACCAGTGTGCGCACAGCTCCGGTGTGGCTGCCGCGGGAGACACCACGACTACGATCCCTGATCTCGTAGGTGTAGGAGATCGGGTATACCCTGCCTTGCCAGCAACGCCGGACGCGCGGACGTTGCGGCCGTTGGCCACCGGATCGTGAGATAGTCTTGGGAGTCGGACCCGCCGATGTGATGTGCGGGAACCTGGGCTGTCCGCACGATTCCCGCGAAACCTCCCCCCCTTGCACCACTCCCCCGCGGCGTATTAGTTAACCAGTGTAATTAAATGGGTTCCCTGAGCGCGTTGCGGTGGTCCCGGATCGGCCGACGAGGAGGCTCCCCATGACGAAGCGCATCGGCATCATCTACTGCAAGAAAATCCAGGATGCGAGCTGCATAGGCTGCTCCAAGTGCTACAAGGCGGTCAACGACAGGACGTTCGCCTTCGAAGGCATGGAGGACGTGCGTCTGGTATTCAAGACGAGCTGTGGTGACTGTCCCGGTCTGGTGCTGCCGAAGGTGGATCTCCAGATGATGTTCCTGGAGTCGCTGGGCGAGGGTGTGGACGCCATCTACTTCGGGACGTGCGTCAAGAAAGCGACGACGCTCATGAACTGCCCCATGAACATCGAGGGCATCAGCCGGAAGATCGAGGAGAAATTCGGTGTACCCGTGAGTGTGGGGACCCACGACTATTGAGGGTGCCCTCGGTCGAACCGGGTCGACGAAAACGCCTGGTTGCCCCCCCGAGCTCCTCGACGTCTTCGTGGTTTCACCTGGCTCACGGCGGTCCCGGACTGGTTTTCGGTCGCGGGTTGAAGTCCGCGGGCACCCGGCCGAGCCCGGCGGGCGGGCTCACCGGCTTCACCCCCGCGTAGGAACAGCCCAACGCCGTCTGTGCGCGCGGCGTCAGGTTGGCGGCCGGCACCATCGCCGTCGAGGCGGGCACCGGGGCCTTGCGGCCCGTGAGCCGATCGAGGTCGAAGGCGCCCAGCAGGTCGCCCACGTTGGGGGTGAGGGCGTCGGAGGGGCCCAGGTTGCCGGACCCGTAACGGGCCTCGCCCTCCTTGCGGGCGGCGCGCTCATCCGGCAACAGCGCCAGCGGGGTGAGCCCGAAGAGCGTGTCGACGAACTTCACGACGGACGACTGGCTGCCCACCTCGTGATCCACATACCCGGTCTTCGCAAAGGGGGAGATCACCAGCAGTGGCACTCTGGGCCCGTCGGTCATCACCTGGTGGTCGGGACCGTACGATTGCACCGGCGGCGGGACGTGGTCGTAGTCGCCCTCCGAGTCGTCCCAGGTGATGATGATCACGCTCTCGGCCCAGTACTTCGAGCGTGCGATGGCGTTGATCTCGGCGGCCAGGAGCGCTTCCGAGATCTGCGCGTCTGAGTAGGCCGGGTGGTCGTCGTCGCCCAGGAAGTTGCGCTGCACGCGAGGGTCGGGGTCGGCGGGCGTGAGGCCGAGCTCGTTCTTGTAGCCGCCCTTCACGTAGAAGACCCCGCCACTCGGGGGCAGGCCGCCCGATTGCAGGGCGGCATAGAAGTCGTGCAGGCCGTGCAGGTGTGCCGCCAGCGTGTCGTTGTTGGCAATGTAGCCGAAGTACTGCGGGCCGTTGTGGTGCGTGACGTAGGCGGCGTGGGTGCCCTGCACCGCGGGGCCCTGCGAGTCGTCGTAGTACGAGCCGAAGCCCTCCTGGTACCAGCCCCAGTCGATGGTCCTTCCACCCTGGCGCGTGAGGTAGCCGACGTCGTCCTCGATGTCGCCCAGGTCGCCGTCGCGATCCCGGTCGTGCTCGGCCACGGCGCCGATGCTCCCGCCCTGAAGGGTGATGGGCAGCGTAGCGTACGTCAGGTTGATCTCGACGTGACTCGTCGCGGAGGGCACCGTGGACGACGCGGTGGTGTCCCCGTACCCCCGGGCGGCGTGCCTGTAGGGGAGCCGCATGGCGGGCGGATTGGGGTCGGATCCGGACCCCCAGAAGGGGGTCGGGTCGTCCAGCACCGGCACGCCGGAGCCGTGGGCGCCGTCGCCGAAGAAGGCCTCGTCGGGATGCTCGATCCACTGCGTGATACCGTTCTGGGCGCCGATGATGGCGAGGTTCCCGGGGGTGGACGGGCCGGTCATGTCCTGGAAGATGTGGTCGGCCAGGGTGAAGTGGGCCGCCCAGCGCCACAGGAACGGGACGGTGGAGCAGTCCTCGTACGCCATGGCCAGCTCACCGAACTGCTCCGCCTCCAGCGACACCGGCCGCCCCCCGGCGGGCAGAACGTGCCCCGGCGAGTGGATCGCCTCCTCGGTGAGCGCGAAGCGATCCATCTTCGGCACCCCGTGCGTCACGTTCATCTTCGTCACGATCACGGGATGGGCGTGGTCGATGTCATCGGTGTCCGCCGCGTAGTGCTCGGGGCCGATGAGGAACGGGCTGACGGTGCTCGTCGCGCCAGCGGTGGTGATGAGCGGCTGCACGAAGCCGGGAAGCCGGGTAGGATCGGCGTACGGGCCGTGCTCGTCGGCGTAGAGGCCATCCGCTCCGGGGTACGTCCCGAAGTATGAATCGAAGCTCCGGTTCTCCTGGTACAGCACGAACACGTACTTCACCTTCTGGCGCAGGACATCGACCAGGGCCTCCCGGCTGGACGTGCCGGAGACGGCCGGGGTCTCCCGCCCGTTCAGACCACCGCTGGAGCACCCGGAAGCGCTCGTGGTCAGGAAAGCCACGGATGCCAGAAACGCCGTCAGGCGCGGGAGACCACCGGTCCGTCGTCGAGCGTACATCGTATTCTCCACCAAGCGAGCCTTGTCGTCATCGTGAGGCCACACGCGGCCATCGTGCCACTCTTCCCGCGTCACCCGCATCAGCGAGACATGCCATCCGAACCTAGATTGTCGCCACGGGGACGCTGTACTCCGCTCGGTGAAACCGGGGACGCCACCATGAGACATCGCACCTTCTCATTGCTCTTCGCGCTGCTCCTCGCGCTCGGGCCGGCCACGGCCGCGTCTGGAGCCCGGCCGCACAGCACGAGTCCCGCCGCGGTCCCCCTTCAGGGCGCCGCCGCCTTCGCAGGGCAATGGACGCTCCTCCCGCTGAAGAGCAGCCAGATCGACCTCTTCCCGACGCTGGCGCTGGACATCCAGGGCCACGGCCCGAAGGTGACCCTCAGGCAGATATGGGGCCGCGGCCAGTACGCCTTCAACACCGCGATGACCCTCACGACGGACGGCGCCGTCAACGAGGTGCCCGTCACCGACCGGGTCTGGCCCACGCAACCGTTCATGGGCGTGTCCATGAAAGTGGGGTCGAAGCAGCGGGTGACGGCGACGTGGAGCGACGACGGCCGCACGCTCGTCGTCGTGCGCCACTACACCGTGCTGGTGTCGCAGGGCACGCAGGAGGTGACCAGCACCGACACCTACAGGCTCGGCGCCGGCGACGACCAGCTCACGCTGGACATCACGCGCCCCACCCGGCTCGGAGGGTCCCCGCACGACTCCGCGGGAGGTCCTTCCCTGCACTACGCGTTCAAGCGCGCGGGGACCAAGGACGCCTACGTGATGCACCTGGAGAACCACTGGACCGTGGCGGACGACCTGGACCGGAACGCCTTCCTCATCAGCCTCCAGGGCCTGGCCAACACCGACGCGCCCAGGCTGTACTTCGTCTACCCGGACGACTGGGTGTTCCGCTTCACCCCCGACCTCTACCAGTTCTACCAGAAGGACCTGGATTACACGTTCACCGAGCTGAAGACGCCCGAGGCGGCGCTGGATTCCCTGAAGGCGTACGTGAAGGGCTACATCGTCTGGGACAAATCGGTGCGCAGCTCACTGGACGTGGCCTTCACCCTTGCCGGGCTGAAGCGCGGCGTGGTGGTGAGCGCGGACCAGATCCCCATGGTGGAGAAGGCCGGCCTCGAGGAGCTGGCCGACCTCCGGGGCATGTTCACCGGCATGAGCGACGCGCAGATCTTCCGGAAGGCGTACGACACGTGGGGGGCCGAGACCAGCCGGGAGACACTGGTGTGGATGGGCGGAGAGTCCGGAAAGATCATGAAGCCGGGCGTCGCGGACTACGCCATCGCGAAGCACGCCTTCGTGGCGGACCTCTCCACCGACCCCGCGGACACGGTGGAGTACGCGCTGGCCCGGGAGATCATGAGCAAGCAGAAGCCGCTCTCCATGGTCATGGGCTGGCACTCCTACGCCAAGGACCTGGAGCGGCAGTTCGTCACCCTGACGTCGAGCTTCGGCCTGCGCGTCGAGGGGTTGAACAGCTACCCCGACCTGAGCTTCACGAGCATGACGCCGCCGGAGCCGGGCTTCGTGTTCAGGAACCACCACAACGTGGTCCCGGGCAAGGTCTACACGCCGGAGAACAAGGTCTACATCGCGTGCCTCCAGACCGATGGCCTGGGCCTCGGCGCGTGGAACAAGCCGGGACGCGGCTCCATGCCCTACGCCTGGGAGACCACCATCAACTGGTCGTGGATGGCGCCCGCCATGCTCGAGTACTACTACAGCACCGCCACGCCCAACGACCTCTTCATCGGCGCCCTCACCGGCCCCGGCTACATGTATCCGAAGGCCATCCCGCGGACGCTGCTGCCCCGCGTGCTCTCCCTGGCCGACTCGCTCATGGACAGGCTCGACATCAACATCTTCGAGACCATGGACTACTCCCAGGGAGCCACCATCACCGGCAACACCGAACTGCCGAAGTACATCGTGGACGCCTACTACAAGGCCATGCCCGACGCCATCGGCTTCGCCAACGGATACGCGCCCGCCTACACCTTCGCCTCCCGCGATGGCCGGCCCTTCGTCTCCTTCGACTACTACCTGTCACCGGACCGGCCGGCAGCCGCGGCGGCCGCCGACATCCAGGAGCTCGCCCGCCTCAACCCGAAGCGACCCTACTTCCTGCTCATCCACGTGCGGGAGTGGAGCAGCATTGAGCGGGTGAAGTCCATCCTCGACCGCCTCGGGCCCGGCTTCCAGGTGGTGCCCATGGACGTGTTCATGAAGCTGGCCGGACAGGACCCGACCTTCCAGGAGCGCTACTACCCGTCCAATCCGCCGAACCGGTAAGGACGGCACGTCGCGTCGCCGGCGCCCTACGGCGGGCGAAGCCGACACCGGTTCCCGCCGGGAGGTGCGGGCCAGTTGGACGCGCGTGATGCCGGGGTTCTTCGGGACCATCGGCGACAGGATCCTGGCCGGACGCCCGGCCACCGACGCCGACAATTCCGACACGCGGCCCGTGGCGGTGGTCAACCAGGCGTTCGCACGGCGAGCCGGCGCCGTCGATGTACTTCATCCCGGAGGCCCAGACGATCCGGTTCGCCCAGCCGAACATCGAGAGCCGCGAAGTGTGGTCCCACTACCCGTACGACATCGTGATCTGGGCACCGGACCGCCCGAGCCATCTCGAGGCTCAGGTGAGAGCGGCCCTCGCCGCCGTCGATCCCGGGCTGGTCGTCTACGGCATGTGGCCCTACACCGCCGTGGTCCACAGCGCCTTCGCCCGCAGCAACATTGTCGCCCAGCTGGATGCCCTGGGCGACGTGTGGGCGAAGGAATATTCGTTGCCCGGCGAAGAGCCGTCCCGGTGGACGGTCTTCGATTCGGCCGGTGTATACGTTGGCGCCATGACCATGCCCGAGGGGTTCGAGCCGCACCAGATCGGCGCCGGTTTCCTGCTGGGCGTGTCGACGAATTCGCTCGGCGTGGAGACGGTGGAGCTCCTCTCCCTGAATCGCGGTGGCTGAGCCGCGAGCGCCGGAAAGCCAACCGCCGGACTCTTCCTCAGCCGGGCGTGGTCTCGAGAACCTGCCGTGACCGGGTGTCCGCCCGGGCGCACTAGGCCCGGGCTCTCTCCCGCCGACGCTGCAACAGGCCCGTCACGCTCAGAGCAACGCCCACGCCGGTCACGATCCCGAACAGGAACCCGAGGGCGAAGCCGGCCGGTCCGCCGGTCTCCGTCCAGCCGAAAATCGGCGCCAGGACAGCGGGCTCACCCGGGCGGAAGCCTCGGAGATGCTCAAGCAGCTGGCGTTCTATGCCGGCTGGCCGAACGTGTTCTTCGCACTGCCCGTGGCGAGGGACGTCTTCCAGAGACGTTCGGGGTGACCGAGCACGCCGGTTGAGCCGCGGTTCACCGAACGTCGGCGGGGCTGCCGGCAACAAGCCGGGGAATCCAGGCTCTTCACGCGTCGAACGCCCGCCACTCGTCCTTTGCGCGTGCGACGATGCCTCGGAACCGGTGAGTCCCCACGCGCCCGGCGTTGGACACGCGGGTTGCCCTGGCGTCGTACGACCCGTATCCAAGGATGGGTTGCCGCGTCCCCTGCGGACCGTGTCGGTCCAAACCAAACAGGAGAATCGCCCGTGCTCGATGCCAGACGACTCGCCCTCCGAATCCTCGCCGGCGCGTTCGCGGCCGCCACCGTCACGCTGTTCGCCGTTTCCGTCGCTGCGGCCCAGCAGGCCCCGGGCGCGGAGCGCGCCGTGCTGGTGACCGGGTCGACGTCGGGCATCGGCCTGAAGATGACCCAGGTCCTCTCGCAGAACGGCTTCTACGTCTACGCGGGCGCACGCACGCCGGAAGAGATGGCACGAATGGACGCCATGCCGAACGTGACGGCGGTTCGGCTAGACGTGACCATCCAGAGCGACATCGACGCGGCCGTGGCCTTCGTGGAGGAGCAGGGCCGGGGCCTGTACGGCCTGATCAACAACGCCGGTATCTCGACCATGGAGCCGCTGATCGAGATGCCGGAAGAGGTCATGGACTACCAGCTGGACGTGAACCTCATGGGCCCCTACCGGGTGACGAAGGGATTCGCGGACCTGCTCATCGACGGCCGGGGCCGGATCCTGAACGTGACGTCCATCGCGGGGATCGTGACCGGTCCGCTCGGCGGCGCATACAGCATGAGCAAGCACGGCCTGGAAGCGTACACGGATGGCCTGGCGATGGAGCTGAGCCGGTTCGGGGTGACGGTAGCCGCCGTGGAGCCGGGGAACTACCGGTCGCAGATCCTGGCCTCGATGGTGAAGCGGATGCGGGAGCGCGGCTACACGGGCGAAGGCTCGCGGTGGGGCTCGATGCTGGCCATGATCGGCGATGACGTGAGCCGGTCGCAGTATAAGGAGCCGGACGAGGTGGCGGAGGCCGCCCTCGAGTTCCTGACCAGCGACGCGCCGAAGCATCGCTACATGGTCACGCCGAATCGGGGAGAGGCGGAGGTGACGATCCGCGGGATCCTCACGGAGATGGCCCAGCTGAACCAGGGGCACCGGTACTCGTTCAGCCGTGACGAGCTGGTCGGGATGCTGGACGACGCGCTGGAGCAGACCGGCGGGGCCGCCGCGGCGCGAAGCGCCGGGGAGGCGCCGGCGGCCGACCCGCGACCGGGCGGCCGCGGCCTGGTCGAGGTGGCCGTCCAGGGCGATGTCGCCGCGGTCCGGGAGCGGATCCAGGCCGGCGCGGACCTGAACCAGAGGGAGCCGATGGCGGGATCGACGCCCCTCATTGCGGCCGCCACCTTCGGCCGGGCCGCCGTGGTAGACGCGCTGATCGAGGCTGGTGCGGACCTGGATGCCCAGAACAATGATGGCTCAACGGCTCTGATGACGGCCGCCCTGCTCGGCCGGACGGAGGTCGTGCGGGCGCTGCTGGCCGCGGGCGCGGACCGGAGCCTTCGGAACAACGCCGGCGCGACGGCGCTGGACATCGCCGCCGCGCCGTTCGACTCCATGCGCGGGGTCTACGACTACCTCTCGGCGGTCCTTGGACCGGCCGGGCTCGAGCTGGACTACGACGCGATCCGGGCCGCGAAGCCGGGCATCGCCAAAATGCTACGGTAGCCCCATGAAACCAGATGCCGCTTCCGATCCCCCCGGGAAGTCGTCCTCGCCGGACACGTCGCGGACCCTGACGCCGCAGCAGTTGCAGGCGGTGGTCCGTCGCGCGGTGGAGTTGCAGGCGGGGCAAGCGTCCGCCAGCGGGGACGGCGTGTCCGAGGTCGAGATGGTGCGGATCGGCGAGGAGCTGGGCCTCGACCCGGCGACGGTCCGCCGTGCCATGGTCGAGGTCCGTAACCGGCCCGACGAGGGCAACGCTCTCCTCCGGGCCATGGGTGTCCGCTTTCCGCGCGGGCAGCGCGTGGTGCAGCAGTCCGCGGACGCCACGGCGGCCCGGATCGAGCGCTACCTCCGGGATACCGAGCACATGGTGCCCGAGCGACGGTTTCCCGACCGCACCCGGTACGCCCGCGACTCCAGCCTCGCCGCCCTGATCGGCCGCGTCGCCGGCCGTTTCTCCCAGACCCACCCCCCGCTGAACGTGGAAAGAATAGACGTGACCGTGTCCTCTCTCGACGCAGAGAACACCCTGGTCGAGGTTTCTGCCGACCTGCGGGGCGTCCGGCTCGGGCTCACGATCGCCGCGCTGGCGATCGGCGTGCCGCTGAGCGTCATCGTCTTCGCCACCAACGCCATCACCGACCCGTGGATGCTCCTCGGGCTCCTCCTCCTGGCGGGCCCCTGGTTCTTCTTCCGCGCCATCTACGGCATCGTCCACCGGTCGACCCGGGAGAAGGTGGAGTCGCTGCTCGACCGCATCGCGCACGACGAGCTCTACTGAGGCCCGCGCCGCCCGGGCACACCGGCCGCAGGAGCCCCGACGGCGAGACAGCGGCCGCGGGGCTCCGAGCGCATGTTCCCGATCGCCGGTCAGCCCTCCGGCGTGCAGGCCGGCGCGGATGGCGAGACCTCACACTGGCACAGCGGGACGGTCGAGTTCGAGGTGGCGAACATCCCATCCGGGTTATGCCACCAGGCCCAGATGTGGAAGGTCCAGCCGTGGAACGCCTCCAACCACGTGAACGGCAGTCCGATCTCCGGCAGGGTGGGTGGCGTGCCGCCGTCGTCCGGCGACGGCCACGTGTCGCTTGCGGGAATGAAGTAGTCGAAGGCGGCCAGCTCGAGCTTCCCGCTGTGGGGGTTCCTGCCGTACACGACCAGCTCGGGCTCCAGGAGACGGGACACATCGGCCTCTTCGCCCGCCACGAGATCCTCGTTGAGGAGAGGATAGCCGATCCCCCGGGCGTTGGCCTTGGCGACGCCGTAGTAGCGCTCGTCGACGCAGCCGATCACCTCGCCGGTTGCGTCTCCGTATCCGTCGGCCATCGCGACGTCGCGGTTGTGCCATTTCGCGGTGGCTGCCCGGAGGCTGTTCAGGACCTGGGCGTACGTGCCACCGGGATGCTCGCCGCCGCGGTCCAACGACACGGCCGGGTCCGACACCCTGGCAAGCTTGCCCGTCGGAAGCTCGCTGCTGCAGCCGGCGGCGATGAGCGCGGCGGCGAGCACGTGGATGGGGATGCGTGTAAGCACGGACTCCTCCTCGGAAAGGGTGGGGGGACGTTCCGCCCTTCTGGACGGAATCGCGGGAATCTGTACAGGGCCGACCGGACTCCGTAGATTTTTGGGCACGCCCTGACGCGAGGCAGTCCGGACCGGCCGGTGGCCAGCGTGAAGGAGCGATCCCCGGGCGGTGCGTCTCGCCTCTCATTCCCTGTTACGCAAAACAACTCTGGATTGGCTCATCCCATGACCGGCAGCTACACGTGAGCGGCGGCGGCGAGGCTGCCGTGGCCAGTTTGCTGGGCGCGTCCCTGTCCGGTAGCGTGGCGGCCTTCGACCGGCTGTTCGAGGTGGTGTACGACGAACTTCGTGACCGGGCCCACGCCCAGCGTCTGCGCTGGCGGGGTCAGGAGACGCTCGACACCACCGCCCTCGTCCACGAGACGTACATCAAGCTCGCCGGGGCGGGAAACGCCGACTGGGAGAGCCGGGCCCACTTCCTGGCGATCGCCTCGCGGGCCATGCGGCAGGTGCTGGTCGACTACGCGCGCCGGCAGACCGCGGCCAAGCGTGGCGGTGAGCGCCGGCCGGTGACTCTGGGTGAGATCGTGATCGAGCCTGGCCGGAGCGTTTCCGGGGACCGGTCGGAGGCCGTGCTGGCCCTGGAGGCGGCGCTGGCCAGACTCGAGGAGGAGAACCCGCGCCATGGACGGATCGTGGAGTGCCGCTTCTTCGGCGGCATGACGATCCAGGAGACGGCGGCCGCCCTGGGCATCTCTCCGGCGACGGTCAAGCGCGGCTGGGCCGTCGCCCAGGCCTGGCTCTACCGGGACATCACGACCCGGTTGCAGGGCTCGGAGGCGTAGGGCCGTGGACGGCGTGCCGCTGGGAGATCTGGAGGAGCTGTTCGAACGGGCGCGAAGCCTCCCGGTGGCGCAGCGCGCGGCCTTCGTGGCTTCCTGCTCGGACGACCCCGCCGTGCGCGCCGAGCTCGAATCCCTGTTGGAGGCCGCGCAGGCGGCGTCCGGGTTCTTCGCGGACCTTGCGACATCGCTCGTCCCGCCGCCCACGCGGCCCGTGGCGGCGATGGGGGATGCGGCCGGTGCGGAGCCCGGGACCGCGCGGGTCGTGGGCCACTACCAGGTCGAAGAACTGCTCGGAACCGGCGGGATGGGAGTCGTCTACCGGGCCCGGGACCTCCGGTTGGGCCGCGAGGTCGCCCTCAAGTTCCTGCCACGCCGGCTGGGCGGAGACGAGACGGCTCACCGTCGCTTCCTGGCGGAGGCCCGGGCCGCGGCCGCCCTCGATCATCCCCACGTATGCGCGCTCCACGAGATCGGCGAGGACACGGACAGCGGGGTCTTCATCGCCATGGGCTACTACGGCGGCGAGACCCTGGACCGTGTCCTCGAACGAGGGCGCCCGGCGGTCGAGCAGGCCGTGGAATGGGCGCGCCAGATCGCGTCCGCCCTCGAGGCGGCCCACGCACGCGAGATCGTCCATCGGGACATCAAGCCCGGCAACATCCTGATCGCCGGGAGTGGCAACGTGAAGCTGCTCGACTTCGGCCTCGCCAAGCTGGGCGACGTCACGCTCACCGAGGTGGGCAGGCGGCTCGGCACCGTGGCCTACATGTCGCCTGAGCAGACGCGCGGCGGGAACGTGGAGGCCGAGACCGACCTCTGGTCGCTCGGCGTCGTCCTGTACGAGATGCTGACGGGCCGCCGTCCGTTCGGCGGCGGGAACGCGGCCGTCATCCTGGAAGCCATCCGGCACGATCGGCCCGCGCCTCCCTCGACCTTCAGGGACGACCTGCCCGAAGGCCTCGACGCGCTGGTCCTGGGTCTGTTGAGTCCCGACCCCGCCGCGCGCCGCCACCCGTTCCGCGCGCTGCTCGGGGAGCCGGAGCGGATCGAAGCGGGCGCGGCGCGGTCCGCGGGTCGTTGGCACCGCTTCGCCATGGCCGGAGGGTTCGCCGCGGCCGTGGTCGGGGCCGTGGTCGGGGCCGGCGTCCTGCTCCGTGGAGGATCCAGCGGCCGGGACCTGCCCGCGATCCGGCGACTCGCCGTGCTGCCGCTCGCAGACTCCACGCACGCGCCGGAGCAGCACTACCTCGTGGAGGGGCTCCACCAGGCGGTGATCGAGGGCCTGACGCGAAGCGGAGGCCTCGTGGTGAGCTCGGCCGACGCGGTGGACACCTACAGGGGCAGCGACCGCCCCGCCTCCCAGGTCGCCCGGGAGCTCGGCGTGGACGCCATCGTGCGGGGGTCGGTCTGGAAGAGCGGCGACAGCCTCCGCGTGGAGATGCGCCTGTTGCGGGGAGATTCCGGGGCCGGGATCTGGGCCGGCAGCTACGGCGGCTCGGCCGGCAGCGATGTCCTGGCGCTCCCGTCCCGGCTCGTGGCGGGCATCGTGGGCGCGGCCGGGGTCGAGCGCGCCCGCCCGGCACTTCCCGCAGCGCAGACGGTGGCACGCCACGGGCCGCGCGCGGAACGCGCCTTCCTGAAGGGCATGTACGACTTCAGGCGGGGGAAGGACCAGGACATCTCGGAGCCGGGGGGCCGAGATCCGTATTTTCGAACGGCCATTCGCGACCTGGAGGAGGCCGTGACGCTCGAGCCGGACTGGGCCGCGGCACACGCCTGGCTGGCCCGGGCCTACCACTGGATTGCCAGCAACCGCACGTGGACGGATTCGGCGGGTGACTACTTCGAGCGCTCCAGGGCCGAAGCGCTCCGCGCCGTGAGCCTGGACGAGTCCGAGGCCCATGGGTTCGCCTCCCTGGGATTCGTCCTCTTCGCGTACGATCACAGCTGGGTTCAGGCGGATCGGGCCATACGGCGCGCCATCGAGCTGGAGCCGAGCTCGGACAACCACTGGACCTACGCGCTCTACCTCGTGGCGGCGGGCCGCTTCACCGAGTCGATCGAGCACTTCCAGGAAGCGGAAAGGGGTGACCCCGTCTCCCGCCTGCTCCAGGCGCAGGAAGCGTTCGCGTACGTCTGTGCCGGCCGTTACGAGGAGGCCATCGCCGCGCTCGAGGCCCTGCGGCGGTGGGGCGGGACGGAGAGCGACCAGGGGCTCCTCAACAGGGCCTACGTCTACGCTCAGGCGGAGCGGTATCCGGAGGCGAGGGCGTTGCTCGAAGGCGCCATCGCCGCCACCGACAGCTCTGTCGGGCCCGTGGCGGTCCTGGCGTACGTGGAGGCCAGGGCCGGAGACGTCGGGAAGGCCCGCGCCCTCATACGCTGGCTCGACGAAAATTCAGCGGGTTGGGAACGATTTTCTCCCGAGACCCTCGCCGCCGTGGGCCAGCTCGATCGTGCGGCGGCCGCGTGGCAACGAGCGATCATCGAGGGAGGATGGTCCGAGCCCGTCTTCATGCGCTGCCAGGCGGCCTATCCCTACCTTCGAGACGATCCGCGCATTCGGAAGATCGAGGAAAGCCTTCACTTCCCCACCTGAGCCCGGCCGCGCCGCCTCGGCGCCGGCTGTACACGCCCACGAGGGACTCCGCCGCGACCCTCACCGCCACCGCCGCCCGCTCCCGCTGGGGTCACCTTCTCGCCCCCTTCGGGACGTGGCCATGATGCTCCGGATCAGCCGACACGGTAGACGAGGCGGCCCTCCTGGCCTGTGCCAACGACTCGGACCACAGAAAACCCTCGATGATGTGCCAGCCCGGCCATACGAGCCGAGGTTGATGACAGAGCCTTGCCTTCGAAACGTGCGCGCCGGCGACTCTTCATCATGCACGTCGTTCAGGCAGACACCCGGACGCTGCGGCGCATGACGCCGGGGAAAAGCTGGCCGTGATGCACGGGCTGATCCGCCAGGCGTGGGCGCTGAAGGCCGCGGTCATCCGGGCGTGCGAACCGGGCCTGCCCGAGGCGGAGGTGCGGGCGCGGGCATGGGAGCTGGTGGGCGGTGACCGACCCTGACCTCATCAGTCTGTTCGTCGAGCCGCTGGAAGGCCAGGGGTGACCGTCACGATCGTGGCGGCAGCTTTGACAGCCGCGTGGCTCCCGGCGTGCAAGGCGACGCGCATCGACCCCACGCAAGCGCTGCGATCCGATTGACCGGCGTGGGGTCTGGCCGTCAGGCAACAGTGGCGGAGCCGAAAGGACCCCCGCATCTTGAGGCCCCGACCTTCACCCGTCGAAAGACACATGGACGAACCGCTGCGCATCATCCGGACGCCGATCACGCGGCGGGAACTGGCTGCTCTCGCCCAGGAAGGATTCGGCGATCTGGTCAAGGCCGTCGTCGACACGGAGCGGCGCATCATGGCCGTCGCCGCTGAGCTGCATTCCGATGAGGAGGCGGCGCTATTGGACGATGGCTCCGCGCAGTCCGATCTCTGGGGCATCAATCTGTATCCCGAGGAAGCCGGTGACGACTGGCTCGAATTCGACTCCATGATCAACGTGCGGCCGCGTCAGGGGAATCGCTCCCGTTCCGTCGATGATCCGGAGATCCGGAAGAAGATCGAGCAGGTCGTGGCAGAGCTGATCACAGAAGAATGAGCGAACCGGAGACGTTGCATACGGGTCTGGCCGGGGGCCGCTGGCACACGCTGACGATCATCGAACAGCTCGCGAACGTCGGCAGCGAAGTGGATCGGGCCATCCGGGCGGATGAGGCGGGAAAGGAAACGCGGCGTGACCGGGCCATCGACCGGGCACTGGAGCTGTTCGACCTCACGGCGGCCGATCCGCGGTGGCGCTACCCGCGCAAGCGAGAGGTCCTCCGTGCCCGCGAAGAGTTCTGCCGACTGTTCTTCGGCGACCGCTTGCCGGGCGCGGCTGCCTCCCTGCAGAAGTACTTCCTGTATTTCGCCGTTGCGGCGCGCCTGACGACTTAGCCCACCCGGGATGGTCCCCCGTGACCAGACCGCCCTCCAGACGCCCCATTTGCGCCGGCCCCCACCCAACCGCCGTTCGTTGAGCGCACGCGCTGCAACGCCCACTGCGCGCGCTCCCGCACCAGCGGGTCCTCATCCTCCAAGGCCTCGCGCAGCACATCCACCTCCTCCTCTGACGCCACCTCCGCCGGCGCCAGCCAGTTCCCCAACGCCACCGCGACGCCGCGCCTCAACCCCGCATACCCCGCCCGCCGCATCGCCGAGCCCCGCGTCCAAACGTCCCACGCCCCCCGCGTCATCCGCATCAGCGAGACCAGCGATGGAGCTTCCGTGCCCGGAAGCCAGCCAGAGCGCCGCGAACCCGCCCCACCGATTTTCGAATTCGAACTCGAATTCCAACTCGAATTCGGCCGTCCGGTCGCGCCCGATAATCCCGGTCCACCTCGAAATGGGCGAACCTCGGATTATTGAACGGACACACCTCCTGGCACACGTGTCGACTCACCCGTTCCCCAATGCCGTTGGCGACCGGCTCCCGCACGGCCGGCCGGCGGTGCCCGGCACCTGGCAAGTGTGCCGCGGTCGGTTGAGCCCCCGCGGATTGCGTCGTCGTGCTCCTCATATCTTGACAATCATGAGGTAAGGCACCATCCTCGGGGATCCCCGACCCCGGAGTGATGAATGGGCGAGCCCAACACGGACGTGATCCAGGGTACCCTGGATCTTCTGATCCTGAAGACGCTGAGCATGGCGCCGATGCACGGCTACGGCATCACGCAGCGCATCGAGCAGGTGTCGCGCGGCGTGTTCAAGGTGAATCCCGGGTCGCTGCTGGTGGGGCTGAAGCGCCTGGAGCGTCGCGGCTGGCTGGACTCGGAGTGGCGGAAGTCGGAGACGGGGCGGCGGGCGAAGTACTACTCGCTGACGGGCGCGGGGGAGAAGCAATTGGAGGTGGAGACGGCGGACTGGCAGCGGCGGTCGGCGGCGGTGGGGCGTCTGCTGGCGGCGGAGGTCTGAGGCCATGGTGGGTTTGTGGCGGCACCTGACCCATGGGCTGTATGTGTTGCTGCACCGGGAGGCGGCGGACCGGGACATCGCGGACGAGGTGCGGCAGTACATGGAGGCGGCGGAGGCGGACCTGGTGGCAGCCGGCGCGTCGTCCGGGGAGGCGCGGCGGGCGGTGCGGCTGAAGTACGGCGATGCCGCGGCGGCGCGGGAGGAAGTGCGGGCGTACGGCTGGGAGAGCCTGGTGGAGTCGGTGGCAGCGGACGTGCGCTACGGCCTGCGCCGACTGCGGCGGAGCCCGGGCTTCACGGCGGTGGCGGTCGTCGTGCTGGGCATCGGTATCGGCTCCGCGACGACGATCTTCAGCGCGGTGAACCCGGTGCTGCTGGAGGCGCTTCCGTATCCTCACGCCGAACGGCTGGTGCAGGTAGCGGACCGTTCGGACGGGTCGGCTTTCCCCGTGACGTTCGGCACGTTTCGGGAGTTGGAGGAGCGGAGCCGCTCGTTCGCTGCGCTGGCGGTGCTGAAGGCGTGGCAGCCCACGGTGACGGGGCAGGGTGAGCCGGAGCGCCTGGAGGGTGAGCGGGTGAGCGCCGGCTACTTCCGGGTGCTGGGCTCGTCGCCGGCCATGGGTCGGGCGTTCGACGGGGCGGACGACCGCGCCGGCGGACCGAACGTGGTGATCCTGTCGGACGGTTTGTGGCGCCGGCGCTTCGGCGCGGACAGTGCCATCGTGGGCCGGCAGGTGCAGCTGGACGGCGCGTCGTTCACCGTGCTGGGCGTGATGCCGAGCGGGTTCAAGAATCTGCCCGGGCACCCGGCCGCGGCCTGGGCGCCACTCCAGTACGACGCGTCGCTTCCCAGCTTCGGCGGCCGCGAGTGGGGCCACCACCTGGAGATGGTGGGCCGGCTGCGCGCGGGTGTGGCGCTCCAGAGCGCCCGCGACGAACTGGACGCCCTGGCCGCCCACCCGGTCCCGGAGATCGCCCGCCCGGCCTGGGCGTCGCTGCGGCAGGGCTTCGTGGTGCGAAGCCTGAAGGCGGCGGCGACGGCGGACGTGCGGCCGGCGCTGCTGGCCCTGGTGGGTGCCGTGCTCCTGCTGCTGCTGATCGCCTGCGTCAACGTGGCCAACCTGGTGCTGGCGCGGGGCACCCGGCGGCGCGGCGAGCTGGCCATGCGGGCGGCGCTGGGCGCGCCCCGCCGCCGGCTGGTGCGCCAGCTTCTCACCGAGAGCCTGCTGTTGGCCGCGGCGGGCGGCGCGCTGGGCGTGGCGCTGGCTGGCGCCGGCGTGGCAGGGTTGGCGGCCGTGGCGCCTCCGGAGCTGCCCGGCCTGGCCGCCATGGCCGTGAACCGGCCCGCTCTGCTTTTTGCCGTGGCGTTGACGACGCTCCTGGGCGTAGTGGTGGGCCTGGTGCCCGCCCTGGGCGGGTCCCGGGGCGCTCTCTCGGGCGCGGTGCGGGAGGCGGGGGGGCGCACGGTGAAAAGCCACGCCGCCACCCGCCGGGCACTGGTGGTGGTCGAAGTGGCGCTGGCGCTCGTGCTGCTGGTGGGCGCCGGCCTGCTGCTGCGCAGCGTACGCGGCCTGTTCGCGGTGCCGCCGGGCTTCGACGCTTCCCGCGTGATGGTCATGCAGGTGCAGACGTCCCCCAGCCGCTTCGGTGACGACGACGCCGTCCACCGCTTCTTCGACGACGTCCTGGACGCCGTGCGCCGCGTGCCGGGCGTGGCATCGGCGGCGCTCACCAGCCAGCTGCCCCTGAGCGGGCAGAGCGATGGCTACGGCATCAACTTCTCCGCGGATCTCCGCCCGTCCGACCAGGACCACGGCGCTTTCCGCTACGTCGCGAGCCCCGCCTACCTCCAGGTGATGGGCATCCCGCTGCTGCGGGGCCGCGCGCTGAATGAACACGACGACGCCGGCGCACCCCCCGTCGCGCTCGTGGACGAGGCCTTCGTCCAGCGCGCGTTCCCCGGGACGGACCCCCTGGGCCAACGCGTTCACATCGGCAGCCCCGACCAACCGCCCTACACCATCGTGGGCGTGGTGGGCGACGTGAAACAGACCTCCCTCGGCGATGCGCCCGCGGACGCCTTCTACGTCACCCCCGAACAGTGGTACTTCGCCGACCCGGCCCTCTGGCTGGTGGTGAAGGTTGGCGCGCCCGGGACCGGCCCCGCCCCTTCCACCCTGGTGCCCGCCATCAAGCGGGCCGTCTGGTCGGTGGGCCCCGACCAGGCCATCGTGCGCGCCGGCACCATGCGGAGCCTGGTGTTCCGGTCGGAAGCGAAGCGCCGCTTCGTCATGATCATCATGGAAGCGTTCGCACTGCTCGCCCTGGTCCTCGCCGGTGTCGGCCTCTACGGCGTCCTGGCCGGCAGCGTCGCCGACCGCATGCGCGAGATCGGCGTGCGCGCCGCCCTGGGCGCCTCCCGTGAGAACATCGTGGCCATGGTGGTCCGACAGGGCATGGGCCTCACCGGCCTGGGCGTTGCCATCGGCCTGGCCGGCGCCGCCGCCGCCAGCACGGTGCTGGCGTCCCTGCTATTCGGCGTCTCGCGCCTGGACCCTCTCACCTACGCCGCCGTAGTGGTGGTGCTCGGCGCCGTCGCCGCCCTGGCCTGCTGGATCCCGGCCGTCCGGGCGGCGCGCGTCGATCCGCTGAGCACGCTGCGCGTGGACTGATCAGATCGACCATCGACCCTCGTCCAGGCTGAACCCGTCCGAGGGGGAGCCGCGGGGCTACTGCCGGCGGCCGCGAAGGGCGAGGTGGACCGCCTCGTCGTCCACCGCCTTCCCGGCGCCCATGGCCATGGCGTCGTCCTGACAGCCGATCAGGTCCGCAACGGGCAGCCGCTGCAATCGCGGCGCCACAACCCGCTCACCGCTTTCCATCGTCCAATCGCCCCGG
>CAZUFP010000074.1:14936-18850 GCA_964619835.1 uncultured Gemmatimonadaceae bacterium | reverse complement strand
GGGGGGGGGGGGGGGGGGGGGGGGGGGGGGGGGGGGGCGGGGCGGGGGGGGGGGGCGGCGGCGGCGGCGAGGGCGAGGGCGGAGAGCCGGGCGCGGGCGAGGGCGGAGATCCGGGCGGGGCCGGAGTGGTCGTGGTGCTGGACGGGTTCGACCGTTTGCTGGATGTGGCGGGCGAAGGGGGCGGGGCGGGGTTGCGGGACGGCCTGTCGGGGGGCGTGTCGTGGGTATGCGTGTCCTCGAGAGAGGAGCGGATCCGGCGGGCGATGGAGCCGGGGCACGCCTTCGACGGATTTTTCGAGACGATGCGTGTGGAGCCGCTGGACGCAACGGGCCTGGCGGACTGGATCGACGCGCGCATGCGGGGCTCGGGGGTGGCGAGCGACGGGGTGGGCGCGGCGGTGGTGGCGCGGGCGGGACCGCGGACGCAGGACGTCGTCCAGGTGGCGCGGGCGCTCTGGCACCGGGGGGCGCTGCGGGGCCGGGCGCTGGCGTCGGAAGTGGAGGCGGCGGTGCGGGACGTCGTGCGGGAGCAGGACACGGCGTTGCGGCGTACGTGGTCGGACCTGACGCCGGTGCAGCAGCGGGTGCTGCGTGCGGTGGCGTCGGGCGCCGGCCAGCTGTTCGGGGCGGAGACGCGGGCGCGGTTCCGGCTGGGGCCGGCGTCGTCGGTGGGCACGGCGGTGGAGTCGCTGGTGAGCCGTGGCGTGCTGGAGCGCGGGGACGACGGCGTCGTGTTCGACAGCCCGTTCTTCCGGTCCTGGGTGCAGACGGAGACGTGACGGACCGGCCGGCCGGGAACGGCGGCGCTTTCCCGGACGCGGCCTGCGGGTTATTACCTTGTGTCCCATGGAGATGATGAGCCGATGACCGAAGTCCTCGAACGTTGCCCGGGCTGCGGCGCCCGGGTCCCGCCCGACGGCGGCGCGGGGCATCCCTACATCGGGGCGTCCCCGGGCTGCTGGGCGGTGTACGGCGATGTGCTGGCGCGGGAGTACGGCGAGTACGGCCTGCCGCCGGTGCATCGGCTGACGGTGGACGCGTACGCGGCGCAGCATCCGGGCACGCCGTCGCCGCAGTCGATCCAGTCGGTGGCGATCCACCTGGTGGGCCTGTACGTCATCCTCGAGCGGGGCTTCGAGCTGCACAAAGCGTCGCGCGTCACCAGCGAAGCCGCCGCCTACCGCAACCGCTACAGCTGGCTCGAGCCGCCGAACCTGGCCGGGTACCTGACCATCCTCGACGTCGCCGCCGCCGACAGCTTCTCCCGCCACGAAGACCGCGTCTGGGAATGGGCCCGCTCGGTGTGGGACGCCTGGATGCCGCACCACCACACGGTCAAGAGCTGGGCGAACCTGGTGCTGTCGCGCGGATAGGGGGGCCCTTCAACGCGGCCGGGCGCCGCCCTCTTCTGCGGCGGCCAGGTCCTTTTCAGCCTCGGCGTCGCCGGGGAAGATGCGCAGGGTCTCCAGGGCAAGCGTCTTCAGTTCGCTGAACTGTCTGCGCTCGAGATAGATCGCCATGAGCAGCTTCCGGGTGCGCAGATCGGCGGGCGACAACTGCAACGCTCGTTTCGCGTACAGGATCGCTTCGTCGTCGTGCCCTTGCTTCTTCAGAAAATCGGCGTACCAGTAATATCCGTCCGGCCAGCCGGGTTTGAGCATGATGGCTTTCTGAAAATCGCTCCGGGCTTCGTCCGGTTTTCCGGTCGCGGCCTCCACGATGCCGAGGTTCACGTAGAGATCGGCATAAAGCGGAACATACTTCAGCGCCTTGCGGAAATACTTCTCCGCCTCGCCATAATCCCCCCGCCGCATCAACGCCACCCCGTAGTTCATGAGTCCCCTTCCGTTGCGCGGGCTCTTGATGGTCACATCCCGCCAGAGGCTCAGTTCGGAGTGCCAGACGGCGTTGCGCACATGTGTTCCGTACCCGTAGGCGACGAGCGCGGCAATGATCGCGGCGCCCGTCACCCGGTAAAACCCCCTCTTCGACCGGAACCGGGCGCTGGCGGCGGCCAGGAGGAGATGGGCACTCCAGCAGACGCTGATGGCGAGACCGACATAGGCCAGGAACGGCCGGTGGTCGTTCATGACCTCGGCGAGGGGGATGAGACTGGTCGGCAGCAGGGTCAGGAGAAACCAGAGGAGGCCGAAGGAGATCGGCCGCAGCCCCGCCTTCCTGGCGGCCAGGACGGCAACGGCGATGAGACCCGCGACAAACACGACACCGATCAGGAAACGAACGTCGGACAGGGAAGACAGCGGCTGCCAGTCGGTGTCGGCACTCAGATGGAACGGTGCGAAAAAGTTCGTGAAGTAATGAAGAGCCACGTAAGGCTGGGTGATGACATAGCGAAACAGCGACCCGCCGCCGGCCCGCCAGGTCGCCGGGTCCATCGCTTTGATGAACAGCAGCATCAACACGGAGACGGACAGGGCGGGTGCGGCCTTTCTCAGGGAATGGCCGAGCCGGCGACGCCGCGACCCGATCGTCTCCTCGAACTGGTAGATGTAGAGCAGGAGCAGGGGGGCGAAGATCGCGCCGATCGGTTTCGCCAGGCAGCTCAAGGCGAAGGGGACGAGATACAGGTGGCGCCGGTTGCCTTCATCCCGATAGACGTACATGACCAGGGCCAGAAGGATGAAGAGCGTCGAGAGGGAGTCCGACCGGGCGATGATGTAGTTGATCGTTTCCGCGTTGGCGGGATTGAGCAGATACCAGGCGACCGCGGCCAGGGCGACGAACCGGTTGGACGGGCTGTGCTGAGAGCGGTCGAATACGGCCAGGTAGAACGCATACATGACGACCCCCTGGAGCAGGAACAGCAGGAAGGTCGAGAGGTGAAAGAAGAAGACGTTTCCGTGGCCCAGAAAGTAGTCGATGGCCAGGGAAGTCGAGACGAGCGGACGATAGGACTGGTTCGTGGGCAGCGAGCTGAACGTCCGTCCGTCGGTGAAGAATCGCGGGATGTTGCGCAGACTCCTGATGTAGGCGTTGTTGACGATGGTGTGGACATCGTCGAAGTGAAATCCGTTGAAAAAGTGGTTCGCGTACGCGGCGATGACCGCCGCCAGCAGCAAGATGGCGAAAAGCCGAAACGTCCTCTCCGCGGGGTGGGACCTGCGCATGTCCTAACCCTCTGGCTCGGGAGTGGGGGCCACGAAGACGAAATCCCGCTGGATCGTGAAACTGCCGAAAAACAGAACCGTCTCCACCACGACCTTGGCCGCGATGACGTTCATTCCAAATTCCGCCATCGTTCGGATGGACAGATAGGACAACCCCGCCAGGGCCACGAAAAGAACGAAGTATTTCACGAGGGGGAGTATGGATCTCTCACGATCGTGGAAGACCAGACTTCTGTTCATGAGGAAATTGACCCCGCCAGAGACCAGGCGTGCCGCGATCAGGGAGGTCAGGATATTCCGCTCGATCATGTACAACGCAGAAAAGACCAGGAAATCTATGCTGGCGGCCACCAGGGACGAAAATGAGAATCTCAGCAGGAGGAAATAGATCTTCATGGAGTCGATGAGGGGATTGAAATGCGAGGACCGGTTGTTCTCCAGATAGACCGTTGCGATCTCCACTTCCCTCATCGCGATCCGTTTTTTTTTCGCCAGGATCAGCATGTTCATTTCATATTCGAAGCGCTCCCCGGTGAGCGGAATGAGCTCGGGAACGAGACCCATGGGTATGCAGCGCAAGCCGGACTGTGTGTCCGTCAGGTTTCCCCCGACCAGCAGCCTGAATGCATAACGCGTGGTGACGTTGCCCAACCTGCTCCGGAAGGGGATCCCCCTGGCGAACCGTCTGGCGCCAACGACCAGCGAACGGGGGTGGCGCAGAAACGCCTCCGCGACCTTCGCAACGTCCTCGGGAAGATGCTGGCCGTCGGCGTCCGCGGTCACGAT
>CAZUFP010000074.1:0-14836 GCA_964619835.1 uncultured Gemmatimonadaceae bacterium | reverse complement strand
GCGAGGGTCACGGGGTCGGCGGGGCGCACCTGGTAGAGCAGGCTGGCCATGAGGCGCGAGGCGAAGATGGTGGCCACCACGCCGATGACGAGCCCCGCGGCCACGAGCCGCATGCCCTGCCCCACGACCAGACGGGTGACGCCGCCGCGGGTAGCGCCCAGGGCGACGCGGATGCCCACCTCGTGGGTGCGCTGCTCCACGATGAAGGCGAGCACGCCGAAGATGCCGAGGGCGGCCAGCAGCAGGGCCAGGACGCCGAAGGCGGTGAACAGGGCGGTGGCGAACCAGCGCGGGCCAATGCTCTGGAGCACGACGTCGTTCATGCTGGTGGCGCCGTAGATGGGCAGGGTCGGGTCGATGTCCGCGATGGCGCGGCGGATGGCGGGCAGCACGGCCAGCGGGTCGCCGCGCGACGTGCGCACGAGAAACGTCATGTCGCGTTCGGGGCCCATGGCGCTGTAGGGCCAGTACATGGCCGGGCGCTTGGCGTTGGCAACGCCGAACTCCCGCACGCTGCCCACCACGCCCACGACCTCGTAGCCGTCGGGGTTGCCCCAGCCCAGGTTCAGACGCTTGCCCAGGGCGTCGCCGTTCGGGAACAGCGTGTGGGCGAGCACGTCGCTGATCACGACCACGTCGGCGCCCCGGCGTACGTCGTCGTCGGTGAGCGCGCGCCCGCCTACCAGCGGGATGCCGGCGGCCGGGAAGAAGTCGGGCGTCGCCTGGCGGACCTCGACGAACTTGGCCTGGAGCTGCGGGTCGTCGGGCGAGGCCAGCGTCGTGATGTTCCGTCCGCCCAGCAGCGGCACCAGGTTGCTGATGCCCGCATCCTGAACCCCCGGAATCGCCTCGATGGCCGCCACCGCGCCGGTGAAGAACTGGCGCGTCGCGTCCACGTCCTTGTAGGCCGCCTGCGGCAGGCTCACGCGGAACGCCATGGCGTGGGCCGGCTCGATGCCCGTGTCCACATGGCTCAACCGCCAGAAGCTGTTGAGCAGCAACCCGGCCCCCGCGGCCAGCAGCACGCCCAGGGCGACTTCGCCCGCCACGAGCCCGCGCTGGAGCCGGCTGCGGGCGCCGGCCACCGTGCGCCCTCCCTCCCGCAGCGCGTCGTAGAGCCGGCCGGCGTCCAGGCGCAGCGCCGGCACCAGACCCACGGCCAGGCCGGTGAGCAGGGCGAGTCCGACGGCGAACGTCACGACGACGGGGTTCAGGCCCACGGAGTCGGTGCGGGGCAGCGTCCCGCCGAACAGGGACAGCAGCAGCCGCGTGGCGCCCCATGCCAGCGCGACGCCCAGCAGGCTGGCCACCAGGGCCAGGGCCAGGCTCTCGGACAGGAAACCGGCGACGATCCGCCACCGGCCGGCGCCCACGGCCGTCCGCAGCGCCAGCTCGCGCCGCCGCCGCTCGCCCCGCACCAGCATCAGGTTGGCCACGTTCACGCAGCCGATCACCAGCACCAGCAGCACCGCCCCGGTCAGCAGCCACAACAACCGGCGCGTCTGGCCGAACAGCACCTCGCCGAACCCCTCCGCCCGCACCGTCCAGTCCTGGTTCTTGTCCGGCCGCTCCGCCAGGATGCCCTTCCAGATGCGACGGAACTCCGTCTGCGCCGCCGCCGGCGTCACCCCCGGCGCCAGCCGCGCGAAGGCGGACAACCAGCGGCTGTCGCTGCTCTGCGTCATGACCTGCTGGTTCCACGCGAACGGCGTCACAAGCTCCGGGTCGCCCGGGAACCAGAACGAGGCCGGCAGCACGCCCACGATGGTATACGGCTGCGCATCGATCTGGAGCGTGCGCCCCAACGCGTCGGCCCGGCCCCCGAACCGCTCCTGCCACAGCCGGTGCGAGATCACGACGATGCGCGGCGAGCCCTCCCGGTCTTCACCCTCCCGGAAACCGCGGCCCAGTGCCGGCTGCACGCCCAGCCCGTCGAAGAAGTTGGCCGTCACCGACACCGACCGCGCCCGCTCCGGCGCCTCTTCCGTCGCCAGGTTCACCGACCCCTGCATGTAGCCCACCAGCGCCTCGACACCCTTCGCGCTGCGACGCATCTCCAGGAAGTCCGGCACCGAGTTGGGCCCCCGCCCCCCCGTCGGCACGTACTGGTCCCACACCCGGACCAGCCGATCCGGCTCCGGATACGGCAACGGCCTGAGCAGCGTGCCCTGCACCACGCTGAAGATCGACGTGCTCGCGCCGATGCCCACCGCCAGCGTCAGCATCGCCGTCAACGTGTAGCCTGGCCGCCGCGCCAGGCTGCGGAACAGGACGCGCGCATGCCGCGCCAGTGCTCTCATGATTCGCCTCCGGACTCCGGTTCGGGGATGTCACCTGTTAGAAAGGAGAACCGCACGATTGGTTGCGTACGCGGGCTCCACTTCTGCCAAACCGCTACGCTCCGGCGCACTTCGCCGGCGCCCGGGCATCACGCGATCCCGGCGGGCACAGGATCAGGGGGAGTTGCGGAAGGCCCGCCAGCGCGGGGCAGGCCAGCAGTCGCAGCCAGCGTCTGCCGAGCAAGGATCGGCCACAGATGGAGAGCGCGATGGTGCGCGGTCCTGGAGGCCTGCAAAAGCCCGTGGTCCGGGCTTCGCGCCGGCGCCCCGTGGCGACGGGGTGGCGGGGCCGGGGTCCGATCGGCCCGGCGGCGGCATCTGTCTGAGCGAGCGCAGCGAGCGAGTTATGCCGCCGCCGTTGGCCCGATCGAGACCCCGGGGAGAGGTGAGCCCCGATGGGCGACGCCGCGAAGCCCGGTCCAACGTCCGCGGTGCCGGGGCCTCAGTGCTGCGCCACCCCGCTCTTCAACACGGACTGGAAGCCCGGCTTGTCCTGGAGGGTGCGCCACCACCAGGACATGCCGCCGCCGCGGGTGAAGGCGTGGCCGGGGTTGGCCGCGACGTAGCGCTGGAGCAGGGACAGGGCGGTGTCCTGGTCGCCGACGAGGGTGCGCATGAACGCTTCCACGCCCACCAGGTCCTGGGTGGGGTCGATCTCTGGGTTGCCCCGGGCGCTGGTCAGGACGGCGCGCGCGCTGTCGGCCAGGCCGGCGCGGCCCAGGATGCCGCCCACGAGCATGCGGCCCTGGCGGGTCTCGTAGGGCGCCAGGGGCTTGGGGGTGAGGGAGTCCAGGCGCGCGAGCCAGGTCCAGGCGGCGGGCACGTCCGGCTGGCTGCCCGGGGCCGTCATGAGCCACAGGTGGCACTCGGCGAAGCGGTAGCTGTCGGGGAACCGGCGCCAGCCCTCGTCGCACCAGCGTTTCGCCTGGTTGAACTGCTCCAGGTCGTAGGAGCCGTCGAACAGGCGCCACAGGATGGTGGGCGCGACGCGCAGGAACGCGTCCTGCTCGTAGGCGCTGCGGGCGGCGAGCACGGCGTTGGGCACGTCGTCCACCAGGTAGTACAGGGAGCTGAGGGCGCTGTAGGCGGTGGCCAGGCTCGGGTCCCTGCGCACGGCCGTCTCCAGGTCGCTGCGGGCCTGCTGGAACCCCTTCTGGCGGGCGACGGGGTCGTCGTCGTCGATGTGGAGCAGGTAGCGCCAGTAGAGGGCCGTGCCCCGGAGGCCCAGGGCGGGCCCGTTGCCCGGCGACTTCTGGAGCACCTGGTCCGCGTAGCCCACCGCCGCCGTGATGGCCTTTGCCGCCGCCCGCGGGTCATCGTCCAGCCAGCGGGAGCGCTGGTAGGCCACCTGGCCCCGCAACAGCGTAGGCTCCGTCCAGGTGGTGTCGGCGCGTTGGGCCTCCGCCAGCAGCGAATCGGCGGTGCCGAGGCTGGCGAAGCCTTCGGCCACGTCGTCGCGCTGGATCTGCGTGTACGACTCCTTGCGCGCACGCTCCGCCCGCTGCACCAGCACCCACGCCACGTTGCTGGTGGTCGCGGCCCGCTGGCTCTGCAGCTCCACTTCCTGCCCCAGCCACTGCCGCAGGATGCGCGACACCTCCGTCGCCAGCTCGTCCTGGATCCGGCCGACATCGCCCGCCGGCTCCTCGAACGCCTCCCGCTTCACGTCCGCGCCGCTGCTGCCGTCCACCAGGGCGACGTTCACACGCAGCTTGTCGCCCCGCCGCTCCACCGAGCCCTCCACCAGCGTGCCCACGTCCAGCGCCCGGGCGATGCTGTCGAGCCCCAGGTCCGAGTTCCGGTACTCCTCCGAACCGTTGGCGCTCACAACGCTCAGCCCGTTCACCTCCGACAGCTGCTGGATCAGCCCTTCCGTCAGCCCGTCCGCCAGGTACTGCGACTGCTTGTCGGGCGTCTCGTCGTCGAAGTAGAGAACCGCGATATGCTTGAGGTCCAGCCCGTCTTCACCGGCCTGCGCGAGGGTCGGGCTCCGATGGAGGCCGTGCCGTACCGTCGCCGCCGACCCGCTCAGCACCCCCACCCCCACCACGATGAGGACCAGGATCTCCGGCTTCGTGAACGCCTGGTGCCCCTTCTCCCCGTGGTACCACCCCAGCACGAGGGCGACCGCCAGGCCGCCCACGTACCAGACCAGCAGCACCTCGTAGAGAAGGTTCGGCAGAAGGCCGCGCTCGATGAGCGAGCTCACCACTTCGAGCACCAGCCAGCCTGCGGCCGCCGCGGACATCATGATCTGGACGATCCGCCGCTCGCGCAGGCGTGAGAAGAAACCTGGCATGTTGTCGTGGCTCCGGGGATCGACGGGGCACCCACTCGCGCCGGCAACGGCGCATTTTCACTATGTTCACGCGGGGGTGATGAAGTCAAGCTCCGACTTGTCAGTCGGCCTCCACGCCGCGGCGCACCCCAGGCGCGGGCGGCCTCGGCCGATGAGGCGAAGCCGCCCCGCCCATTCCCCACCCCCGGGAGACGGGGGGACGGGGAGATTGGAGCGTTCCCGGCCCGGGTTCCATAGGGTGCCCCGCCTCCCCGTCTCCCCGTCCCCCGGGGTAGAGCGGCGGAAGGGAGGCGGGGCTCTCCCCGTCCGCCGCGGGCGTCCGGGCTTCAAGGACTCATCAGCCAATCATCCAGCGTCACGGCCCCTGAACGACCACATCCTTCCACTGGCGGAAGCCGGGGATCTGGGTGTTGCCGCTGGCGCCGTTGCCGATCTGGAGCGTCAGGTACATGCCGAACGTGGACCCCGGGACCAGGGCGAAGTCGTGGCCGGTGTCGCCGCTGTTGAGGGGGTGTGCCACCTCGTAGACCAGGTGGGTGCCGTCGTAGCCGATGGCGCCCGCGCCGTCGGTGGTGCCGCCGGCGGCGGTGTCGGCCTCGCCGCAGCCCGCCTGGCTCCGGTTGACGCACTTGTCCGTCAGGTACTCGTCGAAGAAGCCGGTCTTGCTGTCCACGCCGAAGGCGTCCTCGCCCGCCTCCACCACGCCGTCGCCGTTGTTGTCGAAGTCGAAGCGGAGCGACGCGACCTTGTCGCTGGCGTCCCGCGCGACGCGGACGGCCAGGTACAGCGAGTCGCCGTCGTTCATCCAGTAGAGGGTGGCCGGCGTGCCGCTGCCGCCGGACAGGTTGGCGGTGAAGTCCATGTGCCGGGCGCACTGCCACTCGCCGGGCGCCATGACGCCGTCGATGGCCGCCGGCTTGCCGAAGCCGGGCTCGCAGGCCGTGGCCGTGAACTGCACGTGCCCCGTGTCGATGACGACCGGCTCCGTCTCCGTGGCCTGAGGGGCGCCGTAGGGCTCCGGACCATCCGAGATGCCGAAGCCCCAGGCGTCCAGGGTGTTGACGCCTTCGGTCGGGCCCAGCGTCCAGTGGTCCACCCGGGCCACGCCGGTCGAGTCGGAGAACACCGTCATGGGCACGACGGTGCCGTCGCCCTCCGTGACGTCCCAGTGCACCCGGGCGTCCTTCACCGGTGCGCCGGTCTCGTCCTGTACCAGCACCGCCGGCGCCACGGGTACGTCGGTGCCGGCCAGCGCCACCTGCCCGTCGCCATCCAGCACCGAGAACCGGGCGGGTAACGCCCAGCGGAAGCGGCTGAACGACTTGGTCAGGCTGCCCAGCCCCGTATGCACCGCGTACGCCGGAGGCACGAAGAACGACGACACCGCCGCCAGCGCTCTCGAGAACAGGCTCCGGTTCTCCCGCAGGCCCACCGTGTAGTTGCAGATGGCCTCCGGCACGTTCGGCAGCACGTTCACCGTCACCGGCTCTTTCTCATCCCACTTGTAGACGTGCAGCAGGTCGGTCTGGGCGTGGCTCAGGCCCAGGCTGTCCGGGTCGATGCAGACCGACACGACCGCGTCCTCCAGCAGCGGCGACGTCAGCTCCGGCTCCGTCCGGATCCGGATGCACGGCCCGTACTGCGGCAGGTCCAGACCCGGCACACACTCCTCGCCCGGCGCCAGCAGGTTCTCCATGCGCTCCACGATCACCGTCACCGCGTCGTTGCCCGGCAGCGAGTACGACGTGATCAACACGCCGCCCGACGGCACCGCCACCGTCCCGCCCGCGCTGTCGAACACCGCCGCCACGGTGCACTCCAGGGCGCCCGTGTCGCACAGCGCACCGTTCTCGATGCGGAACTTGATGGGAATCGTGCTGCCATTGTTGAACCGGTACACGTCCGACGCGCCGCTCGACGACGTCGGCCCGTCCACCGGCTGCACGTCCCGGTAGCCCAGCGTGTCTCCGCCCACCCGCACGATGATCCGGTACACGTGCGCCGGGTCCAGGGCGTCGTCGCCCGTCTGCCAGTTCACCTTGTACATCTCCTGGTCCAGCAGCACCGAGATGTCGTGGTAGGTGAACGTGCGCACCGTCGCCTCACAGTGCCCGCCCGGATACGCGCTCAGCTGGCAGATGTCCACCGACGGCAGCACGTTCGGGTTGAACGTGCCCGAGTACGTCGGGCTCTCCACCAGCGGCGGCAGGAAGTAGAAGTACGAGCTGCCTCCGTGCGCGCCGTCCGAGATGACGAACGACGACGAAGGAGCCCCCAACGGGGGCGGAGGCGCAACGGCATTGTCACCGCAGCCGGCCAGCACAACGGCCACTGCACCCGCGCAGATGAGGCGTTTCATGGGGAGAGCTCCCGGATGTTACGTGTGGACCCGCAAAGATTGACGACCCGCTGGGGAGCGGGCGGCCGGCACCCGCACCAATACGCAGGCGGACGGCCCCATTGTCAAGGCTTTTGTCATAAACAGGTCCGAAAATCCGCCCCCCCGCTCACGGCCCCGCCACCCCCATATGCCGCCACGTCCGGAACCCGGGCCACAGGGTGACGGCGTCGCCGCCCTGGCCGAAGGACAGGCTCAGGTAGAAGCCGGGTGTGTCGCCGGGGGCGAGCTGGAAGTCGTGGCCGGTGTCGCCGCTGGCGAGGGGGTGGGCCAGCTCGAAGACGACGTGGCCCGCATCGCCGCCGATGGCGCCCCGGCCGTTGGTGGCGCCGCCGTCGGAGACGTCGCTGGCGCCGCAGCCGGGGGTGGAGCCCTGGGCGCAGGCGGCGGTGAGGAAGTCGTCGAAGAAGCCGCTGCCGGACGTGATGCCGAAGGCGTCGTCGCCGGCGTCCGCGACGCCATCGCCGTTGTTGTCGAAGTCGAAGCGCAGCGCGGCGTCGAGGTTGCCGGCGCCGGCGTCGACGCGCACGGCGAGGTAGAGGTTGGCGCCGTCGTTCTTCCAGTAGACGGTGGCCGGCGCCGTGGTGCCGCCGGGCAGGTTGACGGTGAAGTCGTCGTGGGCGGCGCAGTCCCACTCGCCGGGGGACATGACGCCATCCACGCCGAAGGAGGTGTCGAAGATGGGCTTGCAGCCCCTGGCGGAGAACCGGACGTGGCCGGTGTCGACGACGACGGGCTCCGTGAGCGAGGCCTGCGGGGAGCCGTACGGCTCCGGTCCGTCGGAGATGCCGAAGCCCCAGGCGTCCACGGTGTTGGCCGTGTAGTCGGGGCCCAGCGTCCAGCGGTCCACCCGGGCGACGCCGGCGGAGTCGGAGTACACGGTGAGGGGCTCGACGCTGCCGCCACCCGCGGCCACGTCCCAGTGGACGCGGGCGTCCTTCACCGGGTCGCCGTTCTCGTCCTGCACCAGCACGGCGGGCGCCACCGCCACGGTGCTGCCCGGGGCCGCCGCCTGGCCGTCGCCGTCCAGGACCGAGAAGCGGGCGGGCAGTGCCCAGCGGAACCGGCTGAACGACTTCGTCAGGCTGCCCAGCCCCGTGTGCACCGCGTACGCCGGCTGCACGAAGAACGACGACACCGCCGCCAGCGCCCGCGAGAACAGGCTCCGGTCCTGCCGCAGCCCCACGGTCTGGCTGCAGATGGCCTCCGGCACGTTGGGCAGCTCCTGCACCGTGCCCGGGTCCTGCTCGTCCCACTTGAACACGTGCAGCAGGTCCGCCTGCGTCTCGCTCAGCGGCAGCTTGCCCGGGTCGACGCAGACCGACACCACCGCGTCCTTCAGCAGCGGGTCCGCCAGCTCCGGCTCCGTCCGGATCCGGATGCACGGCCCGTACTGCGGCAGGTCCAGACCCGGCACACACTCCTCGCCCGGCGCCAGCAGGTTGTCCACACGCTCCGCGATCACCGTGATGGCGTCGTAGCCCGGCAGCGAGTACGGGCTGAAGTACACGCCGCCCGACGCGATCGGCACCGTGCCGCCCACGCTGTCGTAGATCACCGCCACGTTGCACTCCATCGCGCCCGTGTCGCACAACGCGCCCTTCTCGATGCGGAACTTGATGGGGATCGAGCTGCCGTTGCGGAACCGGTAGATGTCCGGCCCGCCCGACGTCGCCCGGTCATCGTGCCCGTGCGGCCCGCCCCACGCCCCGCCTCCGAACCACGACGGACCCGCGCCGTGGCTGCCGCCGTACGACCCGCCGGAGCCCCAGCCCCAGCCGTTGCCGTTGGACGAGCCGCCGTGGCGCTCCGGCTCCACGTCCCGGTAGCCCAGCACCATCCCGCCCACCCGCACCGTGATGCGGTACACCCGCGCCGGGTCCAGGTGGTCCGGGCCCGTGTGCCACACCACCTCGTAGTGCCGCTCCCGCCGCTCCACCTTGATGTCCTGCCCGCCGAACGTACGCACCGTCATCTCGCAAGCCGGCGCGGGCCCGTCGCCCAGCTCGCAGATCTCCACCGCCGGCCGCACGTTCGGGTCGAACTCGCCGGCGAACGACGTCCGCGGCGCCAGCGGCGGCAGGAAGAAGAACGACGCGTTGCCGCCATGTCCGCCGTCCGAGATGTCGTACGACGACGACGGCGCGGCGAGCGGACGCGTGGGAAGGACGTTGTCGCTGCAGCCGACAAGAAACAGGGCCAGCGCGGCCCCGCACAGGACGCGTTTCATGGGGAGAGCTCCGGGGATGTCGTGTCGTTGTGTCGGAGGGACGGCGCCCGTAGGGGTCAACGGCCGGCGCCCGCGGACCCAATACGCACCCGCCCGGCGGCGCCTGTCAAGGAAAATATCAGTCGGAGGTGAGAATCGCCGCGCCACCCGCCCCCGCCCGGCCGGCCGCCGGGCGGGTCAGAACGTCAGGGGCCGCGGGTTCGCCCAGGCGTCCAGCAGCAGGATGAAGGCGCCGATGAGCACGCTGGCGCCGGCGGCCGTCAGGGTGGGTCCCCAGCCGGCGGAGTCCCAGGCCGCGGGCGCCAGGGCGCCGGCCCAGATGAGCGCGCCGTACCAGGCCCACGCGAAGCGCCGGGCCTCCTTGCGCCTCCCCAGCCGCAGCACGACGACGGCCGCCGCGAACCCGGCGTAGAACACCTGCCCCACCAGGTCCAGGATCTGGAGCACCGTGTCCGCCCGCTGGTAGCCGTTCCACACGTCCCGCACGCCCAGGGCGGCGATGGCGAGGAACAGGAGGGTGACGAGGTGAAAGGCGATCCGACGCAATGGTTGTCATCCTGGAGACGGGTGAGCCTCGCGATGCCCTCCCAACCTCGCCCCGGCCGGGCCAGCCCGCCAGGGAGACGGGGGAGCGCGGCGCGGTGGTGGGTTTCCCGCTTCGCTTCCGGCGCTGACCCACCGCCGGGGCCTCGATCGGCCAGCGACGTCGGCATAACTCGCTCGCTGCGCTCGCTCAAACAGGATGCCGCCGTCGGGCCCGATCGGGCCCCGGCCACCCCTCCCCACGCGACGGCACTCAGCGGGAAACCCACCACCTCGGGCTGTTGCCATGCCTCCGGGCCTGGCGGCCCGGAAAGGCGACCTCCGGGGCAAGGACCTGGGCTCAAGCGCTCAAACGGTCATGATGAACGCCATCACCACCGCGTTGTAGGCCATGTGCGCCGCGATGGGCGGCAGCAGCGATTTCGTGCGTAGCCGGAACTCCGCCAGGGCGTAACCGGCCACCAGGACGGCCGCCAGGCCCGGTCCGTTGCCCAGGATGTCGGGGACGTGCATGAGGGCGAAAAGGCCGGTCGTCGCCAGGATCGCGGCGTAGCGGCTGAACGTCCGCAGCATCCCCTCCAACAGCACGCCGCGGAACAGCACTTCCTCCACCGGCGGCGCGAGAACGACCGCGAGCACCGCGACCAGGACGCGCGACCAGCCCACCGCCATCGCCAGGCGCACGACCGCGCCCGGCTTGTAGGTCTCGCTCACGGGAAGGACGTGCGGCAGCACCTTCGTCGCGACGACGGCGAACAGCAGGCCGCCCAGCACGCCGACCTCCACGGCGCGGCTTCCCGGCCAGCGCAGCCAGCGCCGCATCTTCACCCGGTCCCGCGGGGTCAACATGCCGCGGAGCACGGCCCACACCGCGACGATGCCAACCACGGCCGAGACCGTGAGGATCCAGGCCATCTGGGAAGGCTCGAGCGTCCTGGACAGCCCTTCGGCGGATCCCGACAGCGCTACAATCACATACAGACCGATCCCTACGATGGTCATCGTCGCCACGTACACCAGGAGGACGGCCAGCGCCCGGAGCGGCGTGAACGCCGTGCGCCGGCTGCGGGCAAGCGCTTCCGGATCCAGCGGCCCGACCAGCCCACCCAGCACCGCCGCCGTGCCCCTGGCCGCCACTTCATAGAGCCCCAGCGCAAGCCACCCCGCCACCACCGAGATCACCACCGCCAACCCCAACGGGATCTCCTCGCCCTCGACTTCCGGCATCGCCAGCAGGACACCCAACACAATGCCTGCCACGGCGACGACCAGCATGCGCGAAGTGATCCGCACGCCCAACCGCCGAGCCCCAGGGATCATGGCCCCGATCCTCCAGCAGAAGTGAAGTCCGTTTACGAGGCGGTGGCGCCTTCCGGGTCCAGGCGCCCCCACACGCGATGGTGTCCAGTCCCGTCGGCCCACGAGAGCCGCGGGGCCGGGTTCCTCCCGGACGTCCCGTGGCGATGGTGTGGGGGGCCGGGGTCCGATCGGCCCGACAGCGGCATCCTGTCTGAGCGAGCGAAGCGAGCGAGTTATGCCGCTGTCGCCGGCCGATCGAGACCCCGGGGAAGGGTGAGCCCCGAAGGGCGTCCAGGAGGAACCCGGATCACCCTCCGATCTTCGCCAGCAGCGCCTTCACCGCCGCGTCCAGCTGCGAATCACGACCCGAGTACGACTCCCCCAGCGGCCGGATCACCGTGATGTCCACCGGCCGCGGGTGCAGCTCCATGGGCCCGCCGTCGGCGCCGCGTATCATGCTGTGCGGCATGCGGAACGAAGACCCGTCCACCAGCCGCATGCCCCAGGTGAAGATGATCCAGCCGCCCGTCGGGCCGCCCACGACGGGGCCCAGCTTCAGCGCACGGTAGCCCTCGGTGAAGTCCTCGGCGTCCGACAGGCTGTTCAGGTTGGTCACCAGCGCCGTGGGCCGCTCCAGGGCGTACTGGCCCAGGATGCTCCGGGCCGGCGCGATGGGGTGCCCCCGCTCCTGCATGGTGATGTAGCCCTGCCTCGCCAGCACGTCGATGGCGTACGCGTTCACGAAGCCGCCCCGGTTGGCCCGCACGTCGAACACGACGCCTTCCTTGCCCATGTTCGCCGCGTCCAGGTCCACCGTCAGCTGCTGGTACGACGGCCAGCCCATGTCAGGCATGGCGACGTAGCCCAGCTTGCCGCCGCTGATGCTGTCCACGTACGCACGGTTGGCCTCCACCCAGGCCCGGTACTCCAGCTGGTTCACCGCGCCCGTGGAGATGGGCTTCACCTCCACGACGTGCTCGTTCCGACCCCGCGCGTCCGCCACGCCCACGCGCACCAGCTTGCCCACGCTGTTGGCCAGCAGCTCGTCCAGGTTGCGGCCCCGGGTCGCCGTGCCGTCGATGGACGTGATGCTCGAGCCCGCCGTGATGCCCGCCACGTCCGCCGGACCCAGCGGCACGACGTCGCTGATGACGAACCGGCCGTCCGCCAGCGACGCGGCATCGAACCGCAGCCCCAGCCGCCCCGTCTGCGCCCGCGCCCCTTCCCTCGGCTGGCTCGCGCCCAGGTGGCTGCCGTTCAGCTCCCCGATCATCAGGTTCATGAGCCGCGCCAGCTCCTGCTTCGTCTGCGCGCCCTCGATGTACGGCGCGAACTCCTTCCGCACCGCCGGCCAGTCCACCCCGTTCATGGTCGGGTTGAAGTACTCGTCCCGCAGGTACGTCCACCCCTCGTCGAAGACCTCCGCCTTCTCCTTCGCGAAGTCCACGTCCATCTCCGCCGTTACCGACACCGACGACGGACGGCCGTTCCCCTTCAGCGCCACCCGTCCGATCCGGCCCCGGTCCAGGAAGTACACTTCCTTGCCGTCCGGCGAGAAGATGGGCATGCCCTTGTAGCCCGGCGTCGACGTCAGCTGCCGCGCCACGTGATCCTCCGCCAGCGGATCCAGATTCCACTCGTACAGGTTGGACTGCCCCTCCGCCTGCGCCTGGAAGACGAGTGTCTTGCCGTCCGGCGAGATGGCAAAACCGCCCGCATTCATCTGGAGAGGCAGGAGCTCCAGCCGGTCGAAGATGCCGGGGAACTCGATGTTGACCGAAACGGAGTCAGCCGCAGCCGCAGACCCCGGCCGCGGACGTTGCCCTGTACCCGGACGCTGCCCCGACCCCGGACCCTGCCTCGCCTCTGCGCCCTCTGCGCCTCTGCGTGACGACTCCGGCGGCTTCTTGAACAGGTCCCAGAACTTGTTCTCACGGAACTCCGGCGTCCGCTTCACCAGGTCCACCCGCGCGATCTGCCCGTCCTTGGTGCGCTGCCCGGTGGCATAGTAGACGGCCGTCCCGTCGGGCGCCCAGGCCAGCGCGCCCGCATTCGTGTCGGCCAGCCTCGAGATGGCGCGCGCCGGGGCACTCCCGTCCGCCGCAACCACGTACGCGTCCTCGAACATGCGGTCGTCGGGGGCCAGGAACGCCAGCCACTTGCCGTCGGGCGACCACTTGAGGCCGTCGTTGGACGCGAAGGGCGACGGCTCGCGCCACAGGGGCGCGTCGGCCAGCGTCGTCGTCTTCCCCGACTCCACGTCGGCGACCATGAGGTGCTTCGCGTCGCGCACGAAGGCGATCTTCGAGCCGTCGGGCGACCATTGCGGCGTGGCGTCGTCGCCGGCGCCCGTGGTCAGGGCGTGCTCCGTGCGGGTGGCGAAGTCGTACACCTCGATCCTGAAGACCTCGCCCCGGCGCGACGCGTAGGCCAGGCGCCGGGAGTCCGGCGCCCACGCGATGGCCGTCTCGGGCCCCGTCGTGTGCGTCACCCGCTCCGCCGGCCCCCCGCTGTCCGCCGGCGCCGCGAACACCTCGCCGTGGGCGATGAACGCCACCTTCCTGCCGTCGGGCGACAGGGCGAGGTCCGAGAAGCCCGACGTCATGCGCTCGTGCGTGACGGTCGGGCCGGGCGAGGCGCCGCGCAGGTGCACCGCCAGCTGGTGGGGCGTGCCGTCCGGCACCGCCATGGACCAGACCCCGAAGTCGCGCTCGAAAACCACCGTCTTCCCGTCCGACGACAGCGTCGGCCACAGCAGCCGGCCCTTCGTGAAGTGGGTGAGCTGCCGCGGCGTGCCGCCCGACGCCGGCATCGTCCACAGGTTCTCCGACCCGCTCCGGTCCGACATGAACAGCACGCTCCGCCCGTCCGGCGTCCACATGGGCCACAGGTTCTTCGTGCCCGGCTCCGTCAGGCGCGTATACGACGGCGTCCCGCCCAGCGTCACCCGCCAGATCTCCGCCTCGTCGATGTGCGCATGCCCGTTCCGCCACCACTGGCTGTAGCCCATCCTCGCCCGCCCGTCCACCAGGATCGCCTTGCCGTCCGGCGACGGGCTCGCGAAGTACTCCGGCTGGTAGCGCGCCGCCGCCACCGGCACCGGCTCCCCGCCCGACGACGACACCCGGTACTCGTCCGTCAGCCCGCCCACGTCCCCCACCGTCGTGGCGAAGTACAGCCACTTCCCGTCGGGCGACCACGCGTCCAGGCTCTCCGCCGCGTCGCTGTACGTCACCCGCGCGAGCCCCCCGCTCTCCAGGTCCAGCACGTACAGATCGACGCTGCCCGCCCGGTCCGACTCGAACGCCAGCTTCGTCCCGTCCGGCGAGTACAGCGGCCGCGACTCGTCCGCCTCGTTGCTCACCAGCAGATGGGCGTCGCCGCCATTTTCCGGCATTACCCAGATATCGCCGCCGGTGACGAAGGCGATCTCGTGGGTTCTGGCGTTGAGGGTGGGTTGGGCGAGGGGGTGGAGCGCCTTCGGCGGCGCCTGGGCTTCAGCTGGGGCTATGGCGGTAAGGGCCGCGACCAGGGCGGCCGCGAGCGCGGCGGCGAGGGGTTGGGACCGGCGCATGGTGTGTTCTCCGGTTGGCGTAGGCCGACGATGTGTGGTAGGGCGGGAAAGTGGGTGGAGAGGGGGTGGTGGGGCAAGGCGGCACGAGCTAACGAATTCGCGCTGTGCCCTGCCTATTCAATTACGACACCGGCGAGAACCTTGTCATTGGGCA
>CAZUFP010000073.1:14559-19331 GCA_964619835.1 uncultured Gemmatimonadaceae bacterium | reverse complement strand
CTGGGCGACGGTCCGCGCGCCTGGGAGCTGACGACCATGATCAACCCGGCCAACCACGCGAACACCCCGGAAGCCATCGAGACCTACAAGGTCGAGCCTTTCGTGGTCGCGGCGGACATCTACGCGGTGGAGCCTCACACGGGGCGGGGCGGCTGGACCTGGTATACGGGGTCCGCCGGATGGATGTACCGGCTGATCCTGGAGTCCCTGCTGGGCCTGCGCCTCGACGTGGACAGGCTCCACGTCACCCCCTGCCTGCCCGGGCACTGGACCGGGTTCAAGGTCCACTATCGTCACCGGGAGACCGTGTACCACATCACCGTGACCCAGCTCCAGGTCGATGGCGAAGGCCGGAGCCCCGCCGGGGAGCCCCGGGTGACGGTGGACGGCGCCGAGCAGGCCACTGCCTCGATTCCTCTCGTCGATGACCATCGGGAGCACACGGTGGAGGTACGCGTCACGATAGCGTGAGCGCCCGGGCACGCGAAGGTCGGCGCCAGGCGGCAAGCACTGAAAGGCGGCACGATCCTGGCCCATACGGAAAAAAAGACCCCCGGCCGCTAACCGCGGCCGGGGGTCTTTGCCTTGAGCCCGAGAGCGCTACTCCGCCGGGACCACCGAAACCAGCTTCTTGTCCCGACCCTTGCGCTCGAACAGGACAACGCCGTCCGTGAGGGCGAAGAGCGTGTCGTCGCGGCCCTTGCCCACGTTGCGACCCGGGTGGAACCGGGTTCCCCGCTGCCGCACCAGGATGTTGCCCGCCACGACCGGCTCGCCTCCGAACTTCTTCACGCCCAGGAACTGCGCGTTGGAATCGCGGCCGTTGCGGCTCGAGCCTACGCCTTTCTTATGTGCCATGCTGCCCCCTACGCCTTGATCTCGTCGATCCGGACTTCCGTGTACTTCTGGCGGTGCCCCTGCTTGCGCCGGTAATTCTTCCGCCGCTTCCACTTGAAGACGATGATCTTCTTGCCCAGACCGTGCCGGACCACTTCCGCCTTCACCTTCGCACCCTTCACCGCCGGGGTGCCCACCTTGATGCCGTCCTCCGTGCTCACCACCAGCACGTCGTCGAACGTCACCTTCTTCCCCTCGTCCACGTCCAACGAGGGCACCTTGATCGTCTTGCCCGGTTCGGCGCGGAATTGCTTCCCGCCGGTACGGATGATGGCGTACATGGGGTCCGGCCTTCTTGGTCGTTCAGTCATTCGATGTTGCTCTACAGACGGGCTATTTTCGCGGAAGGTCCGGCCTTTGTCAAGGCCGGACCGACCGTGGACCGCCGCCGTTCGGGGCACCCGCACGCTTCCCTTCGACACCACCTTCCCGGTTGCCGAACGTCCCGGGAGCCCGGCCGGTGCGTGGAGCACCCCACCCACCTGCCCTCAAGCGGTCCCGCCCGCTTCAGGACGGCACCGGACAGCAGCCATCAGCCTACCGCGTACTTGGACGTGACGTCCGTCTGCGCCGGGCCGGACAGCAGCCTGAACTCGTCCTGGCGCATCAACGGGTCATCCCGGATGTCGAGGTCGAGGGAGTAGTCGGCGCTCATGCGGTTCAGGAATGCGGGCTCCTCCTCGAGGATGTGCAGGGCCACCGCGGGGTGCGTGCGGATGACCAGGCGCTTGTCGGCGCCGTTGGCGGCGCAGCGGCGCAGGGAGCGCTCGATGCGGCGCACGACGGTGTCGGGCTTGAAGACGCGGCCGTTGCCTCCACAGTGGGTGCACACCTCGGTGAGGGAGTGGAACAGGCTGGGGCGCACGCGCTGGCGGGTCATCTCCACCAAGCCGAGCTGGGACACCTGGAACGCGCGGGTGCGTGCCCGGTCGCGGTTCAGATAGGTTCGAAGCTCCTGGAGCACCCGGTCCTGGTTCGCCTTGGTCTCCATGTCGATGAAGTCCACGACGATGATGCCGCCGACGTCCCGCAACCGCAGCTGGCGCGCCACTTCCCGGGCGGCGTCCAGGTTGGTCTTCAGGATGGTCTGCTCGGGGTCCTTCTTGCCCGTGTAGCGCCCGGTGTTGACGTCGATGGAGACCAGGGCCTCGGTGGGCTCGATGATCAGGTAGCCGCCCGAAGGCAGGTCCACCCGGCGCTGGAACGCCTGCCGGATGGACTCCTCCACGCCGTATTCGTCGAAGATGGGCAGCGTCTTGTCGTACTGGTGGACGCGCTTCAACAGCTCCGGGTCCACGCCGCGCAGGTAGTCGCGGATCTCGTTGTAGACGTCCTTCGCGTCCACCGTCAGGCTGTCCACCTTCTGCGTGAACACATCCCGGATGATGCCGCTGGTCAGCTTGGCATCGCGGTGGATGAGGGCGGGCGGCTTGGCGTGGCCGGACTTCTTCTGGACCTTCTGCCAGGTCTCCAGCAGCGTGTTCATCTCCCGGGAGAACACCTCGCGGGTCAGCTCCTCCCCGGCCGTGCGGATGATCACGCCGCCGGCGTTCGGGGGCAGCAGCTCCCGGGCAAGGGCGCGCAGCCGGGAGCGCTCTTCGCGGTCCTCGATCTTGCGGCTGACCCCGATGTGGTTCGAGTCCGGCATGTGGACGAGGAACCGGCCGGGCAACGAGATCTGGGTGGTAACGCGGGGCCCTTTCGTGCCGATGGGCTCCTTGGTCACCTGGACCAGGAGCTTCTCGCCCTTGTGGACCACATCCTGGATGAGGGGATAGCGGCCGTTGCGGTCGTTGCCGTTGTCGTCCTCGTCGTCGTCCTCATCGGCACGCGACAGGTCCGACGCATGCAGGAACGCCGCCTTGTCCGCGCCGATGTCGACGAACGCCGCCTGGATGCCCGGCAGGACCGCCTGGACTTCACCCAGATAGATGTCGCCGACGCTGCGCTCCGCATCGGCATGTTCCACCAGGAACTCCACGAGGACACCGTCCTCGAGGATGGCCACGCGCGCTTCCTGCGGCGTGGAGGAGATCAGGATTTCTCGCTTCATACGTCACGATGTTTCGCCCCCGTCGAAAGCTTCGTCGAAGATCGAGCGTGCGATGACCAGCCGCTGGATCTCGTTCGTGCCCTCGCCGATCTGGCCGACCTTTGCGTCGCGCATCATGCGTTCGACGGGGTAGTCCGTTGTGTAGCCGCTCCCACCCATGAGCTGCACCGCGCGCGTCGTCACGCGCATCGCAACGTCGCTGCCGTACAACTTGGCCATGGACGCGGCCTTGCCATGTGATCTGCCATTCTGCTTGAGCCAGGCGGCATGGTAGACGAGGTGGCGGGCCGCCTGAATCTCCGTGGCCATGTCGGCCAGGGGAAACTGGACGCCCTGGAAGCTGCGTAGAGGCCGGCCGAATTGCCTGCGCTGGTTGGAAAAACGCAGTGCTTGCTCGAACGCGCCCTGGGCCAGGCCCAACGACAGCGCGCCGACGCCGATCCGCCCGGCATCCAGCGTCTTCATGAAGTTCGTGAAACCCTCGCCTTCCCTGCCTAATCTGTTCTCAGCAGGTACAAAGACGTCCTCGAGCACCAGCTCCCGGGTGTCGGAGGCACGCCAGCCCATCTTGTCTTCCTTTTTCCCTGCACGCACTCCGTCCATGAACGGTTCCAGCTCGACCGCGTGACCGATGCCTGCACGGTCCGCACCTTCGCGGTCGGCCGTTTCCTTCGTCACGATGAAACTCGTGATCCCGCGGGTTCCCTGCTCCCGATCTGTCACCGCGGTGATCACGAAGATCTCGCCCACGCCGGCGTGCGTAATAAAGATCTTGCTGCCGTTGACGCGGTATCCGTCGCCTTCGCGCACGGCCACCGTGCGGGTGGCGCTGGCATCCGAGCCCGCGCCAGGCTCCGTGAGACCGAAGCCACCCAGCACACGACCCCGCGCAAGCAGCGGAATATACCTCTGACGCTGCTCATCGGTTCCGAACCCGAGGATGGGTGACGCGCCCAGTGTGGAGTGCGCGCTCACGGTGATGGAGTGGCTGGCATCCACCCGCGCCAGCTCCTCCACCGCCAGGATGTAGCTGAGGTAGTCGCGGCCCAACCCCCCCAGAGCCTCCGGCACGTCGATGCCGAACCAGCCCCGATCCGCCATCTGCCGGACATTGTCCCACGGGAAGCGGGCGTGCTCGTCCAGCTCCCGTGCAACCGGGGCAATCTGATTTTCCGCGAAGTCCCGGACCTCCGCCCGGAACGACTCGTGCTCAGGGGTCAGGTACGGCTCCATCCGCCCTCCAGCCCGGATCCCGTTGTGCTGGGGTCAAATGTACCGGCGCGCCCCGTCCTTCGAAAGCCCGGCCTGCCCGACCGAGGCGCCACTCCAACCCTTCCGGGCGTTCGTCCGACGGCGGGATCGGCTCAGCCCGGACGCCGGCGCCGGGGAGAGGGCCAGCCGGGAAGGATGCCGTCGGGTCGGGTACAGCGGTCGCAGGCCCCGCAGTGGCGCGGCGCCTGCTCGCCGAAGTAGCGCAGGATGTAGCCACGCCGGCAGGCGCGCTGGTAGGCATAGGCCTGCATGGCGCGCAGCTTCTCCAGGTCCAACCGCTTGCGGCGGCGCAGCTCGCTCCAGGGCACGGGCAACCTGGACGGACGGACGTCGACGAGCAGCTCGGGGATGCGGCGAGGCGCGGGTGGGCGCCAGTCGAGGAGCGTCCGCGCCCGCAGGTCGTCCAGGACGGCGCGGGTGGCTTCTGCCGAGCCCGTCACGCGGTCCAGCCACTGGGTGCTGAACTCCCGGCCACGGTAGAGGTCCGCGCCCGCCGCCCGCCACAGCGCCCGCAGCAGGTCGCGCTCCGCGGTGCGGCCGGCGAGCTCGC
>CAZUFP010000073.1:10272-14459 GCA_964619835.1 uncultured Gemmatimonadaceae bacterium | reverse complement strand
GCGTAGACGATGGCCACGCCGGGGCCGCCGCTCCGGAACGGCCGGAGCAGCCGGCGCAGCAGGTGGTCCTTTTCCGCGTCGTTGTGTGCGGCCAGAACGTGCCAGCGCAGGTTCGGGCGATCGAAGCCCTTGGCCACCACCACGGGTTTCCGGAGATGGAGCTGCGCGATGATGTCGCTGCGCACTTCGGGCGTTGCGGTGGCCGTGAGCGCGATGACCGGACAGGAAAGGCTCTCGCGTAGTTTGCCGAGTCCCAGGTAGGCCGGCCGGAAGTCGTGCCCCCACGTGGAGATGCAATGCGCCTCGTCGACGGCCAGGAGCGAGACCCGCAGAGCGCCGAGGCGCGTGCGAAACGCCCGGCTCTGGAACCGTTCCGGCGCCAGGTAGAGCAGGCGCACGGCTCCGTCCGCCACGGCCTGGAGGCGCTCCTCGATGTCCGCGGCGCCCAGCGTCGAGTTGATGAACGTGGCGGCGATGCCGTGGCGGCCCAGGCTGTCCACCTGGTCCTTCATCAATGAAATGAGGGGCGAGACGACGATCGTGGTGCCCGGCAGGATCTGGGACGGGATCTGGTAACACAGGCTCTTGCCACCGCCGGTGGGCATGAGGACGAGGGCGTCGCGTCCCGAGAGAACAGCGTCCACGGCCCGCCGCTGGCCGGCCCGGAAGGCGTCGTACCCGAAATGGCGGCGCAGCAGCTCACGGGCCCGGTCGGAGGGCCCTGACGCGCGCGGCGAAGGATCGGAGATGCGGGTCGGCGACGACACGCCTCAGCATGCCGCCGCCGACGGGGCGATCGAATAGCTCTGTGGGCCGCCTCAGCGCAACGTGCCGCAGCCGATGATGACGTTGGCGTCCTGCGGCGACTTGCGGATGACGACGGTATAGGTCTGGTTCGGGTCCAGCGCCACATCCAGGGTCGCGCGGCCCGTGGCGGCGCCGTCCGTCCCCACCTGGAGCGTGGGATACGCGTCGATCTGGCCCACGACGGACCCCGACCCGCAGGCGCCGTCGCTCAGATGCCAGGGCAACATGGCGCCAGGCTGCGCATCCTTCACCGTGACGGCCACGGCCGTCCCGTTGGGCACCGTGTTCACGATAGCCGCCGCCCGCAGCATGGAGCCCTGCTGGCCGCGGATGCTCGTTTCCAGGGTCCGGACGGGCATGTCGCCCGCGCCGCCCGTCGTGCAGCTGGCGAGCAAGAGAGCCGCCAACGCTACTCCAACGATTCGCATCGGTCCTCCCGGAACGGGTGAATCTGAAGAACGATCCGGCCTACGAGACATCTTGCGGTTCTGCGACGCAGGTTGCAGGCCGCCAGGGGCCGAGCGCGGCCTCAGTCGGGAGGCGCCGCGTTGTCCTTTGCGGCACGCGCAGGCATGAAGCGCACGGCGAACGCCACGACCAGGACCACCATGGCCACCGCCACCAGCCAGGTCCAGCCCAACAGCATGCCGCCCAGGGCCATGACGGCGCCCACGGCGAACAGGAGCATCTTGAGGCCCACGTAAGGGTCCTCGCCCTCCAGACCGGACCTGCGCATGAACAGGATCATCGACTCCTCTTCAGGAACCGGCGCACCCCTTCCTGCGCATCCCCGGTCAGACGGGCCAGCACGTTGACCTCGGCACCCCGGGCGATGGCTTCTTCGAAGGACAGGCCGTCCATGCCGTATAGCAGCCGCTTGATGAGCCCCACGGCCGAAGCCGACCGGGCCGCGAGCCCCCCGACGTACTCCCGAACCTCTTCCTCGAAGGTGTCGGGGGCGAACACCCGGTTCACCAGGCCCAGGCGTTCCGCCTCCGCCGCACTGATGCGTTCCCCGCGGGCCACCAGCTCGAACGCCACTTTCTCGCTGGCCGATCGCCGCAGCAGCGCCATGACCATGGCCGGCACGAAGCCCAGATGCACCTCCGGGTAGCCGAACACGGCATCGTCCCGCGCCAACACCAGGTCGCACGCCGTGGCCAGGCCGGCGCCCCCCGCAATGGCGTTGCCGTGGACCACCGCCACGATGGGCAGCGGATGCCGCCGCATCTCGATAAACAGGTCGCCCAGCGCCCGGGCGTCCGACAGGTTGCGCATGGGGTCCCCGTCCCCGGCCATGCGCTCCAGCTCCGCCAGGTCCGCACCCGCACAGAAATCGGGGCCCGCGCCACGGATCACGACCACGCGCAACTCGTCCCCACGCTCCGCCGCCAGCGCCTCCCGCAGCTCTGCCACGGTCTGCCCGTCCAACGCGTTGCGCTTCTCCGGCCGGTTCAGCGTGAGCGTCGCCACGCCGGTCTCGTCCGTTTCATAGCGTATCCGGTCGAAAGGCATGACTGGCGTTTCTCCTTTCGAATTCGAGTTCGAGTTCGAATTCGGGGTCGTCAGCGGCGGCCCGCCCGTTCGGCGGCCGCGCCCAGGGCTCAGCCGGCGGCCAGGTGTGCGGCCAACTCGTCCGGGACGTCCAGCTCCATGCGCAGCATGGCCGTGCTGAACGTCTTTCCCTGCGCGTCCGTCATGAGCGAAACCGTGCCGCCACCGCCCAACGCGTTGTGCAGCAGGAAATTCAGTGCACCCAGATTCGGCAACTCGAACCGGTCCACATCGCCTTTCACCAGCTCACCGAAATGGGCCTTGACGCGCTCCGGCGTCAGACGCTCCGCCAGTATCTCATAATACTCCGGCTCCAGGGCAATGACACCCACGTTCACGGTGTCGCCCTTGTCGCCGGAGCGGGCATGGGCAAGGCGGTAAAGAGGAATGCGCATGGAATTCATCGAGTTCGAGTTCGAGTTCGAATTCGAATCACCGCGTGCGGTGGCCGACCGATTGCGGCGGATTCGTTTTCGTCTTCGTGGTCGTCTTCGTTCGGGGCCGGCTCGCCGGCGGGGTGCAGCTCCCCGGCTGTCGACCAGCCCCGATCACATGTCCCGTTTCACGCTCCGCGCTCCACGTTTCACGCTCCACGTTTCACGCTCCACGTTCCACGTTCCACGCTTCACGCTTCACGCTTCCACGACCTCGACGCGCAGGTGGTCCTCGATCTCGCGCCGGTCGATGAGGGCGGGCCAGAACGCCATGATCTCCTGCACGCGCGGGCGCCCCCCGGCGAAGCCGGTGACGGACGGGGGTCCGCTCAGGATGAGGGGGGCGATCTCGCGGGTGAAGCGTTCCACCGGCGCACGCTCCCGGGCGCGCACGGCGACGCGCAGCTGCACCTCGGGGAGGTCGGGGGCCGGGCCGGCGAGGGCTCCGTGGGCGGCGTTCCAGCCGACGAACTCGGTGCGCACCTCGTCGAAGTGCAGGCCCAGCCGGTCCAGGCGCTTGCGCAGGACCTGGTCGGCCGCCTGCGCCTTCTTCACCGCATCGGGCCAGACGTACACCAGCGTGCCGGCGGCCTTGTAGCCGTCGTGGTATGCGATGGAGACCTTCAGCTTGTCCGTGGGCGGGCCGCCCCGGACGCCGGACACGCGGACCCGGTTGTCGCCGTCCGCCTCCAGGCGGATGGTGGTGAAGTCGGCAACGGCGTCGGGCGTGATGTACGCGTGCGGGTCGCCCATCTCGTAGAGCAGCTGCTCCTTGACCACGGCCGGGGTGATGCGGCCGCCGGTGCCGTCGTGCTTGGTCACGACGAAGGTGCCGTCGGGATGGGCCTCGATGATGGGGTAACCGATGTCCGCCAGGTCCGGCATGGCCTCCCAGTCGATGAGGCAGTTGCCGCCGGACGCCTGGGCGCCGCACTCGTTGATGTGTCCGGCCACGATGCCGGCCGCCAGCCGGTCGTACGCATCCGGGGCCCAGCCGAAGGCGTGGATCATGGGCGCGTAGGTCAGCGCGGTGTCTGTGGAGCGGCCGGTGACCACCACCGTGGCGTCCTGGCGGAGTGCCTCCACGATGGGTGCGGCGCCGATGTAGGCGTTGGCGCTCTGCACACGGTCGATGACGGCGTCGAGGGGCTCGTCCGTCTCCATGTTCCGCAGGGCGTGGCCCCGCGCCACCAGGTCGTCCAGCCGGTCCAGGATGTCGTCGCCCGTAATGACCCCGATACGGGCGCGGCCCGCCTGCCCTGCCTCACGGGCCGCTTCCAGCAGAGCATCGCGGCACGCGGCCAGGTTCACGCCGCCGGCGTTGGAGATGATGCGGATGCCCCGCTCCACGGCGTCCGGCAGCAGGTCACGCACGATGGGCACGAAGTCCCG
>CAZUFP010000073.1:0-10172 GCA_964619835.1 uncultured Gemmatimonadaceae bacterium | reverse complement strand
CGCGCTCAACGTTCTTCGCCTGGCAACGCACCCGCAAGCGGCGCGCCGCGGAGGACGAGCCAGCCGGCCAGGCCAGCCACCAGGGATGCGCCAAGGACGGCTATCTTGGTCAATTCCAGCGCAGCCGTGCCGCCGAACGCCAAATTGCCGACGAACAGGGACATGGTGAACCCGACGCCGGCAAGCAGGCCGACGCCGGTCATCTGCCGTCCGGTGACCCCCGCGGGCAGGCGAGCCAGGCCCAGCCTCACGGCCAGCCATGCCAGGGCGCCGATGCCCAGAGGCTTGCCCAGAAGCAGGCCCAGGCCGACGCCCGCCACTACCGGCGAGGTTACGGCCGTGGCCATTCCGGGCGTGAAGGTCACGCCCGCGTTGGCGAGGGCGAACAGCGGCATCACGCCGTAGGCCACCCAGGGGACCAGCGAGTGCTCCACCGTGAGCAAGGGCGACTGCACGCCCTCCGCGGCCCGTTCCAGGCCTTCCAGCGCAGCTTCCTGCCCCATGTTGAGGCGCGCGGCATCCGGCCTCGGGCCGGCGGTTTCGAACTCCCGCAGATAATGACCCGCACGGTTGACGAACTGCTCCACGTTGATCCGCGTGCGCACCGGGATGGTGGCGGCGAGGAGCACGCCGGCCACGGTGGCGTGCACGCCGGAGCGCAGCACGAGGAGCCACAGGATGACGCCGAGCCAGGCGTAGACGGCCGGCCTTCGCACGCCGGCGCGGTTGGCGCCCACAAGCAGGAACAGCACACCGGCGGCGGCGGCCAGGCTGGTCCAGTCGATGCCGGCGGTGTAGAACAGCGCGATGACCATCACCGCCCCGAGGTCGTCCACGATGGCGAGAGCGGCCAGGAAGACGCGCAGCTGCGCGGGCACCCGGTCTCCCAGCAGGGCCAGGACGCCGAGAGCGAAAGCGATGTCCGTAGCCATGGGGATGCCCCAGCCGCCGGCCGCTTCCGTGCCTGCGTTGAACACGAGAAAGACGGCCGCGGGCACGAGCATGCCGCCGATGGCTCCGGCAATGGGAAGCGCCGCGTTCCGGGGCGAGGCCAGCTCGCCCACGAGCACTTCGCGCTTGATCTCGAGCCCCACCAGGAAGAAGAAGACGGCCATGAGGCCGTCGTTGATCCAGTGGTGCAGGGATTGGACCAGGCGGAACGGCCCGGCGCCCACCACGACGGTCGTTTCCCACAGGTGGAAGTAGCTGTCGCGCCATGGCGAGTTGGCCCAGACCAGCGCGGTCACGGCGCAGGCCATGAGCACGATCCCGCTGGTGGACTCAGCCTGAACGAACTCCTGGAACGGGAGCACGATACGTCGCACCAGCGTGTGGCTGGTGCGGGGGGGACGGACCGGCATCTTCACACCGTGTCCCGGACCGACAGGCCGAACGGTCCCAGGTGGGGCTCGGGGTTGTGCATGCCGGCGCGCAGCGCGAACGCGACCTCGCCACGCAGCATTTCCGGCTCGAGCACGGCATCCACGAAGCCGCGGGCGGCGGCGAAACGGGCGTCGAGTTGGCGCTCGTAGTCCTGGCGCACCGCTTCGATCTTCGCCGCCAGCTCATCGTCTGGCTGTTTCCGTTCCTGCTTGAGCTTCTCCAGCTGCGGGCCGAACAGCGCCATCACGGCGCTCTCCCCTTCCATCACGCCCATACGGCCGGTGGGCAGCGTGAAGATGAAATCGGGGTCGAAGCCCTGCCCCGACATGGCGTAATAGCCGGCACCCGACGCGTGGTTGATGGTGAGCACGACGATGGGCACGCTGGCCGCCGACATGGCCTCCACGAACCGTGCGCCCGCCCGGATGATGCCCGACTGCTCGGCTTCCACGCCCACCATGAAGCCGCTCACGTCCTGGACGAACAGGATCGGCGTGCGATGCCGGTCCATGGTCTCGATGAAGTAGGCCGCCTTCTCCGCGCTGTCCGTGTAGATGATGCCGCCGAACTTGGGCGCTCCGCCGTGCGGGTCCTTGATCATGCCCCGGGCGTTGGCCAGCACGCCCACCGTGATGCCCTCGATGCGTGCCGTGCCGCAGATCATCTCGGGCGCGTTGTCGCCCTGGAATTCGTCGAAGCCGCCGCCGTCCAGCAGCGTGTCCAGCAACGCGCGCACATCGTAGGGCTGGCGGTGGTCGTCGGGCAGGATGTCGAAGATTTCGCCGGCGTCCCGGGCCGGCGGCTCCGGCTCCTGGATGCCCGAGGCAGGCGGCGCGTACGGCAGCTCCTCGATGAGCTCACGGATGTGGGAGACGCAGGCCCGGTCATCGGGCGAACGGTAATGCGCGACGGCGCTGATGGCGTTGTGGGTCCAGGCGCCGCCCAGCTCCTCGGCGTCCACGGTGGCGCCGGTGGCCCCTTTCACCAGGTTGGGCCCGCCCAGTCCCATGAAGCTGGTCCCCTCCACCATGAGCATGACGTCCGACAAGGCCGGCAGGTAGGCGCCCCCGGCGATACAGGGCCCCATGACCGCCGCGATCTGCGGCACGCGCAGGTAGCGCCGCATGATGGAGTTGTAGTAGAAGATGCGCGCGGCGCCGTACTGGCCGGGGAACACGCCGCCCTGGTACGGCAGGTTCACGCCCGCCGAGTCCACCAGGTAGACGATGGGGATGCGGCAGCGCATGGCGATCTCCTGCGCCCGCAGCATCTTGCGGATGGTCTCGGGCCACCAGGAACCGGCCTTCACCGTGGCATCGTTGGCCACCACGACGATGGGCCGGCCGTGCACCTCGCCCAGCCCCGTGACCACGCCCGCGCCGGGCGCCTGCCCGTCGTACTGGTCGTGCGCGACGAGGAGGCCCACTTCGTGGAAGGGCGTGCCCGGATCCAGCAGGAGAGCGACCCGCTCGCGGGCGGTCAGCTTCCCCTGGTCATGCTGGCGCTGGATCTTCTCGGGACCACCCCCCTGCCGGAGCCGTTCCGACAGGTCCCGCAGCTCTTGCGTGAGTCGCCTAAGCTTCCCGGTCCCGGCCATGTTCGTGGAACCACTCCCGGATGTAGTCGACGGCGTCGGACGTCGGAGTGCCCGGCCCGAACAGCCTCCCCACACCCATCTTCCGGAGCGCCTCGATGTCCTCTTCCGGAATGATGCCGCCCCCCGTCAGCAGCATGTGATCCGCGCCCTGCTCCTTCAGCAGCTCGAGGACCCGCGGGAAGAGCGTCATGTGGGCGCCCGACAGGATGGAAAGAGCGACCACGTCCACGTCTTCCTGGACGGCGGCGCTCACGATCATCTCGGGCGTCTGGTGCAGCCCCGTGTAGATGACCTCGAACCCTGCGTCCCGCAGCGCACTGGCCACCACCTTTGCGCCACGATCGTGTCCATCCAGCCCGGGCTTGGCCACGAGCACTCGTATCTTTCGTTCCGCCATGTTCGATCGGGGGTTCGGCTGCACGACACCCGCGTGGTGCCGCGACGACAAGGTACGGACCCCGTGATGGGGCGGCAAGCGAGAGAATGCCGGTCCGCGCAAGCGATCCGGTGGACGGGCCGTGCCGCCGAAAGGGCGAAGCGGCCCGAGGCCCGACCGCCGGACCGGCCGTGCTCAGTCCCGCTCGCCGACCACGATCAGGCGGTCCGAACGGGGCGAGAAGGGTGAACCGTCCCAGCCACCCAGCCAGAGGAGCGGACGGAGACCGGCGGCATCCAGCAGCCCGGCCAGCTCCGTCGCGTTTCGAACCCTGAACGCGCTGCTCTTCTGCCCTTTTGAACGCTTCCGGCGCCAGCGGAGCGACTCGTAGCTGATGCCCCGCACGGGGTCGAAACGGCGCCGCACGCGGACCTCTGTCCCGTCGGGCAGCCGCCAGGCGTCCCGGGTTGCGTAGTTCCGCACGACGTCGTCGCGATGCATGGTTTCCACCAGGAACCGGCCGCCGGGCCGCACCACCCGCCGCATCTCGGCCAGGACACGGATGTCCTCCCGGTCGTCCAGGAACAGGCCCAGGCTGGAATAGAGGTTCACGGCGGCGTCGAACGACGCGTCCCGGAACGGCAGGGCCCGCATGTCGCCCGCCGCGAAGCGCGGCGTCAGGCCGCGGGCGTGGCTGTCTTCGGAGGCTCGGGCGAGGAAGGCCGCCGAAAGGTCCAGCCCCACGACGTCCTGTCCGGCTTCCCCCATCAACGTGGCATGGCGTCCCCACCCGCAGGGCAGATCCAGCACCCGGGACCCCAGCGGCAGACCCAACAGATCGAGGACGGCAGCGACCTCCCGCCGGTTGTCCGCCTCATGGAACCGGGACCCGTGGAGCCGGAAATAGGACTCGTCGAAATGGTCGCGCCACCAAGGCGTCGCCACGTGGCGTCAGCCGCCACCGGCGTCGTCCACGCCGGACCGTGACTGGAGGGTCAGGGCCAGACGCGTGACCCTGCGGCCGTTCAGGGAGATGACGCGCACCGCGCCCCCGTCAAACGTCACCGTGTCACCGCGCCGCGCGATCCGGCCCAGCCGGCCCATGACGTACCCCGCCATGGTGGTGTAGTCCCCTTCGGGGAGCGACAGGTCGAAGCGCTCGTTCACGTCCGCCACCGGAGCGCTGCCCGCCAGCAGCGCGCCCGCACCTGTTTCGAGGATCTCCTCCACCTCGTCCTCGTGCTCGTCCCGGATCTCGCCGACGATCTCTTCCACCAGATCTTCCAGCGTCACCAGGCCGGCCGTACCGCCGAACTCGTCCACCACGATGGCCATGTGGATGCGGTCCCGCTGCATGTCCCGCAGCAGATCCTCCACCATCTTGCTGTCCGGCACGAAGGCCGCCGGCCGCACCAGGTCCGACAGCCTGTCACCGCCTTCGCGCCGGGCCCGCCAGACATCTCGCGCCAACACGATCCCGGCGATCCGGTCCAGGGAATCCTCATACACGGGCAGTCGCGAATGGCCGGCATCGAGGATCTCCCGCGCCGCCTCGTCCAGCGGCGTGTCGATGGGCAGGGCCACCATCTCGGTGCGCGGCGTCATCACCTCCCCCGCCGCCGTCTCCGACAGGTCGAAGATGCCCCGGATCATCTCCACCGGCTCCTTCGCCAGCAGTCCGGACTCATAGCTCTGTCGCAGGAGCATCTCGATCTCTTCGGGCCGATGCACGCGCTGCGCCTCGTGCGGAGGCTTCAGGCCCAACACTCGGAGAATGAGATTCGCCAGGCCGTTGAGGGCGTAGATGAACGGGGCGAACACCCGCGTGAAGCCCACCAACGGGATCGCCGTCCAGAGAACCACCCCTTCCGGAAACAGGATGGCCAGCGACTTGGGGGCCAGCTCGCCCAGCACGATGTGCATCACCGTGATGAGGCTGAACGCCAGGGCGCCCGCAACCGTGTGGGTGGCAATGGCGCTCCACGGCGCCGGCAGGTTGCCGAACCACTGGATCAGGATCGCGGCGAGGGTGCTCTCACCCACCCAGCCGAGACCCAGCGATGCGAGGGTGATCCCGAGCTGCGTGGCCGACAGGTAGTGGTCCAGGTGACCGATGGCGTTGTCGGCCAACCGCGCCATGCGGTTGCCCGACTGGGCCAGCGTGGCGATACGGGTGTGGCGAGCCCCCACCAGGGAGAACTCGGCCGCCACGAAGAAGGCGTTGATAAGAACCAGCAGCAGGGCGAGACCCAGCCGCCAGAGAACGCCCGTCGCGCTCAGGGTAGCGATGGCGTGCGGTTCCATTCAGTCGGTTGAGGGTACGGGCGCGTTCTGCGCCAGCCACGCCGGCAGCTCGGCCAGAGAGCGCAGGGTCGGCGCGTCCACGTCTTCCGTTCCCGCGGGATCCAGGAGGATCCCTTCCACGCCGGCCGCGCGCGCGCCCATCACGTCGATCTCGTAGATGTCGCCCACGTGCACCGCGAGGCGCGCCTCTACGCCCGCCCGCTCCAGCGCGATCCGGAAGATCCCGGGGTCCGGCTTCTCCACGCCGACCACGGCCGAATCCACCACGAAACCGAGGTATTTGCGCAACCCGGCCAGCTCCAGCAACGATTCGACGCGGCCGTCCGAGTTGGACACGACGCCGAGCGTGTAGCCTTCCTCTCGCAGCGTCCGCAGGACCGCTTCCGTGCCGTCCTGCACGTCGACCCAGAGGCGGCCGTCCCGGTGCCGCCGCATGATGGCGTCCACCACCCCGGGCACGGCGTCATCCGGGCAGCCGGCGGACCGGACGAACGCGTCCCAGAACATGCGCAGGCGCGACGCGTCGTCTTCCGACGCTTCGCTCAGCAGGATGGACCGCAGCAGGTCCCGGGCGCTCCGCTCCGCCGCATCCATACCCTGCCGGTCCGGCCGAACGCCGCACTCGGTCAACCGCTCCAGGATGAAGGACCGGTCGGGATGGATGAGCGTCCCACCCGCGTCCAGGAACACCGCCTGGAATCTCATCAGAAGAAGACAGGCTCCTTGAAGCTGCCGTAAACCTCTTCCAGCGTGTGCCGGATCTCGAACAGCGTGCACTCGGCACGCACACACTCGAGCATCGGCTCGATCACGTTCCGCCCGTCGCGAGCCGCCTGCTTCAACGCGTCCAACGTGCGGCCGACCGCCGCGTCGTCCCGACGTTCCCGCAGTTCCGTCATGCGCTCCTGCTGACGGATTTCCGAGCGTTCCCCGATCTTCAGGATCTCGATGTCGTTCTCGTCGTTGCCGCCCAGGAACTCGTTCACGCCCACCACCATGCGCTGACCGTCCTCGATCTCCCGCTGCTGCCGCTCGGCGCTGCGGGCGATCTGCTGCTGGAAGTAGCCGGCCTCGATCCCCGGCACCACCCCGCCGATCCGCTCCACCTCGTCGAAGATGGCCTCCGCTTCCGCCTCCAGACGGTCCGTCAGCGCTTCCACGTAGTACGAACCCGCCAGCGGGTCGATGGTGTTCGGCACTCCCGTCTCGTACGCCAGGATCTGCTGCGTCCGGAGGGCGATACGCACCGCCTTCTCCGTGGGCAACGCCAGCGTCTCATCCATGGAGTTCGTGTGCAGCGACTGCGTGCCGCCCAGCACCGCCGCCAGCGCCTGGTAGGCCACCCGCACGATGTTGTTCTCCGGCTGCTGCGCCACCAGCGACACACCGGCCGTCTGCGCATGCGTCCTGAGGCGCCACGACTCCTCCTTCTCCGCCCCGTAAACGTCCCGCATGCGCTTCGCCCAGATCCGCCGCGCCGCACGGAACTTCGCCACTTCCTCGAAGAACTCGTTGTGCACGTCGAAGAAGAACGACAGGCGCGGCGCGAAATCGTCCACGTCCAGGCCGCGCGCCTTGCCCCGCTCCACGTACTCGAAGCCGTTCCGCAACGTGAACGCCAGCTCCTGCGCCGCCGTCGCCCCCGCCTCCCGGATGTGATAGCCGCTGATGGAGATGGGGTTGTACTTCGGTGCATGCTCCGCGCACCACTCGAACATGTCCACGATGAGCTTCAGCGCAGGCTCCGGCGGGTAGATCCACGCGTGCTGCGCCATGTACTCTTTCAGGATGTCGTTCTGCACCGTGCCGCGCAGACGGTCCGGACTCACCCCCTGCCGCTCCGCCGCCACCACGTAGAACGCAAACAGGATGATCGCCGGGCCGTTGATGGTCATGGACACCGACACGTCCCCCAGCGGGATCCCGTCGAACAGCGTCTCCATGTCCGCCAGGCTCGAAATCGCCACCCCGCACTTCCCCACCTCGCCCAGCGAGCGCGGATGGTCCGAGTCGTAGCCCATCAGCGTCGGAAAGTCGAACGCCACGCTCAGCCCCGTCTGGCCCTGGTCCAGCAGGTAGTGGTAGCGCTGGTTCGTCTCCTCCGACGTGCCCATGCCCGCGAACTGGCGCATCGTCCACAGCCGGGTGCGGTACATGGTGGTGTACGGGCCGCGGGTGAACGGGAACTCGCCCGGCACGCCGAGGCGTCCAAAGTACTCCCAGTCAACAGGTCTATCTGATGGTGTATAAAGTGGTTGGACGTCGTCACCTGAGATCGTGTCGAAGGTCACATCCCGTTTCGGGATGCGGTCGTAGGCGGCCTGCCAATCGGCAAGCCGGGCCCTGAGGTCCCTGAGCTCGGCTTCCCGCTGGCGGATCCGCTCTTCGAGGTCCGCGGGATCCGCGTGGACCGGAGTTTCGTTTTCGACAACGCCCATGGCTCGCCATCCTGTGAGCTGGCCCCTGGGATCAGGGGGTTGAATGCGTGTGGTCGTTACCCCGTGACGGCGCGCACGATCCGCGCCGCGACGTCGTACGGTGTCGTGGTTCCATCTTCCAGACCCGGCATGGCTTCATCGAGGATGCGAGCGCCCTGGCCATCGGACCAGGCGGTGGCCATGAGGGTGCGCCGCACGACGTCGCGGACGCGTTCGGCGATGCGGCTTCGGCGCCGGAGAGCGAGCTCTCCGGACGCGTCGAGCCACGCCCGGTGTGCATCCACGGCCGCCAGGAGCGCTTCCACGCCATCGCCGGTCTGGGCGGAGGTCTTGAGAACGGGGATGGTCCAGGCCTCTCCGCCGGGCCCCACCTCCTGACCGACGACCGCTGACCGTGGACCGTCGCTCGATGTCCCCGCAGCCGCCCCGTGATGCCCCGCCCTCCCCCGCAGCGCCTGGCCCGAGCGCAGGTGCAGCATCATCTCCACTTCGTGGGCGAGGCGGTCGGCGCCGGGGCGGTCGGCCTTGTTGACGACGAACAGGTCGGCGGCCTCCATCAGCCCGGCCTTCATGGTCTGGATGGAGTCTCCGGACTCGGGGACCAGGATGACAATGGTGGTGTCGGCCGTGGCGGCGATGTCGAGCTCGGACTGGCCGACGCCGACGGTCTCCAGGAGGACGCGATCGAAGCCGAAGGCGTCGAGGACGTCAGCGACCTCCTTGGTGGTGACGGCGAGGCCGCCGAGGGAGCCGCGGGTGGCCATGGAGCGGATGAAGACGCCGTCGTCCTGGGCGATGTCGTTCATGCGGATGCGGTCGCCGAGGAGGGCGCCGCCGGTAAACGGCGAAGTGGGATCCACGGCGACGACGCCGACGGACTCATCGCGCTGGCGCAGGCGCTGGATGAGGGCCGCGGACAGGGTGGACTTTCCAGCGCCGGGCGGCCCCGTGATGCCGATCCGGTGCGCGTGGCCGAGGCGGTGATGCAGGGTTCGCAGCACGGCTTCGTGCCCATCCCGCTCGTTCTCGATGACCGAGATGACACGTGCCAGGGCGGTGCGTCGCCCGGCATCAAACTCGGCCAGGAGCGCCCGGCGCCCGGCGGAGAGCACGGTCCGATCGTTCGTGTTGGTATCCGTCATCTCACGCATTTTCGGGGCACGGCGGCCAGGCTGTCAAACGTCCGGATCTTCGGGTCTGCGCGGGCTCGCGGGGGGTCCGGCGAGCCGGTCCTGTGCGCGGGCCCCCGGGCGGATGCCGCGGGCGTGGCGCAGAGGGCTTTCCAGCATGTGGATGGGGATGAACACGGTGACGATGAACATGATGAGGGACACGACGAGCCCGGTCAGGAGCAGCCACACGTTGCGGATGGCGATGAACGTGATGGACGAGATGAGCGCGATGGTGAGAGCGAAGATGCTGAACAGCACGCGCCGCGACTGGAGCAGCAGCAGCCGTTCGAGGCGAAGCAGGTCCCGGGGGTGCATGCGCACCCGCAGCTCTTCGCGCTCGGCGCGGCGCACGACGTCCCTCACGCCGCCCAGCACGCTGCGTGTCTCGTCCACGAGGTTGAGGGCGACCTGGGCCGGCTCGCGGCCCGCTGCATGAAGCAGCTCGGGCCGCATGTCGAGCACGACGGGCCGAGCCGCCTGGATGCCGTTGAACTCCGGGTCATAGCGGAAGCCGATGCCTTCCAGCAGGGCCGCCGCGCGGAAGAAGTAGACGAGCTCCCTGGGCAGGACGAGAGGCCAGGTGTAGAAGGTGTCCATGATCTCGCTCAGGATCTCCTGCACCCGTTCGACGCCCAGGTCCCGGGCGCGCTCCACGACGCCCAGGATCTCGGTGGCGGCGTCCCGGATCTCCGCGCGGGAGATGTCCGGGTCGATCATGCCGAGCTCGTACATGCCGTTGATCATGCCATCGATGTCCTGGCGCGCGGTGGCCAGGGCGACGCGCACGATGCGTTCGCGCGTGGCGGGCCGAAGCGGCACCACCATGCCCCAGTCCAGGAACACGATCCGTCCGTCCCGATCCACCAGCAGGTTGCCCGGATGCGGGTCGGCGTGGAGAAAAC
>CAZUFP010000072.1:13702-19427 GCA_964619835.1 uncultured Gemmatimonadaceae bacterium | reverse complement strand
TTCGTCCACGAGATGCCCGAGTACTTCACCCAGTGCACGGTGTCGGGCAGGTCCTGCATGGTCTTCAGGTCACGGACGTGCACATCCCGCCAGTCGGAGCCGCCGACGGACAGGCCGTAGGCCATGTAGCGGCCGTCGGGGGAAGGCGAGGTGGCGGACAGGTCCACGGACCCGTCCTTCGACAGGGTGTTGGGGTCGATGAGCGTCTCGGGCTTCCCGTCCATGCCGGCCTGCTCGTACAGCACCGACTGGTTCTGGAGCCCCGTGTTCATGCGGTAGAACAGCCGGTCGGCGACGCGAACCGGGACGCTCACGCTGGGGTCGTTCCACAGCTCCGTCAGGCGCGTGCGGAACGTGTCCCGCAGCGGGATCTTCGAGAGATACGCGAACGTGACGGCGTTCTCCTCCTCCACCCACTTCGCCACTTCCGGCGAGTTCTGGTCCTCCAGCCAGCGATACGGGTCGGCCACCTTCGTGCCGAAGTAGTCGTCCACCACGCTGTCCTTGCGGGTGACGGGGTAGTCCGGCTTTTGCGGGCCCGGCTGGGCGCAGGCGGCGAAAGCCAGGACGGCGAAGGCGAGCGGGAGACGGCGCCTGAATGGCATGTGAAGCCTCCGGAAGTGGGTCCGATGGTGGCGTGGGAGGATAGGCCGCCGGGCCGAGGCGGGTCAAGTGGAGGGGGGGCGGGACGACTCGCGCGACCGGCCGGGGCTTGCCATGTTATCGATGCACGCCGGGGCACCGCACCACCAACCCGCCGAGCACGACGGTCTCGCGATGGCCCTCCGACAATTCCTACCTCCCGGCGCCGGGCTCCGTGCCGAGCGCGCGCCCGACCGTCGCGGAACGCGAGAGCAGGATCATGGCGATGAAACGCTATGTTGAACGCCGGTTCACGGCAGGCGTGGCGGTCCTGACCCTGTTGGGCGCCGTCCTGCCGCCAGCCGCCCATGCCCAGCTCCCCTTCCCGACCGCCGGCGCCACGGCCTTCGTGATCGATTCGGCGCAGATCGCGGCGAGCAGTGCGCGGACCCTCTCCGAGCTCCTGCTCGCCCGGGTGCCAGGCCTGAGCGTCAGGTTCCGCGGCGGCACCGAGGGCGACGGCGCCGACGTGACGGCGCGCGGGATGGTCTCCCCATACTCGCGCGGGCCGATGCTCCTGGTCGACGGCGTACTGGCCGATGGCAGCCAGTCGCTCCCGGTGCCGGGAACATCAGTGGTGCTGTCGAGGCTGGACGACCTCACGCCTGCGGACGTGCAGCGCGTCGAGGTGCTGCTCGGGCCGGCCGCGAGCGCCCTGTACGGTCCGGGTGCGGCGGCGGGAGTGATCCTCGTGACGACGCGGCACGGCGGGGCGGGGCCGCTTCGCCTCGAGGCGTCGGCCGGCGGCGGGCTCGCACAGATGGCAGCCCGCTTCCCGGCCAACTACGAGATGGCCGGCGTCTCGAGTGTCGACGGGACGCCGCAGCCGTGCAATCTGCACTTCACGCAGGGCTGCGAGCCGACGACGCTCCACCACTGGAACCCACTGGAGCAGGCGAGCCCGTTCCGGCTCGGCCGCGCGGCGACGGGTCACGCCGCCCTGTCGGGCACGGTCGCAGGCACGCGGCTGTACGCGGCCGCCCTGTCGGGGTGGACGAACGGCGTCACGAACGACGACTGGGAGTCGCGGGTCGGCCTGCGGGCCAGCGTGGACCGGACGCTGCCGGGGCACCTGACGGTCAGTGCCCACGCGAGCTACGCCGAGCGGCGGCTGAGCGCGCCTGCCCGGGGCGGCGGTGAGGCCCCGGACAACGTCATCGCGCGCGGCCTGATGGGCACGGCATATGATGACTCGACGCACGGGTACTACCCGCTGCCGTCGTACCTGGAAGTCTCGCCGGCGGCCCCGGCGCTCTTCCGGACGACGAGCGCGTTGCATCTGCAGTGGAAGCCCACCGACTGGCTCACCGTCGACGCCCTGGGGGGCCAGGACCGTGCTCGGGAGAGCGCCATGCGGCACAACTGGTCCAGCGCACCGGGCGACGTCGCAATGAGCTTCGAGGCGAGGAGCGACCGCTGGACCAGCGGGAGCCTGCATGCCGGTGCGGAAGCGCGCTACGGCGTGGGACGGGACCTGTCGTTGCGCACGCGCGTGGCGTACGACGACGAGCGCATCCGCATGCTGGACAGGGACAGCACGGCCAGGCAGACCTCGAACGCCGCAAGCTGGAGTCGGTGGCGCTCCGAGCTGCACGTGCGCACGCAGCAGGCGTCCGTGCAACAGCACGTGTCGTGGCGGCAGACGGCCGGGGTGGACGCAGGCGCGCGCTGGTGGGTGGCGCGTGGCATGTCGGCGCCCTTCGGCCGCACCGGGTCGCGGAACGTGGGCGTGTGGTGGCAGCTGCCGCCCATCGCCCGGCGCGTCGGCGTGCGGCTCCGCGCCGCGGCCGGGCTGGCGCCCGTCGTCTTCCGGTCCCCCCAGGACCCGTACATGCCGGGGTACGACACGTGTATGGAGAAGCCGAACGGATGCCCGGGCTGGGGGGTTCGCCCGAGGGAAGGGGAACGCGAAGCGGGCGTCGACGTGACGTTCGGGGAACGTGCACGCGTTCAGCTCACGTACTTCCGTGATCAGGCGCGGGACGCCGTCGTGTCCATCGTCCAGCTTCCCGGCTACCCCATCACGCCCATGTTCGCGGACATCCAGAATCGCGGCGTCGAAGCGACCGCGACCGCGCATTGGCTGGACGGCGAGCGTCTGGCCTGGCAGACGACCCTGACGCTGTCGACGCTACGCAATCGCGTGACACGATTCACCAGCAGCACGCTGGTGGGTTATCCGTTGCAGGGCAACTATAACGTCGGCTACACGTGGGCAGACGCCAACGGCGATGGTCTGATCCAGCCGAACGAGGTGCAACGGGGCCCGACCCGGTCGTACGTCGGACCTACCGCGCCCACGCTCGAGATGGGGCTCGGCAACACCCTGCGCCTGCCCGGCCACTTCGCTCTGCACGCGCTGTTGGACTACCGCGCAGGCCAGGTTCGCGACGACGGCACGGCGAGATTGCGGTGCGAAATCCACCCCGTGCGCTGCCGCGAGCTTCAGGATCCCGGGGTCCCCATCGACGAGCAGGCGCACTGGATGGCCGTGGCAGAGGCCATTTCGGAACCCATCGAGCCTGCCTCGTTCCTTCGCCTTCGCGAAGCCGCGCTGGAATGGACCGCGCCCGAGCACGCCGCGCGGGCACTCGGCGCGTCGCGTTTCTCGGTGCGGCTCGTCGGCCTGAACCTGGCCACCTGGACGCGCTACCCCGGCCTCGACCCCGAAGTCGGCCCCGATTCGCTCGATGGCACGTTGGCCCCGGTGGAGTATTTCACCGAGCCCATCCCCCGCAGCATTCTCCTCGAGATCCGCATCGGCCGCCCGTTCGGCGGCGCATAGCCCCGGCTGGCGGATGAATTCCGTTTCGAACTGGAGCTCGAGCTCGAAAGGCCCGCTCCGCTACACGTAGTCCTTCCTCTGCATCCGGTCCCACACGTCCATGGTGGGCCCGTCGCCCGCGCGGCCGTCGCCGTCCTCGTCGCCGCGGAAGAAGGTCACGAAGGTCATGCGGTGGGTGCGGTAGAAGCTCCGGTCGCGGGCGCGCTCGATGAGGGGCAGGAAGGTGCCGGTGTTGAGGTACATGCGGACCCGGCCGTCCTGGCGGGCGGAGAAGCACTCCTGCCGCGCCCGGTGGGAGTGGCCGTAGACGATGTACTGGATGGGGCTGTCCTCGGGCAGCGCCTCCGACTCCTCGGCCGCGCCGTCCACCAGGGGCGTCCTCTCGCCGACGAACATGTGCCGGAGGCCGCCCAGCGACTCCAGCAGGCGCATGCTGGCGCCGAGCGTGGCGAGCCCGCCGAAACGGACCTCGTCCCGCACCTTCCAGAGGTAATCGGTGAGGTCGCCCGAGACGATGAAGTCCCGCCTGGTCCGGTCCCACAGGCGGGCGAAGCCGCTGTCCAGCACGTTGTCGAGGGCGGTAACCACGGCCCGCTCGGACACGCGGGTGTACCGGCTCTGCTCCTGCCATGCGAGCCAGTGGAAGACCTCGGCCATGGGGCGCAGGTTGTGCAGGTCCACCAGGCTCTCCAGGAACGGCCGGTCCCGCTCCGGGTCCAGCGCCTGGTGCATGTGGTAGATGAGGCCCGCCATCAGCTCCGCCGTCACGACCTCGCCGATGGCCATGACGCGGTACGCCCGCTCGTCGAACCGGCCGATGCCGGACGTGCGGTTGAGCACCTTCCGGTAGAACTGCCAGCCGTGGCAGTTGGCGTCCCACTCATGGCCGTGGCGGGCCCGCACTCCGTAGTCGGCGGACTCGTAGACGTTGGCGAAGTCGACGGAGAGAGGCGCGAGGGCGTCTCGGATCAGGCGGCGCAGGCCGGGGAAGTTGTTCAGCATCCGGTCGTGGTTGCCGGGAACGTACGTCAGGCGCGGCTTGAACCCCGTGGCGGCTTCGAGCTCCCCGAGCATGGCGATGAGCGCCCGGCTGGCGTCCTGGACCAGGACTTCCGACAGGATCTCCTCGAACTGGTCTTCCACCGCCGGGTCCCGGTTGATCCCCGTCTCCGGGTCCATCTCGAGCCCGCCCCACGGCCGCCGCTCCGGCGGCACGGCATTCCGATGCCAGTAGTCGGTGCGGACCACGTCGAAGATGTCGCCCAGCAGCACGACGTCCAGGTCCCGGGCGTTGCGCGCCTTCGCCGACGCGCGGATCTCCTCGCCCAGGCGCCGGAACGCGCTCCGGTGCGCATTGCGCGCCGTGCGGCCGTCGGTGATGTGAAGGTCGCTGAAGATGACGAGCATGGACCCGTTCCGTGGATCGCTTGTTCGAGTTCGAATTGGAATTCGAGTTCGACAGCGGGCTCAAGATGCGGCGCCGGTGTCGGCGGAGGCAACGGAGGGCAAGGTTCACGCCCGCGGGATTCGAGAGCGGACATCGGACTCGCCGGGCGGGCGGGCACGACAGCCGCCCGGCCGACCGGGTCGCCGAGGCGGCCCCGCGCCCTACCCGGCCGCGTACAGCGGCGTGGACAGGTACTTGAGCCCCGAGTCACACGCCAGCGTGACGACGGTGCGGCCCGGACCCAACCGTTCCGCCTCCCGCAGCGCGGCGACCACGTTGGCGCCGGTGGACGTGCCGGCGAAGAGACCCTCCTCCCGGGCGAGGCGCCGGCACATGGCCTCGGCGGCGTCGGTGGAGACCCGCTCGATGACGTCGACCAGCTCCGGCTCCCACAAAGGCGGCACGAACCCGGGCCCGACGCCCTCGATGCGGTGGGCGCCGGGGACGCCGCCCGACAGGACGGGCGACTCCTCCGGCTCCACGGCCACGACGTGGGCGCCGGGCCGGCGGGCGCGCAGCACGCGGGCCACGCCGCTGAGGCAATGAGCCGTGCCCACGGCCTGCACGAAGGCGTCGACGTGGCCGTCGCATTCCTCCCAGATCTCGCCGCCCAGCGGCACGTAGCCCTCGATGGCGTCGGTGTTGTTGAACTGGTCGGCGTAGAAGGCGTCCGGGGCGTCGCTCAGCTCGGCCGCTTTGGCCATCATGGCCTCGATGAGCGCCTTCGTGATGCGGCCGCCGTCGCTGGGCACCTCGACGACCGCCGCGCCCAGGGCACGCATATGGCTCCGCTTCTCCAGGCTGAACGCATCCGAAGTGACCAGCGTGGCGCCGAAGCCGCGGGCGGCGCA
>CAZUFP010000072.1:11998-13602 GCA_964619835.1 uncultured Gemmatimonadaceae bacterium | reverse complement strand
GGCGGTGCGACGGCGTTCAGCTGGATCAGAGGCGTGTGTCCGATGGCGTCCAGGACAGAGCGGTCGGGTCCGGGCATCCGTGGTTCCTCGGGGTACGGGCGAGCGCTTCGCCGAATTCGAGTGCGAGCTCGAATCCGAGCTCGAGTCGGTGGGAGTGCGTTCCCGCGCGCCTACGCGGGACGGCCCACGTAGATGCCCCGCGTGCCCCACGCCTCCGGCTCCCGCCGCACCGCCAGGCCCGCGGCCGCGAACGCCCCTTCCATCTGCGCTTGCGTGAACAGGCCGAGCTCGTGGACCTCGGACCGCCGTTGCAGACCGCCGGGAGTGCCGATGACGTACTCGAACTCCAGGCGGGACAGGCCGCCGTCCACCACCGTGCGCGACACCCTGCAGACCGCGACGCCGTCCCTCTCGCCGGTGACGGCCATGACCCGGCCGTGGGCCAGCTGGCCCGGCTCGAACCACGGGTCCACCAGCAGCACGCCGCCGTCGTTCAGGTGGCGGCGCATGCGCAGGACGGCCTCGCGTAACGCCGCCTCCGTTCGCACATAACCGATGGCCGAGAACAGGCAGGTCACCACGTCGTAGCGACCCGGCAGATCCAGGGTGGCCATGTCACCCACGACGAAGGCGCCTTCCGGGCATTTCGCCCGAGCCATCGCCACGAACGCAGTCTCCACGTCCACTCCGTCCACCAAGAAGCCACGGTCGAGAAGACAACGGGCGTGGGAGCCCGTGCCGCAACCGACGTCCAGCACCGACCGGGCACCGGGCCGGGCAGCACCGATGAGCCCCGCCAGGTAGTCCGCCTCCACGCCGTAGTCCTTCCGGCTCTCGTACAGCAGGTCGTAGAACTCCGCCGCCTGTGCGTAATCACCCATGAGACCCTTCCGAGTTCATGCCGCCCCCGAGCTTCCACCCCCGCCCGGACGCGTCGAGTTCGAGTTCGAATTCGAGTTCCGTTGCGGCAAAGAGCGAGGGCGCGGGACAGGCTGGCCGCAACCGTTGCTTCAGAGTCGGGCGCGGGGCGGCTCCGGGCAACTCCGCCGCCCCGGCTCCGGGCAGATCTCGCGGCCCGCCGCCCCTGGAACGGGGCCCGAAACGGTTCTGGCCCGGGCGGCGCCTTGGGGGGCAGGACGGGGCGGCGCCTTGGCGGGCAGGACGCGGCGGCGCCTTGACGGCTCCGTTGCCGGGGCCATATATATGGCAATCATACATATGGAGCCGCCATTATGCTCAACCGCGAATTGAAGAAGGGGACGACACCGCTCCTGATCCTGGCGTTGCTGGAGCACGAGCCGCGGCACGGCTACGAGCTGAGCAAGCAGATCGAGGCGCGGTCGGGGGGCGTGGTGCGGATTCACGCGGCGTCGTTGTATCCGCTGCTGTATCGGCTGGAGAAGCGGGGTTGGATCCGGGGCCGTTGGGTGGAGAAGGCCGGGGAGCGGCGGCGTCGGTTCTACGAGCTGACGGCGGAGGGGACGAAGCAGCTGGCGTCGCAGCGTCGGAGCTGGACGGAGTTCGTGCGGGCCATCGGCCGCGTGGCGGAGGTGGAGTATGCCTGACTGGCGGTCGGAGGTGCGGGCGCGTCTGGCGGGCGCGGG
>CAZUFP010000072.1:0-11898 GCA_964619835.1 uncultured Gemmatimonadaceae bacterium | reverse complement strand
TTCACGGTGATGGCGGTGGTGGTGCTGGCGCTGGGGATCGGGGCGAACACGGCCATCTTCTCGGCGGTGAACGCGGTGATTTTGCGGCCGCTGCCGTTCCGCGACCCGGGCCGCCTGTACATGCTGACGGAGTCGAACCCGGAGAAGGGCTGGGTCCACAACATCGTGGCGCCGGCGAACATGCTGGACTGGCAGGCGCGGGTGCGGGCGTTCCAGGACGTGGGCGCCTATGAGAGCTTCCCGACCGACGCGGTCATGACAGGCGAGGGCGCGCCGCAGGTACTGACGCTGGCGGGGGTGACGGGCAACTTCTTCGGCGTGCTGGGCGTGGACCCCGTTCTGGGCCGTGCGCTGCGGCCGGAGGAGACGTGGGACCAGGCTGCGCGGGTCATCGTGCTGAGCCACGCGGCGTGGCAGAACCGGTTCGGCGGGGATCCGGGCGTGCTGGACCGGCTGCTGACGCTGAACGGGCGCGAATACCGGGTGGTGGGCGTGATGCCGGCGGGCATGGCGTACCCGTTCGACGGCATGGACGGCTGGGTGCCGGAGCGTTGGGACCCGGCGAGCCGGGCGCAGACGTGGTTTCGCCGCGCGCACTGGCTGCGGGCCATCGCGCGGCTGCGGCCCGGCGTGACGCCCGCGGCGGCGAACGCCCAGCTCCAGGCGGTGGTGAAGCAGCTCCAGGTGGAGTACCCGGAAACGAACCGGGTGATGGGCGCGGACATGACGCCGCTGCACCGATTCCTGGTGGGCGACACGCGCACGCCATTGTTGGTGCTGCTGGGGGCCGTGGGCCTGCTGCTCCTCATCGCGTGCGCCAACGTGGGCAACCTGCTGCTGGTGCGGGCGTCCGGCCGGCGCCGCGAGCTGGCGGTGCGCGGCGCGCTGGGCGCCGGGCGGCCGCGGCTGGTGCGGCAGCTACTGACGGAAAGCCTGATGCTGTCGCTGTTCGGCGGCCTGGCCGGGCTGGCGTTGGGCTGGGCCGGCACGCGGGCGCTGGAACGGCTCCAGCCCCAGGGCCTGCTGCGCGTGTCACACTTCGCGCTGGACCCCACCGTGGTGGCGTACGTGGTGGCCATCACGGTGGCGAGCGGGCTGCTGTTCGGCGTGGCACCGGCGCTCTGGACGGGGCGGCTGGTGCCGGGCACGGCGTTGCGTGAAGGCGGCCGCAGCGGTTCTCCTGGACGCGGCGCCCGCCGCATGGCCGGCGGCATGGTCGTGGGGGAGGTGGCGCTGGCCCTGCTGCTGGTGGTGGGCGCCGGCCTGCTGGTGCGCAGCTTCTGGCGGCTCCAGAACGTGGACATGGGCTTCCGCTCCCACGGCGTGCTGACGGTGGCGCTGAACCTGCCGGGCGCCCGCTACGACACCGGCGACCGGATCACCGCCTTCTACGCCGAGCTGGTCCGCCGCGTGCGCGCCATGCCGGGCGTCGAGGACGCCGCCACGACGTCGGTGGTGCCGCTCAATCAGGGCGGCGGGTGGTGGACCAGCGACTTCTCCGTGGCCGGCCGCCCGGCGGATGCGTACGGCTCCGAAGTGGCCCACCGGGACGTGACGCCCGGCTACTTCCGCACCATGGGCGTGCCTCTGCTGCGCGGCCGGACGTTCACCGACGCGGACCGCGCCGACGCCGCGCCCGTCATCATCATCAACGACGCGCTGGCACAGCAGTTCTTCCGGGGCGCGGACCCGGTGGGCCAGCGCATCACCTTCCAGAAAGTCCCGGACTCCACGGCCGTGTGGCGCACCATCGTGGGCGTCGTGGGCAACGACCACCAGAACGGCGTGGCCGAGCCCACACAGATCGAGATCTTCCAACCCCTCGGCCAGCACCCCCGCAGCGGCATGTCGCTGGTCGTGCGGACCTCGGGCGACCCGGCGGCCCTCGCACCCGGCATCCGCCGCATCGTCACCGACCTGGACCCCCAGCTGCCGCTGCTCAGCATCCGCACCATGGACGCCGTCCGCGTCCGAGCCCTCGCCCGGCCACGCTTCCTCATGACCCTGCTGCTCCTGTTCGCCGCCATCGCCCTGACCCTGGCCGTGGTCGGCGTCTACGGAGTCACCGCCCAGATGGCCCGCCAGCGGACCCAGGAGATCGGCGTGCGCATCGCCCTGGGCGCAGACACGCACGACGTCGTGGGCCTCGTCCTCCGCCACGGCGCAACGCTCATGGGCACCGGCCTCGCCATCGGCATCGCCGCTTCCCTGCTGGCCACCCGTGCCATGCGCGCGCTCCTCTTCCAGGTCGCGCCCACCGACGCCGCCACGTTCGCCGCCGTCGCCGCCCTCCTCGCCGCCGCCGGCCTGCTGGCGTCCTGGCTGCCCGCCCGGCGCGCCAGCCGCGTGGACCCGGTGGAAGCGCTGCGAGCGGACTGACCGGCCCTCCAGCCGACTTCGACGCGCGCGTCCTCCGGATCACCCCGATGGACCTCGCGATAGCGACGTGCATCGGGACTCCGCCCCGCCGGTTCATCATGAAGCTGTGAAGAACGCCCGGGACCATGCAGTTTGTCATGTCGAGCACCGATTCTTCCCACCTTTCCCGTGGCCCGGAGCCGGAGGCAGCCATGAGCGACGATGAACGGCTGGACCAGCAACCGCAGGACGGAGAGGAGCCCGAGGCGTCGGGCGAGGCGCCGGGCGAAGCGCCGGGCGACGACGCGCCGGGCGACGACGCGCCGGACGACGACGCGGCGGACGACGACGTGGCGGGCGACCCGGCGGCGGGAGATCCCAGGCGCAGCGTGAGGCCGCCCAGGCTCCTGAACGCGCTGGGCACGTGGGGCCAGGTGGCGACGGTGGTGGTGGGCGTGGCCTGGCTGTGGGTGTTCGCCGGCGGCCTGACGGTGGCGACGGAGCCGTACCGGGTGGCGGTGAGCCCGCTGGGCGCGGCGACCATCGCCGACACGACGGTGGAGGCGGTGATCGCGCGCTCGCGGGCGGCGCTGGGCCTCGGGGACGCGCCGGACTCCATCCCGCCGACGCGGTTCGCCGGCGCCGGGGTGCCGTCTCCGTTCCACGCGGCCATCATCGTCGCGCTCTTCTTCACGCCGACGAACGTGGCGCTGCTGTGCGTGCTGGCGGGGCTGCTGGGGGCGTTGGGCGCCCGGGCGAATCTGCGGACGGGCCGGCCGCTGCTGGGAGCCAGGGGGGCCGCTCCGGGCGGGCCTGGCGGAAACGGCGGGGATGGCGCCAGCGGTGCGGACGGCCCCGTCCTCACGGTGCACATCGACAACGTGAACCCGTACCTGTCCGGCGCCCTGCGCGGCTTCTTCGTCTACCTGATGGTGATCTCCGGGCTGCTGGTCATGCTGGGGAACCCGTTCGAGAACATCACGCCGTTCTCCTACATCCGGTTCGCCGGCCTGCTGTCGCTGTTCAGCTTCGCGGTGAGCTACGACCCGGACCTGTTCAGCTCGCTGCTCCAGCGCGTCGGCGACCGGGTCAAGCAGGCCTCCATGGAAACGTCCGACGAAAACGGCGCCCCGGACGCGGCGCCTGCCGCCCCACCCGGCGTGGGCGCCACCGGCCGGTCGAACGGACCGCAGGGCAACGGCGGCACGTAGCCATCACGTCCCGGCCCAGCTCCGGTTGCGCACCTTGAGCCGGGCCACGCGCCGGTAGCGGTAGGTGGCGCGGAAGCGCTGCCAGGTCCAGAGGTCCTCGCGCTCCCACCAGGACGCGGGCGGTGCGGGGACGTCCCGCAGGCTTCCGATCATGCGGAAGCCCGGGCCGTCGAGGTGGCAGGCGCTGTTGGACTCCAGCGTCAGGACGCGGTCGTTGGCGGGGTGGTGGTCCACGACGATGAAGGTGTGGCCGCCGCGCCACTGGTGGCGCCAGCCCTGGACGAGGGTCCAGGGGTGGGGCGCTTCGTCCGCGTCGGCGGCCACGGCCATGCCGGCGTCCACGGCGGCCGTGACGGGGGAGAAGTAGTCGTCGGCGGAGTAGATCATCATCTGGCCATGGCGCTCGGCGTTCCAGGCGAAACCCGCATGCGCGTCCGCCCAGGCGCGCACCAGCAGGGCCTCGGCAAAGGTGCAGCAGTTGTTGGACGCCGGTGGTGCCTGGGGCACGTGCACGCCCGGCAGGTCGAACGGGTAACGCGCTTCGTCCAGGTCGTAGGTGAATGCGTGGAAACGCGGCAACAGGCCCGTCAACGCGGCCTCGTCCACGGCGTCGGGGTCCCCGGCGAAGGCCTGGCGCTGGGGCGCCGGATCCGGCTGCTCCACGACGTCGGCGTAGCGCTGCGCCTTCCAGCGCGTGCACACCCAGGTGTCGCTCGCTCCCAGAGCCGGCGCCAGCAGCCGCGCGAAGTCCGTGTCCGCGTCCGGGTGGTTCTCCAGGTACTCCAGCACCGGATACGGCCCCGGGTCCAGGAACCCCTCCCGCTGTGAAGACGTGTCGGGCCCGACGAAACCGGGGAGACGGACGCGGAGGGTGGCGGTCTGGCGAGGCATCACGGGCTCCATGTGCGAGGGGAGGTCAAACCCGAATTCCATCGCGATCAACGGTCGGGCCGGACGACGCCCGCGGACGTCTTCATCCCCGGGCAACCATCGTCTTCGTCTTCGTTCCGGGCAGCCTTCCGGTGGGCTGGGGAGCATACCGGGCGAGGCGTCGTGCCGGGCTGCCGTCCATGATGGCACCCCGGGGCGCGGAGAGCCACGGTCTTCCCCACCACCCGGCGGCCGGCGACCCCTCAGGGAGTCCCGCTCGACATGGGATCCGCAGGCCAGCGGGCGTGCACCGCGTCAAAGTGGTCCACGAGCTCGTCGCGCTCCACCAGGTAGTCCGCGTCTTCCGGGTAGAACACCGCACGATCCGGATCCGGGCCCGCGAACGCTCGCACCGCCTCCATCGATTCCCAGAAGCTCACGATCCGGAACTCCGCCCGGCCATCTCCCGTCAGCCGCCGCAGCGTCAACGCGCCCAGGTTGCCCGGCGTGTCGCGAAACGCCTGCAGCCCGGTCCGCTCCAGGTACGCCAGGTACGCGTCGGCATCCTCCGCCTTCGTCGCCCCCCGCCACGTTCGAACCAGCATGCACACCTCCGGCTGAAAAACCCCTGTACATCGTTTTGCAGGTTGCTTCACGATGGGGGCGGGGGAGTAACTTGTCAATGATTTTTAGACGGTTATGTTGGGAGCGTGGAGCGTGGACCGTGGAGCGTGGCGCAGAACGTGGAGGGTGGAACCGTGCGGACCGATTGGGCGTGTATCGAGCTGACGAGGACGCGGGGGTGGGAGGCGCGGGACGATCCGGCGGAGAAGCTTCCGGATTATGGCGCGCTGTTGGCGTGGGCGGAATCGCGCTTGCTGGTGGGCGCAGGGGCGGCGGCGCGTATGCGGGCGCGGGCGTTGGCGTCGCCGGCCGAGGCGGCGGCGGTGCTGCGGCGTGCGCACGAGCTACGGACGCTGTTGTACGGGGTGCTGACGGACGCGGCGGGGGGCGGCGCTCCGTCATCGTCCGACCTGGGGTTGTTGAACAAGGCGCTGGCGGAAGCGGGTTCGCGGCGTGTGCTCGCCGCGGACGGCGCCGGCGTGGTGTGGAGCTGGTCGGGGGACGACGCGCTGGAGCGGCCGCTGTGGCCGGTGATCTGGTCGGCGGGCGAGCTGCTGACGTCGCCGGAACGGGATCGGTTGAAGCTGTGCGACGCGGACGATTGCGGCTGGCTGTTCGTCGATGGCAGCCGGAACCGGAGCCGCCGCTGGTGCGACATGTCGGATTGCGGGAACCGGGCGAAGGCGCGCCGATTCCGCCGGAAGCACGGCGGATAAGCGGGGCGCGCTGCGAGCCGCCGCGGCCGGGAAGGACCGCGGCGGCGTCCCAGGGTCAAGGGAGCATGATGCGAAGTCCGGTAAAGATCTCGCGCTCGGGCCCGGGCTGGTAGGAGTTGCCGTCGGGGTCGGGCTCGGTGAACGCGATGTACTTCGTGCCGGTCAGGTTGCGGCCCTGGACGGTGAGCCGGGTGTCGGGGCCGACGAAGGGGATGCGCCAGGAGGCCTCGGCGTTCCACAGGGTGTAGCCGTCCACGGACGTGGCGTTGCCGGCGTCGACGTACCAACGGCTGTAGGTGTCGCTGCCCGCGCCCAGGGTGAAGCCGCTCACCGGCTCGACGGTCAGCTCCGTCATGAGCTGATGCTCGGGGCTGTTGGGCAGCCAGTGGCCAGTGATGTCGCCGTAGAAGCTCGTGGACGGGCGATACTTGAAGTGGGACCAGGTGTACGCGGCCTCGACGCGGACCGGATCCACCGGGTTCCAGCTGGCGTACAGCTCCGCACCGAACCGCCGGCTGTTGCCGCCGTTGCGATAGAAGGTCTCCAGCGGCCGGGTGGAAACCCGGTAGCGGTCGAAGTCACCGCTCGTCTCGAGGTGGAACAGGGCGACATCGTAGAATAGCCGGTTCCCCACCATGCCCCGCGCCCCCAGCTCCTCGCCGTTGGACAGCGCCGCGGCCAGCGAAGCGTTGAACCCGCCCTGCGCCGCCGGGTTGCTGGCCAGCTCCTCGGTGGCCGGCGGAAGGAAGCCCTGGCCCCAGTTGGCGTAGACGCTGAACGCGGGCGTCGGGCTGTAGGACACGCCGACGCGCGCGGTGGCGCGATCGAAGTTGGCGTCGCCCGACAGGTCCACGCCGCCCGCCGCCAGCTGGTCCGTCAGCTTGTTGGTGATGCGGTCGTAGCGGACGTTCACCATGCCGCCCCAGCCCCGGCCGAAGTCCAGCCGGTCCAGCAGGAACACGCCCAGCCCGCTCTGGGCGATGGTCTCATCCGACAGCAGCTCCGGTCCCTCGGCGGCCAGGCCCAGGTTCGGGTGGCGATACTCGTCGATGGTCTGCCACTGGAGGTCCGTGCCGCCGCTGAACGTGTGGGTGATGGCGCCGGTCGCCACGCGATGCGTCAGCTGGAGCGTCGCGCCCGGGGCCACCAGCGAGCGGTGCTGCACGGACGACGGCACCGGCTCCTTGTAGCGCGTGCTGTGCAGGTACGCGTTGAAGTCCAGGTCCGTCGCCCCGCCCACCGCGTAGCGGCCCGTGAAGCCGCCGGTGAAACGCTGCGTTCGCTGGTACTCGTTGAACGTGATGGCGTCCGGGTTGGCCTGGCGGCGGTCCTGCGCCAGCCACGTCAGGTTCAGGCCTTCCGCGTTGTCGTTGAAGAAGCCCGTCCAGGCGAGGATCGGCCGGATCTCCAGCCGGTCCGATGCCTTGATGTCCGCCTTCGCGTACAGGTTCGTGCCCGCGAACCGCGTGTGCACACGGTAGCCGTCGCCCATGGTCCGGCTCAGGGAGAACTGGTAGCCGACGTCACCCACCTTGCCCGAGCTGCGCGCGTTCGTCTTCCAGAACCCGTTCGACCCCGTGCGGCCGTCTACCACCATGGCCGGACCCGTGCCTGCCGGCGTCGTGACGATGTTCAGCACCCCCGCCGTCGAGCCGCCGCCGTACAGCGACGCGCCCGGCCCGCGCAGCACCTCGACACGCTCCACGTTGGACCAGTCCACGTCGTACAGGTCCGGCGCGAACCCCGTCGGGTCGTTCAGCGGGATCCCGTCCTGGAGCACCTTGATGCCCCGCAGCCCGTGCTCCGACAGGATCCCCTGCCCGCGGATCGACATGTGCACCCGCTCGCCGTCCGCCTGGTTGTCCACCTTCACGCCCGGCACCATGCGCACCGCCTCGTCCACCGCCACCGCCCGCGGCATCTCCCGCATGTCCTCCCGGCTCACCACCGTCGTCGCCGCCGGGTTCTCCCGCAGCGGGATGCTCGTGCGCGACACCGTCACCACGATGCGCATCAGGTTGTAGAAACGAAGGGTGTCCTGCTGCGGAGGCTGCTGCGGCAACCGTCCCCTGGTTTGGATGTCCGTCGCCTCGACGGCCGGCGCCGCCGGCGTGTCCGTCTGGATCCCCGCCAGCGGGATCGCCGGACTCAGGAGGCAACAGCAGAGCATTAGCGTGACCATCGCCGGTCCTCTGGTTGTGTCCCATGCAAGCGGCCTCATCGCCGCCTTCGCCGGTACGATAGCACGCAGAGGGCGGTTGTGCACCTGGGGTTGAATGTTGATGCAGGGACAGCATCGCGCGGCCGCAGGGACAGTCATCACGCGAGAGCGCGGGGACAGCCTATCACGCGAGAGCGCGGGGACAGCCTATCACGCAGAGCCGCGGAGGGCGCAGGGACGGCGAATCACGCAGAGGCGCAGAGGACGCAGAGTGTTTTGAATTCTGAGGAAGGTTGATCGCGCGGGGCACGCTCGCCGCAGGGCAGACTGTCGGGGTTCTGTTGATCCGGTGTCGGAAGCGGCCGGTGTTACTCCAGGTCCACGAACGAGGCAGACCCCGGCACAAACCCCAAAAAAAGGAACTCAGCGGTCGCCCGAATGCTGCCCACGCGATTCAGTTTCGCCGGCGAAACCTCTGCGCCCTCTGCGCCTCTGCGCGAACCGCTGTCCCTGCGCCCTCCGCGCCTCTGCGTGAACCGCTGTCCCCGCGCCCTCCGCGCCTCTGCGTGAACCGCTGTCCCCGCGCCCTCTGCTCTCTCTGCGCCCTCCTACTCCAGGCCCTCCTCCACGATGACCTCCTCCCGCACCGTCTCTGCGAGAGGATCCGCGGCCACGAGCCGGTCATCGACGACGCGGCGGATCCAGGTCCCGCGGAGGAACCAGGCGACGGCGGCGGCGGCGGCGAGGACGTTGGAGATGGGGAAGGCCCACCAGATGCCGTCGGCGCCGAGGGGGGTGAAGCGGGACAGGACGATGGCGAACGGCAGTCGCAGGATCCAGAACGACAGGATGGACAGGGCCATGGAGGCGAGGGTGTTGCCGGCGCCGGCGAGAGCGCCGCCCATGACCACCTGGACACCGATGAAGCCGAAGGTGAGGGCCATGATGCGCAGGAAGTGGGAGCCGTTGGCAATGACGGCGGGCGCTTCCGGTACGAACAGGCGCACGACGGGCGTGGCGAAGAGGAAGAACAGGATGCCGGCGACGGTGAGGGCGGCGAAGGCGGCGCCCATGCCGATACGTGCGGCGGCCTCGGCCCGGGCGTTGGCGCTGGCGCCCACGTTCTGGCCCACGACGGTGGACGTGGCCATTCCCAGTCCCATGGCGGGAATGAGGACGAAGCTGAAGACGCGGGACACGATGCCGTAGGAGGCGATCGTCGTCGTGCCGAACCGGGCCACGAGCACCATGAGCACGGCGATGCCCAGGGCGCGCATGGACTGGTCGAGGGACGACGGCACGCCCAGCCGGACGATGCGCCGGATGAGGGCCGGGTCAGGCTTGAGGTGGCGGAGCCGCAGGTGCAGGCCGTAGCGGCCGCTGAACAGGAGCCACAGGCCGACGGCGCCGGCGAGCCCCTGGGCGATGATGGTGGCCCAGGCTGCGCCGGCCACGCCCAGCTCGGGAAACGGGCCGATGCCCATGATGAGCAGCGGGTCGAGGCCCGTGTTCAGCAGGACCGTGGCGGACACGACGATCATGGGCGTGCGCACGTCGCCAATGCCGCGCAGCAGGGACTGGAAGACGAAGTAGACGAAGACGGCGATGATGCCCAGGAACGAGATCTGGAGGTAGGCCGTCGCCATGCCGGCCACGTCGGGTGCCGGGCGGAACAGGGAGATGATGGGCCCCGCCAGCAGGAAGCCGGCCACGGTGAGGACCGCGGAGATGACGAACACGACGAGCAGCGTCTGCCCCGCGGCGTGATCCACGCCTTCCTCGCTGCCCGCGCCGAAGTACTGGGCCACCAGGATGGCGCCGGCCACCGTCATGCCCACGCCCAGCGCGATGAGCAGGAACAGCACCGGAAACGACAGCGACACGGCCGCCACCGCCGCCGCCCCAAGGCGCCCCACCCAGAACGTGTCGATGAGCTGGTAGAGCGTCTGGAGGACGTTGGTCGCGACGATGGGGATGGCCAGCGCCACGAGCGCCCGCAGGATGGAGCCCTGCGTCGTGTCGCGGCCACCCCGGCGCGCGGGAGGGCGGTTCATGGATCGCCGCTACGCACCCGTCCCCACGAGCGCGTCGAACACCACCTTGAACGTCCCCCACGTCTGGCCGCGATGCTGGGGCCGGAACCCGATGAGCACGACTCGCCCGGCGCCGTGCTCGACGGCGACCATCGCCGCCTTGCCGGACAGCGCGTCCTCGCCCAGGAGCCAGCCGCTCTGCAGGATGTCCTCCCGGTCGGGGCGCGCCTCCGGGAACGTGATGATGCGGTGGATCCGCTCGGCGTGGTCCGTACGCGAGGTTTCGTAGGCCTGGCTGCCCCCCATGAACAGGGCCAACGCGTGCGACGGCATGCCGAACGCCAGCGGGTCGGTGCTGTCCACGTTCACCTTGAGGGTGGACCCGGGCGACCAGAACTGCGTGGAGCTCAGGCCGTCCAACACGTTGCGGACCGGGAGGCCGAACTCCTCGATGGGCAGCGCGCCGGCCTCGCCGAAGGTGACCAGGGTGCCGCCTTTCTTGACGAACGCCTCCAGAGCTTCGACGCCCTCGCTGCCGAACCCGCTCCGGTACCTGGGCGGCGTACGCGCCAGGAACCGCTGGTAGGAGCCAGCAGCCTGCCCGCCGCCGGGCCCCTTCATGATGGCCGGGTCGTCGGAGGGAAGGATGATGACGTCGTAGTCGGCGGCGAGGTTGCCCTTGCGGATCCGGTCATCCAGGAGGCGGTCGTAGGGGAAGCCGAACCGCTCCAGCACCAGCCGGGTCCACCCCTCGTCCATGTTGCCGCCGTAATAGCGGTGGTACATGGCGATCCGCAGGCGCCGGGCGGGCGCGGCGGCCGGGTTCGCGTCCAGCGGCACGAAGTCGACGCCGTTGGCGCTCGCCGCGTCTCGCAGGGCCTGCTCCGGCGCGTTCGCCGGGATGAGGAAGTCGCCGGGGCGCAGCCCGGAGCCGGGTGCCGCGGACGTGACGCGTCGTATGCCCTTCACGCCGTCGTCCCAGAGCATGTTCACGGCCCGGAAGGCGGCGTTGAGCCGCCCATCCAGCCGGTAGCCGTTCGAGCCCGCCGCCACGCTGCCGGCCGGCTCGATCCCGGAGGTCACGTACGGGATCCGCTCCACCACCTTCACGTCGAAGTGTGGCGTGACGACGGTGGTCGGCGCGGTGACCGGGGCCGCCGCGGGCACCACGTCCACGCCCATGAACTCGGCCATGACGTGGCCGGCCAGGTCGTAGGGCCGGATCGGCTTCCCGTCCCGGTCCCGGGTCCATTCGTCGTCCGGGTAGTAGGTCCGGCCGAGGAGCCAGCGGATCAGCCCGCGCTTGGGCTGCGCCATGGAGACCACCCAGGACCCGGCGCCGTACACGCGGCCCTCGTGGACGAAGCCGTCCGTGGCCTGCCGCACTTCCACGCCCTGCTGGAGCAGCTTCTCGATCATCTCCACCGCGGTGAGCGGGTCGTGCTGCTCCGCGGGAACGATGAACGCGGCCAGCGGGCCGGCCGGCCCGTTGTGGACCGGCGCAGCCGCCGCGCCGCGCTCGACCTGGCGCTGCGCCTTCAGCACCATGTTGCGGAGCACCAGGCGGCGGTTCTTGGCCGCCATGTCCAGCACCGCGAGGCTCGCCACCTTCTGCTGCTCCACGATGTCGCGCACGCTCCACCAGCCGCCGGGCCAGGGATGCGGGAACGTGGTCTGCGCCTTGTACTCCGGAAGCATGTGGTTCGGCGACCCTTCCAGCTGGTCCGGCTGGATGAAGATGGGCCAGGCGAAGTCCGCGCTGGCGGACTCGGTCAGCATGCCCGCGATGTTGTGGAACGGCGTGATCCAGTGGAACCCGAAATGGCCCCAGCCGCCGTAGATGGACGCGTTGGCCACGCCGCTGTGCCCCTCCGTCTCCTCGGCGTAGGCGATCTGGGCGCCCCACCAGCTCATCTCGCGCCAGA
>CAZUFP010000071.1:0-19431 GCA_964619835.1 uncultured Gemmatimonadaceae bacterium | reverse complement strand
GCCCTCTGCGTGGTCGCTGTCCCGGCGCCCTCTGCGTGGTCGCTGTCCCGGCGCCCTCTGCGTGGTCGCTGTCCCGGCGCCTACGTGTTGAGCCGCGCCCCGCCCCCCCGTACCTTCCCCGGTCCGCCGATCGTTCGGCTCCAACCAGCTCTGCGCCTTCGAGGTGAGAATGAAAGCACCACGCGTCGTCACGTTCCTCGTTGCCCTGTCGGCGGCCGCCACGTCCCTGAGCGCCCAGACGGGTACGCCGTCCGCCGGGACGCCACCTCCGCCGCGGGACCCGCGCATCTACGCCATCATCGACTCGGTGTCGTCGAAGCGCATCCAGTCCGACGTGCAGACGCTGGTCGACTTCGGCACGCGCCACACCATGTCCGACACGCTGTCGAACACGCGGGGGATCGGCGCGGCGCGGCGGTGGGTCAAGGCCGAGTTCGACCGCATCAGCGCGTCGTGCGGCGGCTGCCTCGAGGTGTCGTACCAGCGCACACTGTTCAAGGCATCGGAGAACCGGCGCCTGTCGCAGGACACCTGGATCGTGAACGTGGTGGCCGTGCTGCGAGGCGCCGAGTTCCCGAACCGCTACGTCGTCATGTCGGGCGACATCGACTCCCGGGTGTCCGACGTCATGAACGACACCAGCGACTCGCCCGGGGCCAACGACAACGCCAGCGGCATGGCGGGCGTGCTGGAAGCGGCGCGCGTGCTGACGAAGTACCGGTTCCCGAAATCCATCGTGTTCCTGGGCCTGTCGGCCGAGGAACAGGGCCTGCTGGGCGGCCAGGCCATGGCCCGGCAGGTGAAGGAGGAAGGCTGGGACATCGAGGCGTTCCTGAACAACGACATGATCGGCAACATCCAGGGCATCGACAGCGTGACCGACAACACGGTCTTCCGGGTGTTCGGCGACCCCATCCCGGTAACGGAGACGGAGCAGCAGCGGCGGATGCGCCGCTACATCGGAGGCGCCGTGGACGGGCCATCGCTCCAGGTGGCCCGTTACGTGGCACGCATCACCGACACCTATTTCACCAACCTGCACGCCATGGTGATCTACCGCCTCGACCGGTTCGGGCGCGGCGGGCATCAGACGCCGTTCGACGACCAGGGCTATCCGGCGGTGCGCATCGTCGAGGCCCATGAGAACTACGACCGGCAGCACCAGGACGTGCGGGTGAAGAACGGGATCCATTACGGCGATGTCATCTCGGGCGTCGACTTCGCGTACGCGGCGAAGCTCACCGCCGTGAACGCCGCCACGCTCGCGTCCCTTGCCTGGGCGCCGCCGCCCCCGGCGGAGGTGGGCATCGCCGGGGCCGTCCAGCCGTCCACTACCCTGGTATGGAAGCAGGCGCCGTCGAAGGAGCTGGCGGGCTACAAGGTCTACTGGCGCCTCACCACCGAGCCCCAGTGGAGCCACTGGGCTTGGGCCGGTGACGTGTCGCAATACATGCTGAAGGACATCGTCATCGACAACTACTTCTTCGGCGTGGCCGCCGTGTCGAAGGACGGCCACGAGAGCGTGGTCCAGTTCCCCCTGCGGCAGGTCCGTCTGGGGCGTTAGGGTGGAGTGACGGCCGGGCGGCCGGGCGCGGGCCGGCTCAGCCGCTCGGCGTCGAGGAACACGCGCCGGGCGAGGCGGGCGAGGTCCGGGGTGTCGAGGTGGGCCGCATCGGCCTGGAGATCGATCACCGCGACCGCATGGCGCAGTGCGGCCGCGAGCGAGTCGGGGCGCGGGGGCTCGTCCGGGGCTCCGGCTCGGGCCACGGCCAGGAACAGGACGGGCCGTGCGGGCGGCCGGCGCACCCGGGCGAACGCGGCGGCCACCTCGAGCAGGGCCGCGGTCCCGGACGCGTCGGTGGCATTCGCCGCCCGGGACGCGTCGGGCCCGGCCGACCTGTACGCGGCACGGAGGACGACGTACTCCCGCGAGCGTGCCGGGTCGCCGCCGGGCAACAGGGCGACGATGTCGTGGCCGACGACGACGCGCTGCGCCGGGGCAGCGGCCTGGACCCGGAGGCTCTTCAGCGGAAGAGCGGAGGACGGGTCGGCTGCCAGGACGTCGGGGTCCACACCCGCCGCGCGCAGCACGCGCTCCGCGGCCTGGTAGCGGACGAAGAAGACCGGGATCGGCGCCGCGTCGCCCACCGGCCCCGCCAACGCCACGGACACGTCCGGAAGCTTGGAGCCATCGAACCCCTGATCCAGGACGACCACGAGGGCGGGGGCGCCGGCGCGGGCCGCGGGCACGGACAGCCGGCGCACCACATCCCGCCAACCCTCCACGTCCGCAGGCGGCGCGTTCAACCGGATGACGGGCACGTCCCCGGCCGCCGAGGGCAGGTCGGCCGCGGCCCGATCCGCTCCGCCCACGAACATCGCCCGGGCATCGACCGGCCCGCCGCCCGGCGCGGCGGCGTAGTCGGCGCCGTAGCGGAGCATCACGCCGCGTCCCCCCGATGCGAATCGGAGCCGGACCGAGTCCCGCTCCAGCGAAACGCGCGTGGCCGGACCCGGCTCCATGGGGCCGTTCACGCCGCCCAGCGGCTGGAGACCCAGACGCCGGAACTCCTCCACGATGTGCTCCGCCATCGCCGCCGGGCCCGCCTCACCGCTCCCGCTCCCGCCCACGGACGCCCTCAGGGCGTCAAGCTGGCGGCGCACACTCGCCTCCGTGATGGCCGCGGCGGCGGCCGCCACGTCCGCCCCGGCCGCAACCCCGCGATCCTCGCCATCGGCCCTGGGCGCCGGACGGCCGAACTCCATGTTCGGCGATCGCACGGGCGTGCACGCGGCCAGCAAGGACAACGACAGGACCCACGGCGCGATGCCCGGCGCTCCCCGCCGGCTCATCCCGCCAGACTCCTGGACTCCCCGATGCGCGGGATCCAGAGGTCGTCGGGCGGAAAGTCCGCCGCCGACCACGCGGCCCGCAGGCGCTCCGGCGGCTCCAGCGGCGCTTCGTCCGACAGACGGAATGTCGCCCAGTGCATCGCCACGAAGGCCCCCGACCCACCCAGGTCGCGGTAGGCCCGCACCGCCTCTTCCGGGTCCATGTGCGCCAGCCGCATGAACCAGCGCGGAGCGTACGCGCCGATGGGCAGCAGGACCGCGTCGAACGGGCCCGCCCGACGGCCGATGTCCGCGTAGCCCGGGAAGTAGCCGCTGTCGCCGCCGAACAGGATGGAATGGTCGTCGTCCGAGATCCGCCACGCGCACCACAGGCGGGCATAGCCGTCCCACGGCTTGCGCCGCGTCCAGTGCTGCGCCGGCAACGCCCCCAAGCGCGCCCGGCCATGGTCCGTCTCCAGGACCGCTTCGTCCCACCAGTCCAGCTCCTCCACGTCCAGCACGCCACGCTTCTCCAGCCAACGGCGGTAGCCCAGGGGCGTGAACCAGCGGGCGGCGGGGTGCTCCCGCGCCAGGCGACGCACCGTCGGCACGTCCAGGTGATCGTAATGGTCGTGGGATATGACGACGCCATCGATGGGAGGAAGCCGGCCCAACGCCAGACCCGGAGACGTCAACCGCGCCGGGCCCGCCCACCGGAACGGAGACGCACGACGGCTCCAGACCGGGTCCGTCAGCAGGTTGAGGCGCCCGAGCTGGACCAGGAACGTGGAGTGGCCCACCCAGGTCAGCCGCAGGTCCCGCCCGTCGGCTCGAGGCAGTGCCGGCGACGGCTCCGCCCGTGGAAACGCATCCGCCGGCGGGTTGGGTGGCGGCCGGTGCAGCAACCGCTCCCCCATCCACCGCCAAAGACCGCCCGCGCGGCCCGCCGCCCGGTCCGCCGCCGGCAACGGCCACGGGATCCGGTACCCGCCGCCCGGCCGATGATGGGGCGGCCGCGTACCGCCCGCGCCCGGCGCCAGGCTCATTCCGATCCGATCTTCGACGCGTACTCCAGGTCCGCGTCCGCACCAGCGATCAGCAGCGTATCCGAGTCCTTGAGCGGCGCATCGGGGTCCGGCACCGGCACCATGCGGTCGAGGAGCACGTCGTGCACGGCGATGACCGTGATGTTGTGGCGGCGACGTAACTCCAGATCACGCATGGACTTGCCGATCCACGGCTCCGGCACCGCCATTTCCTGGATGCTGAACCCCGGGCCGAGGCGCACGTAGTTCAGGATGGCGTGGCTGGTGATGCGGGTGCCCAGCCGGACGGCCGACTCCCGTTCGGGGAAGATGGTCTCCGTGGCGCCCAGCTTCTCCATGATGCGGGCGTGGTCGGTGGAGATGACCTTGACGTAGATCTCGTCCACCTGGAGGTCCTTGAGGGCGAGCATGGCGAGGATGCTGGCGGTGAGGTCGTCGCCGGTGCTGATGACGCCGGCGTTGGCCTGGCGGGCGCCGATCTCCTCGAGGACGGAGCGGTCGCGGGCGTCGCCGACAGCGGCGCGGGAGACGTGGGACGCGATGCGGTCGACGGCGTGTTCGTTGGTGTCGATGGCGACGACCTCGTGGCCGCGAGCGAACAGCGTCTCTGCGACGCCCGCGCCGAAGTTACCGAGTCCGATAATGACGAAGCGTTTCATGATGATCTACCCGACGACGACGTCTTCGTAGCTGTAGCGGTATCTGGCCCTGCGGCGTTCGGCGGACCGGGTGATGGCAGCGGCGAAGGCGAGGGGCCCGACGCGCCCCATGAACATGAGGAGGATGGCCGTCCACCGGCCCGCTGTCGAGAGGTGTGGGGTGACGCCGAGGGAGAGGCCGACGGTGTTGAACGCGCTGGTGGCCTCGAACATGTGAGCCAGGAACTGGCCGTGGATGCCGGCGGCGTGGACGAAGGCGCTGAGCTCGGTGAGGGTGAGGGCGAAGATGCCGGTGGTAAGCACGGCGAAGCCCACGACGAACAGCCCGACGGCGCGGGACAGGGTCTCTTCCGGCACCGAGCGGCCCCAGGCGTGGACGTCTTCGCGCCCGCGCATGCGTGCCCACGCGAGCATGAGGATGAGGCCGACGGTCGTCGTCTTGATGCCGCCGGCGGTGGACCCGGGTGAGCCTCCGATGCCCATGAGCAGGATGGTGAGGAAGTTGGTGCTGTCGGAGGCGTGGGAGTAGTCGATGGAGTTGAACCCGGCGGTGCGTGCCGTGGCGCTCATGAAGAAGGCGTTGACGAGCCGGAGCGGCCCCGGCAGGCCTCGCAGGGTCACGTTCCACTCGAAGGCCAGGTAGGCGATGGTGCCGCCGACGAGCAGGATGCTGGTAACCACGAGGACCAGGCGCGAGTGGAGCGAAAGGCGGAAGTTCTGGCCCTTGCGCCGCGCCAGGCGCAGCAGATGCAGCTCTTCGAGAGTCAGGAATCCGAGGCCGCCCAGGATGATGAGGGCGGCGATGATGAGCAGGGAGGGCGCGGACCGCTGGAACCCCATGAGCGAGTCGCTGAACGTGGAGAAGCCCGCGTTGCAGAACGCGCTCACCGACTGGAACACGGCATGCCAGGCCGCGTGTTCGACGCCGAAGCGCGGCGCCCACAACAGGAACAGCAGGACGGCGCCGATGGATTCCAGGCCGAACGTGAACCCCAGGATGCTGACCGTGAGGCGGTGGAAGTCCACGTGGGGCGACACCTGCGCGGTGCCGGTGGACAGCACCTCGTGCCTCAGGGACAGGCGTCGTCCGAGTGCCAGGATGATGAGGGTGGTGAACGTGATGATGCCGAGCCCGCCCAATTGGATCAGGAGGAGGACGAAGGCCTGGCCCCAGGTCGTGAAGTACGTGGCGGTGTCCACCACGATGAGGCCCGTGACGCACACGGCGCTGGTGGTGGTGAACAGGGCGTCGAGCCAGTTCAGCCCGGGCCCGGTGTAGAGGCCCGGCAGCGTCTTGAGGCCCACCGTGCCGGCGAGGATGAGGAGGGCGAAGGAGCCCACCAGCAGCTGCGGAGGCGTGAGGCGGCGCCATATGGAGATGCGGGCGACGTCCACCTCCCACTCGTGGCCGCGTTGACCGATCGTTCTGTCGCGCTGTTTCTTGCTCACGCGCCGCGTCCCCGTCAACCGCGTTTGTCGAACAGCACCAGCAGCATCCACCCGGGCACGAACACGAGGGACGAGAGGAAGAGTCGCCGTGCGGTGCGTCGTGCCGGCTCCGACAGGAAGGCGATGCTGGCGCCCAGCATGAGGGCGCCCAGCAGCAGGACGCCCGTCAGGTAGATCCCGCCGACACGCCCCAGCAGGAACGGGAACACGCTGGCCAGCAGGAGTGCGGCCGCGAACACGGACGCGCTGGCGCCGGTGCGCCGCCCCGTGGCGTCGTCCACGACGAGCATCTTGAACTCACCCCGCCGGTAGTCGTCGCGGCAGATCCAGGCCAGGGCCAGGAAGTGGGGGATCTGCCAGAAGTAGATGGTGGCGAAGACGGCGATGGCGGTGCCGTCGATGGGCGCGCCGGTGGCGGTCCAGCCGGCGAGAGCGGGCAGGGCACCGGGTACGGCGCCCACCAACGTGGCCGTGGGCGAGCGTCGTTTGAGGGGCGTGTAGGCGAAGATGTAGATGAGCAGGCTGGCGAGGGCGAGGATCGCGGACACGGTTCCGACGCCGAACAGGAGCAGCGTGAACCCGGCGAGTCCAAGCACGATGCCGTAGGCCAGGGCCGAGCCGGGACGTACCCGCTCGGCGGGCAGCGGGCGATTGGACGTCCGCACCATGCGGGCGTCGGAGCCCCGCTCGACGTAGTGGTTGAGGGCGCCGGCGCCGGCGGCCGTCAGGCCGATGCCCACGAGGGCGCGCAGCATGTGGAACAGGGCCAGGCTCCCGGCGCTGCCGAGGTAGTAGCCGGCGGCGGCGGTCAGGACGATGAAGAAGGAGATGCCGGGCTTGGCCAGCTCCCAGTAGTCCCGGAACAGGCCCTGGAATCGGGCGTGGGCGCGGAACGTGGGCAGGGACGCGGTTTCGACGGATTCGCGGTCCCGGGGTGGCAGGGTGTGTGCCGCGTCGGCCACGCCGCTCATTCGGCTTTCGCTCGTCCGGTGATCTCCGTCGGCACCAGCCGTGCCACGCGGGTCCGCGCCAACCGTGCGGCTTCCTTGAGAGACGCTCCGGCGTCGTTGCCGCGCTGACGGCGAATGGTGATGATGGCCGACAGCCAGCCCTTCACGTCCTTCACCCACTCCACTTCCCCGCTCACCACGACGGACGACCACTGCATGCCCGGCTCCCGCACGTCGGGGATGGTCAGGCACACCTTCGGGTTCTGCTCCAGGATCCCGGTCTTCTTGCCCCGGATCATGATGATGTAGAACACGTGGCCGTCGTAGCCGTAGATCACGGGCACCGAGTAGGGCACGTCATCCAGCGACGTGGCCAGCACGCCCCACGAATGGTCCCGCAGGAACGCCGTCACCTCGTCATCGGCCAGCGGCCGCGACGCGAACTGGCGCATGCGCCGCTCGCTGGCGCCGGCGCGATCATCCGGCGACGACGGGCTCGTGAAGTCCTGCTCGGGCGCCGATTCACTCATACTTTGTGCGATTCCCCGCTCTGGCTGTGCGGACTTCAGGAAACGGATGCGGCTGTTACCCGCCCGGATCCCGTGAGGTTCACAGGGCTCGAAGATGACCGTCCGGGCGGACGCCAGCAACTCCGGGCCTCGTCTCCGGCTCCGGCAGGGGACCAACCGGAGCTCGGCTCATGCATCTCGAGTGCCGCCGGGACGCGGCGGCTACGGCGTGGGCAGGGCGCGCTCGCTCACCCGCTGCTTGAAGTACGCGTCCACCGGCAGCGCTTCGCCCGCCTGAATCATGTGCTGGTAGCGCGCCGGCAGGTGCACGCACAGGGGGTCCGCTTCCAGGTAGTCGCCGGTCATGGCGTAGGCCCGGGCGCGGCTGCCGCCGCACACTTCCCGGTACTCGCACACGCTGCATTTGCCCTTCAGCCGGGACCGGTCCCGCAGCTCGCGGAACACGGGGGCCGTCCGGTACACCTCCACGACGTCGTCGGTGCGCACGTTGCCGGCCGAGACGGGCAGGAACCCGGACGGATAGATCTCGCCCGTGTGGCTGATGAACAGGAAGCCGTTGCCGTCGTTCACGCCCTTGGCCGCGCCCGACGGGTTGGCCAGCGAGAACCCGCGGCCGGCGTGCAGCGGCGTCACGGGCTGGTCCACCGCCGCGCGCCGCTCGGCGATCTGGCGCTGGATGGTGACCCGCCGGTACTGCGGCGCCGCGGTGCTCTTCACGTCGAACGGCGCGGTGCGGGACACGTCGTACATCCGCTGGAACACCGACTCGAACTCGTCCGGAGTGATCATGTCCCGGGCGCCCGCCCGGCCCATGGGGACCAGGAAGAACACCGACCACAGGGCGATCTCCATGCGCCCTGCCAGGGTCGCCAGCGCATCGAAGTCGTCCAGGTTCCGGCGGCTGATGGTGGAGTCGATCTGCGTGTCCAGGCCGAGGCCGTGGGCCGCGGACAGCGTGCCCATGCTCCAGGCCCAGGAGCCCCGCACCCCGCGGAACGTGTCATGGATCTCCGGCGTCGACCCGTCCAGACTCACGGCCAGCCGGGCGAGCCCCACGTCCCGCAGCTCCATCAGCAGGTCGCCGGTGACCAGCGGCGTGGCCGAAGGCGCCAGGGCCATACGCAGCCCCAGACGGGCGCCGTGCTTCACCAACGCCACCAGGTCTGGCCGCTTCAGCGGGTCGCCGCCGGAAAGCACGAAGAGAGGCCGTCCGAACTGCCGTACGTCGTTCATCAGACGCATGGCCTCCAGCGTCGACAGCTCGTCCGGATGCCGCCGCGGCTGCGTTTCAGCACGGCAGTGGCGGCACGCCAGGTCGCAGGCCTGCGTCGTCTCCCAGACCACGACGAACGGCGAAGCATCGAGGTCGATGTCTACAAGGCGCGGTGCGCTCGCCGCCACCGGCGTCATCCGCACCGGCCGGCCCAACGCGTCACGCGCTACGCCGCTGCCATCGAAGATGGGGTCGCACCCTGGTTCCAGCGCCATCAGCTCAGCTCCCGCTCCTGCGGCCCGGGGCATCCGGATCCGCACCGTTTCAGCGTCCGTTCCAAGGTAAAGCGGGGCTCAGCCCGCGTCTGTGGGGCGACTCCTGAAACCGGGCAGCGTCAGCGCCGGAACTCGTTGTAGGGAGAATTCCCACACTACGCCGGAGGGGCGCCCATCACCCGGACGGCGATGCGACGCGAGCGAGGCCCATCCCACTCCGTCAGGAACACGTGCTGCCACGTGCCCAGGACCAGGCCGCCGTCCTCCACCAGGAGAGTCAGGCCCGGCCCGGCGACCAGCGTCTTGAGGTGTGCGTCGGAGTTGCCTTCCGCGTGCCGGTAGTCGCCCTGCTCCGGAAACAGGCGGCGCAGGGTCGCCACCACGTCCAGGGCCACGTCCGGGTCCGCGCCCTCGTTCACCGTCAACCCGCACGTGGTGTGCAGCGACCAGAGGTGGACCACGCCCTGGCGGATCCCGCTCGCCAGCACCTGCTCCCGGACCCGGGCGGTGATGTCCACCAGCTGTTCCCGTTCCGTGGTCCGCACCTCGATACGCGTCCCCATGTGAGACCTCCGGCTCAGGGTGAAATCCCGTCGTGACCCGGGTGCACCGCGTCCCGCGCCGTCGCGTGGGCACCCGGCGGGCCGTCCTCGCCGCCCGACGTCTCGCCCGCCCGTTCCAGCGCGACGTTCAGCAGGATCGGCCCCGCCAGCAGATGGACGACGACGACTGCGGTGGTGACGGCGGCGAAGACCTCGCCCGGCCCGGGCAGCGCCTCCGCCACCAGCGCGGACAGGCCGAGCGTCACACCGGCCTGGGAGATGAGGCCCATCCACGACCAGCGCGCCACTTCCGGCCCGGCCCGGCCGACGCGGGCGCCCAGGCGCGCCCCGGCCCACGTGAAGGCCGTGCGCGCCACCACGATGCCCAGCGCCAGTGGCCAGTACTCGGCCAGGGCGTGCAGGTTCAGCGCGGCGCCGGCCAGCGCGAAGAAGATGGCGAACACCACGAGCGCGTTGGCCTCGATGGCGTGGATCAGGAGGTCGCCTTCTTCCGAGTAGTTCTCGACGACGAAGCCGGCACCGACGGCGGTGAGCAGCAATTCGACGTGCAGGAACTCGGCGAGCAGGACCAGGATGTAGGTGAACGCGAGCGTCGCCAGCACGGGCCGGGCGCCGAGCCGGTGAAGCGCCACGGCGAACACGGCCCCGGCCGCCCCGCCGGCCAGCAGCGCGCCGCCCACCTCCCAGGCCGTATGCAGCAGCAGGCCGGAATCGAAGGTGGCACCCGGCTCCACCAGGGGCGCCAGGAGAGACAACGCCGCGGAGAACGCGATGATGACCAGCACGTCCTTCAGGATGGTGGTTCCCAGCACCGTTTCGGTGAAGTCGCCGGCGGCCCCGGTCTCGTTGATGACGGCGATGGTGGCGTCCGGTGACGAGTTCGCGCACCAGATGGCGAGCAGCAGTCCGAGGGCAAACACGGCGGGCCAGGGCAGCCCGGCCAGGAGGGGCACAACGGGGCGCACGGCCAGCACGAGGCCGGTCATGCCGAGGACGACGACCGTCATGATGCCGAGGCCGGTCCCCACGATGGGCCGGACGGAGCGGCGCAGGTCGGCGAGTCGCAGCTCGCCGCCGGCCGTGAGGGCGATGAGGGCGAGGGCGATCTCGTCGATGCGTCGCAGGAGCGCCACCATGGGGGGGCTCAGGATGCCCAGGGCGAACGGCCCCACCAGGATACCGACCAGGACGTAGCCGGTCACGCCGGGCAGGCCGAATCCGCGGGTGGCGGCACCGGACATGTACGACGCCAGCAGCAGGAAGCCCAGGAGCACCGTCGCGGTGGCGCTGGCGGATGCGTTGGTCTGGAGCCGCAGCAGGACGAAGGCGAAGGCCGCCAGGCCGGCGATCGTCACCAGCCGTTTCACGGACCGGCCGCGGTCAATCGCCACGGGCCAACGCCTCCAGCAGATCCGCCACCTCGTACGGGGAGCGGACGAAGGCGGCGGCGGCGGTGTCGGCGGGCGGCGCCGCCGACACCAGAACGCCCGCACCACCCTTGCCCAGCGCACGGAACGCGTCCTCGTCCGTGCGGTCGTCGCCGATGAAGAGAGCGGGCGTTCCTCGCGGGGCCACAGCATCCAGCAGGTAGGCCGTGGCCCGGCCCTTGTCCCAGTCCACGGACGGCCGCACCTCCAGCACCTTCTTGCCTTCCGTCACGCGCAGCTCCGGCGCCTCGCAGACCCGGCGCACCACCGGTCCCACCCGCCCCTCCGCGCCGGGGCCGGCACGCCGGTAGTGCACGCTCAGGGTGAGACCCTTGTCCTCCACCTGCACGCCGTCCTCGTGCTCCAGCTCCGCCGCCAACCGCCGGGCCATGACGTCCAGCAACGGCCGCACCGCTTCGGCCGCCGGATGGACCCGCACGAGGCCCGGACCCTGGATCTCGAACCCGTGGTTGCCGGCGTAGTACACACCCTCCAGGCCCACCCGCTCCCGAACGTCGGCCAGACCCCGGCCACTCACCACCGCCACCACCGTGTCCGGCCGCTCCGCCAGGTCCGACAGTGCCTGCCGGGCCGCCGGCAGAATCGCCGCATCCTCCGGCCGTTCCACGATGGGCGACAGCGTGCCGTCGAAGTCCACCGCCACCAGCATGCGGCCGGCATTCCGGCGGCGACGGCGCCACTCCTCGAGTCTGTCCAGGGCGTGCGCGATCCCGGCCATGGTCCACTCCTTGGTCGGAACGGGGTATGCGTGCGAAAGGACGTTACCACCCGGGCCGAGCCCGGCGCAAACCGGAAGCGTTTCCGGATTGCATGGGTCTGCGGCGCCGGTTACTTTTCAAGGAACGAGGTGCCCGAACCTCATTAACCCATTGTCAATCAATGAGATCCTATTGGTGGGTCCTCCTGTCCGCCGTCGCCGTGATGCCCACGGCCTGCGGGCCGGGCGGCACGATTGCCCACGGGGCCGAGAACAGCATCATCGTGGTGGCCGTCGACAGCCTGTGGTCCCAGGTCCAGGACTCCGTCGACCAGGCCCTCGAGACCCGGGTCTACACCGTGCGTCCGGAAAAGACGTTCAAGCTCACGCAGGTTTCACCGGAGAGCCAGGACTGGGTCACGCTGCGCCAGTTCCGCCAGGTGCTGGCGGTGGGCACGGCGCAGGACCAGTGGGTGGCGCAGGCTCTGAAGAAGTCGTCGGAGCCGGCGCCGAGCCCGCCGGCCGTGGTTCAGGTGAACGACGTGTGGGTGCGGGGCCAGCGGGTCACCATCCTGGTGTTGCCGCGCGAAGGCAGTGCCCGGGCCATGATCTCGCTGCTGCCCAAGCTGCACTCCCTGCTGGACCAGGAGTACCGGGTCTACGCGCATCAGCGCATGTTCGCCAGCGGGACCAACGACACGCTGGCGGCCGCGCTCAAGAAGGACGCCGGCTTCTCGCTCCGCTTGCCCAACATCTACCTGAAGCGGGACATCAACGATTCCACGTACGTCTTCTTCACCGACAAGACGGAAGGCGACCCGCTGGTGCGCTGGATCACCGTGACATGGCGCACCGGCGCGAAGCCGATGAACGCGGACGCGATCCTGGACTGGCGCCAGCAGATGGCGGAAGGCTTCTACGACTGGAAGCAGACGGTTGACACCACGAACCTGCGCACCGACAGCGTCCCGGGCTTCCCCGACGCGCGGCAGGTGGCCGGCGTGTGGGACGGCAAAGTGAAGAACTTCCCCCAGGCGGGTCCGTTCATCACCCGCCTGATCCCGTGCCCGGCGGAGAACCGGGACTACCTGCTGGACGCCTGGCTGTACGCCCCCGCCAGTGACAAGTACGAGTACATGCTGCAGCTGGACACGATCCTGGGGTCGTTCGACTGCGGCGCATCGTGACCACGTTCACCCGTCCCGCTCACCCCTCCGCCCGCACGACGGGTGGAGGGATGACGCAGGCCGGGTGACCTTCCTGGATTCGATCTGACGGATGTCCTTCGTACATCTCCACACGCATAGCGAGTATTCGCTGCTCGACGGCGCCAACCGGATCAGCGACCTCATCCGCAGGGCCAAGGAATACGAGATGCCGGGGCTGGCCCTGACGGACCACGGCTGCATGTTCGGCGCGTGGGAATTCCGGCAGAAGGCCAACAAGGAAGCGCTGAAGCCGATCCTGGGCATGGAGGCGTACGTGGCGCTGGGCGACCGGCGCGACCGAACGCCGCCGCGCAGTGGCAGCCCGTACTACCACCTGGTGCTGCTGGCCCGGGACCGGGAGGGCTACCGCAACCTGGTGCGCCTGACGTCCATCGGCTACACGGAAGGCTTCTACCGCCGGCCGCGCGTCGACCGGGAAACGCTGGCGCAGTACTCGGACGGGCTCATCGTGAGCTCGGCGTGCATGGCCGGCGAGGTTGCGCGGCACCTCATGGCGGACAACCACGAGGCGGCGCGGGAAGCGGCCGCGTGGTACGCCGAGCTGTTCGACGGCCGCTACTACCTCGAGGTCCAGGCCCACGACACGCCGGGCCAGGCCGAGCTGAACCGGAAGGTGTTCGCCCTGGCCGACGAGCTGGGCCTGCCCGTCGTCGCCACCAACGACGCCCATTTCCTGCGTGAGGCCGACCACGACGCCCACGATGTGCTGCTGTGCATCGGGCTGGGCAAGGATCGGGGCGACACCAACCGCATGCGCTACGACCGGGGCCTGTACTTCAAGACGCCGGCGGAGATGGCCGAACGGTTCCCGGACCGGCCCGACGTGCTGGAGAACACCCTGGCCATCGCGGACCAGGTGGACGTGCCGTTCACCAAGACGTACCACGTGCCCAAGTTCCCGCTGCCCGAGAACGTGGAGGACGAGGCCTCCCTCCTTCGGCGGGAGGCGGACCGGCGGGCGAAGGCGCGCTTCGGCGACCCGCTGCCCCCGCAGATCGCGCAGCGCCTGGAGTACGAGCTGGGCGTCATCACCAACCCGCGCGCGGACTACTCCGGCTACTTCCTCATCACCGCCGACTTCATCAACTGGGCGAAGGACCACGGCATCCCGGTGGGCCCGGGCCGCGGCTCCGCCGCCGGGTCGCTGGTCGCCTACGTGCTGGGCATCACGGACGTGGACCCGCTCAAGTTCGATCTGCTGTTCGAGCGGTTCCTGAACCCGGACCGCGTTTCCATGCCCGACATCGACATCGACTTCTGCTACGAGCGCCGTGGCGAAGTCATCGAGTACGTGCGGGAGAAGTACGGGCGGGACTCCGTCGGCCAGATCATCACGTTCGGGACCATGAAGTCCCGCGCCGTGGTGCGCGATGTGGGGCGCGTGCTGGGCTTCGAGCCGGCGGAGACGGACCGGCTGGCGAAGCTGATCCCCAACGCGCCCGGCAGCGCCATGACGCTGGAGGAAGCGGCGGAGCGCATCCCGGAGCTGCGGGAGATGGTGCAGTCGGACGACCGGGTGCGGCAGCTGGTGCAGTACGCGAAAGTCCTGGAAGGCCTGGCCCGGCACGCCAGTGTGCACGCGGCGGGCGTCGTCATCGCACCGGGGCCGCTGCCCGAGTACGTGCCGGTGTGCACCCAGTCCACGCGCGGCGCCGGCGGTAACGGCGACGGCGAAGACGTGCTGGTGACCCAGTGGGACATGATTGCGCTGGAACAGGCCGGCATGCTCAAGATGGACTTCCTGGGCCTCAAGACCCTTACCGTGATCCACGACGCCGTCGAGGCCATCCGCCGGATCCACGGCAGCCTCGTCCATCCGAAGACGGGTGCGCAATACGCCCGCATGGACGACGTGCCCCTGGACGACCCGGACGTGTTCGAGATGCTGTCCCACGGCGGCACCAGCGGGGTGTTCCAGTTCGAGTCCTCCCTGGCCACGGACAAGCTGCGGGCCATGCGCTGCGACCGCCTGGAGGACCTGGTGGCCACCAACGCGCTCATCCGGCCCGGGCCGCTCGACAGCGGCATGACGGACGTGTTCATCCGGCGGAAGCTGGGGAAGGACCCGCTCCGCTACCCGCACCCGGACCTGGAGTCGGTGCTGGAGCCCACGTACGGCGTCATCACCTACCAGGAGCAGGTGATGCGCATCGCGCAGGTGCTCGCCGGCTTCACGCTGGCGGAAGCGGACGTCATGCGGAAGGCCGTGGGCAAGAAGGACGCGGAGCTGATCCAGAAGGAGCTGAAGAAGTTCGTGGAGCGGGCGGTGGAGCGCGGAGTGGAGAAGCGCACCGCCACCGAGCTCGCGGAGCAGATCGAGACGTTCGGCCGCTACGGCTTCAACCGCGCCCACGCGGTGGCCTACACGCTTATCAGCTACCAGACGGCGTGGCTGAAGGTGCATTACCCGGCCGAGTTCATGGCCGGGCTGTTGTCGTCGGTTGTGGACAAAACGGACGACGTGGTAAAGTATATTGCCGAATGTCGCGACCTCGCCCGTTCGGTTCCCGGCCTGAACGAGGGTGTGAACGTGCTGCCGCCGGACGTGAACGAGTCCGGCTGGAAGTTCACGCCTGTGTCGGACACGGAGATCCGGTTCGGATTGGGCGCCCTGCGCGGGGTCGGCGAGGCGGCGGTGCGGGCCATCCTGGACGCGCGCCAGGACGGAGCCTTCGAGAGTCTGTTCGACCTGGTGGAGCGCGTGGACCTGCGTGCGGTGGGCAAGCGCACGCTGGAGGCGTTGATCCAGGCGGGGGCGTGCGACACCTTCGGGCACCGCGCCCAGCTGATGGCGGGGCTGGAGCTGGCCATGGGCGAGGCCCAGCTGCGGCAGGAGGAGCGGGACACGGGACAGGCGTCCCTGTTCGACACGGGCGGGAACGAAGCGGCACTGCGCCCGCCGCCCCAGCTGCCCGACGTGCCGCACTGGCCCGAGAGTGAGCGGCTGGCGCGGGAAAAGGAGATCCTGGGCTTCTTCATCAGCGGCCACCCGCTGGACAAGTTCCGGGACGAGTTGAGCGTGTTCGCCGGCCTCAACACGGCGAGTCTGTCCGAGCACCGCGACCAGCGGATCGAGCTGCCGTGCGTGGTCACGGCGGTGAGCCGCCAGATCTCGAAGCGCAACGGCGCCGAGTGGGGCCGGGTCACGGTGGAGGACTTCCACGGCACCGCCACGGTGCTGGCGTTCGGCGAGGCGTGGGAGGCGAGCCGCGACGTATTGATGCAGGACACGCCCGTCCTGATCCGCGGCCAGGTCTCGGGCCGGGACCGGGACGAGGAAGACCCGCCCATCTTCCTGGACGAGGTCGTGCCGCTGGCCTCCGTTCGGGAGAACGGCGGCGTGGGCCTGGAAGTGCGGCTGCGCGGCGGAGACGGGACCCTGGAGCGCATCGCTTCCGCCACGGCGACGCTGCGGGCGCACCCGGGTCACGCACCGCTCTTCGTGGTGTGGGAACCGGAGAACGCGGGTGAAGGGCTGGAACGCACGCGGCTACGTTCACGTTCGTTGAACGTGGCCCTATCGGATGACGTGCTGGCCGATCTTCGGGAGCTGTTCGGCCGGGACGGCGTCCGTCTGGTGAAGGTGTGAGGGAACGAGATGACGGAACCGAGGGACGCCGAACGCAGGATCGCGGAGCTGGAGGACCACATCGGGCGCCTCCAGTCCATGGCCCGGGAGCACGGCATGGATGTCACCTCCGAGATCGAAACGCTCGGAGCCAAGCTGGAGCGCCTCAGGATGGATGCGTTCAAGAACCTGTCAGCGATGGAACGGGTGCAGCTCGCACGCCACCCGAAGCGGCTGTACACGCTGGATTACGTGGAGCGCGTGTTCGAGGATTTCATGGAGCTGCACGGCGACCGCGCCTTTCGGGATGATGCTGCCATAGTGGGCGGCTGGGCCCGGTTGGACGGCGAATCCGTGATGGTGATCGGCCAGCAGAAGGGCCGGGACATGAAGGACAACCTGCGGCGCAACTTCGGCATGCCACATCCGGAAGGATACCGCAAGGCGCTGCGCCTCATGCAGATGGCGGACAAGTTCCGGCGCCCGGTCATCACGCTCATCGACACGCCTGGCGCCTGGCCAGGCATCGGTGCGGAGGAGCGTGGCCAGGCGGAAGCCATCGCTCGCAACCTGCGGGAGATGTCGCGGTTCCGGGTGCCGCTGATCTCGGTGGTGATCGGGGAGGGTGGCAGCGGCGGCGCGCTGGCGCTGGGCGTTACCGACCGCATCCTGATGCTGGAGAACGCCACCTACAGCGTCATCACGCCGGAAGGTTGCGCCGCCATCCTCTGGAAGACGGAGGAGGCGCGGGACAAGGCGGCGGCGGCGCTGCGGCTGACGGCCCGGGACCTGAAGGAGTTGGGGATCGTGGACGAGGTCATCCCGGAGCCGGCGGGCGGGGCGCACAACGATTGGGAATCGACGGCTACGGCGGTGCACGATGCGTTGTCGCGGCACCTGGCGGAGCTGATGTTGCTTCCGGCGGACCAGCTGCGGCGGGACCGCTGGGACAAGTTTGACGCCATGGGCGCCTGGCGCGGCAACGTGGCGGCGCCCACGTCGTCGTAGCGGGCGAGGCGGAGCGGGGCCGGCATGGCGCGGATCGTGGAAGTCAGCTTCAAGGGCAACCGCCGCGAATATTTCGCGGTGGATACGCCGGACGTCGGCGTGGATGCCTGGGTCATCGTGGAAGCGGACCGCGGTGAGGACCTGGGCCGCGTCACGGCGACGGGTGCCATCGCGGAGCGGAAGTGCACCGGCTGCTCCACGGGTTGTGCGGCGCCGGTGCCGGCGAAGCGTGTGCTGCGCCAGGCCCGGGGCGAGGAGCTGGATCGGTCGCAGGACCTGCGCCAGGATGAAGCGCGTGTGCGCTCCATCGTGCGGGACAAGGTCGTGGCGCACGGCCTCAAGATGAAGGTCAGCGAGGCCGAGTGGCAGTTCGACCGCAACAAGCTCACGGTCTACTTCACGGCGGAACGGCGTGTGGACTTCCGGCAGCTGGTCCGGGACCTGGCGCGCACGTTCCGCACGCGCATCGAGCTCCGGCAGATCGGCGTGCGCGACGAGGCGGCGCTCATGGGCGGCGTGGGCCGCTGCGGCCGGGAGCTGTGCTGCTCCACGTGGCTGCGCGAGCTGAAGCCCGTCAGCCTGCAGCTGGCCAAGGACCAGCGCCTTTCGCTGAACCCTGCCCAGATCTCCGGCTGTTGCGGCCGCCTCATGTGCTGTCTCACCTACGAGCACTCGGCGTACGTGGAGGCCCGCAAGAAGTATCCGCGGGAAGGGCGCACGCTCACCACGTCCATGGGCCGCGAGAAGGTCATCAGTGTGGACATCTGGCGCGAGCGGGTCCTGCTCAAGGACGAGGAGGGCAACCGCCGCACGTTGGAGCTTGAAGCCTTGAAACGGGAAGTTTCGGAAGCGGGCGGTGGCCCGCTCACCGGGCGTCGACCCGGATCGGACCGGGGCGGGAAGGACGGGGACGCGTGAACCAAGACGAGAGTCCGAAGAAAGCCTACTACATCACCACGGCCATTGACTATGCCAACGGCCCGCCGCACATGGGCCACGCCCTGGAGAAGCTGGGCGCGGACGCCATGGCGCGGTACGCCCGGCTCAAGGGCGGGCCGGTCCATTTCGTGATCGGGATGGACGAACATGGCCAGAAGGTCCTTCAGAGCGCGGATGCCAACGGCATCACGCCACAGCAGTGGGTGGACGGCATCGCGGAGAAGTTCACCGCCGCGTGGAGCCGTCTGGCCATGAGCAACGACGACTTCATCCGGACGACGCAGCCCCGGCACCACCGGGCCGTGGAGACCATGGTCCAGCGACTCATGGCCGCCGACGACCTGTACCGCAGCACGTACGCCGGCTACTACTGCGTCGGCTGCGAAGGCTACAAGACGGAAGACGAGCTGGAGGCCGTCGACGAGCCGCTGGGTCCCGGCGGGCCCAGCCCCGAGCGCGCCGCTCACCTGCGCTGCCCCCTCCACCGCAATCGACAGCTGGAATGGATGGAGGAGGAGAACTGGTTCTTCCGGCTGTCCCGCTACCGGGACCGGCTCCTCGACCTGCTGGACGAGCGGCCGGAGTTCGTCCAGCCGGAGATCCGCCGCAACGAGATCCGCCGCGTCCTGGAGGGCGGCCTGGACGACATCTCCGTCTCGCGCTCGCGCCTCGATTGGGGCGTGCCCTGGCCCGGCGACGAGCAGCATACGGTGTACGTCTGGATCGACGCCCTCACCAACTACCTGGCCGCCGCCGGATTCCCGGACGACGGCTACAGGCGCTACTGGCCGGCCGACGTGCACGTCATCGGCAAGGACATCACCCGCTTCCACTGCATCTACTGGCCAGCCATGCTCATGAGCGCCGGCATCGAGCTGCCCCGCACCATCTGGGCGCACGGCTTCATCACCCACGAAGGACGCCGCTTCTCCAAGTCGGAAGGCGTCTGGGTGGAGCTGGACGAAGCCATGGAGCGGCATGGAACCGACGCACTCCGCTACTACCTGCTCCACGATGTCCCCTGG
>CAZUFP010000070.1:0-20058 GCA_964619835.1 uncultured Gemmatimonadaceae bacterium | reverse complement strand
CCAAGCGGCCGCTGGTCCTGACGCAGCACGGCAAGAGCGCTGCGGTGGTGTTGGATGTGGATCAGTACGAGGCCATGGTCGAAGAGATCGAGGTCATTCGAGACATCCGACAAGCGAAAGCGGAGCTCGCGCGAGGCGAGGGCATTCCCCATGAAGAGGTGGTGACCGAGCTCCACGCGAGACTGAAGCGTTGAGGATCGTTTGGTCGCCAACCGCAAAGCAGAGAGCTCTGGCGGCGGTCGATTACGCTGCGCTCGACCGTCCTCAGGCTGCCGAGGAGTGGCTCGACGCTCTGCCACACAGGCCAATGATCATCCTAGAGCGGCGGGAGCCAATTGAACCTCTTCGAGTTCGTCCTGGTAATGGTGTCCATCGTCCTGGGGCTTGGCGTCACGCACCTTCTTCAGGGCATCTCCGTAGTCGTACGGCACCGACGCACGACGAGAGTCGATTGGCTGCCGTTGACCTGGGCTGCCACACTGTTCCTCTTCGTGGCCTCCCATTGGTGGGCATCATGGGACTTCCGGGACGTGCATTGGAGTTTCCCGACGTTCTTCTTCGTGATGGTGGAACCGGCAGTCCTTTACCTTGCGATTACGCTGCTTCTGCCTGTTGACGCCACGGAGCAACACTCCGAGTCATTCGAAGAGGTGCGCGTCCCGTTCATGTCACTGCTGATCGTCTTTCAGGTCATGGTGACCTGGGACGGTTGGGCGATGGGGACGGAAGCCTTCTGGGATCCGTTGCGGTGGGTCCAGGCCGCAATGATCGGGATCCTGGCGCTTTCTGCGATATCACCTCGACGAAGTGTGCAAGGGGTGACTGCCATCGCGGCGTTGGTGTTGGCAGTCTTCGGGACCTTCGTCCTTCGCTTCCTGCCGGGAGCTTTCGGCCCCGTGGGCAGTTGACCTGGTCAACACGCGGCACCTGACAAGGGTTTGAACCTGATGGGGTAGGCGAGATGGTCGGACGGTTGTTCGGCGTGCACGTCAGGCATCCACACCCCGAGCCGCCGGTGCGGGAGCGCGTCCCGTGCGTGCTCCCGCCCAGCGTCGTCGACTGCGGCGTCAGAGAGGTCCTAGATCGCGTCGATGATCCCGTTCAGCGTCGAACTCGGCCGCATGGCCGCCCCCGCCCGCTCCGGATCCGGCAGGTAGTACCCGCCGATGTCCTGGGGCTGGCCCTGGGCGCTGTTCAGCTCGTCCAGGATCGTTGCCTCGTTCTCCTCCAGGGCCGCGGCCACCGGTGCGAACCGCTCGGCCAGGGCCGGGTTGGCGGTCTGGTCCGCCAGGGCCCGGGCCCAGTACTGGGCCAGGAAGAACGTGCTCCCCCGGTTGTCCAGCTCGTGGACCTTGCGGGACGGCGAGCGGGCGTTCTGGAGGTAGCTGGCCGTGGCCGCGTCCAGCGCCTCGCCCAGCTCCAGCGCCCGGGGGTTGTCGAACGTCTCGCCCAGGTGCTGGAGGGAGGCGCCCAGGGCCAGGTACTCGCCCAGGGAGTCCCAGCGCAGATGCCCCTCGGCCACGAACTGCTGGACGTGCTTCGGCGCCGAGCCGCCGGCGCCCGTCTCGAACAGGCCGCCACCGTTCAGCAGGGGGACGATGGAGAGCATGCGCGCGCTCGTGCCGATCTCCAGGATGGGGAACAGGTCCGTGAGGAAGTCCCGGAGCACGTTGCCCGTAACGGAGATGGTGTCCTCGCCGCGGCGGATCCGCTCCAGCGAAAAGGCCATGGCGTCCTCGGGCGACATGATCTCGATCTGGAGACCCTCCGTGATGTGATCCTGGAGGTACGTCCGGACCTTGCCGATGAGCACGGCGTCGTGGGCCCGGTTCTCGTCCAGCCAGAACACGGCGGGCGCGCCGGTGGCCCGGGCTCTGCGCACGGCCAGGCCCACCCAGTCCCGGATCGGCTCGTCCTTGGCCTGGCAGGCGCGCCAGATGTCCCCCTCCTGGACCTCGCTTTCCAGGAGCACGTTCCCGTCCGCGTCCACGACCCGGACGACGCCATCGGCCTGCACTTCGAACGTCTTGTCGTGGGACCCGTACTCCTCCGCCTTCTGGGCCATGAGCCCCACGTTGGGCACGCTGCCCATGGTGGTGGGGTCGAACTGGCCGTGGGCCCGGCAGTCCCGCACCACCACGTCGTACATGCCGGCGTAGCTGGAGTCCGGGATCACCGCCTTGCAGTCCTGCAGCTCGCCGGCGGCGTTCCACATGCGGCCCGAGTCCCGGATCATGGGCGGCATGGACGCGTCGATGATGATGTCGCTGGGGACGTGCAGGTTGGTGATGCCGCGAGCCGAGTCCACCATGGCGAGGTCGGGTCCGTTCTCGAACGCGGCCTGGATGTCGGCCTCGATGGCGGCCCGCTGCTCCTCCGGCAGGTCGGCGATCTTGGCGAGCACGTCGCCGAACCCGTTGTTGGGATCCACGCCCAGCTCACGGAAGAGCTCGTCGTACTTGGCGAAGAGGTCGTGGAAAAAGACCCGCACGGCGTGGCCGAACATGATGGGGTCCGAGACCTTCATCATGGTGGCCTTCAGGTGGAGCGAGAACAGCACGCCCTTCTCTTTCGCGTCCTGCATCTGCTCATGGAGGAAGCGGACCAGGGCGTCCTTGCTCATGTAGGTCGCGTCCAGCACCTCGCCGGCCAGCAGCGGGAGCGACTCCTTCAGCACCGTGACGCTGCCGTCCTTCGCGACGTGCTCGATGCGGGCCACCGTCGCCTCTTCGAGGCACACGGACTTCTCGTTGTGCTTGAAGTCGTGGGCGTCCATGGTGGACACGTGGGTCTTCGAGTCCTCGGGCCAGGGCCGCATGCGGGGCGGGTTCTTGCGGGCGTACTCCTTCACGGACTTCGGGGCTCTCCGGTCGGAGTTGCCCTGCCGCAGCACCGGGTTGACGGCGCTGCCCTTGACCGAATCGTAGCGGGCCTTGATGGCTCGTTCCTCGTCGGTGTTCGGTTCCGCCGGGTAGTCCGGGAGCGCGTAGCCCTTGGCCTGGAGCTCGGCGATGCACGCCTTCAGCTGAGGGATGGACGCGCTGATGTTCGGGAGCTTGATGATGTTGGCCTCCGGCCGATCCACCAGGCGGCCGAGCTCGGCCAGGTCGTCCGACACCTTCTGCTCTTCGGTCAGGAAGTCGGGGAAGACGGCCAGGACACGGCCCGCCAGGGAGATGTCCCGGGTCTCCACCGGCACGCCTGCGGCTCCGCTGAAGGCGCGGATGACGGGGAGGAAGGCGCGGGTGGCGAGGGCGGGGGCCTCGTCGGTCCAGGTGTAGATGACGGGGGGCGACTTGTCCATGGGATTCGCTTTCTATCGTTGATCTTCGAGCGTCCGACCTCGGGTCGGAACCGGAAGAACGCTTCGTTGTGCACCTCGCCGGGTCGGCTGCGCGACGCCCCGGCGGTCCGGGTCTGGGTTAGGTTAGGCAGGAACGCGGCGATTGACAACACGGCGCGCGGGGCCCGCTGCGGCATCCGGGCGCGACGTTTGCCGGCCCCCTTGTGTTCCTGGCCTTGTACGCGATACTGGTTCTGGCGGTCAACAACCGGCGAAGTCCGGAACCAGCAACGGAACACGAAACCTGGGCGCTATCGGCCCGGGTTTTTTTGTTGCCGCCTTCGAACACGGTGAGATCGAGTGGTACGGAAATGCCGGACCCCGAGGGCACCAGGAGACAGAAGGAGTACGGTATCATGCGTACCAAGGGAACCGTGGAATGGTTCAACGATCAGAAGGGCTTCGGCTTCATCACGCCGGAGGACGGCAGCAAGGACTGCTTCGTCCATCACAGCGCGATTCAGGCCGAGGGCTTCAAGAGCCTGGCCGAAGGCCAGCGGGTGGAGTTCGACGTCGTGCAGGGCCAGAAGGGCCCGGCGGCCGAGAACGTCCAGGTCATCTGAGGATCGGTGGCGCGGGGCGGGCTAACTCGCTCGCCTGCGCGGCACGCTGATGGACGGCACGGCCGCCCGGTGCATGCACCGGGCGGCCGTTGCCATCACGCGCGGGTCGGCACAGGCGCCGGCGCATTGTTGGCGTCCCCGAACCTCCGGATCCGGCGAGACTCGCAACCGGGCGGCCTCGAAGACGTCCATCTCACCAACCTTTCAGGACCCCGGCCCATAGCTTGCAATCGGGCTCCAGGGACGAGGGATGCACCGTCGGTTTCGAGTATTCAGCTCCAACACCTATTGAGGAAGGTTGTCATGCCCGAACCTGACCCGACATCCGGCAGGGCCGCACCGAGCAACCTCTTCATCGTGGTCCTTGCGATTACCGCCGCTTTCGGCGGTCTGCTGTTCGGCTACGACACCGGCGTCATTTCAGGCGCTCTCCTCTTCCTTCGCGGGCAGTTCCATCTGGGCCCCACCATGCAGGGCGCCGTGACGGGAATCGTGCTGGCGGGGGCGCTCATCGGGGCGATCACAAGCGGCTCGGTGGCCGATCACTTCGGCCGGCGCACGACTCTCATCTTCGCCGCAATCCTGTTCATCATCGGTGCCCTGGTTACGGCGTTCGCCCTGAGCATCGCATGGATCTTCGTCGGCCGGTTCATCGTCGGCTACGCGATCGGCATAGCCTCGTACACGGCCCCGCTGTTCATCTCCGAATCGTCGCCTCCGAACGTGCGGGGTGCGCTCGTCTCCACCAATCAGCTGGCGATCACCATCGGCATCCTGGTGGCCTACGGCGTCGACTACGCGTTCGCTCCCAGCGAGGGCTGGCGCTGGATGTTCGGGCTGGCCGTGATCCCCGGCGTTCTCCTGTGGGTCGGCATGCTCTTTCTGCCGGACAGTCCGCGCTCGCTGATCAACCGTGGAAAGGTGGCGGAAGCGCGCGAGGTCCTGAAGCGCATGCAGGGCAGGACCGAAGAGGAACAGAAGATCGAGGAGATCCAGCAGACCCTGGAGATGGAGAAGCCCGACTGGCGCGAGCTGCTGCGCCCGAACCTCCGTCCGGCATTGATGGTGGGCATCGGTCTCGCGGTCTTTCAGCAGTTCGTGGGCATCAACACCGTCATCTACTACGCGCCCACCATCTTCCAGTACGCCGGCTTCAGCTCCGCTTCGGTGGCCATCCTCGCCACGGTCGGGGTGGGAGCCGTCAACGTGCTGTTCACCATCGTCGCCATGGCCCTACTCGACCGGGTCGGCCGCCGTCCTCTTCTCATGGTCGGAATCGTGGGGATGATCATCGCCCTTGCCGTCCTCGGCTACGGTTTTCGCCTTCCCGTCGCCAGCAGAGGCTGGGTCGCCATCGGCAGCCTGATGCTCTACGTGGCCTGCTTCGCCTTCAGCCTGGGCCCCATCTTCTGGCTGATGATCGCCGAGATCTATCCACTCCGTCTGCGGGGCCGGGCCATGAGCATCGCGACGACCTTCAACTGGGCCGCCAATCTGCTCGTGGCGTTCACCTTCCCGCTCCTGATCGCGGCCGTGCACGAGACCTACACGTTCTGGATCTTCGCGGCGCTGGGAATCCTGGCCCTGGTCTTTTCCTATGCCCGGGTTCCGGAGACCAAGGGTCGGACCCTGGAGGAGATCGAACGCGGGTGGTTCCGGTCCTGAGGTCGCGACGCGCGAAGTAGTCGACGAGCCGGATTCACCTGTCCGGCCGGCCCCGCCACAGCCGGAGGGCGGTTCAGCCGCGGGCCGCGGTCAGGATACGGTCCAGCGCGGCGGCGAAGGCGTGCCGTTCACGGTCCCCGTAGGACGGGTCGACATCGCCCGGACGTGGGGGTTGTGCCGGGGTGGCTTCAGCGGCTGGTTCGCCACCAGGACCGCCTCCATCTCCAGTCGCTTCGCCGCCCGGAAGACGATTTCCTTCACATGACGGGGCGCCGCGTCGGCGTCGATCCAGATGGTCATGGAGCCATGTTGCCGTCCTGCGGCGCGCGTAACAAGGCCGTCCCTGCCGTGCGGCGGCGGCTCCTGCATCTGGACGGTCTCTGCTGGTGTTCCCGGGAGGGGAGCCGTAACCTCGAGGCGAAGGCGCAACCGCTCACGTGGGGAGGGAGCTCCAGATGCATCCCCGGAAGACCGTCCGGACCGTCCAGTCCACCTGCTACATGTGTACGGAAGACTGCCCCATCACCGTGGTGGCGGACGGGGAGGAGGTCTTCGAGGTCCAGCACCCGGAGTGCCCCCGGGCGGAGGGAATGCTGGAGCAGCGCACCAGCCCGGACCGCTGGACCCGTGCCCGGGCTCGGTCTGACGCCGGCGAGCCCTGGCGGGAGGTGGGCCGGGGAGAGGCGGTGGCGCTGGCGGCGGAGAAGCTCCTGGAGGTGAGGGAGCGATTCGGACCGGGGTCGGTGGCGTTCGTGTCGGGTTTCACCAAGGAGGCCAGGCCGTACCTGAAGCGCCTGGCCCATGCCTTCGGATCCCCCCATTACCTGACGGAGTCCAGCGCCTGCTTCGCGTCGGGCTATCTGGCGGCGGCGGTGACCCTGGGCCGGGAGTACGACTACTTCCTGGGACCTTCCCGCACCCGCTACGCCTCCACGAAATGCCGGCTGGTCTGGTCCGCCAACCCGGCCCGGAGCCGACTCCCGTACGAGCGGAGCCACCTCCTCACCGACGCGGCCGACGTTCCCACCATTGTCGTGGATCCCCGGCGCACCACCCTCGCCGAGGCGGCCCGGCTGCACCTCCAGCCGCGTCCGGGGACCGATGGCGCTCTGGCCCTGGGCCTCGCCCACGTGATCCTGGCCGACGGCCTGGAGGACCGCGACTTTCTCCTGCGCCACGCCCACGGACTGGACGAGTACCGGGAGTACGTCGCCGCCTTCAACCCGGAGGAGGCCGCCCGCATCACGCGTGTACCCGCCGGCGCCATCGTCGAGGCGGCCCGCCTCTACGCCACCTCCCGACCCGCGCAGATCACAATCTCTCCGTGCGCCACGGTCCACCACTCCAACGGGTTCCAGGGACACCGGGCCATCCTCCTCCTGGCGGGCCTTTGCGGGAACCTGGACGTGGACGGGGGGAACCGTCCCTGGGGGCATCGCGTCCGGGAGACGGACGTCGATCTGCCCCCGGAGGAGGTGGCGGCTCTGGAGCCGCCCCTGGGCGCCGCGGAGCATCCTCTCTTCGTGGAGGGCTACGACGAGGGGCAGGCCATGCGCCTCACCGGCGCCATTGAGGCGGGGACGATCCACGCGGTGTTCTCCGTGGGGATGAACGTGATGATGTGGCCCAACTCGGGCCGGCTCAGGAAGGCGCTCTCCACGCTGGACTTCTTCTCGGTGTGCGACTTCTTTCCGACCCCGACCACCGGGTTGGCGACGGTGTTCTTCCCGGCAGCCACCCACCTGGAGCGGGAGGCCCTCATCGTGTCTCCCGGGGGGAGGATCCAGATCCGGCCGGCGGCCGTGCATCCCCTGGGGGAGGCACAGGGGGACACGGAGCTGGTCTTCGAGATGGCGGAGGCGCTGGGCCTGGGCGAACGGTTCTGGGCCGGGGACGTCCGGGCCAGCTACGACGCCCGCCTGGAGAGGTTGGGGCTCACGGCCGCCGACCTGCGGGACGACGGGGAACCCGTGGTGGTGAAGGTCGAAGAGCCAGGAGAGCGGGCCTGGCTCCAGAATGGCTTCGGCACGCCGACGGGGAAGGTGGAGTTCGTCTCCACCACGCTGGAGAGGCTCGGCTATTCAGGCCTGCCCGAGTACCGGGAGCCTTTCTGGAGCCCGCACTCCGCGCCGGAAGTGGCCCGGGACTTCCCCCTCGTTCTCACTTCGGGTGCCCGGAGCGTCGCGTACACGCATTCCCAGGGGCGGCCGCTTGCCACTCTGCGGCGCCGGGATCCGGAGCCCCGGGTCCAGATGAACCCCGCGGACGCGGCGGCCCGGGAGATCCGGGAGGGCGACCCGGTGCGCCTTTCCTCACCTCTGGGCTCCGTCACCATGAAGGCCCGGGTCACCGACACGCTTCCTCCCGGAGTGGTGAGCGCGCCCCACGGCTGGGCCGAGGCCGACGTGAACCTCCTCATCCCTGACGAAGGGCTGGACCCCATCTCCGGGTTTCCCCCCTTCCGGTCCAGCCTATGTCAGGTGGAGCGTCTGAGCTGAGACGTTGCCGGCGCAGGCTCTCGGGGCGGCGAACATCCAAGCGCTTCCGTCCACCTGATCGACCGGGGGCACCATCTGGAGATCCACCTTCGGCTGCACCAGACCGGGACAGTCACCACAGCTCGTCTTGAACACGGTCGCTCCGGCCTCATGCCGACGACCATACCTCCACCTGCAACCCCGGCACACGGCTGAACTCTCGCACGTTCGCCGTCACCAGAGAGAGCCCGTGCGCCAGCGCGGCGGCGGCCAGCCAGAGGTCGTGGGCACCGATCATCCGCCCGGACGCCGACAAACCCGCCCAGATCTCCGCGTGCATGCGCGCGCTCGGGAGATCCACCGGAAGCAGCGGGAACCGGTCCACCACCGCCTCGACGAACGCGGACCGCCGCGCCTTCTGCAACGGTGTCTGCGCGCGGTGTACGCCGTGCAGCAGCTCACTTACCGTGATCACCGAGAGCAGCAGCGTGTCGTCCTCGCGCCCGCGCACATGCTCGTCTACCGCCACGCGCCCCCGCTCCCACGCCATCAGGACGGATGCGTCGATCAGGACCCCCACGGGTCCTCCGGCCCATGCCCACCCAGCTCCGCCCGCATACCCTCCAGGGCTCGCTCGAACGACGACGCTTCTTACTCCCCCAGCTGCGGCAGCGAGTCCAGCAGCGACGGCAGGTCCCCCAGGCGCGTGCCCAACGGCACCGGCGACAGCTCCGCCACGGGCTTGCCGCCCCGCACCAGGATGAACCGCTCCCCGCGGAACGCGACCCGGTTGATATATTCCGAGAAATTCCGGAGGACGTCGGTAACGGAGGCCGTGGTTTTCATGAAATCATATTATATGATTTCCGTTTCCTTGTTATAATTCACCCCGATCTTGATCCTCGTCCGAAGAGGGATGCCGTGCAGCTCGTTGGGGAAGAGGCCGGGCTTCGGGGCCTGATCTTCGACATCCGCCGCTACTCGGTCCACGATGGGCCGGGCATCCGCACCACCGTCTTCTTCAAGGGCTGTCCTCTCTCCTGCTGGTGGTGCCACAACCCGGAAAGCCAGGGTGGCGAGCGGTTCGTCTACTACAACCCGGACCGCTGCCTGGGCTGCGGGGCGTGCGTCGACGCGTGCCCGGAAGGCGCGCTGGCGTTCGACGCCGGGATCGTCGTGACGGACGCTTCGCGCTGCACCCTGGATGGCGCGTGCGTGGCGGCCTGTCCCGCGGAAGCCCGCCAGTTGGTGGGACGCACCTACAGCGTGGGCGAGGTCGTGGCGGAGATTGAGCGCGACGTGCTGTTCCACGAGCAGTCGGGGGGCGGCGTCACGTTCTCGGGCGGCGAGCCGCTCCAGCAGTGGCGGTTCCTGGTCGAGGTGCTGCGGGAAGCCGGCGAGCGGGAGATCCACCGGGCGGTGGACACCACGGGCTTCGCCGCGCCCGCGGTCCTGGCCCGCGTCGCGGAGCACACCGACCTCTTCCTCTACGACATCAAGACCATGGACCCGCAGCTGCACCGCGAGGCGACCGGCGTGCCCCTGCAGCCCATCCTGGACAACCTCGTCCGGCTGGCGTCGCTGGGGACCCGGATCCGGATCCGCCTGCCGCTCATCCCGGGCATCAACGACACCGACGCGAACATGGACGACACCGGCGCGTTCCTGGCCCGCGTGCCCGGCATCGAAGCCGTCCATCTGCTGCCGTTCCACCGGCCGGCCCGGAGCAAGCATTCCAGGTTCGGCATCCCGTGGCGCCTCGACGACGACCGCGAGATCCCGGGAGAGCGTGTGCAGGAGCTGGCGGCGCGTCTGGAACGTACCGGCCTGCCGGTCGTCGTTGGTGGGTGACGGTGAACGAGGGAAGGCGACCGTGAACGAGCGCATTGCCCGTCTCAGGGAAGAGAGCTTCAACGCCCGGCCGAGCCTGTCCACGGAGCGGGCGGAGATCATCACGCGATTCTACCGCGAGAACGAGGGCAAGCACGCCGTGCCGGTGCTGCGCGCCATGGCGTTCAGGGAGTTGTGCGAGAAGAAGACCGTCTACATCGGCGAGGACGAGCTGATCGTCGGCGAGCGGGGACCCGCGCCCAAAGCGGTGCCCACGTTCCCGGAGCTGACGTGCCATTCGGTCGAGGACCTCCGCACGCTGAACGACCGGGAAAGGACGAGCTACGCCATCGACGAGGACGGCATCGCGCTTTACGAGCGCGACATCATCCCGTACTGGCGCGGCCGGTCCATGCGCGACCGCGTGTTCGCCCGCGTGCCGCAACGCTGGCTCGACGCCTACGAGGCCGGCGTCTTCACGGAGTTCATGGAGCAGCGCGCGCCCGGACACACCGCGCTGGACGGCGAGATCTACCGCAAAGGCATGCTGGACTACAAGGCGCAGATCGCCGACCGCATGGCGCGCCTCGACTGGAAGGACGACCCCGAGGCCGGGCGCCGGCTCGAGCAGCTGCAGGCCATGGACGTGGCCTGTGATGCCGCCATCATCTTCGCCGAGCGCCACGCCGCGCGGGCCGACGAGCGGGCCGCGAAGGAAGGGGACCCGAAGCGGCGCGCGGAGCTGGAGCGCATCGCGGAGGTCTGCCGATGGGTGCCCGCCCACGCGCCCCGCGACTTCCGGGAGGCGATCCAGATGTACTGGTTCGTCCACCTGGCGACCATCACGGAGCTGAACGGGTGGGACGCCATGAATCCGGGGCACCTGGATCAGCACCTGCGCCCCTTCTACGAGCGCGGCCTCGCCGATGGCACGCTGGACCGGGATTCCGCGAAGGAGCTGCTGGAGGCGCTCTGGATCAAGTTCAACAACCACCCCGCGCCGCCCAAGGTGGGCGTCACGGCGCAGGAGAGCGGGACCTACAACGACTTCACCAATATCAACCTCGCCGGCCTCACGGCCGACGGCGCCGACGCGGTGAGTGACCTGTCCTATCTGCTGCTGGAGGTCCTGGACGAGGTCCGGCTGCTCCAGCCCCAGGCCAACGTGCAGCTCAGCGCGAGGACGCCCGACCGCTTCCTCAAGGCGGCATGCCGGGTCATCCGCAAGGGCTTCGGCTACCCGTCGCTCTTCAACGCCGACACCGTCATCGCCGAGCAGGTGCGCGCCGGCAAGCGCGTGGAGGACGCCCGCGAGGGCGGCACCAGCGGCTGCATCGAAACGGGCACCTTCGGCAAGGAAGCCTACATCCTCACCGGCTACCTGAACGTGCCGAAGATCCTGGAGGTCGCGCTGAACGACGGCGTCGACCCGGCCTCGGGCAAGCAGCTCGGCCCGAAGACGGGCGCCGCGCAGAGCTTCGCATCGTTCGAGGATGTGTACGAGGCCTTCCGCACGCAGCTCGAGTACTTCGTCGACGTGAAGGTGGAGGTCAACCAGTACATCGAGTCCATGTACGCCCGCTATGCGCCCGCGCCGTTCCTGTCCGTGGTGATCCGCGACTGCATCGAGAACGCCCGGGACTACAACGACGGCGGCGCGCGCTACAACACGAGCTACATCCAGTGCTGCGGCATCGGCACCACCACGGACAGCCTGTCCGCCATCCAGACCCACGTCTTCGACGACGGCCGCGTGGACATGGCCCGGCTGCTGGATGCGCTGCGCGGTGACTTCCAGGACGACGAGCCGCTGCGCCAGCTCCTGCTCAACCGCACGCCCAAGTACGGCAACGACGACGACCGGGCCGACACGCTCATGCAGCGCATCTACGCGTCCCTCTTCGACGCCATCGACGGCCGGCCCAACACCCGGGGCGGGCGCTACCACCTGGACATGCTGTCCACCACCGCCCACGTCTACTTCGGCACCCGCGTCGGCGCCACGCCCGACGGCCGCCACGCCCGCTTCCCCATCTCCGACGGCACCTCGCCCGCCCACGGCGCCGACCGCCACGGACCCACCGCCGTGTGCAGGTCCCTGGGCAAGATGGACCAGGTGAAGTCCGGCGGCACGCTGCTGAACCAGCGATTCCTGCCCTCTGTGCTCGAGGGCGACACCGGCATCGACCGGCTCGCCGACCTGGTGCGCACGTACTTCCGACTGGGCGGCCACCACATCCAGTTCAACGTGGTGGGCACCGACACGTTGCGCGACGCCCAGGCCCACCCCGACCAGTACCGCGACCTGCTCGTGCGCGTCGCCGGCTACAGCGACTACTTCGTGGACATCGGCAGGGATCTACAGGAGGAGATCATCGCGCGCACGGCCCAGGAAGGGTTCTGAGCGGAGCCTGCCGCCGGGATCACCGAGCTCCTGTTGGAGCTGGATGGACCCGGCCGTGACGCGGTCGACCTGCTGTTCGATCGGCTCTACGAGGAGCTCCGCGGCATTGCGGCGGCGAGGCTGCCCGGGCGCCGGCTCGCCCCAATCGTCAGAGGCCGAGCTCCTTCATCCGGCGCCAGAGTGTGGTGCGACTGACGCCGAGGAGATGCGCCGCGTCGCCGCGGTGATAGCGCGTCTTCTCGAGCGCGTCGAGGATTCGTCCCCGGTCGGGATAGGGCCCGACACCCGCGGGCCGCGGCGCCGGCGTCTCGATGGACGTGGGCGAGGCGTTGGCCGAGGCGTTGGGCGGGAGCCTCAGCGGCGCCTCGAGGACGGGTGTGGAGGACGGCATCGGCGGCGCGGACGCCGCCATCAAGGACGGCGGCATCGGCGGCGGGGAAGGAACCGTGGTCAGCTCCGGCGGCAGGTCTTCCACGTGGATCGTCTGGCCGTTGCAGACCGCGTTGGCGTATTCCAGGGCGTTCTCCAGCTGGCGGACGTTGCCCGGCCAGTCGTAGGCCATCAGGGTGCGCATAGCGCCGGGCGAGAGGCGCAACGCGCGCGACCGCTGGCGCCCGATGGCGTCCAGCAGGTGGGTGATGAGCAGCTCGAGGTCGTCGCGGCGCTCGCGCAGCGGCGGGATCTGGATGCGCACGACGTTCAGCCGGTAGAAGAGGTCGTCGCGGAACGTGCGTCGGGCGACGGCCTGGGCGAGGTCGGCGTTCGTGGCGGCAAGGATGCGCGCCCGGAACGGGCGGCTGGTGTTCTCGCCGAGGCGCTCGAACGTGCGCTCCTGGAGCACGCGAAGCAGCTTGACCTGCAGCGGCTGCGGCAGGTCTCCCACCTCGTCGAGCAGAATCGTGCCATCCTGGACGACCTCGAAGCGGCCGGGCTTGTCGCGCGTCGCGCCCGTGAAGGCCCCCCGGGCGTGGCCAAACAGCTCGCTCTCAAGCAGGTGCTCCGGCAACGCGCCGCAGTTCACCGCCACGAAGGGGCGGTTGGCCCGGCTCGATCGCGCGTGGATCGCCCGGGCCACCAGCTCCTTGCCCGTGCCGCTCTCCCCGGTGACGAGCACCGTCGCGTCGCTGTCCCGCAGGTGGTCGATGAGCTCGAAGATGTGCTTCAGGGAGTGGGACCGGCCGAGCATGCCTTCGAAACGCACCGGCCGTCCTGCGCCGCCGTCGTCCTCCACCGAAGCCTCCGGCCGCAGCATCAACACGGCGCCGCCCGGATCCTCCCCGCACGCCCCGGCATCGGGCATCGGCGCCGCCGTCAGAGAGAAGGGCAGCCAGCGGCCGTCGGAATGCTGGAGCACCGCACGCCAGCCCTCACGCCGGTCGCCCCGCTGCAGCGCCTCGCGGAACGGCCCGTCCGGCGCGCACAGCCCATCGCCCAGCAGCTCCGCCGCCGGGCGCCCGACGAGATCCTCCGGCGTGCGGCCCACAAGCTCCGCGAGCGCGTCCGACACACGCTGGATCGCGAAGTTCGAGTCCACCATGATCACTCCCCGGCCCAGCATGGCGATGAGACGCGCCGCCCCGCCCCACGCCGCGCCTTCCACGTCCACGCCCGGCACCACGTCGCTCGCCAGCCGGAACGCTTCCACCGCCCCCACCACCTCACCCTCGTCGTTCCGCACCACGCGCCCCGTCTTGCGCACCGATACGTCCTTGCCGTTCGGACCGTAGAGGAGCAGCGGCACGTCGTCCGTGGTCCCGTGCTTGAACACCCCGCATTCCACCAGGCAGGCCCGGCACTTGAAGAGCGTCAGGCAGTCGCGCCCGAGAACCTCGTCGCGCGATACACCGGTGATCGCCTCCGCACGATCGCTGATCAGCACGAGGCGCCGCTCGGCGTCCACCACGAAGACCGCGTCGTCCGTCGACGCGATCAACCCCGCCAGCAGGCTCTCTTCACCCGTACCCGCCGCATCGAGGATGCGCCGGAGCGCCGTTTCCGCATCCGCGGACCTGGAGCGCGGCACCGGTTGTGTCGTTTCGGTTGTCATGAAACCTCTTGGAACGTTGCGTTCCAATCGTAACGATTTGAAACGAATTGCACCAGTCTCCCGAACATGGCGGGAGACGCGAAGGTGGGGCCGGATGGGCGAAAACATGCGTTTTTGGCGGGCGTTCCGGCCACCGTCGGATCCCGTGCTGAGAACCGGTTTGCGCCGGCACACAGTATGCATCCGTGAAGGGTCGCACGGTTAACAGTTACTGGTGGGCAACGGTGCCCCGCCGGACGCGCGCAACAGGCGTGCGCGAACCGCGGGCCGTGCCACGCCTTCGACGGCCGGAAGCCCGGCACTGTCAACCGGCGCTGGCTGCGGGAACGGACAGGAAGCGGGTGCGACACGCACGTAATGAGTCGTGCGCGCGCGCAGAACCCTTAAGGAACGGACTGGCCCGAGGGGCCGCCAGAGGAGAGACGACGATGACGATGGCAACGGCTGAGCTGACCGAACTCCAGGTCGACAAGGTAGTCGACGCGCGCGGCACCTCGTGCCCCGGGCCGATCCTGGCCGCGAAGAAGGGCATTGGCAGTGTGCCGGTGGGCGGGATCATGGAGGTGCAGGCGACGGACTCCGGCACGAAGAAGGACCTGCCGGCGTGGTCGAAGAAGATGGGGCATGAGTATCTGGGCGAGGTTGAGGAGCCCGGGTACCTGAGGCTGTTCGTGCGGAAGTCGAAGTAACCAGGATGTCGGGTCAGGAGACCCCCGGAGGCGAGGCCGGTCCACGGATCCTGGTGTTCTCGACGCAGAACATCTCCGATCCGGGGATCGACCTTGCCGGTAGCCGGCACCTGCACTATCCGGCGACGGTCTCGACGATCACGCTGCCGTGCAGCAGCGCGATCCGGCCTGCGTGGATCGTGCACGCGTTCGAGCGGGGATTCGACGGCGTGTTCATCGCCGCGGACGGCGAGGAGTGCGCCTATCTGCCGGATTGCGCCTCGCGCACGGCGCGGATTGCCGCCGAGGCGCAGGAGCGGATGAAGGCGGAGGGCTACGATCCTCGGCGGGTGAAGATGGCGGCACTGTGCTCGGTGTGTGCCGAGCCTTTCGTCGCCCACATGCGGGAGTTCTCGGAGATGCTGGCCGGACTGAACGCGGCGGGAGTGGAAACGGCATGAAGTACGACGCGCTGGTGATCGGGGCCGGCATCGGGGGCATGGAGTCGTCGCTGAAGCTGGGCGACATGGGCTACAAGGTGCTGCTGGTGGAGAAGGAAGCGAGCGTGGGCGGACGGATGATCCTGCTGAGCAAGGTCTTCCCGACGCTGGACTGCGCGAGCTGCATCTCGGGCCCGAAGATGTCCTCGACGATCAACCACCCGAACATCACCACAGTCACGTACGGCGAGGTGCAGACGATTCGCCGGGACGACGAGGGACGCTTCCACGCCATGGTGCGGCAGAAGGCGCGGTACGTGGACACCGCCGCCTGCACCGGGTGCCAGGAGTGCGAGCAGGCGTGCACGGTGGCCGTTCCCGACGAGTTCAACGCGGACCTCGTCGCGCGGCGGGCGGCCTACATTCCCTTCCCGCAGGCCGTGCCGAAGAAGGCGGTGATCACGCGCGAGGGCACGTCGCCCTGCACGGACACCTGCCCGGCGGGAATCAAGGCCCACGGCTACGTGTCGCTCATCCGCAGCGGCAAGTACGAGGAGGCATTCCAGCTGGTGCTGGACGCCACGCCTCTGGTCGGATCGCTGGGACGGGCCTGCTACGCGCCCTGCGAGGCGGAGTGCACGCGGGGCGACCTGGAAGGCCCGCTGCCCATCCGGCGGTTGAAGCGCTTCATCGCCGAGCGCCACTACGCCACGCACGACGGCCCCGGGGTCCAGCCTGCGGCGTCCAACGGCAAGAGCGTGGCCATCGTGGGCTCGGGGCCGGCCGGGCTGACCGCCGCCTGGCAGCTGGCCCGCCAGGGCTACGGGGTCAAGATCTTCGAGGCCGCGCCGGAGCCCGGCGGGTTCCTTCGCCAGGCGATCCCGGTGTACCGCCTGCCCCAGGAGGTGGTGGAGCAGGACATCCGCAACGTGACCGCGCTGGGCGTCGAGATCGCGACGAGCACGCGCGTGGATGACCTGGAAGCGCTCAAGGGAGAAGGGTACGACGCGGTCCTGCTGGCCACCGGCACGCCCCGGGCGACCAGCCTGGGCGTGCCGGGCGAGGAGACGGCGGGCGTGGTCTCCGGCCTGGACTTCCTGAGCGATGTCCGGTTCGGCAAGGCGCCCGGCTTCGAGGGTAAGCGCGTGGTGATCGTCGGCGGCGGCAACGTGGCCATGGACGCGGCGCGGACGGCGCGGCGTCTCGGCGCGGCCGACACCCTGGTGGCGTACCGTCGCGGCCGGGAGCAGATGCCCGCCCACGTGGTCGAGGTCGAGGACGCCGAGAAGGAAGGCGTCCGGTTCGAGTTCCTGGTCTCGCCGGTGGCCGTGGTGAGCGACGCGAGCGGCCAGGTGACGGGCCTGCGCTGCACCCGCATGAAGCTGGGCGAGCCGGACGCTTCGGGGCGGCGCCGCCCGGAGCCGATCCAGGGCTCCGAGTTCGTGATGGCGTGCGACGTGGTGATCCCGGCCATCGGGCTGGTCCCCGACACCGGGCCCTTCGACGCCCGGGTGGCGGTTTCGAAGAGCCGTGGCATCCAGGTGGACCCGAAGACGCTCCAGAGCGACGTCCCCTACCTGTTCGCCGCCGGCGACGTAGTCAGCGGCGCGTCCGACATTACCCACGCCGTGGGGCAGGGTCGCCGTGCGGCCCACATGATCGACCGCTGGCTCCAGGGCCGCGAGCTGGACGGGTTCGAGGCCTTCGACGACCGGCTGGCGGTTGTCGACAAGGCGAACGTGCTGGCCCGGCAGAAGTCGTATGCCCATCGCGACCCGGTGCGGCTCGACGCGCAGCACTCGGCGGCGCCGCGGGACTTCGCGGAGATCGAGCCGGTGCTGACCGAGGACGAGGCGCACTTCGCCGCCGGCGGGTGCCTGGACTGCGGCGTCTGCTCGGAGTGCGGACAGTGCGTCGCGACGTGCCCGGCCAACGCCATCGACCTGACCATGCACGAAGAGACGTTCGAGGTGGACGTGGGGGCGGTGGTGATCTCCACCGGCTTCAAGCTCTTCGCGGCCGATGCGAAGCCCGAGTACGGCTGGGGCAAGTACCCCAACGTGATCACCGGCATGCAGATGGACCGGCTGCTCGCGCCCACGCGGCCCTTCAACACGGTGCTCCGCCCCAGCGACGGCAAGGTACCCGACCGCATCGCCTACATCTCGTGCACCGGCTCGCGCGACAAGACCGTGGGCAACCCGCTCTGCTCGAAGATCTGCTGCATGTACTCGGTCAAGCAGAACCAGCTCATCATGGGCGCGCTGCCGCTGGCCGACGTGACCATGCACTACATGGACATGCGCGCGGCGGGCAAGCGCTACGACGAGTTCTACGAGGAAGCCAAGGAGCTGGGCGCCAGCTACATCAAGGGCCGGGTGGCGAAGATCACCGAGAAGCCCGACGGCAACCTCATCCTGCACTACGAGGACATCGAGAACGGCGGCAAGCTGAGCGAAGCCGAGTACGACCTGGTCGTGCTGGCGGTCGGCGTGCAGCCCAACCGCGACGTCGAGCGGCTGTTCATGGGCGAGCCGCTGGGCCTCGACGAGTTCGCCTACGTCGCCGAGCCCAACGACGACCTGAACCCCGGCCAGACCAGCATTCCGGGTGTCTTCGTCGCCGGCACGGCGTCCGGGGCCAAGGACATCGTGGACTCGATCACGCATGCGGGGGCGGCGGTCGCACAGGCGGCGGCCCACCTCAAGAAGACCGGCTCTCGGCGAGCTGCGACGATGGAGGCAGTATCATGAGCGAGCGACGCATCGGCGTCTACATCTGCCACTGCGGCGGCAACATCTCCGACTACGTCGACGTGGCCAGGGTCCGCGACGCCGTAGCCGGCGAGCCCGGCGTGGTGCACGCCGAGACCACCATGTTCGCGTGCTCCGACGGCGCTCAGCATGACATGATCCAGAAGATCCAGGACGAGCACCTGGACGGGCTGGTCGTCGCGTCGTGCTCGCCCAAGCTGCACCTGCACACGTTCCGCGGCGTTGCCCGGCGCGCCGGGCTGAACCCGTTCCAGTACACCCAGGTCAACATCCGCGAGCAGGACTCCTGGGCCCACGGCGACGACCCGGCCGGGGCGACCCGCAAGGCCATCGGGCTGATCCGGGCGGGGATCGCCAAGACGGGGGCGTCGGCGCCCCTCGAGCCTATCGGCGTCGAGACGACCTCGGGAGCATTGGTCGTCGGCGGCGGAATCGCCGGGCTGCGCGCGGCCATCGGGCTGGCGGACATCGGCCTCGCCGTCACCGTTGTCGAGCGCGAGGCGGAGCTGGGCGGCTGGGTGGGGCAGTTCGGGCCGATGTTCCCGCACGAACGGTCCGGCCGCGATCTCATCGCGAACCTCGTCGACGACGTCCGGAAGCGCACAGAGATCACGGTCTTCACCCGTGCCGAGCTGGTGGGCAAGTCCGGCAGCTTCGGCAATTACCACGCGGAGCTGCGCGTTACGCCGCCGGACGGCGGCGCGCCGGAGACCGTGGGCATCGAGGTGGGCGCCATCGTCATCGCAACCGGCTTCGACACCTACCAGCCGGAGGTCGGCGAGTACGGCTACGGCATCGAGGGCGTGCTGACCCTCCCGGAGTTCAAGGAGCTGGTCGACGCCACGCCCGGTCCGCTCCGCTACAAGGACCGGCCGGTCGGGACTGTCGCCTACATCTACTGCGTGGGCAACCGGCAGGAGGGGGGCAACGCGTACTGTTCGAAGTACTGCTGCTCCGCCGCCGTCCACGAGTCGATCCAGGTCTCGCGCCACGACGTGGCCGCGCACCAGTACCACCTCTACCGCGACATCCGGACCTACGGCCGCTACGAGCTGATGTACGAGGAGTCCCGCAAGCGCGGCTCGGTCTACATGAAGTTCCCCGACGACACGCCGCCGTCGGTGGAGCGTGGCAGAGACGGCAAGCTCCTCGTGACGACCGTGGACGCACTGACCGGCGGCGAGAAGGTCTCCCTCGAGGCGGATCTCGTCGTGCTGGTCACGGGGATGGTCCCGCGCCAGAACGCCGACCTGACCGATCTGCTCAAGCTGCCGCTGGGCAGCGACGGCTTCTACAACGAGATCCACCCCAAGCTGCGTCCGGTGGAGACGGTGGTGGACGGCGTGATGATCGCCGGGACCTGCCAGGGCCCGAAGACTTCCTCGGAGTCCGTCTCCTCGGGCCTGGCCGCCGTCACCCAGTGCGGCGCCATGCTCATGCAGGGCACCGCCGAGCTGGATCCCCTCCTCGCCACCGTGAACGCCGAGGCGTGCACCGCGTGCGGCGAGTGCCTGGAGGCCTGCCCCTACGGTGCCATCCGGAAGGTGACCCAAGACGGCCGTGAGGTCGTCACCATCGACGCCGGCGCCTGCAAGGGCTGCGGCGGTTGCACCCCCTACTGCCCCGAGGACGCCATCGACCTGCTCGGCAACACCGACGCGCAGATCCGGGGGATGATCGACAAACTGCTGGAGACATCGGCGGCATGAGCATGACCCGTGAAGTGCGAGAGATCATCAGGGAGGAGCCGCTCATGCACGGCGACATCCTCCAGGCGTTGCGCGACGGTCCCCACACCGTCCCTGAGATCGCCGAAGCCATCGGCAGGCCGAGGGAGGAGACCGTGA
>CAZUFP010000069.1:16632-21684 GCA_964619835.1 uncultured Gemmatimonadaceae bacterium | reverse complement strand
CGGACGAGAACGTGTTGAAGATCAAGCCGCCGCTGCAGTTCTCCGAAGCCGACGCCGACCGTGTGGTGGCGACGTTGGACCGGGTGCTTGCCGAAGACTCACTGACACTGCATCGTTGAGAAAAATCCGCAGGGCTGTTCGACTTCGCCTCGCCTAGCGCCGCATCCTTCCGCCGTCATGAAGCTCCGCCTCGCTCAGGCAATCGCCGATTGGGGCACAGGAGCGATCCCGCGCCGCCGGTGACATCCGGCCACGCGCGTCAAACCCACCTCAGGAGTGATAGTCGATGTTCAGTTCACCTCGCAGGGTGACTCGTTGCCTTCGCCGCACGCCGGCCCGATCCGTCCGTCCTGGATTGACCTTCGCCCTGGCAATGCTCCTCGCCCTTTCCGCCGGCTGCGCAACGGCCCGGCGGCTGGTTTCGCCCGCTCCCCCCATGGCGCCGGAAATCGTCGCGTCTCGGACCGGCTGGGTGAAGAAGACGGACTCGCTGCAGGATCTCCGGTTTACGCCGGATGCTTCGATCTCGACTCCGGCGGGCGAGGTTTTCGGGGGACTGGCGGCCGAGTCGTTTGCGAACGGCACCCTGGAAGATGCGGGCTACACCGGCGTCGCGTTGACCACCAGGAGTGAATACATCTGCGACGACCAGGTCGTCATCGTGGTGGGCGATTACCGGGCCATGGCCACGGACAGCGGCGTCCCGTACCCGGTGCATGGCCCCTTCCTCATCCGCGCCATCGTCGATGCCCAAGGCTCCGCACACGCCAACCTGGTGCGACTGAGCACGACTCGTGGTGTCCGGGTCGGCACCCTTGCCGGCGGTTGCCACGAACCCGCCGCATACGGGTTCGCCAACCGGTCCCGGGGCATCGCGATCTTCGGAACCGGCTATTTTTCAACGACGGAACAATCCCATGCCGTTGCGGAGATGAAGTACGCGAACTGGTTCTGTCCCGTTTCGTCGGGTTGCCCGAAGCACCCCCGGGCGCAGTCTGTTGGCATCTTCGCCGAAGCGTACGAGCGTCTGGGGCAGCGGTATGGCGTCCAGCTTCTCGCGGGCCGGTTGCGGGGCACGACCGCGCGCGGTTACCGGGTGATCAACGGCATGAGCCTTGGCAACGGTAGCGGCCCCGTCAACCTGCGCAACACAATCGACGCCCTGGCAGCGACGCTGTACGTGGAGCGCCAGGACATCCGCCTGGCGGCTGGCCCGGCGTTGATCCGTTCATCCTGGGGGTTCGATGCGAATATCTACGGCGCAGACAGTCTCAGCTTCGACGGAGCTCACACCAGCGCGTTGAAGCCCGCGCTGGTGGGATCGGCCACTCTGATGCTGCGCTTTGGCAGCCGGATCGACGTGGAGCTGACCGCCGTCGGTGATCTCGCGGGGCCGGTGACCCCGCCCGCCGTGCTCGAGTTCCAGCCGGATCCGATCAATGCGAGCGGCATCGATTTCGCCGTCGGCCTGGGCATCCGGCCGTGATGATGGAGAAGGCACACCCTCATGAACACCGGAACTTTCTCTTTCTGGATGCTCGGAACGTTCGCCCTGGTCGGCGCCATCGCCGGCTGCGACGTCGTGGCGCCGATCCTGGATTCCACACCGCCGCGCATGACGCTGCTCGTGCCGACAGACAGCATCTGGCCTGATTCCGCTTTGCCGGTGAGCGGGCGGGTCATAGACAACGACCGCGTGGCCCGTGTGACCTACACGGTCGACGACGGCGAAGAGCACGACTTCCGCATCCACGCGGGTCGGTTCGTCGAATTCAGCGGAGGCATACCCGTGCCGGCGGACGGGCCCATGACGGTCGTGGTCACGGCATACGACGCGGCCCACAACCACGTGTCGAAGTCGGTGTCGTTCGAGACAGACGTCACCGGCCCGGTCATCGATGCGAACCTGCCGGACACCACAGTAACGGCCGACTCCACGTTGCCGATCTCCGCGGTGATTCGGGATCCGAGCGGCGTTGCACGCGTGAGGATCTGGTACAACCTGGGTTACGGTTCTCCGCACGACGTTCCCATCACCTCGGATACTGTCGTTTCCGTGCAAACCGACTGGCCCCTCCAGGCGGGCAGGTACCCGCTTGAGCTGGAGGCCATGGACGACCTCGGCCACTGGTCCAGCGTCTCGGGGCTCGTCGTGACGGACCGGACGCCCCCGCACGTCCGGCTCTACGGCCCTGTCCTTTCGGCGAGCGACAGCGCCCAACTGATCGTCGCAGTCACCGACGGCCTTTCTCTATCCGATGGGGATGGGACTGTCAGCCGCGTCACCCTCCTGGGGCCCGACGGCGAGACGTCGCTGTGGACCGGCGATGCTCGGACGGCCGTCGTGAACCAGCTCGTTCCCGCACCCTCCTCGCCCGTTGTCTGGACGGTGGCCGCATACGACGAGGCAGGCAACCGCGGCGTGGACTCCGTGCACACCCGTCCGGTTGCCGAAGTTGTCGCGGTCGCGGCGGGTCGCGCGTTCTCCTGCGCACTGGACGGGACGGGCCAGGCCTGGTGCTGGGGAGCCGGTGATGCGGGCCAACTGGGCGACGGGGGCACCGTGAACAGCCCGGAGCCGACGGCCGTGGCCGGCGGGCACGATTTCGTGGCGATCACAGCCGGTTTCGATCACGCCTGTGGCCTGGACGGGACGGGCGCGGCGTGGTGCTGGGGCTCCAACGAATACGGCCAGCTGGGCGATGGGACGACTTCGCAGGCCCTCGAGCCCGTCGCCGTGGCTGGTGGGATCTCCTTCAACTCCCTCAGCGCCGGAGGTCGGCAGACCTGTGGGCTCGACGCCGATGGCAGTGCGTGGTGTTGGGGCGGATACCCTTGGGGACAGCTTGCCGTCGGCGACACGTCGCCCCGTTCGGCCCCGGTTCGTCTTCAGGGACTGATGTTCCGGCAAATAGCCCCGGCATCGGACTATGGCTGTGGCCTCGCGCTTGACGACACCATGCTGTGTTGGGGCAGCTACCCCACCGCACCATCCACCAGCTCCGCCCCGGTGCAGTTGGCAGCGCCTCACGTGATGACACGCTTGAGCGCGGGCAACCAGCGGGTGGCTGCCGTGGACACGTCGGGCGTGGGCTGGCTGTGGAACTTCGGCTGGACGCAACGGCAACGCATCGACAGTGTGGGCAAGCTTGTGGACGTTGCACTTGGAGGCCAGCACCTCTGCGTGCTGCAAGCCGACAGTGTTGTCCTTTGCTGGGGCCACAACGAGTACGGCCAGATCGGCGCCGGAGACGGCTCGCAAGACCATTTTACGCCCTACCCCGCGCTGCAGGGCACACATTTCCGCGGCCTTGCAGCAGGCATTTCCCACACGTGCGCCATCGATACGCGCGGCTCTGTGGTCTGCTGGGGCGCCGACGAGCACGGTCAGACCGGGCATTGACATAACGAACCGCGCACCGCCGTCTCCTTCGCGCGTCTTGGCAGCCGGTTCGCCCCGTCGTACCATAGGGACCGCCGACGGCGACGACGCCGAGGTGCACACGACTCCAGGAGGCCACGATGCGCCCCACCCCTACGCGTGTAGCGATTGCCTTCTCCGCCCTGCTCGCGGCCGGCTGTGCCGGCGGCGCGCAGCCGGGCGCACCCGAACCCGCCGGCCCGGACCGGGCCGCGGCCACCATCACGGCGGGGGACGTCGCCGCCCGTGAGAGCTTCCTGGCGGCCGACGCCCTGAAGGGCCGGGACATGCCCAGCGACGGGCTGGAGATGGCCGCGAGCTACGTGGCCAGCGAGTTCCAGAAGCTGGGCCTGGAGCCGGCCGGCGATAACGGGTCCTACATCCAGCGCTACCCGTACGAGCGGACGCACCTGAACGACGACGTGGCGGTGACCCTGAAGGGTGCGGCGCAGCAGCCGCAATACGGGCGGGATTACTTCCTGATCGTCGGGCAGGCGCCGCGGGCCGAGGGTCCCGTCTACTGGGCCGGCACGGCGGAGCAGTCAGCGGCCGGTCCGGCGGACGCCATGAAGGGCGCGGTCGTCCTGTTCGACCTGCCGGGCGCGGAGCTCAGTCGCGAATGGATGCAAGGGCTGCAGGCGGTGATCCAACGCGGTGCCGATGCAGGCGCCGCGGCCGTCGGCCTGGTCCTGGATCCGGCCATGGATCCAGGCATCGTCCGCCGCCTGGCGCGCTTCACGGGTGGGCGGCAGGGAGCGGTGCCGGTCTTCGGCATCCTGACCCGGCCGGCCAGCGCCCTGCTGGCCGAGGCCGGCGCGGACCTGGCGGCGCTGCGGGCGGCCGGCGCGCCGAAAGCCATCGACGGCGCGGTGATGGAAGTCGCCGGCACACGCACGCGGGAGACCTTCCAGGTGCCCAACGTGGTGGGCATCCTGAAGGGGTCCGACCCTGCGCTTGCGGGCACGTACGTGGTCTACAGCGCCCACATGGACCATCTCGGCGTGGGCCGCCCGGACGCGTCCGGCGACTCCATCTACAATGGCGCCGACGATGACGCCTCCGGGGTCACCGGCGTGCTGGAAGTGGCCGAGGCGTTCAGGTCCCTGCCCACCCCGCCCGCGCGCTCCATGATGTTCGTCGTGGTGAGCGGCGAGGAGAAGGGATTGCTGGGCTCCGGTTACTTCGCCGACCACATGCCGGTGCCGGACACGGCGGTCGTGGCGGACATCAACATGGACATGATCGGGCGCAACGCGCCGGACAGCGTCGTGGCCATCGGCCAGGAGTACTCGTCGCTGGGGCCGCTCACGCACCAGGTGGCCGACGCGCACCCGGAGCTGGGGCTGACCATCGCGCCGGACCTGTGGCCGGAGGAGCGGTTCTTCTTCCGCAGCGACCACTTCAACTTCGCGCGCAAGCATATTCCGGCCATCTTCCTGACCACGGGCCTGCACGACGATTACCACAGGCCGTCGGACGACGCGTCGAAGATCGACAACGACAAGCTGGCACGGATCGCGCGACTCGTCTTCTACCTGGGCAACACGATCAGCACCGACGCCCAGGCGCCGACATGGACGGAAGACGGCTGGGCGCAGGTCCAGCAGATGACGCAGGGCCGGGGCCGGTAG
>CAZUFP010000069.1:0-16532 GCA_964619835.1 uncultured Gemmatimonadaceae bacterium | reverse complement strand
GGACCGCACGGTACGGGGGAGGAGCATGGCGGGCAGCGACAGAGCGGGCAGGGACTTCATCCGCAGCATCATCGAGGCGGACCTGGCGAGCGGGAAGCACGCGCGCATCCACACGCGCTTCCCGCCCGAGCCCAACGGCTTCCTGCACATCGGCCATGCCAAGTCCATCTGCCTGAACTTCGGCGTGGCCGACGAATACGGCGGCCTGTGCAACCTGCGTTTCGACGACACCAACCCCACCACGGAGGACACCAGCTACGTCGAGGCCATCCAGGCCGACGTGCGCTGGCTGGGCTTCGACTGGGACGACCGCCTCTACCACGCCTCCGGCTGGTTCGAGCAGCTCTACGAGCTGGCCGAGGTGCTCATCCGCAAGGGCAAGGCGTACGTCGACTCCCAGACCGAAGAGGAGATCCGCGAGACCCGGGGCACGGTCACCCGCCCGGGGATCGACAGCCCGTACCGCGACCGCTCGCCCGAGGAGAACCTGGACCTGTTCCGGCGCATGCGCGCGGGCGAGTTCGAGGACGCCGCCCATGTGCTGCGGGCGAAGATCGACATGGCGGCGCGCAACATGATCATGCGCGACCCGCTGCTGTACCGCATCCGCCATGCGCACCACTACCGCACGGGCGACGACTGGTGCATCTACCCGCTCTACGACTTCGCGCACCCGCTGTGCGACGCCCTCGAGGACATCACCCACTCGCTGTGCACCCTCGAGTTCGAGAACAACCGCGAGATCTACGACTGGCTGGTGCGTGAGACGGAGATCGCCGCGCAGCCCCGGCAGATCGAGTTTGCCCGGCTGAACATCGAGTACACCGTTCTCTCAAAGCGCCGTTTGCTGCGACTGGTCAACGAAGGCTACGTGGAGGGCTGGGACGACCCGCGCATGCCCACCATCGCCGCGCTACGCCGCCGCGGCGTCCGGCCGTCCGCCATTCGCGCGTTCGCCGACATGATCGGCGTGGCCAAGGCGGACTCCATCGTGGACATCGGCAAGTTCGAGTTCGCCATCCGCGATGACCTGAACCCGGTGGCGCCCCGGGTCATGTGCGTGCTGGACCCGCTCCTCGTGGTCATCGACAACCTGGCCGAGGACAAAGCGATCCTGCTGGACGCGCCCTACTTCCCCCGGGACGTGGACCGGGAGGGGTCGCGCACCGTGCCGTTCACCCACGAGATCCTCATCGAGCGCGACGACTTCGCCGAATCGCCGCCGCGCGGATTCCGGCGCCTCGCGCCCGGTCGCCACGTGCGCCTGCGATACGGCTACGTCATCCGCTGCGACGACGTGGTGAAGGACGACGCCGGCGTCGTGCGCGAGCTGCACTGCACCTACCTGCCCGAAACGCCGGACAGCCCCCTGCCCGACGACGTCAAGGTCTGGGGCACTATCCACTGGGTGCCCGCGCCCGTATCCCTCCCGGCGGAGGTCCGCCTCTACGACCGGCTGTTCCGCGTGCCGGACCCCGCGGACGCGCCGGAGGGCGAGGACTTCCTGTACAACCTGAACCCGGACTCGCTGGTCACGTTTGCCCGTGCCCGCATCGAGCCCAGCGTGGCGGACGACGATGTGGACACCCGCTACCAGTTCGAGCGCCAGGGCTACTTCTGGCGCGACCCGGTGGACGGGCGAGGCGAGGCGCTGGTGTTCAACCAGATCGTGTCGATGAGTCAGGCGGGGGCGCGGGCGGGGGCGGGTCCTTCGCCTTCGTCGCCAACGCAGGACTCTTCGGCCGCGCGACCCGAGGCTGCGCAAGCTGTGCCGGCGCAACAAGCACCGGCGGCCACGCAGGCTTCCGGGGCGCCACTCACCCGCGACGACGTGCTGGCCGAGCTTGCAGACTACCGGGACGATGCGGCCGCCCGCAGGTTCGCCCACTACGTCGATGATCTGGGGCTGGACATCGTCGACGCGCGCGTCCTCGCCATCGATGCATCGCTGGCCGAGCTGTTCGAGGAGGCGTTGCACGCCGGCGCGGCGGCGGCGACCACGGCCAACTGGATCATCAACGAGCTGCCGCGGGAGCTGGAGAAGCAGGACGCGGCCAACCTGCCGTTCGGCGGCTCCGAGCTGGCGGCCCTCGTCGGCATGGTGGACGACGGGACGCTCTCGCAGAACAGCGCCCGCCAGGTGCTCGGCCACCTCGCCCGGCACGGGGGCGACCCACGCAGCTACGTGGAGAAGCAGGGGCTCACGCGCATCGCGGACCGGGACGCCCTGGCGGCCCTGGTTGACGAGATCCTGGGAGCGAACCCCGACAAGGTGGCGCGCTACCGCGCCGGACAGGAAGGCCTGCTGGGTTTCTTCGTGGGCCAGCTCATGCGGAAGACGCAGGGGCGCGGAGACCCGCAGGTGGCGCAGGCGCTGCTCAAGGAGCGGCTTCGGGCCGGGTAAACCGCCGGATTACCGCTTCGTGTTGCGGGAACGCCTGGATGAGCGCGCCGGCATCCGCCAGCTCGAAGTCCGCGTAGGTGAAGCCGGGCGCCACCGTGCAGCCGCACAGCGACCAGGCCCCGCCGTCCGCCACCCTGGCCGCCTGCCAGCACCCCGCCTCCACCACCGCCACGGGCTCTCCGACCTTCAGGTCTGACGCGAGGCGCCGGACCTCGTACGAACCGTCGGCGTGAATCAGGTGCAGCTCCAACGGGTCGCCCGCGTAGAGGTGCCACAACTCGTCGGAGCGGGTCACGCGGTGGAGCGACGAGACCTCATCGGCGGGCAGCAGGTAGTAGATGGCGGTGCCGGCCGGCCGGGTAGCGTCTCCTGCGTCCGGCACCGATGGGTGCCGGACCGAAAGCGGGGCGTTGTACATCTCCCGGAACCATCCACCTTCGGTGTGGCGCTCGAGGCCCAACCTCTCCACGATCTCTCGCACGGTCGCGTCCATGCGTTGGAGCATGGGCCAGAACCTGGAGCCGGGCAAGGACTCCCCGTCTCTCTGGGATCCCCCGTTCCCCCGTCTCCCCGGGAAAGGGTGGAGGCGCAGGGCGGCCGCCCCTTCGGGACGGGGGCCGGGAGCGGGGGCCAGGGGGTTGACGCCGGTGGGCATTTCCGCGAATTTCGTGGCCACGAGCGACCCCGGGGGGTTCCCGGGCCAGAGTACGAAAGGACCTGGACGCAGTCGTCCCGGCCCTTTTTTTCGCTCGAGAGCGTCGTGCGGACGGATTTCCGCACATGTTAGATGTTCCGTTGGTACGGTACCCCCGAACCTGGACATCTACAACACCAGGAGGATGGTATGCGTATCACCGGAACCGTGAAGTGGTTCAACGATCAGAAGGGCTTCGGCTTCATCACGCCGGAGGACGGCTCGAAGGATTGCTTCGTGCATCACTCCTCGATCCAGGCCAGCGGCTTCAAGACGCTGAGCGAGGGCGAGCGGGTGGAGTTCGACGTCGTGCAGGCCTCGAAGGGCCCCGCGGCGGAGAACGTGATTCGTCTCGAGGCCTGATCGCCGATCGACGGACAGCCGCCACGCGGCCGACGGGCCGGCTCCCGCGGGAGCCGGCCCGTTTCGTTGCGTCCACGGGTCCGTTGGGCCCGGCACTGGCGCGACCGCCGTTTCTTCCGTATCCGTATGGCCTTGCGAACGAGGCCGAATCCCACAGACCCGAACCCCGTATCCCCATGATGCTGAAGGACAAACGCGTACTGGTGACCGGTGTCTTGAACGACGCCTCCATCGCCTTCGGCGTGGCGCGGCTGGCACAGGAACAAGGCGCGGAAGTGATCCTGTCGTCGTTCGGCCGCGCGATGCGGCTCACGGAGCGGACGGCGAAACGCCTGCGGACGCCGGCCCGGCTGGTGGAGCTGGACGTCGCGAACCAGGAACACCTGGACGGACTGGCCGAACAGATCGGCGGAGAGCTGCACGGCGTACTGCACGCCATCGCTTACGCGCCGGAGACCGCGATGGGTGGGCACTTCCTCGAAACGCCCTGGAGCGACGTGGGCACGGCGCTCCACATCTCGGCCTTCTCGCTGAAGGCGCTGGCCGTGGCCACGGCGCCGATCCTCGTGGAGGGCAGTGGCATCGTCGGTCTCGACTTCGATGCGTCCGTCGCCTGGCCCGTGTACGACTGGATGGGCGTCGCCAAGGCCGCGCTGGAGTCCACGACCCGGTATCTGGCCCGCGACCTGGGGCCGAAGAAGATCCGCGTCAACCTGGTGTCCGCCGGCCCCCTGCGGACCATGGCAGCCAAGAGCATCCCCGGCTTCCAGCTCTTCGCCTCCTGGCCGGAGCGGGCGCCGCTGGGCTGGAACCTCACGGACACGGAGCCCACGGCCCGCGCATGCGTCGCCCTCATGTCCGACTGGTTCCCCGCCACGACCGGCGAGATCATCCACGTGGACGGCGGCTTCCACGCCGTCGGCGCCTGACAAACGGCGGCTCGCTGGCCCGACATGCGGGCCAGTCGAGCCGGGAAACGGCTTGAAGCACGAGCGGGCGGCGCCTCGGCGCCGCCCGCTCGTGCACCGGCCCCGGGAAGGGCCGGAGATCTCTACGCGCCGCCGTCGTCCAGGTCGTAGACCCGCGTGAAATGAAGCGCCCGCGGGAACGCGCCGCTGACCTTCACGTCCACCGTCAGCCGCCGCGTCCCCGGGTTCCGCTGCCAGCGCTCCACCACCGTGACGCCTTCCGCCTTCCGCTCCAGCTCCAGGGCGCCGTCCGTCCACTTCGCCTTCGCCGCCACCTTCAGGTCGCCCCAATCCTCGTCCTGCCTCTTGCCGTTCGTCGCAAGCGCCAGCGTACGCCCGTCCCCCCACCTGAGCCGCATCACCGTATCGGCCTCCAGCACCTCCACCTGACCCGCCGCCGGCATCAGCTCCCGCATCGCCTCCCGCATCTGCGCCATCCGCTTCGGGTCGACCTGGCCCATGCCCCCACGACCACCGCTACCGCCTCGCATGCCGCCACCGAAGCCGCCGCCGAAGCCGCCCGGCGGCCGGGCAAATCCACCACGGCCGCCACGGGCACCGGGTTCTCCCGGTTGTCCCTCCGGCCCTGAGCCCCGGCGCATGCCCGGGAACCCGCTGGCGGCCGTGTCCAGCACCCAGGCGCCCCGCAGGTCCACCCCCGCCGGGGGGGCCGTCGGATGAGCCGTCGCGCAGCCGCCCGCCAACAGGACGACCACGCCGGCGGCGAGCAGGAGCTCTGCCTTCCGCTCCATGGCCATGCCTCCCCCTTCCGTCTTGTCACAGGATGGAACGGTTCCGTCGGCGGCGCAGCTGCCGCCTGCACGGAACGCACGTAGGGATGGACGTGCGAGGAGAGAGAAACGTTAGTTTCGACGACCGGCCATTGCCGGCGGACGCCGGGCCACGACCCGCGGATGACCGGTCACGTCGACACCGCCGGATCCGGCGGCCCTCATTCCCACTCGATGGTGCCGGGCGGTTTGGAGGTGATGTCCAGCGCGAGGCCGGACACGCCGGGCAGGGCCAGCAGGTCGCGGCGCAGGCCGGCAAGGACCGGGGCGGGCAGCTCGACGGGAGAGGCCGTCATGGCGCGCTGCGAGCGGACGGGCCTCACGACGATGGTCTCACCGGCGGCGGCGTCGAAGGCGATGGGCACGAGCACCGTGGGGCACTGCCAGATGTCGTCATGGAGTCCGTGCCGGTCGAGGACGTCCATGACGACATGGTCCGCTTCCCGGAGGAGGTCCAGGCGTTCGCGCGTTACGTAGGCCCGGAGTGGGCGCGCCGCCGACGGTGAGCCCGGTGCCAGATTCCAGATGCAGCGGTTGATCCCGGGCACCTGGGCCGTGAGGGTGGACGCGGCGCGGAGCAGGGTGTCCCAGGGGGCGTCGCCGGACAGCAGCACGGGGTGCTCGTACGCCCGCAGGTCCGCCTTGACGCCCACGGAGCGGAGTGGCAGAACCAGCGCATCCAGGCCGAAGCGGGCGGCGACCTCGGCGACGAGCGGCTCGATGGTGTCGAAGTGGTCGCGATCGGGTTCGCCGTCGTTGCACAGCAGGCGCACGCCGAGCCCCGGGCCGGGGAACGGGTGGCGGTCGACGACCTCGTCGGGCACGCCCAGCCGCCGCCCCAGCTCCCGCACCTCGACCTTGTACAGGTCGGCGAGCGGCTCCACGACCCGGCCGGCGGCGATCATCTCGTCGATGACGGGCACGCGGTTGTGGTGGGTCTTGATGGTGTCGGCGCGCCGGGTGCCGCCGGTCTCGATGGTGTCGGGGTAGATGGTGCCCTGGCCCAGCAGGTGGTCCTCGATGCCCAGGCGCCGGGCCTCCCTCTCGAAGACGCGCACGAACGTGTTGCCGATGGCGCGGCGCTTCGCCTCCGGCTCCGTCAGGCCGGCGAGGGCGTCCAGGAAGTCCTGGCCCGCATCCACGAAGTGCAGGCTCTCGCTCAGGCCGAGACGGGCGAACATGTCCAGGACGTGCCGGCTCTCGTCCTTGCGCATGAGACCGTTGTCGATGTGGAGCAGCCGCAGGTGGTCCGGGCCCACGGCCTCCCGCAGCACGGTGGCGGCCACCGTGGAGTCGACGCCGCCGGAAACCAGCAGGAACACCGACCCGCCGGCCACGCGGCGGCGCAGTTTGTCCACGGTCTCTTCCAGGAACGCGTCCATGGACCACGTGGGACGGCAGCCGCACACGTCCCGCACGAAATTGGCGATCATCTCGTTGCCGTGGACCGTGTCGTCCACCTCCGGATGATACTGGAACCCGTATCGCCGCAGCGTGTCGGAGCCGATGGCAGCGTAGCGGTGGTCCGGGCTGCCGTCGGGCGTGGTGGTGAAGCCCAGCTCGCGGAATTCGGGGCCCACGCCCACCACCGAGTCGTAGTGGCTCATCCACACCCGCTCGCTGGCGCCCAGGCCCCGAAACAACGGGTGCTCTCCCTGGATATGCAGGTCGGCCGGCCCCCACTCCCGCCCCCCGTGCTCCACGACGCCACCGTAATGCTTCGCGATCTCCTGGTGGCCGAAGCAGAAGCCGAGGATGGGGACGTCCAGGTCGTAGATCTCCTTCGTGTAGTCCGAGTCCTCGCCGAACGCCGACAGGCTGGGGCTGCCGGAAAGAATGATCCCCCGGTACGGTCGGAACGCGTCCAGGGGGTCTTCCGGCTGCCGGATCTCGGCCAGGACACCGAGACGGCGCACCTTGGTGGCGATCAGGTGGGCGTACTGGCCGCCGAAATCAACGACGGCGATGGCGTCGTGCCCCATAGGCGTTCACCCTCCGGCCTTCGCGGTCATGCGCAGGCCCACCAGGGCGGTGAGCAGCAACAACAGGAAGAAAAGACGTGCCGGGTCCCGCGACTCCTGGAACAGGATGATCCCCAGAACGACAGCGCCCGCCGCTCCGATCCCCGTCCACACGGCGTACGCCGTCCCGATAGGTAGCACCTTCACCGCCTGCCCCAGCAGGTAAAGGCTGCCCGCCATGGCCACGAGCGTGAACGCCGTCGGCCACGGCCGCGTGAAGCCGTGCGAGTACTTGAGCCCGATCGCCCACGCGGTCTCCAGCAGCCCGGCGAAGAACAGCGCCACCCATGCCATGCGGCAAACCTCCGGCTCTTTATTGATCGACGATCGTCGATTGTCGGTCGGAACGAAGATAGCGCCCCGAACGCCCCCGAACCATCGGCCGGGACGGCCGCCGGGACTCAGCTTTCGAGCAGCAGCGCCTTCACCTGCCCGACGGACAGCAGGTGGCCGGTGGAACGCACGTTCCCGTCCACGGCCAGGGCCGGGGTCATCATGACGCCCATGCGGGCGATCTGCGCGATGTCCGTGACCTTTTCCACGGCGATGTCCAGGCCCAGCTCCTGGATCGCGGCCCGCGCGTTCTCTTCCAGCTTCTGGCACTTGGGGCAGCCGGTGCCCAGCACCTGGATCTTCTCTATCGACATGTCGTCACGAGGGTCAGAGTGCACCATACAGCACGCCCGTGATCGTGGCCATCACGACCACGAGCGTCACGAATGCCAGCGTCTTGCGTCCGCCCAGCACGCTCCGGATCACCAGGATGCTGGGCAGGGACAGGGCGGGACCCGCCAGCAGCAGGGCCAGCGCCGGGCCGTCGCCCATGCCGCTCCCCAGCAGGCCCTGGAGGATGGGCACTTCCGTCAGCGTGGCGAAGTACATGAACGCGCCGGCCACGGACGCGAACAGGTTCGCGGCGATGGAGTTGCCGCCCACCGCCTGCGCCACCCACGCGGACGGCATGACGCCTTCGTGGCCCGGGCGGCCCAGCAGGAACCCGGCGACCAGGATGCCGATGAGCAGCAGCGGCAGGATCTGCTTCGCGAAGCCCCACGAGGCGGCGAACCAGTCGCCCAGCTCGCCGTCGTTCAGGCTGGCCACGATGGACAGCCCAACCGTGGCCGCGGCGAACGGCAGCACGGGCCGGCCGGGGACCGCCAGGGCCAGGGCGAGGGTCATGGCGGCGATCCACACCAGGTGCAGGCGCCGCAGGCCGAACCACGCGGTCAGGCTGAGGCCCAGAGCCACGCCGAGGACGGCCGTGACCACCCACTTGGCCGCGTAGATGGCGTGCCACAACCCCGTCGTCGTGTCCGGCCGGCCCCAGTTGGCGAACACAAGGATGCCAATCATCAGCCCGAAATACACCGCCGTCTGCCAGAGCGGGCGGGCCTCACTGTCCGAGGCAGGCGCCTCGAGTGAAGCGGCCGCCGCGGCACGCTGGCGTTCCTCGCGCCGGAAGAGCACGTGCATGGCCAGCCCGATGACCACGGCGAACAGCACCGCGCCGACGGCCCGCGCCACGCCGAGCTTGAGCCCCAGCACCCGGGCCGTCAGCACCATGGCCAGCACGTTGATGGCGGGACCACTGTAGAGGAACGCCGTCGCCGGGCCCAGGCCGGCGCCCGTCGTGTAGATGCCCGCGAACAGCGGCAGCACCGTGCAGGAGCAGACCGCCAGCACGGTGCCCGCCACGGACGCGACGCCGTACGCCACCGGCTTGGGCGCCGAAGGGCCCAGGTAGCGCAGGACCGTCTGCTGGTTGAGGAAGACGGAGATGGCGCCTGCGATGTAGAACGCGGGCACCAGGCACAGCAGCACGTGCAGCCGCGCGTAGTCCCGCGTCAACGCCAGCGCTTCCGTCACGCCGCCCTGGAAGCGCACGGCGTCCACCGGCAGGAAGTAGGCGGCAGCGAACACCGCCACGATCCACGCCAGTGGACGCCACTCCCGTCCCCAGTCGGTGGCGAAGACCCGCCCTTCGCGCCGGGAGCGCCACGCGCGCAGCCGGCCGCGCCAGCCGACCCGTAGCTCCACCGCCGGAACGCCGCCTCCCGCTTCCGGCCCGATCTCGCGCCCCTTCGTCGGGGGCTCCATCGTGCTCTTCATTTTCAGTCTCTCCAGGCGACCCGCATCGGCCGCCCCGGTCGTCCGAATGACCGACGAATGAGGTCGCCGATCGATGACCGCCGACCCCGTACCCCACCCGATCCCGGATTACCCGACGCCGGCTCCCGGAGAACCCGGCACCGGGCTCGCCCCGCGAGCCTTCGTCGATCGTCGATCATCGATCATCGATCGCCCCATGCGTAGCGCCGCGCCGACCAGCAGGATCAGCACGGGCACCTCCACCATCGGCCCGATGACCGTCGCGAACGCTTCACCTGACCCCAACCCGAACACGCCCACCGCAACCGCAACCGCCAGCTCGAAGTCGTTGCTCGCCGCCGTGAACGACAGTGTGGCCGTCCGGCTGTAGCCCGCGCCGATGCGACGGCCGATCCAGAACGAGCTGAAGAACATGATCAGGAAATAGAGCAGCAGCGGCACGGCGATGAGCAGCACGTCCCAGGGCGTCTTCATGATGTTGTGGCCCTGGAGCGAGAACATCACGACGATGGTGAACAGCAGCGCCACGAGCGTCAGCGGGCTCACCCGCGGGATGAAGCGCTGCTCGTACCACTCACGGCCCCGCAGCTTCACCAGGGCGAAGCGCGACAACATGCCGCCGAAGAACGGGATGCCCAGGTAGACCGCCACCGTGCGCGCCACGTCGCCCATGGACACGTGCACCGCCAGGCCCTTCAGCCCGAACAGCGGCGGCAGCACCGTGATGAACAGGTACGCGTAAACGGAATAGAACAGGAGCTGGAAGATGGAGTTCAACGCCACCCAGCCCGCGGCGTACTCCGGGTCGCCCTTCGCCAGGTCGTTCCACACCACCACCATGGCGATGCAGCGGGCCAGGCCCACCAGGATCACCCCGTACATGTATTCCGGGTGGTTCCGCAGGAACACCACGGCCAGCAGGAACATCACCACCGGGCCCACGATCCAGTTCTGGATCGTCGAGATGCCCACCAGCTTCCAGTTGCTGAACACGCGCGGCAGGGCTTCGTAGCGCACCTTCGCCAGCGGCGGGTACATCATGAGGATCAGGCCGACGGCGATGGGCACCGACGTCGTGCCGATCTCCGTCGCCGTCGTGAACGACGACACCGCCTCCGGCCACAGCGCGCCGATGGCCACACCCGCCGCCATCGCCGCGAAGATCCACAGCGTCAGGTAGCGGTCCATGAAGGAGAGGCGCTTCGCCACGTCAGGCCTCCGGCTTGCGCGCCCGCACGAACGCCGCCATGAAACGCCCGTCGATCTCCGGCCCGACCATCGCCACGTCCAGGCCCGCCCCCTCCAGGAACGCCCGCGCATCCTCCGCGCGGTAAACCCGAGTCGGCTCGATCTCCACCGACTCGAACCCCACGTCCTTCAGAAGACCCTCGAACTCCGACTCCTCCAGCGCACCCGCCACGCAGCCCACCCACAGCTCCATGCTCCGCCGCACCAGCGCCGGCACCGCGCCCCGCACCACCACGTCCGACACCGCGAACCGGCCGCCCGGCTTCAACACCCGGAACGCCTCCCGCAGCACCGTCGGCTTGTCCCCCGACAGGTTGATCACACAGTTCGAGATGATTACGTCCACGCTCGCATCCGGCAGCGGGATCGCTTCGATCTCGCCCTTCAGGAACTCCACGTTCTCCGCACCCGCCTTGGCCGCGTTCGACCGGGCCAGCGCCAGCATCTCGTCCGTCATGTCCAGACCGTACGCCTTCCCCGCGGGCCCCACACGACGCGCCGACAGCAACACGTCGATGCCGCCTCCCGACCCCAGGTCCAGCACCACCTCCCCCTCCCCCAGCTCCGCCAGCGCCGTCGGGTTGCCGCACCCCAGCGATGCCAGCACCGCTTCCTCCGGCAGCACCGACGCCTCTCCGGCCTCGTACAGGTCCGATGTGATCGGGTCCGGCCCGCAGCCACACGCCGCGCTCCCCCCACAACACCCGTTGCCCTGCCCGCTCACCACCCGCAGCGCCGCTTCCCCGTATCGCTGCCGCACGACCTCCTTCACGTCTTCCGCCATGGGGCCCTCCATATCAACAAAATTTGATAACTACTCCAAAAAAAAAGCACATGAGGTCCCCTCAGCTGCAGCACGCGCCCGATGCGCCATCGCAGGACAGTGCATCGGCGCGCAACACGCTCAGCAGTTCCTCCAGCTCTGCCACGGCCTCCGGAACCAGCGAGTAGTGGACCCAGCGGCCCTGCCGGCGATCGGACACCAGGCCGGCATCCCGCAACGTCTTGAGGTGGAAGGACAGGAGCGACTGGCCGATGTCCAGCGCCTCGGTCAGGTCGCACACGCAGTGCTCGCCATCGCGCAAAATGTCGAGGATGCGCAGGCGCTTTTCGTCCGCCAGCGCCTGGAAGCGGCGGGCCAGGTCGCCGTCCGCGAGCAGGGCGGGGGCCGGGGCCGTCTTCGTGGCCGGGGCCGTCTTCGTGGCCGGGGTCGTCTTCGTCGTCGGGGTCGTCTTCGTCTTCGTTTCGGGCTGCGTCAGCATATCGTCTTCTTCTTTCAGGTCACGAGCTGCGTGGCGTGAGCGCCGCCGGTTTCCAGCACCAGCGCGAACTCGCCGGGCAGGGAGCTGGCGCGCACCGCGGACGCCGCGGCGGCCACGTCGTACTCCACCCGCACGATCTCGGTTCGCGGCTCGGCCTCGCCCAGATCCACCAGTGCATACGCCGCGCGCGCATCGCCGTCCTTGGGCCGCCCCACGGACCCGGCGTTCACGAAGTGCACCCCCGCCACCGCCCGCCGCCACGGAAGATGCGTGTGGCCGAACGCCACCACATCCCCCGCCTTCGCGCCCAGACGCTCCGCCATCTTCGAACAGAAAGAGTCCGGCCGGTCTTCCTTCCAATACAGCGTGTTCAGCGTCGGCGCCCCGTGCACCAGGTACAGCGTCGGGCCCGCCCGATGCCCACCCAGCGGCCGCAGGTCCAGCCGGAACGGGAGCCCGCCGAGATACGACTTCGTCTCCGGCGTCACGTGCTCCCGCGTCCACGCGTAGCTGATGTGCGCCAGCTCCTCCTGCCGCGGATCCTGGTACGCGCAGCCACAGTGGTCATGGTCCGTGGCCACCGTCGAATCGTAGTTGCCGGCTACCCCCATGATCCCTCGCCCGCGAAGCAACGACACCACCTCGTTCGGCCATGGCGCGTACCCCACCAGGTCGCCCAGATGGGCCACGACGTCCACGTCGCCGCGGCCGTCGATGGCCGCCAGCACCGCTTCCAGCGCCGGCAGGTTGCCGTGGATGTCCCCAATCAACGCGTAGCGCACTCGTCCTCCGTGTTTGATCGTCGAGGCCAAATATATCAACCAAATTTGATAAGTCAACCCGCTGGATCCGGGCGGGTGGATGACGCCCCGCCCGCGTCACCCCGCGCCCGCGTCACGCCCGCCCTGCACCCGCTTCCTCTCTTCTCTTTGTCATCCGGATGACAACCGCGCACCGGCGCTTGACGGCGCACACGCCGGGCGGGACCTTCCCAGGTGCGCCGAATCCCACGACCCGGAGCGTGCTGCCCTCATGAACATCGATCCTGAAGACGTCGCCCTCTGCCTGGCCGACGACGTTCCCCCGTTGGCGAGCCATGAGCCGGGCAAGGTCGCGGGCAAGGTCGCAGGCGAGGTCGCGGGGGACGGGCCGCGGGACCCCTGGCGCGGCCCGGACGGCGCCCGGCCCACGGCCACGCCCATCGTGCAGACGTCGCTGTTCACGTTTCCGACGTTCCAGGCGTTGATCGAGGGGCTGTCGGCGGAGCACCGGCACACGGTGTACACGCGGGGCCAGAACCCGACGGTGGAGGTCCTGGAGCGGAAGCTGGCGTTGCTGGAGCGAGGCGAGGCGTGCAAGTGCTTCGGTTCGGGCATGGCGGCCATCAATGCGGTGATGACGGGGCTGCTGCGCGCGGGGGACCACGTGCTGTTCGTGAACAACACGTATGGCCCGACGATCCAGCTTGCGGAGCACCTGGAGCGTTTCGGGGTGGAGCACGACGTGCTGCTCGACGGCACGCCCGACGCGGTGCGGGCGGCGTTGCGGCCGAACACGGCACTGGTGTGGCTGGAGAGCCCGGGCACGATGCTGTTCCGGGTGCTGGACGTGGCGGGCATTGCAGCGGAGGCGCGGGCGCACGGCGCCCTCACGTGCATGGACAACAGCTGGTCGACGCCGCTGCTGCAGAAGCCGCTGGCGCTGGGCGTGGACATCGTGGTCCACTCCTGCACGAAGTATCTGGCGGGCCACAGCGACCTGGTGGCGGGAGCGGTGATCTCCACGGCGGCCCGCATGGAGGAGCTGTTCTACCGTTCGTTCCTGTTGAACGGCGGCGTGCTGGCCCCGTTCGACGCGTGGCTATTGCTGCGCGGCCTGCGCACGCTGCCTGCGCGACTGCGGCAGCATGAGGCGGACGCGCTGGCGGTGGCCCGTTTCCTGGACGGCCACCCGGCCGTGCGGCGGGTGCATCACCCGGCCCTCGTGGACCGTTCCCGGGTGGGAGCCCCGGAGGTGGCAAGGGCGGACGCGGTGCCGGCGCCCGGCGCTCCGCCGCGGCGCGACGGGTCCCTCTCCGGCACGTCGGGCCTGTTCAGCTTCCAGCTCGTGCGGGACGACTTCGAGAGCGTGAGCCGGGTGATCGATTCGCTGAAGCACATCCGGATCGGAGTGAGCTGGGGCGGGGTGGAGAGCCTGGCCATCTCGCCCAGCCGGCCGGACAACGGACCCAAGCTGGACGCCGCGGGGATCCCGCGCGGGCTCATCCGGCTGTCGGTGGGCCTGGAAGGCGCCGACGTGCTCGTGGCGGACCTGGACGCCGCGCTGGCGACGGTGTCGTGAGCGACCGCGCGGAGCGACAGGCGCGCCCGCTGACGCTCTTCGAGGCGTTGCTGCCCATCCTCACCATGCTGGTGCTGTTCATCGCGGGCGTGGTGTTCCTGAGGCTGAGCGCGGAGCTGCTGGTGGCGGTGCTGCTGGGCTCGGCGGCGGTGGCCGGCGTGATCGCGGTGCGCCACGGCTCCACCTGGGACGACATCCAGCGCTCGACCGGCGACAAGCTGGCGTCCGTGCTGCCGGCGGTGCTCATCCTGCTGTCCATCGGCATGCTCATCGCCACGTGGGTTCTGTCCGGCACCATCCCGTTCATGGTGTACTGGGGCGTGCGCCTGGTGAACCCCCGCTACCTCGTGCTTACGGCGTTCCTCGCCACCGCCACCATGTCGCTGTTCACGGGCACCTCCTGGGGCTCCGCCGGCACCATCGGCGTGGCGCTCATGGGCACCGCCGCCGCGCTGCACGCGCCGCTCGCCACCACCGCCGGCGCCGTGGTGTCCGGGGCGTACCTGGGCGACAAGATGTCGCCCCTGTCCGATTCCACGAATATCTCCGCCATCGGGGCCGGCGCCCAGCTCTACCGCCACATCCGCCACATGATGTACACGGCCACGCCGTCGTTCATCCTGTGCCTCATCGTCTACACACTGGCCGCCCGGCTCATCCCGGTGAGCGCCGCCGGCATGCCCCAGAGCGCACGCACGCTGCTGGCGGACATCACGGCCGTGTTCTCCCTCAACGGGCTCGTGCTGCTGCCGCCGGCCATCGTCATCTGGAGCATCATCCGGAAGAACCCGCCCGCCCTGGCCATCGCCGCGTCCTCCCTGGTCGCCGCCGCCATCGGCGTCCTGCTTCAAGGCTTTTCGCTCCAGAATGCCATCCTCTCCGCCGTAGGCGGCTTCCGCGTGGACATGGTCGCGTCCGCCGGCACCGACCCCGCCGCACTCGGGGAGGCTTTCCGCACCCTCGTCCAGCGCGGCGGCCTCTACTCCATGGCCAATACGCTCATCGTCATCATTGCCGCCTTCCTCCTCGCCGGCGCCATGGACGTGTCCGGCGCCCTCAACCTGCTCATCGACCGCATGCTCGCCGCCGTCCGCTCCGTGTTCGGCCTCATCGCGTCCACCATGGCAGCTGGTGGCACCATGATCGCCCTCACCAGCCACGGCGGCGTCACCGCCCTCGTCGTCGGCGAGCTGTTCCAGAAAGCGTACGACGAGCGCGGCCTGGCCCGCGTCAACCTGTCCCGCTCCATCGAGGACTCCGTCACCATCACTGAGCCGCTCATGCCGTGGACCGTGTCTGCCGTGTTCATGGCCACCACCCTGGGCGTGCCCACCCTCCACTACGCCCCGTGGGCCGTCTTCTGCTACGGCGGCCCCGTGTTCTCCCTCCTCATCGCCGGCCTCTACCGCTACACCGGCTTCGGCATCCGGAAGTCACACGAAGGCGCAAAGACCCCGAAGAACTGACCGTTCCCTTCGCGTTCTTCGTGTTCTTCGTGTGAGCCGCGCGTTCCCTCTCCTGCGGGACCTGCAGAGCCCTGCAGAATCCGCAGGTTTGCAGACACCCCCAGAAATGACTTAAATAGTTACAATCCAACGACTTAACGTTTCGGCACGATGCGTGCCTTTCCCACAGGCGGACCGATTTGTTCACGGCGTCGTTCGGAGGGAACGATGATCAGGAAGAAGAAGATCTGGATCCCGGCCCTGCTGGTTGTCGCCTTGGGGGCGTGGGCATTGGTGGGGCGAGGCAAGAGCTCGGAGGGTGGCTACCGGCTGACGTCGGTGGAGCGCGGCAACGTGGAGCAGGTGGTGACGGCCACGGGCACGCTGGAGGCGACGGAGACGGTGGACGTGGGCACCCAGGTGTCGGGCCAGATCTCGGCGATCTACGTGGACTACAACGACCACGTGAAGAAGGGGCAGCTGATCGCGCAGATCGATCCGACGATCCTGCGCCAGCAGGTGCAGTCGTCGGACGCGAGCCTGGCGCAGGCGAAGGCCAACCTGGACCAGATGCAGCGGCAGCTGGCGCGGACGCAGGACCTCTACAAGACGAACGTGGTGACGGACGTCGACCTGGACCAGGCGCAGTACAACTACGATTCGGCGAAGGCGTCGTACGAGCAGGCGCGGGTAGGCCTGGAACGGGCGAAGCAGAACCTGACGTATGCGGATGTGCGGGCGCCCATCGACGGTGTGGTGGTGGCGCGGAACGTGGACGTGGGGCAGACGGTGGCGGCGAGCTTCTCGGCGCCGACGCTGTTCGTGATCGCGCGTGACCTGTCGAACATGCAGATCCTGGCGGCGGTGGACGAGAGCGACATCGGCAA
>CAZUFP010000068.1:0-21884 GCA_964619835.1 uncultured Gemmatimonadaceae bacterium | reverse complement strand
TGCCACCCCCCGCCCGCCTTGCGCCAGACGCCCCACGGCGATATGCTTCGAGCACAAACGGGAGCAAGATTTGGGTCCGGTCGCCCCTCCGAGGCGCGGACCCGTTTTTGCATCGGGGAGGGGTGGCAGTCTGACGCCGAAAAAAACCCCGCAGAAATGAGTCGTAGCATGGTTCCCGGAAGCAGTCGGTTCCCAGTTGTAGACGGCCCTGTCGAGGCCGCTCCCGCTCCCTCAACGCGTCCCCGGAATGTCACCCCGCAACGGCCGGCCAGCCACGATTCGCCGGCGGCCCGAGTCCGCGCCGTTGCCCGTGCTTTCAAGAAGCTCGAACCCCGGACGCCCGGCCTCGCCGTCGGAATCAAGGGCTCCATGACAGACGCGCATCGTGTCGAGGACCCGGACCGCGGCATCCTCCTCGCCTTCCGCCCCGGCCCCGGGAACGCGGAAGCCCAACTCCAGGTCGGCCCGCGGGGCGGGCGCCTCGTGGCGCGATCCGCGCTCACGGGCGAGGCGGGCGGCGTGGGCGAGCTGGAAGACCACCTGCGCCTCGACCTGCGCCGCGGATACCGTTGGGGCGGAGTCGAATACGACGATGCCGAATCCTTCGCCGCGGCGTTGCTCGCGCACATGCGCCGACGCTATGCGGCGGTGGGTCAGGTGGAACCGGTGCAGGTCGACGCCGATCGTACCGCGCCCGCTCCTGCCCGGAGCGGCCGGCAGCGTTTGGCCAAACAGGTTGTGACCTGATCGTCGCACTTCCGTTGCCCGGCGGGGCACCATCCCTTACGCTTCCCGTCCGGTACCGACAGCGGGACAGGGGGGCGGATCGGGCCTGGTGGCTCGACCGGTCTTCAAAACCGGCTGGCCGTGGTCAAACACGGCTGGTGGGTTCGATTCCCACACGTCCCCGCCAGCTGAAGGCACCGGCGCCCACCGCAACGCATCCCGCGCCGTCCCCTTAACGATCTGCCCACAGCAGACATCGAAGAGTTGTTAGCGCGTTCCGGTCTGGACCCACGTGCCTTGCGCCACGTCGCTTTCCAGCGCATGGCACGGGAGATGCACTACGTCCCCCCAAAACACGCGCCGTGGTGACCGCAGAGATGGAGCAGGCACTGGTCCGCCGGCGCATCGACGCGCACACGGATGACACAAGGAAATACGGAGAGCCCCATGTCCGCGCATCACGGCGTTATCGACGGCGGCCGCCCCGGGTCCGGGACCGCAGGAACCGCTCGTCGTCGCACCTCGAGCTTCTTCATTCTTCTGGCGGCGTTCCTCGCGTTGACCCCACGTCCCGGCGCCGCCCAGTACTTCGGCCAGAACGAGGTCCAGTACAAGCACTTCGATTTCGAGGTGCTGGGGACCCAGCACTTCAACGTGTACTACTACCCCGTCGAAACCGACGCTGCGACGGTCGCCGGCCGGATCGCCGAGCGGTGGTACTACCGCTACGAGCGGCTGTTCGACCACAAGCTGACCGACAAGCAGCCGTTCATTCTGTACGCCGACCACTCGGACTTCGCCCAGACGACGGCCATTTCCGGTGGCATCGGGCAGGGGACCGGCGGCGTCACGGAGCCGCTGAAGCGGCGCGTGGTGCTGCCCATGGCGGGCGACCTCAAAGGCACGAACCACGTCATTGGCCACGAGCTGGTGCACGCCTTCCAGTACGACATATCGGGCATCAACCCCAGTTCGCCCCGCTTCGGCGAGCCGTCCATTTCCGGGCTACCGCTGTGGTTGATTGAAGGCATGCCGGAATACATCACCATGGGCGAGCGCAGCCCGCTCACGGCCATGTGGATGCGCGATGCCCTCCAGCAGAAACGCGGGCTGCCGACCTTGAAGCAGCTGGAAAACTCCAACGAGTACTTCCCCTACCGCTACGGGCAGTCGTTCCTGGCGTATGTCGGTGGACGTTTCGGCATTCAGGCGGTCACGCAGATCTTCAAGACGGCCGTCGCCGACCGTACGGGTCCGGAAGCGGCCATCCAGAAGGTGCTGGGTCTTTCACCGGACACGCTGGTCAAGGAGTGGCACGCCGCCCTGAAGGCGTACTACTGGCCGCTCCGCTCCAAGACCGACTCGGCTGCCGTCTACGGCAAGGTCCTGTTCAAGGACAATAACGGCTACAACCACTACAACGTGTCCCCGGCCCTCAGCCCGGATGGCAAGCGCCTGCTGTTCCTGTCGGAACGCGATCCGTTCTCCATGGACCTGTACCTCGCCGACGCCGAGACGGGCAGGATCATCCGGCGACTGACCACGTCGGCTCTCGACCCGCATTACAACAGCCTCCAGTTCATCCAGTCCGCCGGTTCGTTTTCGCCGGACGGGCAGGAGGTCGCCTTCTCGGCCATCAGCGGCGGCGAGCCGGTGATCACCATCGTGGATACCGAAACCGGCAACAAGGTGAACGAGCTGCGGCTGGCGCGGCTGGGCGCCATTTTCAACCCCACCTGGTCGCCGGACGGCAAGCAGATTGCCTTCGTCGCCAACGGCGGCGGCTTCCTGAACCTGTGGGTGATCAACGCGGCGGGTGGCGGGCTCCGCCAGCTCACAAACGACCAGTACGCGGAGCTGCACCCCGACTGGTCGCCGGATGGCAAGTGGATCGCCATTTCCACCGATCGATTCAGCACGGAGCTGGGTGACCTGCAGCCGGGCCGCTTCGACCTGGCCGTCATCTCCCCGACGACGGGCGAGATCCACCGCGTCGAAACTTACGAAGGCTCCAACAACATCAACCCGCACTGGGGGCCTGACAGCCAGACGCTCTTCTTCATCTCCGACGTCGGCGGCGTCCCCAACGTGTACCGGCTGGACCCCGGCGCGGCGAGCCCCGTTCCGCTTACGGACATGTACGTGGGCGTCAGCGGCATCACGGAGTTGAGCCCGGCGTTGGCCGTGGCGTCCAAGACCGGCGCCATCGTCTTCAACGCCTATGAGAAGGGGAACTTCGAGCTGTACCGCCTGGACAACCGCGATGTGGTGAAGGATGGCGGCGCGCCCGCCCGGGCCAGCCAGTACGACGCGGCCCGGTTGCCTCCGCTGCAGAGGTCCGACACGATGCTGCTGAATTTCCTGTCGGATCCCACGGAAGGCCTGCCCAACGGCTCCACCTTCAAGCAGCGCCCGTATGATGGGGATCTCTCGCTGGACTACGTGTCGCAGCCCAGCCTGGGCTTCGGCGCCAGCTCGTTCGGCTCGTTCATCGGGGGCGGCGCCGGCTTGCACTTCAGTGACATGCTGGGCCGCCGACAGCTGGCAACGCAGCTTCAGCTCCAGGTGCTGAACGGGCACGTGTTGGACGGGATCGGGGCCGTGGCCCAGTACATCAACCTCGGTCATCGCACCAACTGGGGCATCATCGCCGGTCAGATGCCGCAGGTCTACCAGAGCGTTTACGGCGGGTATCAGGACGTGAACGGCGATGGACAGCCGGATCTCGTGGAACAAACCCTCTATTTCTGGCAGGTGAACCGCCAGCTTGTCGGCCTCTTGCAGTACCCGTTCAGCCGGGCGTTGCGCCTCCAGTTCAGTGGCGGCTACCAGTACACCGGCTTCAACATCCAGATTCAGAACCAGGCGTTCGACCTGACCACGGGCCGGCGGCTGCTGAACCAGAACGCGCCGGTGCCCGCTTGCGGCGACAGCCTGAACTTCTACACGACCATCTGCAAGCCGGGTGGCCTCAGTGAGCTCACGGGCGCGGCGGCCCTCGTGTACGACAATTCCCTCATGGGGCCCACGGGACCGGTCGCCGGCGCACGCTTCCACGTGGAGCTGGCGCCGTCTTACGGCACGTTGAACTACATGACCGCCATCGCCGATTTCCGCGCCTACAAGCGCATCATCGGCTACATCAGCGTCGCCGGCCGCCTCATGGAGTACGGAAACTACGGACCGGGCTCCAACGACTTCCGTCTCAGCCAGGTCTACCTGGGCTATCCCAGCCTGATTCGCGGCTACGACTACGGGTCGTTCAACAGCTCGGAATACAACGTCTTCCAGGATCTGTTCGGCACCCGCATCGCCGTGGGCAACGCGGAGTTGCGCGTGCCGCTGCTGGGCCCGCTCGGCCTGTTGACGAAGTCGGGCAACGCGCCGCCGGCTGACCTGATCGGATTCTACGATGCGGGCGTGGCCTGGACGGCCAACTCACAGCCCACGTTCATGGGCGGGCCGCGGCCCCTCCTGACCAGCGCCGGTGTGGGCCTGCGGGTCAACCTGTTCGGCTTCCTGCTGGGCGAGGTGGACTACGTCGATCCGTTCCAGCGGCCGGGCAAGGGCCCGTACGTCAGCTTCGGGTTCAACACGGGGTTCTGAAGCGGTCGTCGCCCCGCCGGAACAGGGCGGCGGCGATGGGAAGGGGCAGGACAGGGAGCGCGGCGGCCGGTTCGGCCGCCGCGCTCTCATCGTTGCGGCCGGTCCGGTGCTCGGCTAACCTCCTCCGGGGTCGACGCCCCGCAATGGATCAGACCGCACACGGAGCCCACGATGCTCAACGCTTCTTTCGAACCACCTCGCCGGGTCCTCATGGGGCCCGGACCGTCCGACGTCCACGAGCGCGTGTTGAACGCCATGGCCCGACCGACCATCGGGCACCTCGACCCCGCCTTCGTCCGCCTCATGGACGACATCAAGGACCTGCTACGATACGTGTTCCGCACGGAAAACACACTGACCATGCCGGTTTCCGGACCCGGCACCGCCGGGATGGAGAGCTGCGTCGTCAACCTGGTGGAGCCCGGGACCCGCATCCTCGTCGCCCAGAACGGCGTCTTCGCTGCGCGGCTTTCCGAAATGGCCCGACGCGCGGGCGCCGATGTGGTCGTCGTCGAAGGCGAGTGGGGCAGGGCGGTCAGTCCCGAGCAGCTGGAGGCCGCGCTGGCGGCCAACCCGGGCGTGGAGGTCGTGGGGTTCGTCCATGCGGAAACGTCCACCGGCGCCCTGTCCGATGCGCAGACCCTGGCCCGCATCGCCCACGACCACGACGCACTGGCTCTCGTGGACACGGTGACGGCCCTCGGCGGTGTGCCCGTGGAAGTCGATGCGTGGGGGCTCGATGTGGTTTACTCCGGCACGCAGAAGTGCCTTTCGGCGCCTCCCGGCCTGTCTCCCATCACGTTGAACGACCGGGCGGCCGAACGCGTGCGGAACCGGAGGACGCCGGTTCAGAGCTGGTTCATGGACCTGAACCTGGTGATGGCCTACTGGGGCGGCGGCAAGCGGTCCTACCACCACACGGCGCCGGTGAACGCCCTGTACGGCTTGCATGAAGCGCTGCTCATGGTGAAGGAGGAGGGCATCGAGAACGCCTGGGCTCGCCACCGGCGCAACCACCAGGCGTTGCGGGCCGGGCTGGAAGCCATGGGCATGCGGTTCATCGTGCCGGAGGAAGAGCGGCTTCCAGAGCTGAACGCCGTTTCCGTGCCCGACGGCGTCGACGAGGCGAAGGTGCGCGGCCGCCTGCTGGAAGAGCACGGCCTTGAGATCGGGGCGGGCCTCGGCGCTTTGGCAGGCCGGATCTGGAGGATCGGCCTCATGGGTTACGCCAGCCGGCCGGAGAACGTGATGCTGTGCGTCCGGGCGCTGGGCACGGTCCTGGCCGACGAAGGCGTCACTGTCGACGTGGAAGGCGCGGCACAGGCGGCGGAGTCGGCGCTGGCGGCGTCGGCGGCTTGAAATCAGCCGCTGCGCACCTCTTCGTGGGCGTGTGATTCAGCGGAGCCGCGCGGAAACAGCACCGCCACCAGCACGCCCACGAGCGCCATCCCCGCGATGGCCACGTAGACGGAGTGGAGGCCGCCGTCCATTGCCGACACGATCCGTTGCAGCGTTTGAGGATCCAGGGTAGCGCGCTCCGCAGGGTTCAGGACCAGGTTGGCGTCCGCGGTGCCGCCGCCCGCTAGCATGCGCGCATTCAGCACGGCACCCAGGGCGGCCACCGCGATGGCGCCTCCGATGGTCCGGAAAAACTGCACGGAGCTGGTCGCCACCCCTCGCTGGCGCCAGGGCACGGCGTTTTGCACCGCCAGCAGGTACGGCGTCGACATGAAACCCAGCCCGAGCCCCACCACCAGCATGGACAGCATCACGATGCCCTGGCCGGATCCGGCGTGCGCCGTGGCCAGGACCAGCGACCCGGCGACGGCGAACAACGCTCCCGCGATGGCGAAGATCCTGTAGCCCCACCGCATCGCGAACCAGCCGGAGAGGGTGCTGGCGATGGGCCAGCCGATGGACATGGGCGCCAGGGTCATGCCCGCGTCGATGGCGGTGCCGCCCAGCACTCCCTGGGTGAACATGGGCACGAACGCCGAATCGCAGAAAAGCACTGTGCCGATGGCCACGCTGCCCAGGCTGGAGATGGCAATGACCGGGTTGCGGAACAGTTCCAGGGGCAGCATGGGTTCCGGCGCGCGCCGTTCCTGGAAGAGGAAGTAGACCAGCCCGGTGCCCGCGCCCGCCACCATGGCCAGGGTCCGCACATCGGTCCAACCCCAACGCTCGCTGCCCTCCAGCACCGCCAGCAACAGCAGCGTGATGGCCACGGTCAAGCTCACGGTGCCCGCGATGTCCAGGCGATGCCGGCGCCGTTCGGTTTCCTCCCTGAGGAACAGGCGCAGGAGGACCGCGGAAGCCAGGCCGAAGGGCAGGTTCAGGTAGAACACCCAGCGCCATGAGAGCAGGTCCGTGATCACGCCGCCCGCCGCCGGACCCACCAGGCTGGATACCGCCCAGACGGCCGAGAACAGCCCCTGCATGCGGCCGCGCTCCTGCATGGTGTAGATGTCGCCGACCAACGTGATGGCAACGGGCTGCACCCCGCCAGCACCCACACCCTGGAGTGCGCGCCAGAGGATGAGCTGCGTGAACGTCGTGGCCGTCCCGCTCAGCATCGCACCCAGGAGGAACAGGACCACGCTGACCAGGTAGATGCGGCGGCGGCCGAAAAGATCTGCCAGCTTGCCGAACAGCGGCACCGTGGTGGTGGACGTCAGCAGGTAGGCGGAGAAGACCCAGCTGTATCTGGAAACGCCGCCCAGATCCGCCACCACCGTGGGCAGGGCGGTGCCGACGGCCGTCGCGTCCAGCGCGGCGAGGAACATGCCCAGAACCAGCGCCGCTGTGACGAGTTTGCGCTCGCGTCCGGGCTCCATTATTCCGTCAGTCTGTGAATTTCGCGCGTTGCCCCCGCGCCTCGCCCCCTGCGGGCGCCATGATCTTGCCAGCGGAGCCATGAAGGGTCAAGCACGACATCCCGACGCGCCACGAATCGAGAAGCTCCGCCGCCTGCCGCGCACCGAGCGAGTCCAGGTCGTGCTGGAAGACGGGCGCACCTGGACTCTTGCGGATGAGCTCGTCCTGGGCGCCAGCCTCCATGCCGGCGATGCCGTGGACCCGGCATTGCTGGATGACCTGGAACGCCGCGACGAACCGTTTCGCGCCCGGGATGCGGCCCTGAACCTCCTCTCCTACCGCGCCCGCGCCACCGCCGAGTTACGCCGGCGGTTGCTGCGCAAAGGGTTCGACGCGGCCATCGTCGACCGTTGTGTCGACGAAATGCGCGAGCGCGGGTACCTGGACGACGCGGCCTTCGCCGAGGCTTTCGCGCGGGACCGCCTCCGGCTGCGGCCTCGAGGCCGGAGGCAGCTCGTCGCCGAGCTTCAGGGCAAGGGCGTCGACCGGGACACCGCCGTCGGCGCCGTCGCCCGGGCAATGGACGAAGCGAACGCGACCGACGATGAATTGGCGCTGGAGGCGGCGCGCGCATGGGCCGCACGCAACCCGACCCGGCTCGAAGAGGCCGCGCACGACGCACGCGCACGGGCCAAAGCGCGCCAGCGCCTGTACGGCTACCTGGGCCGGCGCGGGTTTGCGCCGGACGCTGTGCGCGCCGCCCTGCGCACCGTCTTTCAGGAAGATTGACCTTCGGGGCCGCCCGGCGTACCATGGTGCGCTTGTCCCGGAACGTCACTCGACAATGCGGAAAGAAAGGCGTTGAGCCACCAGGAGCGCCGTCACGCCCACGTGATCCTGAACCCCGTCTCCGGCGGCGGCCGGGGACGGAAGGTTCGGCAACGGATCGAAAAGGGCCTGGTCGCGTCCGGCCTCGAGTTCGACCTGTCCGAGACCGAGGCGCAGGGCCACGCCCTGGACCTCGCCCGTCAGCGGGCGTTCGACGCCGACGTCGTCATCGCCGTGGGCGGAGACGGCACGGCCCACGAGGTGGCGAATGGCCTCCTCACGGCAGGACTGGAAACCGGTAGCGCGCCGGCCGCGCTGGGGGTGCTGCCGGTGGGCAGCGGCAACGACTTCGTGAAGATGCTCGGGCTCGCCGACGGACTGACCGGTGCCATCGCCGCCATCGCCAACGGCGCGCGGCGGGATTTCGACGTGGGCCACGTGGCTTGGGACGGGGGTAGCGAGTTCTTCATCAACGGCGCCGGCACGGGCATCGACGTCGAGGTGGTGCGGCAGGTGTTGCGTACGCCGCACCTGCCGGGCGTCCTCAAATATCTGGTCGGCGTGCTCCGTGCCGTCGTGGGCTTCCGGGCCATCCCGCTGCGCGTCATCGTGGACGGCGAGCCGTTCGACGACCGCATGATGATGGTCGCCGTCGGGAACGGACAATGCATCGGCGGCGGGTTCTGGGTGACCCCCGATGCGGAACCCGACGACGCCTTGCTGGATATCCTCATGGTGACGAGTCTCAACTACCGGGAGATCGCGGCGGTCATCCCGAGGGTCATGCGAGGGACACACACGGGGGTCCGGCAGGTTACCATGAGCCGTGGCAGCACGATCAGGATCGAAGCGACGGGCGATGCGCCCTTGTTCTTCCAGCTGGACGGCGAGTTGCGCGAGCCGCCCGGCGCCCGGGCCATGGACATCACGACCCTGGCCGGAACGCTCAGCGTGTTGACGGGGGCGGGGAGCCGCCCGGGCCCGGACCGCGCTGGCGCTCGCTGAACGCCATGTCCCGTTCCGAGAGACGGTCGCCCCGTAGCATGGGCGCCGTGCGCCATCCGCTCCGCGCCCTGGCCCTCGCGCTGGCGTTGGCCGTTTCCGGCGTGCCCGCCGCGGCCCAGGAGCCCGTGCGGCCGCCCGCCGACACGACGCCTCCGCCGGCGGACTCGTCCCCCCAGGCCCTGCCCATGCCCCAGGCACCCACGTCCGTGCCTGGGCCCGGACCAGGGGGCGCCATGTTGCGCTCCATCCTGCTCCCGGGCCTCGGACAGGCTGCCTACCATGCGTATTTCCGGGGCGCCGTCTACTACGCCGGCTGGGCCGGCACGTGGTTCATGAACTTCAAGAACTACGCGAAGCTGGACGAGATCCGGCAGATGCGGACCATTCGCCGCAGCCTGGTCCTGGACTCCCTCCGGATCGTCGCCGCCAACGACACGGCTCTGGCCGCCCAGCTGGCCAACCCCATCCAGCGGGACCAGCTCATCGGCCAGGACTCCATCGAGAATGACATGCGCCTCGTCGAGAATTCGCGCAAACAGCAGCGTCAGGACTGGATCGCATTGACGATATTCTGGACGCTGGCCAGTGGCGTGGACGCGTTCGTGACAGCGCAACTGGCCGATTTCCCGGCCATCATCACCGCCGAGCCCGGCACGCACGGCGGAGTCGCTCTGCGGGTCGAGGTGCCCCTGGGACGAAAGAAGCGGTAGCTGTCGGGGACTCAGGACGTCCGGTCCGGCCAGCGCATCAGCTCCGGTGCGCGGTCCGTTCCGATCCGGATGTAGGAGTTGTGGGTGACCCAGTCGCCGGCATTCAGGTAGTACCGCCCCGTCCCCACGTCCACCACCGCGGGCAGGTGCGCGTGCCCGCACACCACCCAGCCCAGCGTCGGGTCCTTCTCCAACTGGTCCAGCGCCCAGGCCTTGATGAACTCGGCGCGCCCCTGTACGGCCGGGTCCGAGTCCGCCTTGGCTTCCGTCGTAGAGACGGCGTTCGCGATGCGAAGCCCCAGCTCGGGGTGCAGGGCACGGAACGCCCCGATGGTCACGCGGCTGCGCAGAATCATCTTGAGGATCCGGTATTTCAGATCGCCGCGGCCCACGCCGTCGCCATGAGCCACCAGCGCCGGCCGCCCCGCTAGATCCATGCGTACCGGTGCGGCGTAAAACGTCACGCCGACTTCCTCCTCCAGGAACCGTCCGCCCCAGGCGTCGTGATTGCCACCCATGAGCACCACGGGAACGCCCGCTTCCACCAGCTCTGCAAGCGCCGCCAGCACGCGGAAGTGCCGGCCGGGGACCACCGCACCGTACTCGAACCAGAAATCGAACAGATCGCCCGGCAGCAGGAGTGAGCCCGCGTCGTTGCCCACGTGGTCCAGGAATTCGATGAACAGTCGCTCCCGGGCGGCCGGCACGGCCCCCAGGTGAACGTCCGATGCGATGTAAACGGGTGGCTTCATGGCGGCAAAGCTACCCCGGCCACGAATCCACTACAAGGTCCGCCGCGGCGTGGCGGCTCGCTGGCCGGGCCGGTATCTTCCGACCTTCGAGACGTACGGGATGGGAGCCGCATGCAAACAAGACACGAACGATCCCTCTACCGGCCGGAAGCCTACGCCGCGCCCCCGGCGGAGGAAACCCGCAACCCGGGACTGCCGTTGGACCTGGATTGGGTCCGGTACGCCCCGGTGAACCGCAGCGCGGTGGAACGGCGGACGGCCACGTTGGGCACACGCCGGTCCTTGAAGAAGCAGTGGCAGGCGGCCTGGCTGTTGCGCGCGATCCGGTCCATCGATCTGACCACGCTGTCCGGCGACGACACGTCCGGAACCGTGCGGCGCCTGGCGGCCAAGGCCCGGCAGCCGGTTCGCCCGGACCTGTTGCGGGCCCTCGGCCTGGCCCCGGACTCGCTGCACGTGGCCGCCGTTTGCGTCTACCACGCGTTCGTCGAAGACGCCGTCGCCGCCCTGGAAGGCACCGACATCCCCGTCGCGGCCGTGTCCGCCGGGTTCCCCGCCGGACTGAATCCGCTCCCGCAGCGGCTGGCCGAGGTCCGCGCGTCCGTGGCGGCTGGCGCCCGGGAGATCGACGTGGTCATCACGCGGGCCCACGCCCTGACGGGCCGATGGGAAGCCCTGTACGACGAGGTGCGCGCGTTCCGGGAAGCCGTCGGACCCGCCCACCTCAAGGTCATCCTGGGCACCGGTGAGCTGGGCACCCTGCGGAACGTGCGCCGCGCCAGCCTTGTGGCCATGATGGCCGGCGCCGATTTCGTGAAGACGTCCACCGGCAAGGAAAAGGTCAACGCCACCCTGCCGGTGGGGCTCGTCATGGTCCGGGCCGTCCGCGACTACTTCGAGCGCACGGGCTTCCGCGTGGGCTTCAAGCCCGCCGGCGGCATCAAGACGGCGAAGCAGGCACTCCTCTGGCTCATCCTGATGAAGGAGGAGTTGGGTGCTGACTGGGCCGGACCGGCTCTGTTCCGGTTCGGGGCCAGCTCGCTGCTGGGCGACATCGAACGACAGTTGGAGCATTTCGTGACGGGCCGGTACTCCGCGGCGTACCGGCATCCCATGGCGTAAGAGGACGACGTGGACGATATCCCCCGGATCCTGGAAACCCTGGAGTACGGACCCGCACCGGAATCGGCCGGGCCGGCGTTGGACTGGCTGGAAAGCCACGGTGCCCGTTTCGATCTCTTCATCGACGGCGACTGGCGGGCACCCGCGGCCGGAGAGCGCTTCGACACGCTCAACCCGGCGAACGAGCAGGTGCTGGCCAGCGTTGCGCAGGGCGGGCCGGACGACGTTGACGCCGCGGTGCGCGCCGCCCGTGCGGCGCTGCCCGCATGGCAGGCTCTCGAAAGCCACCAGCGTGCACGCTACCTGTACGCCATGGCGCGCCAGTTCCAGAAGCACGCACGCCTCTTCGCCGTCCTCGAGACGCTGGACAACGGCAAGCCCATCCGCGAGACGCGCGACATTGACGTCCCTCTCGTCGCCCGGCACTTCTACCACCATGCCGGCTGGGCACAGCTCCGCGACGACGAGTTCCGCGGCTACGGGCCCGTCGGCGTCGTGGGCCAGATCATCCCCTGGAATTTTCCCCTGCTCATGCTGGCCTGGAAGGTGGCGCCGGCTCTGGCGGCGGGGAACACGGTCGTGCTGAAGCCGGCGGAGTATACGCCGCTGACCGCCCTCCTGTTCGCCGAGGTCTGCCAGCGCATCGGCCTGCCCGCCGGCGTGCTCAACGTCGTCACCGGCGACGGCCGCACGGGCGAGGCGCTGGTGGGGCATCCGGACGTGGACAAGATCGCCTTCACCGGCTCCACCGAGGTGGGCCGCATCATCCGGGAGCGCACCGCCGGCACGGGGAAGCGGTTGACGCTTGAGCTGGGCGGGAAGTCACCCTTTGTCGTCTTCGAGGACGCCGACCTGGACAGCGTGGTGGAAGGCGTCGTGGATGCCATCTGGTTCAACCAGGGCCAGGTCTGCTGCGCCGGCTCCCGCATCCTGGTCCAGGAAGGCGTCGCCCAACACCTCATCGAGCGCTTGCGCGCCCGCATGGAGACGCTGCGCGTCGGTGACCCGCTCCAGAAGACGGTGGACGTCGGCGCCATCATCGCGCCCGTCCAGCTCAAGCGCATCGAGACGCTCGTCGAAGGCGGCCGCCAGGATGGCGCCACCGTCTGGCAGCCGGCCTGGAGCTGCCCCGAGGAGGGCTGGTTCTACCCGCCCACTCTCATCACCGATGTCGCACCCGCCGCCGACGTAGCACGCATCGAGATCTTCGGCCCCGTCGTGGTGCTCATGACCTTCCGCACACCGGTGGAGGCCGTCGCTCTCGCCAACAACACCCGCTACGGCCTCGCCGCCAGCGTCTGGAGCGAGAACATCAACCTCGCCCTCGACATCGCGCCGAAGATCCGCGCCGGCACCGTCTGGATCAACAGCACCAACCTGTTCGACGCCGCCTCCGGCTTCGGCGGCTTCCGCGAGAGCGGATTCGGCCGGGAAGGTGGCCGGGAGGGCATGTGGGAATATCTGGCCGAGAACGGGAGGCAGGGGCCCGGGCACGGGCATGAAGACGTGGCGCCCGACGGTGACCAAGCGGGTGCGGTTCCCCTCGTCTCCCCGTCACCCGTTCTCCCCGTCGGGGAAGGGGAAAGGCCGGGCGGAAATGGGCAGGGCGGGGTGGATCTCGACCGCACCGCCAAGCTGTACATCGGCGGCCGCCAGGTCCGGCCGGACGGCGGGTACAGTGAACCGGTCTCGGGCGCCGGTGGCCGCGTGGTGGGGGAGGTCGGGACCGGCAACCGCAAAGACGTGCGCAACGCCGTGGAGGCGGCTCATGCCGCGTCGTGGGCGGGACGTTCGGCCCACGAACGGGCTCAGGTGCTCTACTACCTTGCGGAGAATCTCTCTGCGCGGCAGGACGAGTTCGTGGCGCGCATCCGCACTCTGACAGGCTCCGACTCCGCGGACGCCGAGTTCGACGCTTCCATCCGTCGGCTGTTCACGTACGCCGCATGGGCCGACAAATGGGACGGGGCGGTCCATCACGTACCCTTGCGGGGCGTGACCCTCGCCATGCCGGAGCCCTGGGGCGTGATGGGCATCGTGTGCCCGGACGCTTTCCCGTTGTTGGGCTTCCTGTCGGCCGTGATCCCCGCCATCGCCCTCGGCAACGCCGTGGTGGCCCTGCCGTCCGCTCCCGGCGCCCTGGTGGCCACGGACCTCTACCAGGTGCTGGAGACCTCCGACCTGCCGGCGGGCGTCATCAACGTGATCACCGGCCCCCGAGACGCCCTGGCGCAGGTCCTCGCCGGCCACGATGACGTCAACGCGCTCTGGTGTTTCCCGCCCATCGGCGACGCCGCTGCCCTGGAGCGGCTCTCCGCCGGCAACATGAAGCCGACGTGGGTCGACCGCCGCGTGCGGGATTGGCTGGATCCCGAACAGGGCGCGGGCCCCGAGTTCCTGCGTCACGCATCGCAGGTGAAGAACATCTGGATTCCGTACGGCGAATGACGGAACACGGAGCGCCTCGCACCGAGAGCACGACGTTCCGGGTCCGGTACAGTGAAACGGACCAGATGGGTGTCGTGTACCATGCCAATTACCTGGTCTGGTGCGAGATCGGACGCACCGACTTCATGCGCCGCCTCGGCATGACGTACGCCGAGATGGAGCGGGACGGGTTGTTCCTGGCCGTGGCGGATGCTTCGATCCGATTCCATGCCGCGGCACGCTACGACGATGAGGTGCGGGTGGACACATGGATCGAACAGGTGCGCTCCCGCGCGGTGACGTTCGGCTACCGCATCCTGCGGCTCGCTCCGGACGGCGCCGGCGCCACGAAGATCGCCACGGCGTCGATCACCCTCGTCGGCCGGGACGCCGCCGGAAGCGCCTGCACGTTGCCGGACGACGTCCGCCGACTCCTGGCGGGCGCGGGGGCCGTCGCGCCTTGACGTTCTCCGGCAAGCGCCAGCGTCTTCGGTCCCTTTCTGGGCGGTTGAACCGGGCCCGGGCGGCCACCCTCCTCGTCACGGCCGCGTTGGCGGCGTGCGCCGGAACGCTGAAAACGACCGGCGTCGCCGATCCGGCCCTCGCACGCGCCGCTCTGGAAGGCACAGCCCCCAGCCAGCCACTCCGTATCGTGTTCGAGTGGAACATGCGGGAACGCGATGGGCGGTTCCACGGCCAGGGTGTCGCGCGGGTGGAGCCTCCCGCCAGGCTGCGCATCGACCTGTTCGGCCCTCGAGGCGACGGTTTGCTGAGTGCCGCTCTCGTGGATGGCAACGTGCGGATGCCGCCGAATCAGCAGACGGTCGACCTCCCTCCGGCCACCATGATGTGGGCCGTGCTGGGCATGGTGGAGCCGCCGGAGGGCGCACAGCTCATCGGCACGGCGCAGCAGGGGCAACAGGTACGGTTGCTCTATCTGGACGGCGGCGGCCGCCTTCGATACGACCTCGATCGCGGCCGCCTTCGTGGGGTACAATGGGACGGTCCCGGAAACCGTCGCTACACGGTCCAGTTGGAAGGCGACACTGCTTCTGTCCCCAGCAGAGCGGTCTACCGTGACTGGTCCGGGTACGTCGAGTTGGTCATCGAATTGAAACAGGTGCAAGATGTCGATCCGTATCCTCCGGAAACCTGGATTCCGGCGCGCTGAGGTCTTGTTGGCCGTCCTCGTTCTCGGGGGCATGGCCGGGTGCAACTACGGGTTCCGCGGAGGGGGAGGCTTCCCGGCGGACATCCGGACCATCTTCATCGCGCCGTTCGACAACCAGACGGCCCAGTTTGACCTGGAACGGCAGCTGTACCAGCAGCTGGCCTCCAACCTGCCGAAGCAGCTCGGCATCCGGGTGGCGCCTGAAGCAAACGCTGACGCCGTGCTGAAGGGGCGGATCACCCGTTACGACGACGTGCAGGGCAACTACAGGACTCAACCGGGCCAGAATCCGCAGGTGCTCACGAACGAGGTCCAGATCTCCATCTCGGCACAGCTGATCGACGTCAAACGGAACCTGATCATCTGGGAGACCAACGGCCTGACGGGGCGCGGCTCCTATAAGCCTTCGGAATCGGACCAGATCGGCCAGGCCGAGGCCGTCAAGAACCTCGTCGAGCAGGTCATCGACGGCGCTCAGTCCCAATGGTGAGCGCCGTCCTCACCCGCGGCGTCGCCCCGCGAACGGTGGCCATCCGAACCCCCGGACCATGAAGCGACGAGCAGTCGCCATCCTGCTCCTGTTCGCCGGCTTCCTGTTCGTGGGGGCTGCGCCGGCGGAGGGCGCCGGCGTTCGCCCCGAGCAGTTCTTCCTCATCCTCATCGCCATCCTGGTGGTGGGGAAGGGGTTCGGGGAGCTGGCGGAACGCATCGGGCAGCCGGCCGTGCTGGGCGAGCTGCTCGCAGGGGTCGCCCTCGGGGGGAGCGTGTTGGGGGTCGTGCCCCACGACGGGCCCATCGCCGGCATGGTCGCCATGCTGGCCGAGGTCGGCGTCGCCATTCTCCTCTTCGAGATCGGGCTCGAGACGGATCTGCGCGAGATGTCCCGCGTTGGCCCCTCCGCCGTTCTGGTGGCGATGGTGGGGGTCGTCGTGCCCTTTCTCCTCGGCTTCCTCTTCTGGTACCACGTCCGCCCCGCCATCGGGGTCCACCCCGGCGACATCACGGACACGGTGGTGGCTGTCTTCGCTGGCGCCACCCTCACGGCCACGTCCGTCGGTATCACCGCACGCGTCCTGACGGACCTGAACCGCATTCACACCCCGGAGGCACGGGTCATCATCGGCGCCGCCGTGGTCGACGACGTGCTCGGCCTGGTCATTCTGGCCATCGTCAGCGGCATCGCCGCAGGCGCGGCACTCGGCGTCCTGGGCATCCTGAAGACGTTCGTCGTCGCCGTCGGCTTCCTCGTGGCTGCCGTGTTCGTGGGGAACTGGATTGCGCCCAGGCTGTTCAGCGTCATCAACCAGCTTCGCGTCCGGGGCGTCCTGCTCGTCGGCGCCTTTTCCTTCGCTCTTCTCTTCGGCGCTCTCGCGGGGTTGGCCGGCTCTGCCATGATCATCGGCAGCTTCGCCGCTGGCATCGTGCTCAGCTCCACCAACCAGTTCGACGTCATCGAAGAGAAGATCAAGCCCGTGGCCGACATCTTCACCCCCATCTTCTTCGTCTCCGTCGGCACGGCCGTCGATGTGCGCCTGTTCCTGCCGTGGAACGACCGCTTCTCCTGGGGCGTGCTGGGCGTCGGCTTCGCCCTCCTCGCAATCGCCGTCGTGGGCAAGATCATCGCCGGGTTCACCGTCGGCTGGGGTAAGCAGCGCCTCAATCACCTGGCCATCGGCGTGGGCATGGTCCCCCGCGGCGAGGTGGGGCTCATCTTCGCGCAGGTGGGCCTGACGGCTCACATCCTTTCATCGGAGGTCTTCAACGCTGTCCTCATCATGGTGATCTTTTCTACATTCATGGCGCCGCCGCTGCTCAAGGTCATCTTCCGGCGGGGCAAACGGGACGAGGAACGGGGGCCGCTGCCGGTTCACCCCGGCGCGGCGGAAATCGAGACGACGAGGGCGCGATGGTCCTGAAGATTGCATCGCGGGGTAGCGCCCTGGCGCTCTGGCAGGCCAAGCACGTAAAGGCTCGGCTGGAGGCAGAGCACCAGGGTCTCCACGTGCAGATTGAAGTCCAGCACACGACCGGGGACCGCATCACGGATGTGCCCCTGGCAAGCATCGGAGACAAGGGGCTGTTCACGAAGGAGGTGGACCGGGCCCTGCTGGATGGGACGGCCGATCTGGCGGTTCACTCCTTGAAGGACGTCCCCACGACCCTGGAGCCGGGCCTGGATCTGGGCGCCATCTCCGTGCGGGAAGATCCCCGGGATGCGGTGGTGTTCCGCCCGGGCTCGCCTGTGAATCTGGGCGACCTCCCACGCGGTGCACGCGTGGGAACGAGTTCGCTCCGGCGCAGGGCCCAGCTTCTCGCCTTCCGGCCGGACCTCGTCATCGAGGACCTGCGCGGCAACCTGGACACTCGCCTGCAGCGCGTCGCCGACGGAGATTTCGATGCCGCCATCCTCGCCCTCGCCGGGATCCGCCGCCTGAGCCGCGAGGACGCGGTGGGCCAGGTGCTGGGACCGCCCGAATGGCTGCCTGCCGTGGGGCAGGGTGCCCTGGGCATTGCCATCCGGGAGGACGCCGACGCGACCCGCAAGCTGGTGGCAGTGCTGGACGATCCCGCCACTCGCCGCGCAGTGACGGCGGAGCGCGCGTTCCTCCACCAGTTGGAAGGCGGCTGCCAGGTCCCCATCGGTGCCCTTGCCCGGGTGGACGGACCCTCCCTCACGCTGAACGGGCTCGTGGCCTCCCTGGACGGCCGCGAAGTCGTGCGCGGCGAACAGGCCGGTAGCTCGGCGGATCCCGGGGCCGCCGGCCGCGCGCTGGCCCTCCGCCTGGCCGACGAGGGCGCGGCGGCCATCCTCGCCGCTATCCGGGGCGACGGCACGGATCCCGCCGCCACGCCGGCACCGTGAGGGGACCGATGACCGAGACTCCCGAGTTCCCCGATCGACGGATCCTGTCCCGAGACGAGCTGCTGGAGCGTTTCGGCCGTCCGCGCGACCACGTCCTCGTCTTCACCAACGGCGTGTTCGACCTTCTGCACCGCGGCCATGTGGACTACCTGTGGCGCGCCCGCGCCCTCGGAGATGCCCTCGTAGTGGGCGTGAACACGGACGCGTCGGTGCGCCGCCTCAAGGGGCCCGGCCGGCCCCTCACTCCGCAGCAGGACCGCTGCTACCTCCTCGCCGGCCTGGGCTGCGTGGACGCCGTCACCCTCTTCGATGAAGACACGCCAGCGGACCTCATCCGCACCCTCGTGCCCGACGTGCTGGTCAAGGGCGGCGATTACCGTCCCGACGAAGTCGTGGGGCGCGACAGCGTTGAAGGGGCCGGCGGCCGCCTGGTTCTGCTGCCGCTGGTCGAAGGCCGTTCCACCACGGCAATCCTCCAGAAGATCCGGGCAACCGAATGAGCGACCACGAAAGATTGCAACGGCGACCCGATGAGCTGCGGACGGTCACCCTGGAACGGGGCGTCGCACCGTACGCCGAAGGGTCCTGCCTCGTCCGTTTCGGCCGCACCGAAGTGCTGTGCACGGCGACGGTGGAAGCCGGCGTGCCTCGCTGGCGCGAAGGCCAGGGAGCCGGCTGGGTGACCGCCGAGTACGCCATGCTGCCCCGCGCTACCCAGGAACGGACCCGTCGCGAACGGAACGGCGCCGGCGGTCGGACCCGGGAAATCCAGCGGCTCATCGGGCGCTCGCTGCGGGCCGCCACCGATCTGGAAGCGCTGGGTCAGAACACCGTTCTCATTGACTGCGACGTCGTCACGGCCGATGGCGGCACCCGCACCGCGTCCATCACCGGTGCCGCCGTCGCCCTCCATGATGCCTGTGCCTGGCTCGTCCGGGAACAAGACGTGGACCGCAACGCGATGCGCGAGCTCGTGGCGGCCGTCAGCGTGGGCATCCTCGGCGGAAAGCTGCGGCTGGACCTCGAGTACTCCGAGGACGTGGCCGCCGACGTGGACATGAACATCGTCGCCCTCGAATCGGGCGGCTTCGTCGAGGTCCAGGGCACGGCCGAAGGGCGCAGCTTCGACCGGGCACAGCTTGACGATCTGCTGGACCTGGGCATGGACGGGATCCGCAATCTCCTGGCTCTCCAACGTAAGGCCCTCGCGGAATGATGCGTCTCCTCCTCGCCACGCGGAGCCCCCACAAGGCCAGAGAGGTCCGGCAGATCCTCGCCACGGCCGGCGACTTCGATCTCGTCAGCCTGGCCGACCTGGGGATCGAGCCTGAACCGGAAGAGGATGATCTCGAACATTTCGAGACCTTCCGCGAGAACGCCGTCGCCAAAGCCCGCTACTTCGCCGGGAAGACCCGGCTGCCCGTCCTCGCCGACGATTCCGGACTTCGCGTCGCCGCCCTCGGCGGAGACCCCGGCGTCCGCACCAAACGCTTCTCGGGACGCGCCGACCTTCGAGGCCAGGACCTGGACGACGCGAACAATGCGCTCCTGCTCCAGGAACTTCGCGACACACCCGACGCGCAGCGGGGGGCGTACTACGTCTGTGCCGCCGTCCTCGCCACCCCCTCGGGCACGGAGTTGACGGCCATCGGTACGTTTGTGGGTAGGATCGCCCATCAGCCACGCGGGTCCGGCGGCTTCGGCTACGACCCCATCTTTCTGCCCACCGACCCGCAAGGGAACATGGACGGAACCGTGGCCCAGCTCGCTCCCGAAGAAAAGAACCGCCTCAGCCACCGGGCCAAGGCGTTCCGTGCGCTGGCGGCGCAGATCTACGACGACGGGGCCTAGCACCGGCCGGCCGCCGCCTGCCACGGCGTCGCAACGCCGCTTGACCGGGCTCCCGCCCGCCGTCATCCTTCGTCCGACATTGCGTGGTCTTCGGGGCGTGGCGCAGTCCGGTAGCGCACCTGCTTTGGGAGCAGGGGGTCCCCGGTTCGAATCCGGGCGCCCCGACTGAGAGAGCCGCCCGCCGTCCTTCGGCGGGCGGTCGTGTATCGTGGGCTCGGCACCGGGGCCGAGCCGGCTTCAATGCATCGCCCGCAGCAGCAGCACCGCCGTGAACACGAGGTACATGAGCAGCAACAGGGCGCCACTCGTGCGGGACAGGCGTTGCCGGTGCCAGGCCAGGGGAAGAATCACGATCGCCACCCCGACCATCGCCGGGATCTCGAACTCCATGAGCTCCGGGGCCACCTGGATGGGCCGAATCAGGCCACTCACCCCCAGAATGCACAGGATGTTGAAGATGTTGGACCCGATCCCGTTTCCCAGGGCGATGTTCGCCTCGTCCCGCATCGCGGCCACCACCGATGTCGCCAGCTCCGGCAACGATGTGCCCAAGGCCACGACCGTCAGCCCGATGACCACGTTGGAGACGCTGAACAGGCGCGCGAAGAAAACCGCCGATTCCACCAGCAGCCGGGCCCCCGCCACGAGAGCCAGGATGCCGCCCAGCATCATCAATGCATCCCGCCAGTGCCGGTCCGGCCCGGGGACCAGCGACGTGACGGCCTGAAACTCCTCGAATTCCGTCGCCACCAGGGGAGATTCCCCGGCCGCCGCTCGCGTCATCGCCCACAGATACGCGATGAACCCCAGGAACAGCACCAGCGCATCCAGCCGGCTCACCACACCGTTCAACGCGAACGCCGCCAGCAGCAGCGACACCGCCACCATCAGCGGGATCTCCCTCGACAACAGCCGCAACTCCACCTTCATCGGCCGCAGCAAGGCTGCGATCCCCAGGATCAGAGCGATGTTCAGGATGTTCGACCCCACCACGTTCCCCAGCACCACATCGCTCTCACCCTGAATCGACGCCACCACCCCTACCAGCAACTCCGGCGCCGAGCTCCCGAACGACACCACCGTCAGCCCTACCACCAGCGTGCTCACCCCGTAGCTGCGCGCAAGACGCGCCGAGCCTCGCACGAGCCACTCCGCGCCGAAATACAACGCTGCCAGCCCCACCGCCATCATCGCGGCCTGGAATGCAATCATTGATGGCGTGCTTTCGAGGTCAGTGCGCCCTCTCGGGTCGTAGTCCGGCGTACACTCCGCCGTCCGGGATGTCGCACACCAAATGGCCGGATGCCCGTCACTGTGTCAACCATCCACGTCCACCGTCCTCCCAACTCGGCGTCCGCCAACCGCTTGTGGCCCTCTGAAGGCCCGCTTTTCCGGGGCGCGCACACGATCTTGACGCCTCCGCACACGACGGTTATCCTTTGTGGCTGCCGGGGCGATTTCGGCGCCGCTCTGCGGCCTCCGAGCCCGGCCGGGACCTGGGCTCGCCCCGATACGAACTCTGCGCCCGTAGCTCAGCCTGGATAGAGCAGCGGCCTTCTAAGCCGCGGGTCATAGGTTCGAATCCTATCGGGCGCGCTCGTGGGATGCAGGGATTGCTGGTGGGCGTAGCTCAGTTGGTTAGAGCGCCAGGTTGTGGCCCTGGAGGTCGCCGGTTCAAATCCGGTCGCTCACCCTTGGCCCGCGTAGCTTAATTGGCAGAGCAGGGGACTCTTAATCCCAAGGTTCTAGGTTCGATTCCTAGCGCGGGCACTCCGTTTCCAAAGCGTTACCAGCGCTTGACGGAAACACCGAGGACGGCTATTCTTAACGTCCTCGCCCGACCCCACCATGGGTCGGGCGCAATACGCTGATTGACAATCGAGGTCGATGGTTTGGGTGGGCCCCGCGGAGGGCGCTGCTTCCCTCCGCTTCTGGGGTTATCCAAAGCAGAATTCCGAACGATTTTTGATCGTTTGAAATGAGACAGATTGGACTTTCATTGGAGA
>CAZUFP010000067.1:0-21929 GCA_964619835.1 uncultured Gemmatimonadaceae bacterium | reverse complement strand
CTGTCGTGCCTGCTGCCCTGCTCGGGCCATGAGCCTCGCCGCTCCTCAGCGGAATGCCGCGACGGCCCGTCGGAGTCTCTGGCATCATGATCGTGTCCATTTTGGGGCCATTCCTGGTGAGTCCAACCGTCCAACGCGCCCTGAATCACCGCACACCCGAGCCTCGCGATTCCGTCGGTTTTGGCCGCACCCTGAACGAAGAAAGGCCCGCAACCGCGGGCTTTTCTCCTACCGACAACGAATCAATGACCCACGAAACAACGAATCAGCTGACTCCGCGACAACGAATCTGTGCGTTTGCACGGATCAAACCCTACCCGCTGACCGCGTTCATCATATCGAAGATCGGCAGGTACATGGCTACGATCATGCCGCCGACGATGGTGCCCAGGAAGACGATCATGATGGGCTCCATGGCGGAGAGCAGGGCTTCGACGGCGGCGTCGACTTCTTCGTCGTAGAAGTCGGCGATCTTGGAGAGCATCTCGTCGAGGCCGCCGGTCTGCTCGCCCACGTTGATCATCTGGACGACCATGGGCGGGAAGACGCCGGACCGCTTGAGCGGTTCGGAGATGGTCTCGCCGCCGGCGATGGAGGAGCGTGATTCCATGACGGCGTCGTGGATGACGCGGTTGCCGGCGGTCTTGGCGGTGATCTCGAGGCCTTCGAGGATGGAGACGCCGGAGGCGACGAGGGTGCCGAGGGTGCGGGTGAAACGGGCGACGGCGGACTTGCGCAGCAGGTTGCCGAAGACGGGCGCGCTGAGCATGAGGCGGTCGATGTTCCGTTCGCCGGCGTCGGTCTTGTAGTACTGGCGCAGGCCGATGACGGCGGCGGCGATGACGCCGGCGATGAGCCACCACTTGGTCTGGAGCAGCTCGCTCATCCAGATGACGAAGCGCGTGGGTCCGGGCAGGGGGACGCCGGCGCTGTCGAACATGGTCTGGAAGGTCGGGATGACGACGATGAGCAGGATCGCGACGGCGGCGACGGCCACGGTCATGATCACGCTCGGGTAGATCATGGCGCCCTTGATCTTGCGGACGAGGGCGTCGTTCTTCTCCATGAACGAGGCGAGACGGAGAAGGATGACGTCCAGGATGCCGCCGACCTCGCCCGCGGCCACCATGTTGACGTAGAGGTCGGTGAACACCTTGGGGTGCTTGCGCAGCGAGTCGGCCAGGGTGTTCCCGGCCTCGACATCGCCGAGCACCTCCTCGATGACCTGGCGGAGCTTCTTGTTCTCGCTCTGCTTGGCGAGGATGTCGAGGCTCTGCACGAGGGGCAGGCCCGAGTTGATCATGGTGGCGAACTGACGCGTGAAGATGACGATGTCGCGCGTCTTGACGCCGCCGCCCATGAGGTCGCCCAGGTCGATCTGGCCGAGGCCGGTCTTCTTCTGCTCGATCTTGACGGGGATCAGCTTCTGCTGGCGCAGCAAGCCGACCACGTCGTTACGAGTCGGGACCTCGATCTCGCCCTGGGTGAGGGCGCCTGTGGCGCTGCGAGCGGAGTACGTGAACGTCGGCATGGTTCTCGATCAGCCTGTCTTCGGCCGTGCTCAGGTTAATCCGCGGGAGCGCCGAGCATGCGGAGAAGCTCGGCGGGGTCGCTGGAATGCTTGACGGCCTCTTCCTGTGACACGTCACCGGCGATGACGAGCTGGTAGAGGGCGTCGTTCATGGTCTGCATGCCGTGCTTCTTGCCGGCCTGCATGATGGAGTAGATCTGGTGGATCTTGTCGTCGCGGATGGTGGCGCGCACAGCCGGAGTGGCCACCATGATCTCGAGTGCGGCGACGCGGCCCTTGCCGGACTTGCGGGGCAGCAGGGACTGGGTGATGACGCCTTCCAGGACGAACGCCAGCTGGGCGCGGACCTGCGACTGCTGGTTGGACGGGAAGACGTCGATGATCCGGTTGATGGTCTCGGCCGCCGAGTTGGTGTGCAGGGTGGCGAAGGCCAGGTGGCCGGTCTCGGCGATGGTGAGGGCGGCGGAGATGGTCTCCAGGTCCCGCATCTCGCCGATGAGCACCACGTCGGGGTCCTGACGCAGGGCATACTTGAGCGCGGCGCCGAAGGAGTTGGTGTCGGCGCCCACTTCGCGCTGGTTGACGATGGACTTCTTGTGCCGGTGCACGAACTCGATGGGGTCCTCGACGGTGAGGATGTGCCCCTGCTCCTCGCGGTTGATCTTGTCGACCAGGGCGGCGAGGGTCGTGGACTTGCCGGAGCCGGTGGGCCCGGTGACCAGGACGAGTCCGCGCGGCTTCTCGGCCAGCTTCTCCACGATGGCGGGCAGGCCGAGCTGCTGGAATGTCTGGATCTCGTAAGGGATCTGCCGGATGACGACGGCGACGCAGCCACGCTGCTTGAAGACGTTGCCGCGGAAGCGGGACAGGTTCTGGATGCCGAAGGAGAAGTCCAGCTCGTCCTCGGTCTCGAAGCGCTTCTTCTGGTTCTCGGTGAGGATGGAGTATGCGAGCGCGAGGGTGTCCTTGGGCTCGAGGACGTATTCGGTCCGGGCGTTCACGATGAGCCCGTCCACGCGCACCTTGGGCCGTTCGCCGGCGGTGAGGTGCAGGTCGCTGGCGCCGCGCGCGACCATCTCTTCCAGCAGGGCGCGCAGGTTCAGCTGTTTGTCTTTCGGCGCGGCGGCCGGAGTGGCGGCTTCCGTCGTGCTCATTAAGCGGCAGTCTCCTTGATGACCTCTTCCAGAGTGGTGATGCCCTTCTCGACCTTCCTCATCCCGTCCATGCGCAGGGTGAGCATGCCATCGGCGAGGGCCTGGTCCTTGAGCTCGTCGGTGCCGGCGCCCTGCATGATGAGCTTGCGCAGGCCGGCGGTGTTGGCCATGACCTCGTAGAGGCCCTGGCGGCCTTTGTAGCCGGTGCCGCCGCAGGCGTCGCAGCCTTTGCCCCTGAAGAACGTCATCTGCCGCTGCTCGTCGGTGATGCCGGCGGCATTGACGTACTCGTCGGGGTAGGTGACCTCTTCCTTGCACTCCTTGCAGATCCGACGGACCAGGCGCTGGGCGGTGACGACGTTGAGGGCGGCGGCCACGTTGAAGGGCTCGAGGCCCATGTCGATCATGCGGGTGATGGTGGACGGCGCGTCGTTGGTGTGGAGGGTGGAGAGCACGAGGTGACCGGTGAGGGCGGCCTTGATGGCGATGCCGCCCGTCTCGATGTCGCGGATCTCACCCACCATGATGATGTTGGGGTCCTGGCGCAGGAAGGCGCGCAGGGCCGCGGCGAACGTCATGCCCACTTCGTTGCGCACGAGGACCTGGTTGATGCCGTGGAGGTTGTACTCCACGGGGTCCTCGGCGGTCATGATGTTCACGTCGATGGTGTTGATCTTGGAGAGCGCCGAATAGAGCGTCGTCGTCTTCCCGGAGCCCGTCGGGCCCGTCACGAGCACCATGCCGTAGGGCTGCATGATGGCTCGCATGAAGTCGGCTTCCGCCTTGGGCTCGAACCCGAACTTCTCCAGGTCCAGCGTCAGGTTGCCCTTGTCCAGGATACGCAGCACGATCTTCTCGCCGAAGATCACCGGCAGGGTGCTGACGCGGAAGTCGACGATCTTGTTCTTGACCTTCAGCTTGATGCGCCCGTCCTGCGGCACGCGGCGTTCGGCGATGTTCAGGTCCGAGAGGATCTTGAGGCGCGATGTGAGGGCCGCCTTCATCTTGAGGGGCGGCTTCATCACTTCCTGGAGCGAGCCGTCGATGCGGTAGCGGACGCGGATCTCTTTCTCGTACGGCTCGATGTGGATGTCCGACACGCCCTTCAGCACGGCGTCCGTCAGGATGCCGTTGATCAGCTTTACGACGGGCGCCTCGTCCACCTGCGCCTGCAACGCCGCGACGCTGACTTCCTCGTCCTGCTGCTCGATGACCTCGACGTCCGACTCCTCGATCTCCTCCAGGAGCTCCGTCAGGTGGTCATCTTCCTCGACGCCGTAGAACTGGTCGAGGTACTTCTTCAGCGTGAACTCGCCAACCACGACGGGCTCGATGTCGTGGCGGGTCACGAACTTGAGCTGGTCGATGAGCCCGGGGTCCGCAGGGTTCGCCATGGCGACGGTGAGGGTGCGGCCCACGCGCCGCAGCGGCAGCACCAGCTGCTTCTGCGCCAGCTCTCCCGGCACCAGCTTGAGGATCTTCTGGTCGATGTTGACCCGGTTGATGTCCACCGCCGGCACCCGGTACTGCCGCGCCAGCATGCGCGTCAGGTCCTCTTCCTCGACGAAACCCAGCTTGATCAAGGCGAACCCGACGCGCGTATTGCTGGAACGCGCGTCGTCGAGGGCCCGGCGCAGCTGTTCCTGCGTAACCAGGCCTTCGCGGACCAGAAGGTCGCCGATCCGGTCGGTGGGTGTCGTCGTCGTCGCCATGAAGATGCCGGGCGCTGGAAAAATACGGTGCCGCTCGATGTCCTTCGCCGGGGAGGCTATGAAAGGTAGAGCCGCCGAGCCCACGCGGTCAAGTCTTTCCGCCCCACCGCCGTTGCCTCCTTCCACCCCCTTCCGCCCCCTCCTCCGCCACGCCGTCGGGGTGGCCCCTTCACCCACCATACCACCCCCGGGGCGACGGGGCGACCCCCGCCCCGCTCCCCACCCCGCCAGGGAGCGTGGGAACGCGCACGGTCCCGGCGCTTCCCCGGCATCCCACCGCCGGCGGCACGCCCCGTCTCCCCGTCTCCCCGTCTCCCCGTCTCCCCGTCTCCCCCTCCACCGAGGGCGCCCGCCCTCGAAGGCCCCCCCGTCAATCAAGGACTCCCCCCACCCGCCCCATCCACCCGCACCTCCCCCCGGATCCGCTTCAGCGTGGCCGGGCCGATGCCCGGCACGGCCACCAGGTCATCGACGCGGCGGAACGGCCCCGCCGAGTCCCGGAAGGCGATGATGCGGCGGGCGAGGGCCGGGCCGATGCCGCGGAGCCGCTGGAGCTGGGCGGCGTCGGCGCGATTCAGGTCGACGGCGCCCGACGCCGCGCCGCGGTTTCCGTCGCCGCCCGATGCCGGTGAGCCGAAGCGGGACGTCGGCGCATCGAGCCGGGATGCCGGCGCGGCCCGTTCGGCTGGCCGGCCGGCTGCCGGGCTGGCCGGTGCCCGGGCCGGCCCGGCGCCCGAGAAGTCGAGATGCTTCGCCAGGGCGCGGGCCGTTCGCGTTCCGATGCCCGAGACGCGCGTCAGGTCCGACGCCGTGCGGAACCCGCCGCTCCTGCGCCGTTCCTCGACGATGCGCCCGGCGAGCCCCACCCCGACGCCCGGCAGGCGTGTGAGTTCGTCCGCATCCGCCCGGTTCACCGCCACGCGTTCGCCCGCAGCCAGGGGCCGCGCCGGCGCGCCCCGCGCGTCCAGCGCCCCCTGCGCCCTGGCGCGGTACGCCGCCAGGTCGAGGCCCGCCGCATCCGCCGGCACCACGGGCGGCTCCGAGCGGAAGAGACGCACGCCGGCCGAGAGCACGACCAGGAACGTCACGAACAGGACGGCGGACTGGCCGGATCCCTGTTTCACGAGGCTGCCGCGTTCGCGGCGCGCGCCGGCCTCCACCGTGGAGCCGTCGCCACCATGCGCACCAGAAGGCCCAGTAAGGCGTCGTAGGCGTCATCCAGCTCCCGCTGCTCGCCGGCCGACAGGTACCCGCAACCGTGGGCGACACGGAGCCAGTGGCGCGTCTCTTCCGCTTCCGCCTCGGCGTCCGTGAGGCATCGGATGAACGCGCGGGGATACCGCCGGCGTCGCCACGCTTCGGCGATGTTGGCGCCCACCGACCGCGACGAGCGCCGCACCTGCTCCGCCAGCGCGCGCTCCTCGATCCGCGGCAACTCCTTCGTCCACAGGAAGATGCGCGCGGCCAGATCCACCGCCCACCGGTAGGCATGCAGGTCGGTCAGCTCCCGTATCCTGGCCAAACGCCTCCCCCTGTCTCACGGTCGAGATTCCCCCCGCCCCCACACCCGTCCGACGGGGAGACCCCGGGCCCCGCTCTTCTTCCACCACCAGGGAGACGAGGGGACCCCGGGCCCCGCTCTTCTTCCACCGCCAGGGAGACAGGGAGACCCCCACTCCCTTCCCGGCCAACACCAGGGAGACCCGGCGAGGGAGGAACGCAGCGCATACCGGGTCCCGACGCCCCCGCGCCCCATCGCCCCGTCTCCCCTTCACCGTCCAAGCTCAGAGGGAGCAGCCCCACGCCCCCGAAGCCAGGCCCGGACGCCCCGCCCGACAAGTCTCCCTGTCAATGGCCAAGCTCAACCAGTGCGCCCCACGCCCTCCCCAGCCAGGCCCCGAGAAACCAGCCTCACCAACCTTCACCCGCCCATGAACACGAGCTTGAGCAGGACGTTCCCCACCACCCCCAGCCCCACCGGCGCCACGTGATGGAGGTCGTCCAGGTGCGTGTGCCAGTAGCGGTTGTCCGGGCCGTAGTCGAAGTCGATGATGTCGGCGGTGCGGATACCGGCGCGGTTGAGGGGCAGGTGGTCGTCCTGGATGGCCATGCCCTCCTGGCGCGGGAAGTAGGCGCTGTAGCCCATCTGCTCCGCCACGTTCCAGATGCGCGCCACGACCTCGGGTGCTTCCTGTCGGGAGAAGGCTTCCGGGGGGAAGACGGGGTGCTGGTCGCCCACCATGTCCAGCAGGATGCCGTAGAGCGGCTGGTAGCCCACCGGCAGATTGGCGGCGAAGTGCTCGGCGCCCAGATACATCTCGTCCGGCCCGTAGTCCTCTCCGTCGAAGAAGACTAGGTCCACGCCGATGGGCGGGACATGGTGGGAGAGGACATCCGCAAGCTCCATCAGGACAGCGACGCCGCTGGCGCCGTCGTTGGCGCCGGGGATGGGCTCCTTGCGCCGTGCGGGGTCCGGGTCCTGGTCGGCGATGGGCCGCGTGTCCCAGTGCGCCGCGAAGAGCAGCCGGTCCCGTTCGCCCAGGTTGAAGCGCGCCACGACGTTCGTCATGGTGATGCGCTTGCCGGCCCGCGTCGTGTACTCGAACGGCTGCGTGAACACGCTGTCCGCCCGCGCCGCCAGGTACGCCGTCATCCACTCCAGTTGCCGCTGGTGGGCGTCCGTGCCCGGCACCCGCGGCCCGAACTCCACCTGCCGCTTCAGCAGCGCGAAGGCGCTGTCCGCGTCGAACGGAGGCGATTGCGGCCCCGAATCGGCAGGCGCCGCCGTGGTCCCCACCGCGGACGAATCGGCCGGCGTCGCGGCAGGCGCCGGCGAGGAGGACGCCCGGTCCGACGCCGAGCCCGACGACGACCCCGACGACGACCCCGTCCCCCCGCACCCACCGGCCACCACAACCAGCGCGATCAGCCCCAGCCTCACCCGCCCCCGCCATGTCGAGTTCGAGTTCGAGTTCGAATTCGATGTCATCGTCGTACCTGTCTCCTCGCGTTCACCCGTTCTCCCAGTCTCCCCGTCTCCCCTTCACCATCGAACATCTACCCGCCAGCCCCACAAACGTCCGTCAGAGCACCAACAACTCAGCCCTGGAATTCTCCCCGTCACGACCGACTGGCCACACATCACCCCCGCAACCGAGCGTCTCAAGGCCGGTTCCCGCCACTGAACGTGCCCGCCGAGAAATCGAACTGCCCGAACACCGACAGCTGGAACTGGGAGTTGCCGGCGCGGGTGCCGACGAAGCTGCGGCGGTCGTTGTAGCTGAGCTGGAGTCCCACGTTGAGCTGGGAGACGTAGGAGTCGATGGTGATGTCGAGGCGCCGGTTGAGGACGTCGACGTAAGGGGTGCAGTCCTCGACGCCCTGGTAGACGACGGGCAGGCGGCACTGGCGCTCGCCCTGGTAGTCGTAGCGGAGGGTAAGGCCGATGGGCTGCGGGAAGCGGTCGCGCAGAGCGTCCGGCGCGATGAAGCGGCCGCCGACGGCGATGGAGTGCGTGACGGCGGACTGCTGGGTGCCGCCGGTGGGATCGCTGCCGTCGCCGCTGACGAGGGTGGAGCTGTAGGAGACGGACAGGCCGTTGCCGAAGCGCAGGCGCAACTGGAGCGGCACGGTGCTCTGCCGGACGCTCTGTTTCGCCTGCACCGTGCCGATGCCGATCATGTTGGCCTGGCGGTCGAGCGTGTAGCCGGCGATGACGGAGACCGACAGGATGAACGGCTGCAGCACCACCGGCAGGTCGATGTCCTCCCATTGCAGCTCGATATCCGGCCACGTGCGCTGTACCTGCCGGCTCCGGCCGGACCGGGCGTCCGTCAGCGTGTTGTTGCGGCGGCTGTAGGCGACGTTGACGGATGCGGCGTCGGACAGCCGCAGGCCGGACCGGGCCTGGAAGCCGGCGCGCTGGATGGTCGTGGCGGCGGAGTCGTCCTGGATGACGCGGAAGGCGTCGATGTTGCCCAGGCCGAACTGGTAGGCCAGGCCCGGCCGGGCGATCTGCCGGTCGAAGCTGGAGGCCAGCCCATCGTCCCAGGTGAGCTCCACGGGAAGCAGCCGTCCGGCGGTGGCGTTGAGGGTGTTCCGGAAACCGCCGCCGGTGCTGTCTGCGCCCAGCAGCGCGCGGGAGAAGCCGCCCGGCTCCAGGACGAAGCCTTCGGTGGTGTGGCGCTCGGAGCGGAAGGTGCGTTGCAGCAGGGCGGTGGTGTCCCAGGCGACCTGGAGCAGCTGCAGGTACGCGGGCGAGCGCAGGAGGCCGAACTGGCCGGTGTAGGCCAGGCTGGGGCGCAGCCACTGGGCGATGCGGGGGCGTATGGCCAGGTCCGTGGTGACCGTGCGGTTCTGTTCCCAGCCTACGTTCATGCCGGCGAACCGGGTGCGCGCGGCCGTCAGCGCCTGCTGCTGGAGCGTCAGCGGCGTGGACCGCACGGGGTCGAGCAGGTCGCGGGCACTGGTGTAGGCCACGTTGGCCGTCACCGACTCGAACGGGTGCAGGCGCACCGACGCGCGGTTCTCCAACGCCTGGACCGGCGACTCCAGCGGGGCCACCTGCGCGTCGGAGGCGCCGGTCAGGATGCCGTCGTAGCGGTAGGTCCGGTCCTCGTAGTGCTGGTACGCCGTGGACAGCGAGATGCGCTCGGGCGTGAGGCGCAGCTCGGCGCCGGTCAGCCGCGCGAAGAAGTCGCTCCGCTCCACGGGCCCGGGCGCCAGCCAGCGCAGGAACCGCGTGACGAAAGACGGCACCACGTCCATGGACACGTCCAGCGGCTGCTCGTCGTAGCTGACGCCGCCGTCGAAGGTGCGCACGTTCTCCGCGGTGGCGATCTGGTCCGTCGCGACGGAGCCGTAGCTCGCGCGCAGCGACAGCCCGTCCACGATGGCGCCCAGCCACGGGTTGGCGGCCGGCGTCGTCCGGCGCAGCGCGATGCCGACGTGGCGCTGGGTCGCCCGGGTGGTGCGCAGCCGGGGCAGGTCCGCGGCCTTCACGTCCGTGCCCGGCAGGAAGATGGGGTCGGCGCCCGTGCGCGAGTAGCTCACGGTCACCGGCGCTTCGATGCCCCAGGACTCGGGAGCCAGCTTGCCCAGCTGCGCGGTCGTCACCAGGCCGAAGTCCGTGGTGTGCAGGTAGCTCGCATCCTCGTTCAGCTGCTGGAAGCGCCCGCCCTCGCTGCCCACCTGGAGCGACGCCGACAGGAAGCCGCCGGCGTTCACGTTCATGTCCAGGCGCCCCGCCAGCGCCGGCGTGTGCACGGCGCCGCCCAGGCGCAGGTCGTCCAGCCAGACCTCGCCCGTCGACGGGCCGCCGCTGCCGTTGTACACCGCGAAGGAGATCTCCCGCACCGCCGCCAGGTTCGGCGCCCGCGCCCGGTCCTCCAGCGCCACGGCGTATGTGCTGTCCCGGCTCCACACCACGAGAGGGCCGGTGGCGGCGCTGTCGCGGTTCGCCAGCATGCGCTCGGCGCGGGCACGCAGGGTGTACCACTCGTCGAACTGGATGACCAGCTCCGGCAGCCAGTCCTGCGGCGTCACATGGCCGCCGCCCAGAGCCGCGCTCAAGCGGGTGCGGTACAGGTAGTAGTTGCTGGCGTCGGTGCCCAGCTTGACCATCAGGTACTGGGTGCCGCCCGTGCCCCAGTCGCCCTGGTACGCGAGGCCCCACAGCCGCAGCTGGCCGTACTTCAGGAAGCTGCGAGGCTGCTGAGGGTAGCGGAAATAGACCTCGGCCCGCTCGTCCGGCTGGAGCTGGTCGTAGCTCAGCCGCAGTCCTTTCTCGTTGTACTCCACCGCGCTGGCGCCGATGGCCTGCGAGGGGTCGGGCACCTGGTCGATAACGCCGGCGGGCGAGGCGTAGTCGGCGCCGTTGGTCAGCCGGCTGACCGGCCCGACCTGGAACGACGTGGTGCCCGCACCGGTTCCGTCCTGGCTGCCCGTCTGGCCGGCGAGCAGGCCGTCGACGTTGCGCTTGGCCCAGCGGGAGCCGGTGACGCGCACGCGGGCGAGGGCGATGGAGGCCCGGCCCGGCTCGCGGGTCACCACGGTGAGGCGGATGTCGCGGATGAACCGCCAGGTGGCCGCGCTGGCGCCGTTGACGGCCGTGGCGCCACCGCCCCGCAGGGGAATGCGGTAGAGCCGGAAGGGGGTGCCCGTCTCCGACTGGTCACGGATCATGTAGCCGGAAAGCTGCTTGAGGGGCACGACGTAGCGGTAGTAGGCTCCGTCGGTGGCGTCCAGCACGCCGTTGCCGTTCAGGTCTTCCGTGTCGGGGCGGCCGTTCTTGCGGGTGCAGTTTGCGCTGCGGTCGCCCAGGGGTACCGGGTTGATGGGATCGGCTTGGCAGTCCTGGTCCCAGAGTCCGCGCGCGTCGGCCTCCGGACCCCAGATCTCGCGGCGCGCCAGCCGGGCTTCCTCATCCAGCACGCCCTGGCCCCAAGGGTTTCCCTGGCCGTTCACGCCCGACAGGTTGCCGGACGGGTCGTAGTAGAACGCGTCCTCGCCCACGGTGCCGATGTCGAAGACGAGCGTGACGTCGTCGCCGCTGTTCTCCACCGGCCCGGCGTAGAACTCCAGGTACTCGCTGCGGGACAGGTCCAGCCCGGTGGTGGACAGGGACGTGACGATGGAGCGCCAGCGAGGCTCGGACGTGATCACCGACGGGTCGCCGACCGTCAGGTAGAGGGCGCGCTCCGCCAGGCGTGCGCCGGCCACGTTGATCTGCCGGTCGATCTGTTCCGGCTGCAGGAATCCCACCTCGCGGCCGGCCTGCAGGTAGCGGTCCTGCCAGACGAGGGGCGCTGCGTTCAGCAGGCCGAGGGGCCATGGCAGCACCGTGCCGGCGCCCGTGGCGTCCTGGGGCATGGACCCCAGGCGCCAGGCGTGCTGCTCCAGGCTGAGGGAGAGCTCGTCGGTGGACTCGAAGTCGTCCAGGTACGTGGCGCCACGCGTGTTGGGGTTGGGCCGCGAAGTGGCCAGCTCGGAATGGATGACGACGCGGGAGCTGTCCCGGGAATGGAGGGGCAGGACGCCCAGCAGGGCATCCAGCCAGGACGCGCCGAAGTTGAGCTGGGAGCTCATGCCGCCCAGCATGATGGCGCCCGGCTCCATCCCCAGCTGGGGCCGGGTCATGAGGGTCTTCTCCGACTGGTACATGCCGGTGAACTCGATCTCGCCGATGGAGCCGACGCCGTACCTCGAGCTGAGGCCGAACACGGTGGTGGGCGCCACCTGGAACAGGGACTTCTGCTCCCACGTGGCCCGGATCTGGCCCTGGGGCGCTGCGCCCAGCGTGGCCTGCGGGTTCAGCAGCGTGACGGTGCCCAGGTCGTAGTCGATGATGTAGTCGACGCCGCGCTTCAGCGCCTGGCCGTCCAGGGTGATGCGCTCGCTGCCATCACGGATGCCCAGCGCGCCCAGGTTGAACGTGGACGCCAACCCTTCCGTGCGCACCCGGTACTGGAAGTTGAGCCGGAACCGCGCCGAGCTGCGCCGCTCCACCGGGTCCAGCACGTCGTAGATGTCCGTATTGGCGTCCTGGCCCAGCAGCGCGGCGTTCTGGTCCGCCGTCAGGCCTTCACTGGGCACCGGCGGCGGGCTGCCGAAGGGCTGGAGCGTCGGGAAGAGCACGAACGTGCCGCGGAACGAATCGCTGGTGAACTGGCCGAAGTCGGAAGGCCGTAAGATCTGGGACGCGTCCACCCGGTCGGCCGGCGGGTCCTCGTCCAGGCCGAACAGCCGCAGGTAGGGCACCCGCCGGCCGCCGACCTGCCGGAACGTGAGGCCGGCGGACGCCTGCCCCAGCGAGATGGTCAGGTTCACGGAAGACAGGTCCACGCCGCTGGAGGTGTCCAGGCGGTAGACCTGGTGCATCTCGTAGGGCCAGGTGGGCGCGTTCGGCTGGTTGCTGGTCTCGGGTCCCCGGATCAGGAACAGGGACGGCGTCTGGCCGGGCGGCAGCTGCTCGGCGCCCGGCGTGCCGACGGTGTCGCCCGACTCCGTCACGTACGCCACCGCCAGCGCCTCGTCGGGCCGCAACGGTACCCGCAGCATGATCCACAGCCCGCTGGGATGCACCACGTAGTCCGCTCCGGGCTGCAGCAGGCGGAACAGGCCGCTGTGGTTCAGTCCGCCGTTCACGGCGTCGGCCAGGAAGTAGCCGGGCTGCGCCTGCTGCTGGAAGTTGCCCACCGCCGTGCCCTCGTCCCGGTACACGGCCAGGGCGCCCGGGTGCGGCCGCACGGCCGCCGGAGCGTCGGTTGCCCGCATCGTCAGCGCGTCGATGTGCGGCGCGCCCACCACGGAGGCTGGGTCCACCACAAAGAAGAACTGGCCCCGCACGTAGTCGGCGTCGTCCAGCACCAGGGACGCGTCCTGCACCAGGCCCGTCTGCCCCCCGCCGCCGGCATCCAGCTGGAACTCCCGCGTGGCCACGTCGCCCTTCTGCTGCGCCCAGACGGCCTCCACGTCCATCCCGCCCAGGCGGCCGGTGGCCTTGAAGCCGAAATTGCCCGCCGGGATGCCCCGCGTCAGGTAGCGCGACTGCGGCAGCCGGATGGACACGTCGCCCACTTCCACCCGCTGCAGCAGCTCGCCCTGCAGGCCCTGGTAGTAGACGTTGATGTTGTTGGTGGCGTCGAACTCCCGGCGCTGGTCCCAGTCGACGTCGATGTGCACCCGGTTCGAGATGGTGCCGCCCACCTGCACGCCGAACTGCATGTCCGGCTGGAGGCGCGGGAACAGGCCGGGATCGCAGTTCAGCCGCAGCCCCGGCTCGCAGGGGCGGTAGCGGATCCACGCCCCGCCCAGGTCGCCCCGGCCGCGCACCCGCATGCCGATGTCCGCGAAGTCCTGCATGCCGTCGGGCAGCAGGTTCACCACGTTGGAGTCCACGGGCGCCGGCCGCATGGCCTCGGCCCGCGCCGTGTCCGGCGTCCCGGCCGCCGGCTCGGGCCGGACGGCGGACGCCAGCGCGCTTCGGGGCACCGGCGTCACGGGCCGCGGCAGGGTGAAACGCGGCAGCGGCGGCGGCCACGGCGGCGCCTGCAGCCGCGCCGCTCCGCTCCAGGCCGCGTCGGCCCGCAGGCCGCCGGGCCCGGCGGACCACGCCGACAACGCCGGCAGCGCGGGCGCCGCCGGCAGATCGACGGGGAACGGCGCGGGCACGCGCGTGTAGCCAAGCAGGAGCGTGGGCGCCCCCGAGCCCCGCGCCGTATCGGCCGCCGCAGCCGGAGCCTGCGCAGTCGCGGCCTGCGCGGCCAGCGTGGCGCAGGCCAACGGAAGCGACAGGGCTACGAGCAGCGTACGGCGCATTGCATCAATGGCCCGCGGGAACTGCGGCGGCGGCCGCAGGGCAGCGCCCGCACCATCCGGGATGAACCTGCGGGTTGTCGTGGGGGTAATCCGGAAATATCATAGCGCCCTTGTCGGTTCCTCGCGAGCCGCCTGGATCCGCCGCCGGAATTCGATGAGTATCCTGACTCGATACATCCTGCGGGCCCACCTTGGCCCGTTCTTCTTCTCGCTGTCCGTGCTCACCGGCATCTTGATGGTGAACGTGGTCGCGCGGCAGCTCGAAGACCTGGCCGGCAAGGGATTGCCGACCTCCGCCGTCGTTCAGGTGTTCCTCCTCTCCATGCCGCATATCCTGGCGCTGACCATTCCCATGGCCGTCCTGGTGGCCGTCCTCTACACGTTCAGCCAGCTGGCGGCGGAGAACGAGATCACGGCCCTCAAGGCCAGCGGCGTGCACATGTTCCGGCTGCTCGGGCCCGTGGTCGTGGCCGCCATCGGCATGGTCGCCCTCATGCTCTGGTTCAACGACGACGTCCTGCCCGACTCCAATCACCAGCTCAAGGAGCTGTTGATCAGCATCGGCAACAAGAGCCCGACGCTGCAGCTGAAGGAGCAGGTCCTGAACGACATCCGCGCCGGCGACCGGCGCACACGCTACTACCTCGAGGCGGCCAAGATCGACCACGCCCGCAACCGCCTGACGGACGTCGTCATCTACGACCTCAGCAAGCCCGGCCAGGACCGGACGGTCTACGCGGACAGCGGCGTCATGGCGTTCAGCCCGGACCATACGGACCTCTACCTCACCCTGGACGACGGCTGGATCCACGAGCTGGACGACAAGCGGCCGGAGCGGTTCCTGCGCACATTCTTCCAGCAGTACCAGATCCAGATCAAGGGCGTCGGCGACCGGTTCGAGAACACCCAGAACGACAGCCGGTCCGACCGCGAGCTGGACCTGGCCGCGCTGGAAAGCCGCATGCTGCACGCGCAGAACGGCGCCCGCGAAGCCCGGCAGAAGCTCACCCAGGAATCCGTGGATGTGCTGAACGCGGCCCTGCGCGGGCCCGCCGCCGGGCCGTCCGACACCGGCGCCCGCGCCGTGCGGCTCCGCCAGCTCCGCGCCGGCTCCCGCGACGAGCTCGTCCGTGACGCGTCCATCGAGATGAGCACGCTGGCCGACCAGGCGCGCATCCGCAACGCGCAGGCGGACTCGTACGAAGTCGAGTACCAGAAGAAGTGGGCGATCTCCTTCGCCTGCATCGTGTTCGTGCTCATCGGCGCGCCCCTGGCCATCCGCTTCCCCCGGGGCGGCGTCGGCATGGTCATCGCCGTCTCCCTCACCATCTTCGGCGTCTATTACACGGGCCTGATCGGTGGCGAGCAGCTTGGCGACAAGGGCATGATCACGCCGTTCTGGTCCATGTGGGCCCCCAACGTGCTCTTCTCCGTGCTGGCCATCTGGGGCATTGCCCGCATCGGCCACGAGGTCGCCGACGCTCGCGGCGGCGGCTGGCCCGACCTGTGGCGCTCCCTGCGCAACGTCGTCCTGAAACCGTTCCGCCTGTTCGTGCGCCACGCTTCATGAAGATCCTCGACCGCTACATCACGAGCCAGTTCCTCAAGCTGTTCGGGCTGTTCGTCATGGCCTCGCCCGTCCTGTTCGTCCTGGGCGACGTCACCGAGAACCTGGACCGCTACATCAACCGCGGCGTGTCGCCCGCCAGGGTGGCCCTCGGCTACGTCTACGGCCTGCCTCTCTACGTCCTCTGGTCCGTTCCCATCGCCGCCCTCATCGCCACCATCTTCACCGTCAACAACATGACGCGGCACTCGGAGGTGGCGGCCGCCAAGGCCGGCGGCATCAGCTTCTACCGGCTCTACGCCATGCTCCCGGTGCTGGGCGTGCTCCTCACCCTGCTGGCCCTCGGACTCACCGAGCTCGCCCCCGTCACCAACCGCCTGCGCGCCCAGGCCCAGGGCGAGAAGCCGATGGAGCGCAGCGACCGCACCGATTTCGTCTATCGCGACACCCGCGGGCGCGCGTTCTCCATCCGCAGGCTGGACGTGGAGGAAGGGCTCATCTCCGGCCTGTCCGTCGAGCGGCAGGGCAACGAGCCGGCCGTACCAGGCATCAACATTGTCGCCAACGGTGCCGTCTACAAGGACGGCCAGTGGACGCTCCGGGACGGCTACCTGCGCCTGTTCAACGGGCGCGACGTCGAGCGGACCTTCCAGTTCGCCAGCGACCGCCTCGCCGGCTTCACCGAGACCCCGCGCGACCTGCTCGCCCAGCCCAAGGAGCCGGACGAGATGACCTACGGCGAGCTCACCCAGCTCATCGACATCCTGCGGCGGTCCGGCGGCAAGCCCCTCGAGCTCATGGTGCAGCGCGACCAGAAGATCGCGCTCCCCGTCGCCACCCTCATCATCATCCTGTTCGCTGCGCCCCTGGCCACCTCCTCCCGCCGCGGCGGTGCCGCCTACGGCGTCGGCGTGTCCCTCGCCGTCACCATCGTCTACATCATGTCCTTCAAGGTCGCCGGCGCCGCCGGCAATGCCGGCAGCATCCCACCCGACGTCGCGGCCTGGAGCCCCAACGTGGTGTTCGCCCTGGCCGCCGGCGCCCTGATGGGCCGGGTCCGGACGTAGCACCGCTCCCCGCACCCCTCCGCGGGCATCGCCGTTTCTTTCCCTGTGAAACGCTTCCGCGCCGGGCAACCGGACATCGCGGAGGCGCGGGGAGCCGTCGGGGGCGCGGGGACAGCTTTCACGCAGAGGCGCGGGGACGACTTTCACGCAGAGGCGCGGGGACGACTTTCACGCAGAGGCGCAGAGAGCGCAGGGACAGCAAGGCGGGAAGCGGATTTCGCGGTGGTGGCAGGTTCCTTTCTTTGTTGTTTTGCCGGGCGACGCTGCGTCCGCGGCGGAGGGTGAATACGCCGGCGAGGCGAACGCACCGGCAAAACAAACCGATGGAGTGGTTGTCGGCCGGGCGACGAACGCGGTCGGACACCGCATCCTCTGTCCTGGGCCTTCCTCTGCGACCTCTGCGCCTCTGCGTGAGAGCAGTCCCTGCGCCTCTGCGTGAGAGCAGTCCCTGCGCCTCTGCGTGAGAGCAGTCCCTGCGCCTCCGCGCGGCGCTGTCCCTGCGCCTCCGCGTGAGAGATGTCCCTGCGCCCTCACCCCCAGCCTTCTGCGACCTCGCCAGGCACGGCCGCATCGAACACAACCTGGGCGGGGCCTGAAAGCGTGATGTCGAAGTCCTGCGCCACCGCGACCGTGACTTCGCCGCCGCGCATGGCGACGGTCACGGTGCCGGCCTGGACCAGGCCGAGGCGCACGGCGGCGGCGGTGATGGCTGAAGCGCTGGACCCGGAGGCCAGGGTCTCACCCACGCCGCGCTCCCAGATCCAGGCTTCGATGCGGTCGGGACCGGCCACGCGGGCGAACTGGGTGTTGACGCCGTGGGCGAACGCGGGGTGCACGGCAAGCCGCGGTGCGCGTGCGAGGAAGTCATCGCGCTCCAGGGCGTCCACGAACACGACGCAGTGCGGGTTGCCGGTGGACACGGGATTGACGATGGCGCTGAGGCCGTCGCCCAGGTCGAGGGGCTGGCCCAGCGCGTAGCCGGGCTCGGGCGTGAAGCCGACGTCGGCGCCCTGGAAAGAAGCGCGGCCCATAGCCACGGTGATGTCGACGGAGCCGTCGTCGTGACGGCCGCGCACTTCCATGGTGACGGTGTCGGTGGGCAGGGCCACCTGGAACGGCTCGTGGCCCACCACGCCCCGGCGGAACAGCCAGGCGCCGAAGATGCGCAGGCCGTTGCCGCTCTTCTCGGCACTGCTGCCATCGGGGTTGAAGATGCGCAGCTCGATGGGGTCGGTGTCCAGGCGGCCCACCAGCAGGCCGTCGCTGCCGACGCCGAAGTTGCGGTCGCAGAGACCCTGGACGAGGGCGCGGGACGGTGTGCCCACGTCGTCGAAGTCCGCCACCAGGTAGTCGTTTCCCAGCGCCTGGCCCTTGGAAAGGCGCAGCTCCGTCATCGTTCCCTCCTCCGGGTCGTCGTGTGAAACCCGCGCGAACCACCGCCCGTACGGCAGGATGACCGACAGGCAGATGACGGTACACGCCGAACGCGCCATGGCAACCATCGCGTCGGCTTGCCTGTCTAAGGGGACGATGCCGGACTCGCGGCTTCGATCCCCGAATCGATGAACTCAACGCGCATCAGGGCAGGTGGGACGGTATGGAGCGGAATCGGGTGGCAGGCTTGGCGTTGATCCTGTGGTTCGCTTTTGCAGGGACGGCAGTAGGCGCGAATACGCTGGCCGCGCAGCAGGCAATCGCAAACCGATCCACCCGGATGCGCTCGGAGCCGACACGCAGGCCCGTGGATTTGCCGCCGAGCATGACGGCGGTCCGGCTCGACAGTAACGCGATCCACATCGACGGCCGGCTCAGCGAGCCCGTCTGGCGGAGCGCCCCGCCGGCCACCGACTTCACGCAGACCAAGCCGAACCCGGGCGCGCCCGCAACGCAGCGGACCGAAGCGCGCGTGCTGTACTCCAACGACGCCATCTACATCGGCGTCCGCATGTACGACACCCACCCCGACTCCATCGTCGCACAGCTCGGGCGGCGGGACGACGACGTCTACTCCGACTGGCTGTACGTGGCCATCGACAGCTACAACGACAAGCGAACCGCCTTCACGTTCGCGCTGAACCCGCGTGGCGTGAAGCTCGACCTCCTGCTGCACGACGACACGCAGGAGGACGGATCCTGGGACGCCGTCTGGGACGGCGCGGCCGCCATCGACAGCCTGGGCTGGACCGCCGAGTTCCGCATCCCGCTCTCGCAGCTGCGCTTCAGCAACGGGAACGGCAGCGGGCAGGTCTGGGGCATCGAGTTCATGCGCCAGATCGCCCGGGACAACGAGCAGGATTTCTGGGCGCCGGTGCCGGCGGACAATTCCGCCGTCGTTTCCCGCTTCGGACAACTGCGGGGCATCCACAATCTGCATCCGCGGCGCCACCTGGAGATCATGCCCTACAGCGTGGGCAGCGCCACGACGAGCCCCAGCGACCCGGGCAATCCGTTCCACCACAGCGTCAACCCGTTCGGCTCCGCCGGCGCCGACATCAAGGCGGGCGTCACGTCGGACCTGACGCTCACGGCCACGCTGAACCCGGATTTCGGCCAGGTCGAGGCGGACCCGTCCGTCGTCAATCTGAGCGCGTTCGAGACCTTCTTCCCGGAGAAGCGGCCGTTCTTCGTGGAGGGACGGGACATCTTCCGCTTCAGCATCGGCCTGGGCGACGGCGACCTCGGCAACGAGAGCCTGTTCTACTCCCGCCGCATCGGCCGCAGGCCCCAGGGCTCCGCCGACGGGGACTTCGTCGACATGCCGGATGCGACCACGATCCTGGGCGCCGCCAAGCTGTCGGGCAAAACGGCCAGCGGCTGGTCCGTCGGCGTGCTGGATGCCGTCACCAACAACGAGTACGCCCGTACGTTCAACGCCAGCTCGGGCCTCGAGAGCCGCGTGCCGGTGGAGCCGCTGACGAACTACGCCGTGGGCCGGGTCATCAAGGACTTCCGCCAGGGCCAGAGCGCCATCGGCGGCGTGTTCACCGCGACGGACCGCTCCCTGCCGGGCACCGGCAGCCTGAGCTTCCTGCGCAGCTCCGCGTACACCGGCGGCTTCGACCTCCGGCACCGCTTCCACAACGGCACCTACGAGTTCTCCGGCGCGTTCGTCGGCAGCATGATCTCCGGCAGCAGGGAAGCCATCGACAGCGTGCAGACATCGCCCGTGCACTACTTCCAGCGGCCCGACGCGGGACACCTGCACTACGACTCGACGCGCACGTCGCTGAACGGGTTCGGCGGCCGCGCCACCTTCTCCAAGATCAAGGGGAACTGGCTTTACACCCTCTTCGCCCAGACGGAGTCTCCGGGCCTCGAGCTCAACGACCTGGGCTTCCAGGCCAATTCGGACCTGATCGTCGACGGGTTCTGGGGCGGATACCAGCAGTACGAGCCAGGCAACGTTTTTCGGCGTTGGAGCGTCAACATCAATGGTTGGGATGGACACACGTTCGGCGGCGAGCACGTTTCGCTCGGCGGCAACGTCAATTTCAACGGTCAGCTCAACAACTATTGGGGTGGCTACGGTGGCGTGAACCGCAACTGGTCGGTTCTGTCCACCTCGCTGCTCCGCGGAGGACCGGCGTTCCTGCGGCCGGGAGCGACCAACTTCTGGGCCGGCATCTACAGTGACAGCCGGAAGAACGTGAGCTTCGGGTTGAACGGCAGCGGCTGGATCCAGGACCAGACCGATGGGCGCCAGTTCTCCTTCGGCCCGAGTATTGACCTGCGACCGACAAACAACGCGGACCTGTCCATTGGCCCTTCGGTCAGCTGGAACCGGAACGCGCTACAGTATGTGGGCGAGCGGGAAGCGGATGGGCAATCCTATTCCCTCCTTGGCACGGTGGATCAGACGACCATCTCGCTGACCGCTCGCCTCAACTACACCTTCTCGCCGACGCTGTCGCTGCAGTTCTACGCGCAGCCGTTCATCAGCGCCGGCGCCTACTCCCACTACAAGGTCGTCACCGACCCGCGTGCCGCGCGCTACGCGGATCGCGTCCACATCCTGTCGCCGGATCAGCTCCGGTTCACCACGTCCGGCGACGAGACGACCGTGAACGTCGATGTGAACGGCGACGGGACCTACGACTTCGATTTCGAGGACCCCAGCTTCAACTTCAAGCAGCTCCGCTCCAACCTGGTCCTGCGCTGGGAGTACCTGCCCGGCTCCACCCTGTTCGTCGTCTGGAGCCAGGGCCGCACGGATTACGTGAACGACGGCCGGTTCAACCTCGGCCCCAACGTGAACACGTTGTTCAACACGCCCGGCACCAACGTCCTTCTGGTGAAGGTCAGCTACTGGTTCGGGCTCTAGGGCGAGTTCGAATTCGAGTTCGAGTTCGAATTCGAGCACACACAGAAGGGTCAAGAGACGGCTGCCGGGAGACGTCCCGGTGTACTGAGCCCCGTCGTGCGCGATATGCTGGTCTCCGGCGCGCGGCGGGGTTCGGTTTTGGGCCCGGCGGCTCCGGCGCTCCTTCGTCCACCCCGTCCCGCCCCACCCCACTCAGTCGCGAGTCGCCGGCGGGCCCGAAACCTCACCCGGACCGTGGAGGAGAACCGTGGCCCAGCCACCACCCCCGGTGAGGCCGACGGTCCGGCGCTCAGCAAACCTTCCGGGGCGGGGCGCCAGCCTCACCCGCCTCGTTTCACCCGCACGGATGGCGGCACGAACCCGAGGCCGTCCGCGTCGTCGGGCCCGACCTCCACGACGCCGGCCTCGATGCCCTCGATCCCCTCGAACACCCGCAGCGCGAAGCCCACTTTGCCGAACGGCGCGCTCACCTGGAGGCCCTGCACCTCGCCGCGCACGCGCTCGAACATCTCCCGGGCAATGGCGATGCCCTCCTCCAGCTCGGCTTCCCTGCCGCGCTCGGCGGCGCGGCGCATGCGGGCGAGCACGTCACCGGGCACCTGGATGCCGGGGACCTCGTTGGCCAGGAACTCGGCGTTGCGCAACGAGACGAACGGCCAGATGCCGGCGACGATGGGCACCCAGATTCCGCGTTTCTTCAGCTCCGCGATGGTCTCCAGCAGCTGGTCCGCATCGAACACGGGCTGCGTGATGGCGTACTCGGCGCCCGCCTCCACCTTCCAGTAGAAACGGTTCAGCTCGTAGTCGGGGTCCACGGCGCCGGGGTTCAGGCCGACGCCGATGGTGAACGACGTCGCCTCATCGATGCGGTTGCCGCCGGGGTCCATGCCATGGTTGAGCCGGTTGACCATGTTGGTGAGGCCGATTGCATCTACGTCGAAGACGGCGGTGGCGTCGGGATACGGGCCCATCTTGGGCGGATCGCCGGTGATGAGCAGCAGGTTCCGGAGTCCGAGGGCGTGGGCGCCCAGCAGGTCCGACAGCATGCCCAGCAGGTTGCGGTCCCGGCAGGTGTAATGCACCACCGCTTCGATGCCCGCTACCTGTTCCACCAGTGCCGACGTGGCCAGCACGCCCATGCGCATCTGGGCTCGCGGGCCGTCGGGCACGTTCACGGCGTCCACGCCCGCGTTGCGCAGCGTGCGCACGCCCGCCAGCATGGCCGCCGGGTTGATGCCCCGGGGCGGCACGATCTCCAC
>CAZUFP010000066.1:7809-24009 GCA_964619835.1 uncultured Gemmatimonadaceae bacterium | reverse complement strand
GCACGCCCGCCAGCATGGCCGCCGGGTTGATGCCCCGGGGCGGCACGATCTCCACACTGGTGACCAGCTCGCCGGCGGCCAGCCGCGCGCCCAACCGGGAACGCCGCGCCAGGGGTGCCGGCTCCAGCGCGACGTCGTCGGTGGGGATTGCGTCAACCTGGATCCGGGTACGCGTCCGGCCCGGAGACAGCGCGCGTACCGCGTCGGAGATCCGGCGGATGTGGTCCGGCGTCGTGCCGCAGCAGCCGCCCACGAACTTGGCGCCCGCCTTGATGAGGGACTCGGCGTATTTGGCCATGTACTCGGGCGAAGCCATGTAGAGCTTCCGGCCGCCCACTTCCCGGGGGAGGCCCGCGTTCGGCTGGGCCGACAGCTTCCGCGTCGTGCCCTTGGCCATCTTCTCCAGCGCGCTCAGGATGCCCGCCGGCCCTACCGAACAGTTCAGCCCCACGACGTCGGCGCCCCACTGCTCCAGACGCCGGGCACACTGCTCCGGCGCGGTGCCGTATGCCGTCGCGCCGTCCTGCTGGATGGTCATCTGCGCCACGATGGGCAGGTCGCACACCTCGCGCACCGCCAGCATGGCCTGGTGGATCTCCTCCAGGTCCGAGAATGTCTCCAGGATGAAGAAGTCGACGCCGCCGTCCAGCAGCCCCTCCACCTGGAGACGGTAGAAGGAACGGGCCTCGTCCAGCGATGTCGGCCCGTACGGCTCGATGCGGATCCCCAGCGGACCCACGGACCCGCCGACGAGCGCCCGCCCGTTCGCCGCCTGCCGCGCGATCTGCGCCGCCCTCGCGTTGATCTCGAACGTCGAGCCCTCCAGCCCGTACTCCGCCAGCTTCACCGGGTTCGCCGTGAAGCTGTTCGTCTCGATGAGCTCCGCGCCCGCGTTCACGTACGCCTGATGCACTTCCCGCACAATGCCCGGGTCCTTCAGGTTCACCTCGTCGAACGACCGGTTGATGAACACGCCCTTGCTGTAAAGCATGGTGCCCATGCCGCCGTCGAAGACGATGGGGCGGGCCATGTTCAGGAGATCCGTAAAGCTCGGGGCGCTAGACATCCTGTCGGCCTCCGTTCGAGTTCGAGTTCGAGTTCGAATTCGAATTCGAGTTCGAACGCGGCGAAGCCGCGTTCCGGGCGTAGGGCGCGTTCCGGGGAAAAGCTGCGTTCATCTCGGGTGATCCGGGCTCTTCTTGGTTCTTCGCCATCTTCTCACCTTCACCGTCTTCCTGCCTGACAATCCTTCTGTCGCTCGGCCTCTGCGCTCAACCCGGGGACCCTCTCGGGTCAGCTCGAACTCGAACTCGAATTCGGCAGTCGCTAGGTCGTCCGATTCCGGCTCCGCCGCTGATGCCTTTGCAGCAGCCGCGTGAGCATCGCCACGATCCGGGCGAGGCGTTCCTCCTGCTCGTCGTACTCCTTCTCGCTGATGACCTGCATCGCCCGCAGCGAGTCCAGCATCGCGGCACATTCGGTCGTTGAGCCGGCCGCGTGCCGGCAGTGGTTCGCGGCCTCTGCCGGCGTCTTGTTGCCCGCGCTCTCCGCGATGTTCAGGCTGACGGACAACGCCGCACGCAGGAACTGGTCGGTCACGAAGAACCGGTTCCGGAGGATCCGCGTCGCCACCCGCAACGCCCACTGCCAGAACTCCAGCGCGGCCTGGTATACATCCAGCCGCTTGAAGGCGAACCGCACACCCGGCATGTCGCTCCTTCGGTCGAAGTTCGATCATCGACATGCCACATCGATCGGGGCGCCGGAATAGCAGACTGCGCCACAACCACGCCCCAAACCGTCCTTGCCGCCCTGCGCACCCCTGAATCCCGGCCAGGCCCATCGAATTCGAATTCGAATTCGAACTCGTCCTTGGAGCGCTCTACCCGGTTGGCTCCGCCGAGAAGTACCTCGCCTCGGGATGATGCACGACGATCGCCGCCGTGCTCAGCTCCGGCACCAGCGCACCCGCTTCCGTCACGTCCATGCCCAGGCGCTCGCGAGCAGGCAGCAGCCTGAACAGGATCTCGTGCTGTCGGGTATCGGGGCAGGCGCCGTACCCCCAGGAGTAGCGGAGGCCGCGGTCGTCGGGGATGCCCAGGTCCTTCCGCACCTGGCGGTGCACCAGCTCGGCGGCCGCCTCGGCCAGGCGCACGCCGAAGCCGTGCAGGTAGTAGCCTTCGCCATACTCGCCGCCCTTCATCATGGCGTCGGACTCCGCCAGTAGCTCGTCGCCGATGGTCACGATCTGGAGGCCCACGACATCCGGCGACCGACTCCGCGCGGCCGCGGGGTCGGCGCGGCGGCCAACGGCGCCGTCGGCGGTCGTGCCGTCGGCGCCTGCCGGTACGAAGTAGTCCGCCAGGCAGAGCCGATCCCGGTCCGGTTGGCGGGGGAAGGCGAAGCGGGCCAGCTCGCGCGCCGGGTCGTCCGGGTCGTATACGACGACGGCGTCGCCGTCTGCGGCCGCGGGGAACAGCCCGTACGCGCCACGCACACGTACCCGGCCCGTCGCGAGCAGCACCCGGCGGTACCGGGCGAGACGAGGCTCGAACTCGTCGTGGACGAGGCGCTCCCATTGCTCGCCCTTGGCGTTCTTGGCGCCCCAGTGCAGCCGGTAGAGCGTGTTCAGGTCCATGAGCGGGTACAGCTCTTCCAGCGGAAGCCGGTCCAGCACCTTCACGCCCAGGAAGGACGGCGTGGGGACCGCGGCGTCGCGCGTGGGCCTGCCGGCGCCCGCCGGCCGCGCTTTCGCTGCCTGCTCCGCCAGGGCGGCGCGCTTCGCCGTGCGGTCCCGGATCTCATCCAGCCGTGCGGCCACGAACGATTCGCGGCCCGCGCCCTTGAGCGCTTCCACGACGGCGAGGCCGTCGAACGCATCCTTGCAGTACCACACGCCGCTCTCGTACAGCGACCCGTCGCCGTCCAGCGCCGCCGCCGAGCGCACGAACGACGGGTTGATGGCCGCGCCGCCGCACAGCACGGGGAAGGTCAACCCGCGATGGTGCAGCTCCTGCACCGCCAGCGGCATCTGTTTGGATGTGGACACCAGCAGCGCCGACAGCCCGATGGCGTCGGCGCCCACTTCCACCGCCTTCTCCAGGATGTCGTTCACCGGCACCTGCTTGCCCAGGTCGTGCACCGTGTAGCCGTTGTTGCTCAGGATCGTGCCTACCAGGTTCTTGCCGATGTCGTGCACGTCCCCGAACACCGTCGCCAGCACCACGACGCCCTTGGTCTGCCCCGCCACCTTTTCCAGGTACGTCTCCAGCCGCGACACGGCCTTCTTCATCACCTCCGCGGATTGCAGGACGAAGGGCAGGATGAGCTCGCCGGAGCCGAACTTGTCGCCCACCTCCTTCATGGCCGGAAGAAGAACGTTGTTCAAAACATCCACGCCAGCCTCGTTCGCCGCGGACGTTGATCCACCCGTTCTCGAATTCGAATTCGAATTCGAATTCGAAAAGACGGCGCTCAAACGCCTCTCGACCGCCTCATCGATGAGCCCCTCCACGCCGTCCTTCTTCCGATGCAGGATCTTCCAGTGGATGGCCTCGTCGGGCGTCATCCCGGAGGTCGGGTCCACGGCTTCCTCCGCCTCCGCCTCGTGTTCCTGGAAGTAGTCGATGAACCGTTCCAGGGCGTCGTCGCGGCGGGCCAGGATGAGGTCGTCGGCCAGGTCGCGCTGCTGCTGGTCGATCTCGGCGTAGGGCGTGATGTGGGCCGGGTTCACGATGGCCATGTCCAGCCCGGCCTGGACGCAGTGGTGCAGGAACACGGAGTTGAGCACGGCGCGGGCGTGAGGCTGGAGCCCGAACGACACGTTGGACACGCCCAGGCTGGTGAGCACCCCGGGCAGCTCGGCCTTGATCCGGCGGATGGCCTCGATGGTCTCGAGCGCGGAGCGTCGGTACTCCTCGTCGCCTGTGGCGAGGGTGAACGTGAGGGCGTCGAAGATCAGGTCGGAGGGGTCGAGGCCATACTCCGTCGTCACGATGTCCCGGATGCGCCGCGCAATCTCCAGCTTGCGGTCCGCCGTGCCCGCCATGCCCTGCTCGTCGATGGTGAGGGCGACGACGGCTGCGCCGTGCTGCACGGCCAGCGGAACGACGGCTTCGATGCGTGCCCGTCCGTTCTCCAGGTTGATGGAGTTGACCACCGCGCGGCCGGGGTACTGCTCGAGTGCTGCGCGCACCACGTCGGCTTCGGTGCTGTCGATGACCAGCGGCGTCTCGACGCTCTGGGCCAGCAGCTTGACCAGCGTGCGCATCTGGTCCGCCTCGTCCTGTCGCTCGGTGAGCGCCACGCACACGTCCAGCAGATGCGCGCCGCCGTCCACCTGGCTGCGGCCGACCTCAACCACGCCTTCATAGTCGTCGGCCAGCAGGAGCCGCTTCACCGCGCGGGAGCCCTGGGTGTTCACCCGTTCGCCCAGCAGCGTGGGCGCGGGGATCTGGGCGAGATCGTAGGCGGTCATGGCACTGGCGGCGCGCGGCACGCGCGGCGGGTCCCGGCGCAGTGGCGTGGCGCCACCCACCCGCTCCACGACCAGCCGCAGATGCTCCGGCGTGGTACCGCAGCAGCCGCCCACGACGTTCACGCCGAACTCGCGCACGAACTCGTCGTGGGCGTCTGCCAGCGCTTCGGGCGTGAGCGGGTAGACGGCGCAGCCGGCCTCGTTGTGCGGGATGCCGGCATTGGGGACCACGCTGACGGGCAGGCGCGAGTTGTCGCACAGCCAGCGAACGGGCTGGCGCATGTGCTCCGGGCCGGTCGAGCAGTTCAGCCCGAGCACGTCCACGCGCAATGCCTCCAGCACCACCATGGCCGCCTCGATGTCCGTGCCCAGTAGCATGCGGCCCGATGTGTCCAGCGTGACCTGCGCCTGGATGGGCAGCGTCACGCCCGTCTCGGCGAAGGCCCTCCGGATGCCGGCGACGGCCGCCTTCACTTCCAGCATGTCCTGGCTCGTCTCGATGAGCAGCACGTCCGCGCCGCCCTCGATGAGACCCCGGGCCTGCTCGGCGAACACGTCCGCCAGCTCCGCGTACGTCACGTTGCCCAGCATCGGGTCCGACGTGCTGGGCAGGTACCCGCTGGGGCCCATGCTGCCCGCCACGAATCGGGGCCGGTCCGCCGTCGCGTACTCGTCCGCCACCCTGCGCGCCAGCGCCGCCGCCGCACGGTTGAGCTCCACGACCCGGTCCTGGAGGCCATACTCCCGCAGCGTCAGCCGGTTTGCCCGGAACGTGTCCGTCTCGATCACGTCCACGCCCACGTCCAGGAACGTGCGGTGGATGCCCTCGATCACGTCCGGCCGCGACAGCACCAGGTGGTCGTTGCAGCCCTCCAGAGCCGCGCCGCCGAAATCCTCCGGTCCAAGCCCCAGCGCCTGGACGCTCGTGCCCATCGCGCCGTCGTAGACCAGAACCCGTTCCCGAAGGGCTGCCGTGTAGCTCGGCCTGTGTGTCATCCCGGTCCTTTACCTCCCCGTGCGTTCGACAGGAAAGCGGACAACGGAAAGCGGGACGGCGTGCTTCCGCCCCTGCCCTCGCCCCCGCCTGCCTCACTGATGCAAAAACGCCCCGCGGCCACGATCGGTGCGGGGCGATGCATCTGCGTTTCCAACAGCCGTCCCGGCACTTTAGACCTTTGGTTTGGCCGAACATCGTCGGGCCCGGCGGTGCCAATCGTCCACAAATGCTTCCGCCGTCCTACGCCATCCAGGCTAGCCGGTCCCGGGCCGGGCGTCAATGGGCGTTCCGGGTCCGGGACGACGGGCACGCAACCTGCACCCCATGCACCCGCACACCTACCGGGCCTGGGGAGGAACGATGCGCGCATCACCGCGTGAGCTCGACTTCCGGGAAATCCTGCTGCACATGGAGCCAGGAGAGGCGCCGTGCGGACAGGCGCAGGCGGACGGCGTTCCGTGCATGGAGCCGGGAGACTGTGTCGACTGCCCCGAAGGCAGGCGCGGCATGGTGGAGTGGGTCTTCCGGAACTACGGAGTCCGGGTCAAGCCGCCGCAAGCTTGAGGCGGATCGCCCCGCGTCTGTGGGGCGGATTGTCCCCGGTCCCCGAGCGCGAACGGGGACGCGGTTTCGCCCTGCCACAAAAAAGGAGCCCGCCGGTCCGGTGGGCTCCTCGGCGTTTCAGACCCCGCCCATCAGCCGCCGCTGCAAGCGATCCGCCCGGCCGTGCTGGCCGCGCCCACGGTGCCGTCGTCGCCCCAGAACAGGTTGCATTGCTGGCCGAGCAGCGCCTCGTGGGTCGCCGTGGCGGCCCAGCCGTGGGGGTGGGTGCCCAGGATGATGGTCACCCCCCGGGAGGTATGCATGTTCAGGTCGGGATCCGGCGCCCCGGCCGTGATGGTGCCGGCCGTCTTGTAGGCGAACACACCGCTGTTGTGGTAATAGATCTCCTCCATGTTCTGGAGGATGTCCAGGTCATGGATCATGGCGGTGAAGTAGGCGCGATCGCGGGCCCGAACGAACCGCGGGATGGCGAGCGCAGCGAGAATCGCCACGATCACGATGACCGTGAGCAGTTCCACGATCGTGAATCCGCTACGCGCAATTCTCATGTTCATCACGTGAGTCCCCGGGCCGACAGGGCAAAGCGGAAATCTGTCTTCGCAGTGGAAGTTGCGGACGGTCGCTCGAAACGTAATTACGGGGCCAACGAGGGACAAGGATTGTGTGAGTGCGCCGTTCGGAGCCCGCGGGCGTTGCCGTCCGGTGCACGGCTTCTTTCGCGGGGGCGCGGTAGCGTTTCCGTGCGCGCAAGGCACGGCCTCTCCCAGCGGGGCACGGGGCTTTTCCGCGCACAGCCGCGGGAGGTTTCCCACGCGGCTCCAGGAGAGGGTTTCCGGACGCCTTCCGCGCGATTCCGGCTATAGACCCTTCAGCGCGTCGGCCTCCACCGGCAGGTCGGCAGTGAGGATTTCGTGGCCGGCCGGTGTGACGAGCACATCGTCCTCGATGCGGACGCCCACACCCCGGAAGGCGGCGGGCGCAGCGGAGTCTTCCGGCACGTAGAGGCCGGGCTCCACCGTGAGCACCATGCCGGCGGCGAAAGGCTGCGGCCTGCCGTCCGATACCTGGGGCCCCACGTCGTGGACGTCCAGGCCCAGCCAGTGGCTCGTCCGGTGAGGGTAGAACGTGGAGATGCCCGGCTCCTGCTCCCCGTCTTCCGCGGGATCACGGCCCGCACGTCGCGCCGCCTGTTCCCGTTCGTACCGTTCGAGGAGCGTGTCGGTGGAGCCATCCAACAAGCCCAGCTCGACCATGGCATCGGCCAGCACGCGAACGGCGGCGCCGTGCACGTCGTCCAGGCTGGCGCCCGGCCGCACCGCGTCGATGCCGGCCCGCTGAGCCGCCAGCACGGCATCGTACACGGCGCGCTGCTCGGGCCGGAAACGGCCGTCCACCGGGACCGTACGGGTCACATCGCCGCAGTATCCCCGGACGCGGGCGCCGGCATCCAGCAGCAACAACGACCCCGCTTCCATCACCCGGTCGTTGTCGACGTAATGCAGCACGGTGGCGTTGGCGCCCGCCGCGGCAATGGTGGGAAACGACGGGCCATCCGCGCGGCGCCGCCGGAACGCTGCGTCGATGGCCGCTTCGACCTCCCACTCGCCCCGGCCGGGCGCCACACCGGCCAGCGCCTCGCGGAAGCCGGCGGTGGTGACGGCGGCGGCCTCGCGCATGCGTTCGATCTCGAAACCGTCCTTGATGAGCCGCAAGCCGCCCAGCAGCGTGCCGGCGTCCGTCAGCGTGTGAGGACCGTGGCCATACCGCTGACGGGGGTCGCGGGCCCGGACCAGCAACCGCCGCACGATGTCGTCCACGTCGTCCCGACCGGTGGCGAACCTGAGCAGGATCCGGTCCGCATTCCATGTGATCGTCGCCAGACGCGATTCCATCTCCGCGAGGGGATACGCGGCGTCTGCTCCGAATCGCTCGGCCGCCTCGACCCCTCCGCGGACGCCCGTCCAGCGCTCGGCTGCCGGGTCGCGGGGACGCACGAACAGGGTGAACGGCGCGTCATGGCCCGGACAGAGCACGGCCACGGCCTCCGGCTCCGTGTAGCCGGTCAGGTAGAGGAGGTCCGCGTCGGGCACGTAGCGCAGCTCGGCGTCCCGGCCGGCCCGCGGCGGCACCGCCGCCGGCAGAATCAAAGCGGCCCCTTCGAGCCGGTCCAGCACGACCTGCCGGCGAGCGCGGCAGGCGGCGATATGGGCATCATCCATGGCGTTCAACCTTTGAGCACGCCGGCGGGGCGCAGACGGGCGACCTTGCGGCCGATCCCGGCCCGGTCCACCACGTCCACCACGTCGGCCACGTCCTTGTACGCTTCGGGGATCTCCTCCGCCACCGTCCCGAACGACGACGCGCGCACCTGGATCCCCTGCTCCTCGAACTCGGTGCGCAGGTCCCGGCCCCGGGCCACCTTCTTCGCCTGCCGCCGGCTCATGCGCCGGCCGGCGCCGTGGCAGGTCGAGCCGAACGTCTCCCGGTAGGCGCCGGGCGTGCCGACGAGCACGTAGGAGTAGCGGCCCATGTCGCCCGGGATCAGCACCGGCTGGCCCAGGTCACGGTAGGCCGATGCCACGTCCGGGTGGCCCGGCGGGAAGGCCCGCGTCGCGCCTTTGCGGTGCACGCACAGCCGCCGCTCCTGACCATCCACCTCGTGACGCTCCCACTTGGCGATGTTGTGGGCCACGTCGTACACCAGGCCCATGCCCAGCTCCTGCCAGGACGTGCCGAACACGTCCTCGAAGACCTCCCGCACACGGTGCGCCATCATCTGGCGGTTGGCAAACGCGTAGTTGGCCGCCGCCGCCATGGCGCCCATGTAGCGCCTGGCTTCATCGGAGCCCAGCGGTGCGCAGGCCAGCTGGCGGTCCGGCAGGTCGATGCCGTGTTCCGCCGCCGCGTGGACCATGGTCTGGAGATAGTCGTCGCAGACCTGGTAGCCCAACCCGCGGGAGCCGGAGTGGATGAAGACGGTGACCGTGCCGGACTCCAGTCCGAACCGCTGCGCCGCCGCCTCGTCGTACACCTCGTCCACCCAGCCCAACTCGATGAAATGGTTGCCCGAGCCCACGGTGCCCAGCTGGTCGCGCCCCCGTCGTACCGCCCGCTCGCCCACCTGGTCCGGGTCGGCCTCCGCCAGCGTGCCGCGGCCCTCGATGTGATCCAGGTCCGCTTCGACACCGTACCCCCGTGCGACCGCCCAGGCCGCGCCGTGCTCCAGAACGCCGCGTACCTCTGCCTCGCTCAGACGGAACTGCTCATAGCCCTTGCCCACACCTGCCGGCACGCGCTCGTAGAGCCGGTCCATGAGCGTGTTCAGCCGCGAACGCACGTCCCCGACGTGCAGCTTGGTGCGCAGGAGACGCACGCCGCAGTTGATGTCGTAGCCCACGCCGCCCGGGCTGACCACACCGCCTCGCTCGGGGTCGAAGGCAGCCACTCCGCCAATGGCGAAGCCGTAGCCCCAGTGGATGTCCGGCATGCCAATGGACCGCCCCACGATGCCCGGCAGCGCCGCCACGTTGGCCACCTGCTCCAGCGCACGGTCGGAGCGTATGTCCCGCATCATGGCCTCGCTGGCGTAGACCAACCCGTCCACGTTCATGCGGCCCTGCTTCGGGATCAGCCAGCGGTAGTCGTCGAGCTGCCGAACCTCCATGCCTCCGTCCTCCGGGCGGTGGTTCCCTCCGTCCCCTTCGGGGCGCCGTGTCCTTGCCGCGCCCGCCGGCGAGCCGTCTCTCTGCCCCGCTGGCCGGACTCAGATGTCGAACACGACGCGGGCGATCCAGCCATCGCCTTCGCGCCGGACCGCCAGCGCATGATACGTCACGCCCTTCAACTCCATCGCCGGCGCTGGCGCCGCCACGAGGCGCACGTGTGCCGCCAGCCGCGTTTCCGTCAGCGTTTCGAAGCGCGCGCCCGCGTACTGGAGGCCCCGGTCCTGCAACAGATGGAGGATCTCCCGCAGCCACGCCACCAGCAGCACCTCGAGATCCGGCGCGGCCAGCGCCACCTCCTGCTCCGGGCCGGTCGAGGCCTCGACCGGTGCCCGGCCGGACCCCGCGGATCCGGCACCGCCGCGCACCGGCGACGGCCGTCGGGCAACGGTCGTCGCTCCCTCCTCGGCTCCCGCGACGAGCGCCACCATGCCGGCGGCCGCGCGGTCGAAGAGCCGGGCTCGCGTGCCGGCCCGGACGACGAGGCCCACGTCGGCGGTGTGGTCAAACCCCGCAACGCCATCGGGCCAGGCGGGGCGATTCACAGGTTGTCCCGGATGAGCCTGCGGACTTCGGGGATCAGGTCGTCCCAGGGCGTGTCGGGAGCCTTGGTCACGGTGATGAAGTCAGCCACCATGAAAACGCTTCGAACGCCGGGGAGGCCCATGAGCGCCCGGGCCACCGGGTCGCCGCGGGCCTCCCCGGCGTCGAAGTACGAACGCGAGCCGCCGTCCGGCACGACCGGCCGGTCCGCCACGAACTTGCCCGCATTCGGGTTGGGCGTGGGCCGGTACTCTACCGACGCGTCGGCCATCGCTGCCTCACCTGCCTCACCAGGGCTCCGGTTCGTCCCAGTCCTCCTCCCAGAACCGCTCCTCCTCCTCGTGGGCTTCGTCCAGATCCAGAGGCTCCTCCACGTCCACCCGGCCGCTGGTCTCGATGCGCCGGATCGCGTCGTCATCCAACGATGCCGACCGGCGCCGCGCCCGCAGATGGCTCCTGCTCATTGCGTAGGCCACCACCGCCAGGCCGGCGGCCAGCACCAGCGTCAGCCCGGTCAAATCCTCACGCGCCCTCGTCCTCGTCGCCACCGCCCGCGCCAAAGTCGGCGCCGGCACCGACCAGGACACTCTCGCGGGTCCGCTGGCAGTCGGCGCACACGGTCGTCCACGGCAGAATCTCCAGCCGTTCGAACACGATCTCTTCGCCGCACAGCTCGCACCGGCCGAATCGCTTCGGCTCCTTGTAGAGCGTCCGCAAGGCTTCGTCGATGCGGATCAGGCGCGTCCCTTCTTTGCTGGCCAGCAGGAATTCCTTCTCCTGCTCCATGGTGTCCGTGCCCTCATCCGCCATATGCAGCGGGTAGTTCGTCAAATCGCCGTCCTCTGCCATCTCGGCGAACCGGTCGTCAAACCGGGTCAGCACCTTCAGAACGCGGGCGCGCTCGTGAAGAAGCCGCTTCTCAATTTTCGCGCGTTGCCTCTTGTTCATGGTTCCCATCCTCCCATGCCTTGTGTCACCCGCCCGGGGCGGGCAACAACTATACGGGGCAAGCCTCATACCGGCCTGCCGTGTGGTCACCGGGGCATGGACGGCGGGGGTCGTGGCGCCGCCGAATCCGCCTTCGGCGGCGTCACAGGCATGAGGAAATCGGGGATGGGGAAATGCACGGCCCGCGCCTGCTGGAACCGGCCGGCCCCCGCGTTGGAGGTCTCCCACTCGACGACGCTGTCGCGATTCAGGTCGTACAGCCGCTTGCGGGTGACGTGCGCGTAGTCCAGCGTGAGGACGCGGCCTCCGTCCGGTGTCTCCCACAGCGTGGACCGGATGGTCGCGGGTGCGTCGCCTTCCCCGCACGTCGTGGTGCGGCTCCCCACCTCGCGCAGGGTGCTCGGGTCCGGCAGCCGCGCTTCGGCCCGCCGATCGACGGCCGTGACGCGGGCGGTGGTGTCCCGGGGCAGGGCCGCCGGGTCGATGTTCATCTCCAGCATGCCGGCCTGTCGGCCCGGCACGTGTTTGCCATGGAACGCGTAGAAGATCCGGATCTGCGTCAGCGTGGACAGGTCGGGTCTCGGCGCCGGAATGAACTGGGGGACCGAGTCGGCCAGCAGTACGCAGTAGTACGAGGGTACGACGATCTCGACCCAGAGCGTGTCGCTGCCCGGCAACAGCGTGGGCAACCGTCCAGGCTCGATGCTGGGGAACTCCGGCGTCAGCACGTAGCGCGTCAGGGGGCTACCCGTCAGCGTGTTGCCCGCCAGGACCCGGCCTTCCGCGGTCACCAGCCGATCCCGCGCCGGCAGGTTGAGCTCCAGCGTGTCCGGCCGGATCGGAGAGCCCCCCACGTTGCGCACGGCGAGGACGAGGGGCACGCGGGCGAGGACGTCGCCGATGGTGTCCAGCTGCGGCGAGTCGATCCGGACCGTGTCCCGGAACTGGCCGCCCGGGTCCAGCGCGACGAGCTGCAGCACGCCGGGCCGTGTCGAGCCCGGCATCAGGGCGACGGCCACGACGAGCAGCGCTACCAGCCCGATGGCAATCCGCCACCGGGCCGTCAGTCGCTGTCCTCCACTCCGTCCTTTGGACATTTGTGCCTCGCCCGCTGACTTCGTCAGTCGGTGTACTTCAAGCCGCTGCCGGTGTTGAACAACACCACCTCATCGTCCGGTGTCACGTGCCCGGACTCCAGCAGCGGAGCGATCGCCGCGGCCGTGGCGCCCCCTTCCGGCGAGGCGAACACGCCGGTGGTGCGGCCCAGCAGCGCAACGGCTTCGACCATCGCGTCGTCCTCCACGGCCACCGCGGCGCCGCCGGACTCCCGGATGGCCTGCAGGATCAGGAAATCGCCCACAGCCTGCGGGACCTTGAGGCCCGCCGCCACCGTGTGGGCGTTCTCCCACGGCGTGGCGTGCTTCGCGCCTTCCTGCCACGCTCGCACGATGGGCGCGCAGCCCGTGCCCTGCACCGAGACCATGCGCGGCCGCTCGGACCCGATCCAGCCCATCCGCTCCATCTCATCGAACGCCTTCCACATGCCCACCATGCCGGTGCCGCCGCCCGTGGGATAGATGATCACGTCGGGCAGCCGGTTGCCAAGTTGCTCGAAGACCTCGTATCCCATGGTCTTCTTGCCTTCCACGCGGTACGGCTCCTTCAGCGTGGACAGGTCGAACCAGCCATGCTCCCGCGCGCCTTCGGCGATCAGCGCACCCGCATCCGTGATCAGGCCCTTCACCAGCTGGAGGTCGGCGCCCAGCGCGCGGATCTCCTGAATGATGGGCTTCGGCGTGTCCTCCGGTACCGCGATGTGCACCGGCAGGTCGGCAGCGGCGGCATACGCCGCGGCGGCCGAGCCCGCGTTGCCCGCTGACGGGATGCACAGCGCCTTCGCCCCCTGCTCCGCCGCCCGGGCCACCGCCATGCCCAGTCCACGTGCCTTGAAGCTGCCCGTCGGGTTCTGTCCCTCGTCCTTCACCCAGACTCGCCGCACGCCCAGCGCCGTGGCCAGCCTGGGCGCGTCCAGCATGGGCGTGAACCCTTCGCCCAGCGAGATGCGGTACGCAGGATCGTGCACCGGAAGCACTTCGGCATACCGCCACATGGTGGGCGCCCGGCCGGCGAGCCGCTCGGGCCGGAAGTCGGCGGCGACGCGGTCGAGGTCGTAGCGCGCGTAAAGCGGCTTGTTGCAGCACGGAGAAAGGCGCATCTGGCTCTCCGTGTCCGCATACGTCTTCCCACAATATGTGCATTCCAGGCTCTGAACGCCCGCATTTGTCGTCGTGGACATGTCGCCTCGTGTCGGTTGTAGCTACGGATGGCCCCGTAATTGGAAGATACCTCGCTCCTGCCCCGACGCTACCCTCACGCCTGCGCGCGCGCACCGGAAGCCGTGGACCCCGACATTGATCCGGCACCGGGTTCCGCGTCATCATCCAAGGAGGCAACCGTCGATGCGACTGCATGCATCAGACGGGGTAGACAATGAATGGCATGAGCGAGACCGACCTCATCGAACGGGCGAAGCGCGGAGAGTCCCAGGCATGCCGGGCGTTGTACAACCGGTACGCGCCGCGGGTCTATGCCGTGGTACGCCGACTCGCCGCCGACGACGGCCTGGCCGACGACTGGGCGCAGGAAGCCTGGGTGCGGGTGTTCCATGCGCTGCCGGGCTTCCGCGGCGATGCCGCGTTCTCCACCTGGCTGCATCGGGTGGCCGTGAACAGCGCCCTGCAAGGCCAGCGGAAGCAGAAGCGGCACACGACGCGGGAGGCGCCGCTGACGGAGAACCTTGCGGCGGCGCCGCGCCCGGACCGGCCCATCCTGCGCATGCAGCTGGAGCGTGCACTGCAATCGCTCCCCGACGGCATGCGGCAGGTGCTGGTGCTGCATGATGTGGAAGGTTACACGCATGAGGAGATCGGTGACATGTTGGGCGTGGCAGAGGGCACATCCAAGAGTCAGCTGTTCAAGGCGCGAGCGAAGATGCGCGAGTTGCTTCGGCCGGCGCCCGACATGATGCGCGGAGGTGAAGTATGCATCTGACACTCGAAACGCTGGCGCGTCTGGTGGACGAAGCCCCGAACCGGGACGAATCGGCCCACCTGGAGCGCTGCGAACGCTGCCGGACGGAACTGGAGGGCCTCCGGGACCAGAAGGAGGACCTGGCCAACCTGCCGGCGATCCAGCCCACGCGGGATGCGTGGGACACCCTTGAAGTCCGTCTGCGGGCGGAAGGTCTCATCCGGGACCGGGTACGCCGGTCCCTCTCGCCAGCCTGGACACGGGCGGCGGCTGCCGTCGTGCTGTTCCTTGCCGGCGGGGCGACGGGCTTCGCCATGCGAGGCGTGGCGGCACCGGCGGCCGGGCCCGTGGCCGCCGTGCCCGCCGGTTCGGCCCACGAAGCGGCACAGCCCCGGACGGTGCAACAGGCCGACCAGGTGCTTCAGGCCGCGCAGGAAGCCTACCTGTCGGCTCTGTCCAACTACGCCGAGCTCACCGACCAGCCCACGAGCGGGGACCCCGCGGTGCGGATGGCGGCGCTGGACAACATCGTACTCACGTCCCAGGCGGCGCTGGACCGGGCGCCGGCAGACCCCGTCATCAACGGGTACCTGCTCACCGCCCTCGCCCAGCGAGACGCCATGACCCGGCAGATCTCGCAACGGCAGCGGACGCCGGTATTCTGATGGATGGCAGAACCATGTGGAAGTCGAAGACATCGCTCCTGCTGATACTCCTGCTGGCACTGGCTGCCCCGGCGGCCGCGCAGCAGTGGCGCCAAGCCCCGCCCACCGGCTGGCTCGGTGTCACGCTGCAGCCGACCTGGATGCTCGACAACGGACACTGCCGGCCTGCCGTCATGGTGACCCGCGTTGTCCGGGGCGCGCCCGCCGAGCGGGCGGGTATCCGGGAAGGCGACCTGCTACTGCGCGTCAACGGCCTGGGCGCCGTGGAGGAAGGCCTGGATTGGATGGCGAACCGGCTCGAGCCGGGGGACACCGTGCGCCTGGCCGTCCGGCGCGATGAACGCGACCGGGAGCTTCGTGCCATCGCCGGCCAACGGCCGAAGGGCGTGCCCCTCGTGACGGCGGAGATCGACCCGCGGCAGGGCGAAAACGCCTTCTTCGGCCCCCAACCGTCCCGCGTGTTCCGCACGGGCCGCGACTCCATCATCGTGTGCAGCGGCGACCCCACCGGATTCGGCTTCGTCACACCCCGCACCAACGTGCAGGTCCACGTGCTGGAAGCCCGCGCCGACAGCCTGCGCCATGAGTTCGCACGCCACGTCCTTCGCGCCCGTGTCACCAGCGTCGATTCCGTCCTCACCGACAGCACGGCCCGGCGCTACGTCTTCCGCGTCGGGCCCGAAGGCAACACCGTCGTCGTGACCGGCCGCGGACCCACCACCTTCGTCACGCCCCGGGACCTCGGCGTGGGAAGCCGGGCCATCGCCGGCGCCGAATTCGCCGAGCTGAACCCCGACCTGGCCCGTTACTTCCACGGCGCCCACGAAGGCCTGCTCGTGCTCCAGGTCGCCCCCGGAACGCCCGCGGCCCGTGCAGGACTGCGCCCCGGCGACGTCGTTACCCGGGCCGCCAACGAGACGCCCAACACCATCGCCGACCTTCGCCGCGTCGTCGCCTTCGGCGCGCGCCCCGTGCGCATCGAGATCATCCGCGACGGCCAGCACATGCTGCTGTCTCTGCCCCGCGACTGACACCATCGGCGCACCAAGGACACAAAGGAACGGCAGCTCACACGAAGGCACGAAGAACACGAAGGAGCGGCGGCTCACCGCGACGTCGGGGACGGATGCGAACGCGCTGCAGCCTGATCACACTCACCCCACCGTTGGCCCTTACGTGACCTCTGTTCCACGCGTTCCGCGAAGCTTCCCCCGCGCCCCCTGCGTCTCTGCGTGAACCGAAGTCCCCGCGCCC
>CAZUFP010000066.1:0-7709 GCA_964619835.1 uncultured Gemmatimonadaceae bacterium | reverse complement strand
GCGTCTCTGCGTGAACCGAAGTCCCCGCACCCGCTGCGTCTCCGCGTGAATTGAAGTCCCCGCTTCCGCGGATCCGCGTGAAACGAAGTCCCCGCGCTCTCCGCATTCCACGCACCCTCCAGAAACAGAAAAACCCGCGGACCGTCGGCCCGCGGGCGTTTTCAGAGGCGCGACACGCGGCGTCACGCCACCGTCGACACCTTCCACCGCCCGAATGGCAACGTCGGCACCGGCCGGACCTTGCCACCCCAGATGAAAGCCGTGATCACCGGCTTCGTCGGCGCTTCCCCCCCATCCCGGATCACAATGCCCTTCGGCTCGGGCTTTACGGGCATCTTGGTTTCGTCCTCGTACGTCATTCTCTGGGCTCCATCCCCGGTCGACACACACACGTCCCCACCCGTTCTTAGGCAGGAGCCATACCAGGAACAGCCCGAGCAATTATAAAGTATTTCTGTACAATAAGTTACGACACCATCCGCGTTCCATTCCCATCGACGTCTGTCCCCTCCTGAGGACAGTCCTGTGTGTCAATGTGATACGAACGGCGCCACTGGCGGAAGCTGGGAAGGCCCAGATGTTTGAAGATGAGGGCGTCGACGGCGTCCTTGAGGAGGATCTCGGTGAGGGGGTACTGGCCGTCGTGGTCGTCGAAGAGCTGCCGGACGGCGTCATCGGCGAGGGAGAGGAGCTCGTCGCGGGTGAGGGCAGCCTTGTGCTCCTCGATCTGGTCTTCGACCCAGTCGAGGTACTGCTGTTTGGGGGAACGTGGAGGCGCGTTCATTGGCGAACGTTAGGGAACGGCGGAACGGGGAACAAGGGCCGCGAGGGGGAGGCGGCTCAGGGGGCTGATTGTTGCTCGTCCTGGAGGACGGCGCGTGCGGTGGCGAGGAGGGTCTGGCCGGATTCACGGCTGAGTGCGACGAGGGCCCGGCAGGCTTCGCGGGGGCTCATGTCGCGGGAGAGCCGGCGGTGAGCCGCCTGAATGAGGCACGCGTCGTCGTTCTTGCGGCGGACGTCATCGGGGTCGGCTTCATATTGGAGCCATTGCTGGAAGCGGGCGACGGCCTGGTCGATGGCGTGTTCGAGGGCGGACAGGTCGGCGGGTTTGAGGAGGTAGTGGTAGGCGGGCGGCCGGTCGGCGGCATCGATGTCGCTTTCCGCGTGACCGCTCACGAGGAGCAGGGCGGTGGGCCGGTCGTGGAAGATGCGGGTGGCGGCGGCGAAGCCGGTGAGTCCGGGCATGCGGTAGTCGACGATGGCGAGGTCGAGGGGAAAGCAGCGGGCGAAGTCGACGGCGTCGGGTCCGTTGCGGGCGTGGGCGACGATGTCGTGGCCGAGGGCTTCGAGCTGGGAGCGCAGAGCCATGGAGCTGAGAGGCTCGTCATCGGCGAGCAGGACCTTGAGGGGGGTCATGGCGGGCCTGCGCGCGTCGGGGTTCACGGTTCGTGCTCTCGGTTGGCATCTCCCACGACGACGGCGGGGAATCCCTGGGCTTTGAGACGCCGGACCAGGTCGGCGGCGTCCTGGTCCGTGGGGAACTGGCCAACGCGAACGCGGAGCAGGCCGCTGTTGGGCACGAGTACGAGGCGCGGCGTGTGGCCTGCTTTCCGGAGTCTGGCCGCGAGCGCCTCCGCGCCACTGCGTTGCCGGAACGCGCCCACCTGCACGGCGAAGCGGCCCTGTTGCGCCGCGTCGGCGGTCGGTTTCGCGGGGGCGGGCTCCGGCCGGGCGGGGGCGGGCTCCTGTCGGGCCGGTGCGGGTTGAGGCCGCGCCGGGGCGTTTTGAGGCGCGGCGGATCCGTCTCCAACGCGGCACGACGAGGCCTCCTCCAGTTGCAGCAGGGAAGAGAGATCAGCGTCGGATCCGGCGTCCCGGAGGCCGGTGCGGGCGGTGCTACACGCCTGCGCCTTCCGGCCGTCGGTGTTGTAGGCCCGTGCGAGCCAGAGCAGACCGGGGCCGTGGAACTCACTGCCGGGGTAGTCGGCCACGAGACGCTGGAGGTAGCCCTGGGCCCGCTGCGCCTCGCCCTTCAGGACCAGGAGCTGGCCGAGGCGCAGGAGCGCTTCGGCGGCCTGCGGCTGCGTGGGAAAGCCGAGCACGATGGCCAGGTAGTCCGCTTCCGCGGAATCGGGATCCACGGCGAGCCGTCCGCGCAGGAGATGGGCGCGCACGGCGTCGGACGGGGACGGGTTCGGCGTCGCCTTCCACCATGCGTCGACAGCCTGCCGCGCCCGGCTGTACTGGCCGCCCAACGCCAGCTGCGCCACTTCATCGAGCGTGGGCGTTTGTGTCGGCGTCGGCGACTGGGCGGCAGCCGGCGCCGCGGCGACGGCCATCCACAACAGGCCCAGCAGGCTCGCGCGACGCATCATGCCGCCTCTCCGCGCAGAGTACGTTGCTCCAACCTCAACAGCAGTTCTTCCATGATCTGATCATCGCCCAGGGGCGCCGACTTGAGCAACCGGTCGGCACGGAGCAGGTCGTCGAGCGCACCGGCCAGCGCGCCGGGCGACCAGCGCCGCGCCTGGCTGGCGAGCTTGCGCGCCAGCCAGCGCTGGCGCTGGGGCAGCTCGGCCTCCAACGCCGCCGCGCCGCCGGCCTGGAACAATGCCAGGCGCAGGAAATGGGCGCCCAACGCCAGCACCAGGCCCACGCCGCTGTCGCCGGACGCGAGCACGGTGCTCAGGTCCGCGCGCGCCCGGGCGAACCGGCCCTCCGCCACGCCGTCCAGCCACTGCCAGCGGTTCACCCGCGGGATCGCGCCCACGACCCGCTCCACGTCCGCGCGCCGGATCTCCGACCGGTCGCCCACGTACTCCCGCAGCTTGGCCAGCTCGCTGGACAGCACGCCGAGGCTGGTGCCCACGGCCGCGGCCATCGCCTGGGCCGCCTCCGGGTCCAGGGCCAGGCCGTCGGCCTTCGCCCGGGCCATCAACCAGCCCGGCACATCCCCCTCCGACAACGGCGCGAGGGAAACGGACACGGCCTGCTTCTTCAGGGCCGTGTAGAACTTCGCCCGACTGCCGTCGGGGATCTGCGCCACCAGCACCAAGGCCAGTCCGGGAACGGGCCGGTCCAGCACCCCTTCCACCGCGCCCCGCGCCGCAGGGCTGCCCGCAAGACCCTGTGCGTCCCGCACCAGCACCACCCGCCACTGCGCCATCATGGGCGGCGTCTGCACCACGGACGCCAGCGTCTCCGCGGCCACCTCCGTGCCGCGCAGCTCGTCCAGGTTGAAGTCCCGCTCCCCCGGCTCCAGGTGCGCAGCCACGAGCAGGGCGGCCAGCTCTTCCTTCAGGTAGTCCTCTTCCCCGTGAAGGAAAAACACGCCGCCGCGCTCGCCCCGGCCCAGGGCGCGCTTCAGGTTTTCAGGGCTGACCTCGGGCATCGCCGGAGTTCAGAGTCGTTCGGGAATCGCTGACTTGTCGTTTGACTCGACGGATGGCCGCCCGTTACGCCGACCAGCCGCCGACATAGGGAGGATACGACGCCGGGCCACGCGAAGCCAGCGCACCTTCCCGGGCCAGACGAAGCTGAAGTCGTTCATGGAAATCCGACGACGGCGCCGGGACACTCGCCCGCAGCACGTCGACGCCCCTCCGAACCACACGGTCGTAACGGCGACACGACCGACACTCCGCCATGTGCCCCCGCAACGCCACCACCTCCGCCGGCACCAGCAGACCGTCCACCAGATCCGAATACCGTTCCAGGAACGTCCGACAGTTCACCTCAGACACTTCCTCGTACCTCGGTTCGGGGTCAACCAACTGCCGTCTGGTTCTTGGTACTGGCCCGGCAGCCGCGATGTTCCCCCCCCCCCGAACGCACGGCGGCCCGGCCGTCCTCGCAAAACGACCGGGCCGCTTCCCCGCCACCACACCCCTCTCAATCCAGCATGGGCGCGATCAACTCCGCAAACCGGTTCCGCGCCCTGTTCAATCGGCTCTTCACCGTGCCCAGATTCACACCCGTGATCTGCGCGATCTCCTCGTAGGACCGGCCCTCCAGCTCCCGCAACACGAACACGACTCGATGGTGCTCGGGCAGCCGCGCCACCGCCACCTCCACCTGCTCCCGGAGATGCCGCTTCCGGAACAGGTCGTCCGGCCGGTAGTGGTTGTCCTCCCACTCCAGGGGCCGATGATCCTCGTTCCACCGGTCCTTGATCGCCTGGAACAGCACCAGAGGACTGCGCGAACGGTTGCGCAGCTCGTTCTTCGCCAGGTTCCCCGCGATCGTGTACACCCACGTCGAGAACTTCCGCGACTGGTCGAACCGCTCCAGGTGCCGGTACACCCGCACCAGCGTGTCCTGGACCAGGTCCTCCGCCCGGTCCCGATCCCCGATCATCCGATGCAGGAAGTTCAACAGACGCAGATGGTACCGATCCGCCAGCTCCGTGAACGCCCGCGCCTCTCCCGCGAGGAACGCCGCCACCAGCCCGCTGTCGTCCAACGTACGCAGCACGTCGCTGCGTCGTGGCGCCGCTTCCGTCCGGACCAGATCGAGCATTGTGGCCTCCCGGTGCATGATCCATCTCCCACGAGTCCCCGACCCGCGGCCTTCGCCCCTTCAAAGGGCACACTCCGTGCCCCGCACCAGAAAGGTCCATCAAACGCCGTAATTGGTTCCCATACAGTCACTTAGGACACCCCCGTCCCTGAACCCGGATTCCGGCGAGTGTCCTCCATGGTGGACAGACAGTGCACATCGAGAGGACAGTTCCCCGCCCTGCCTCCACCGCCCCGACGGAGAGACGGAGAGACCGGCTCACCCCCGCGAGCGGTCCGGCGAAGCTAGCGAGGCTCACCCCGCAGCCAGGCGTACGCGAGATGAAGTGTGGCGATGGATTTGGCGTCGATGATGTGGCCGTCGCGGATCATGCGGAGGGCCTCGGAGAGGGGCATGGGCTGGGTGTGGAGGAACTCGTCGGGGTCGTGGTTGACGGTTCCGGGGTGGTTTTCGAGGGCGAGAAAGAGGTGGATGCGCTCGTCGGTGAATCCGGGGGTGGTGTAGATGGTGGAGAGGGGCACGAGCCGTCCGGGCTGGAGTCCGACTTCCTCCTCCAACTCGCGGCGGGCGCATGTGACCCAGTCCTCGCCGGGTTCGGGGCGGCCTGCGGGGACTTCGAGGATGTCGCCGCCGGCGGCGTAGCGGAACTGGCGGATGAGGAGGATGCGCGGATCGTCCCCCGGTTCGAGGACGGGCAGGACGGCGGAGGCGCCGGAGTGGCGGATGAGCTCGAGCTCGCCGGTGGATCCGTCGGGGAAGCGGACGGTGTCGATGGCGAGATCGACGACGCGGCCGCTGTGCACGGGCCGCGTGTCGATCTGTCCGGGCTTGCGGTCTCCGATCTGCGCGGCGCGGCGTGCGTCGATGAGCGGCTGTTCCTCGGGACCGGGCGCCGTGCTCATGCGGCGTCGACGACCTGGACGGGTCCCACGCCGAGCTCCTGGAGGGGTCCGGTGATCTGGTCGGCGTCGCCGACGACGACGATGGCCAGGCGGTCGAGACGGAGCCGTTCGCGGGCGACGCGGGCGACGTCTTCGGCGGTGACGTCGGCGATGCGGCGCCGGTACTGCTCGAAGTAGTCGAGGGGCAGGCCGAAGACGGCGATCTCGGCGATGCGGCCGGCGAGCTGGCCGGTGGTCTGAAGGGTGAGGGGCAGCACGCCGCGCAGGAAGTCGCGGGCGGCGTCGAGCTCCTGGGCTGTGGCGCCGTCGTCGTGCATGCCCTGCATCTCGGACAGGGCCTCCTGGACGGCGTGCGCCGTGACGTCGGTGGCGACGGCGGCGCTCACGCTGAACGGGCCGGGTTGGCGGCGGAACGCGAAGCTGCTGTTGACGCCGTAGGTGAACCCGTGGCGCTCCCGCAGGTTCATGTTGAGGCGGCTGGTGAACGCGCCGCCGAGGATCGTGTTGAAGACGATGAGCGGGAAATAGTCCGGGTGCCCGCGTTCGACGCCGACGTCGCCGATGCGGATCTCCGACTGGACGGAGCCGGGCCGGTTCACGACGAAGACGGTGGTGGCGTCGACGCGCGGCTCCACCCTGAGGTGGCCGGGGTCGGCCGATCCGGTCTCCCAGTCGCCGAAGTGGGTGTGTGCGAGGCGGGCCGCCCGCTCCGCCGTGATGTCGCCGGTGAACACGATGGCGGCGGAGCCGGGACGGTAGCGGGCCGCGTAGAAGCTGGAAACCCGTTCGGCCGTCAGGCCGCTCACCGTTTCTTCCCGCCCGATCACGGGCCGGCCGTAGGGCACGCCGTCCGCGAAGATGTAGCGAGCCCCCATGTCGTCCCCGAGGGCGCGGGGCTCCTTGCGCCGCTGCATGATGCCGGCGAGCTGCTCGTCCCGTAGCCGGTCCACCTGGTCGGCGGGGAACGCCGGCCGGCGGACGATCTCCGCGAACAGGGCCAGCGCGGGCTCGAGCCGGTCCGACGGAACGGTGAGAGCCAGGTGGGCCGCGTCCCAGCCCGTGCCGGTTTCCAGCTCCACGCCCAGGCGTTCCAGCGCCCAGGCCAGCTCATCGGCGTCCCGGTCGCGCGTGCCGGCGTCCATGGCGTTCGCCGTGAGGCGCGCGACGCCTTCCAGCTCCGGCGGCTCCGCCGCCGCGCCGGCGTCCAGCACGAGATGCGCCGTGACGAGCGGCAGCTTGCCGTGTTTCGCGGACAGCATGCGCAACCCGGTCTCGCCGACGCGCTCGTCCCGGATGACAGGGAAGTCGTAGGCCCGGACGGGGCCCGGCTCGGGGGCCGTGGGCGTATGCGTGCTCATGCGGCCTCCCCCGCGGCGGGAACGTACAGCAATCGGGCGGCCGACTCTCCGGCCAGGTGGCGCTCCACGAACGCGCGCACGTCGCTCAAGCTGACGGCCCGGATCCGGTCCAGCTCCGCGTTGACCCGGCCGGGGTCGTCGAACAGCATCGTGAACATGGACAGCATGTCGGCGCGCTCGTCGACGCGCTGAAGGTCCATGAGCTGGCGCGCCTCGATGAGGTGGATGGCCCGCTGCACGTCCTCTTCGGTAATGTCGCGCATGGCGCGGATCGCCGCGCGCGTGGCCGATTCCAGCGTCTCCGGCGGCTGGCCGGGCATGGCGGTGGTCCAGACCACCAGCATGCTGGCCCCGACCACGATGGGGAACTGGAACGCGACGACGTCCTGCGCCACTCGCTGCTCCCGGACCAGCTTGCGATAGAGCACGGCGGCCTTGCCCCAGCCCAGGATGTAGGACGCCACCATGGCGGAATAGAATCCGTCGCTTCCGTAAGGCGGCGTGCGATAGGCCAGGTACAGGCGCGGCAGGGAGATGTCCTGCTCCACCGTGACCGCCGTGGCCGAGTCCTGCACCGTGGGAATGTCCGTGCGCCCGGGGATGGGCGGAACCGTCGGCCCCGCGGGGATGCCGCCGAAATGCCGGTCGATGAGCGAGAGGGCCCGGTCCTCTTCGAAATCGCCACACACCGTGAGCACCGCGTTGTTGGGCGCGTAGTAGGTGCGGAAGAACTGTTCGACGTCTTCCAGCGTGGCCGCGTCCAGGTCTTCCATGGAGCCGATCACCGAGTGGTGATACGGGTGGTCCGGCGGGTAGACCATCGTCTGGAGGCGCTCGTCCCAGTCACCGTAGGGCTGATTGTCCACCCGCCAACGCCGCTCGTTCTTCACCACGTCACGCTGGTTGTCCAGCTTCTCCTGCGTCATGGCGG
>CAZUFP010000065.1:20493-24197 GCA_964619835.1 uncultured Gemmatimonadaceae bacterium | reverse complement strand
CCTGTCCTCCAGTTCGACAAGCACGATTTCTTCCGGGTCGAGCTGCGGCTGGACAGGAACGCCGTGCTGCTGGCCCCTCTGGAAGTCATCGCCTGGTCCGGTCGGCGGGAAAGCGCTGTGCTCGCCAACTTCCGCTACCGGGTGACTCACGGTCACGGGCATTATTTCACGCGCTCCGACATCCAGCAGAGGAACCCGGCCCGTGTCACGGACATGCTGGCCGAGTTGCCGGGGGTCCAGCTACAGAGTTCCGGACGGGGGCTCCGTCGTGTCGTGCGGATGGCGAGAACGGCGGCCACAAACTGTCCCACCCAGATCTGGGTGGACGGGTTCCTGATCAATCCGGAAGGCGTTATGGAGCCCGGGGCAAGCAACTTCACAATCGACGACGTCGTGCATCCGGAGGACGTGGAAGGGATCGAGGTCTATTCGGGCCTCAGCACCGTTCCGCCGGAATTCCTCAATCATTGGGCTCGCTGTGGAGTCGTGGCGATCTGGACCCGCCACGGTCACTGACCGAACGTTGTGCCGGCCGATCCGGGCCGCTGCCACGCCGCTACGGTGTCGGATCGGCCCGAATCACGATGGCGCCCGCCACTTTGCCGTAGCCAATGGCGAAAGGCAGCGTCGCAGCGGCCGTCGCTCCATCCAGCCAGCGTAATTCGTAGGCCATGTCCGGCTTGAGCTCGTGGAGGACGTCGAGGCCGCCCAGGTACGACTGCCCCTGATAGACCAGCACGCCGCGGTTCGAGCCGTTGATGTCCAGGCGGTTGGCGCGCCTGTCCGCTTCTATCCAGCGTGGACGCAGCCGCTGCACAACCTCGTACAGGTCGCGCCCCCCTTCCACCGACATGATCTCGCGCCGGCTCAATACCGTCTGTTCGGTCCGGGGACTTGAAACCGCGCCGTTCCCGGCACAGCCCGCAAACAGCCCCGCAGCCACGACGCCGATCGCTACACTTATCGTTGGCCGCATGTCACGTCTTCGTCTGAGTGCCGCCGTTGCGCCCGGTGCCACGGGCGCAACGCCATGCTCGAGTGATCCGCTCCCGACCGCGGGTCAGGAACCGCCTCCCGCCGATGTCTTGACGACGATGGCGCCGGCCACGTGCTGCGAGCCCAGCCCGGGGAGGGTATTGCTCGCCGTGGACCCATCCAGCCAATCGATCCCGTACGCCAGCTCGGGAGACATCTGGCGCAGCACGTCAACGCCACCCAGGTATGTCTGGTTCTGGAATACCACGACGTTCGTCTGAAGGCCAAAGCTCCGATCGCCTCGCTGCGCGACTTCGAGCCACTGTGGCCGCAAACGACTCACGACGTCGTAAAGGTTCGTGACGTTCGCGGACATGATCTCCTGCCGCGTGAGCCGGTCGCGCCGGCCACCGTTCTGGGACGGAACCCCTGCACTCGCACATGCGGTCATCACGACGCCCAGTACGACCGCCACACCGATCCGTGTTGCTCGCTTCATTGTCTCACTCCTCACTGTGGAATGCCGGTCCCGAAACTCAGATCAGCCGGCTGCACCCGGGAATACGAGAAACAAGCCGACCGAGAAGCCTTTCGGGGCGGTTTCGATGCCGAACATGGCGTTGACGTTGGATCCGAGTCTCAGCAGCATGCCCCCCATCACGTTTGGCAGGTGCCGGGGCGTCGGCATCTTCCTCACCCAATAGTACCCCAGCTCGCCACGGGTCTGTGTCGGATCCCAGAATTCCGCATAGTTGTCCCGCGTCGTCATCCCCGCACCCAGATATACCATGAGCTCCGACGTCACAGGCCGGATCAGCGCAACGTTGACGGAATGCCACGCAGATTTGTCCATGTAGGGCCGGTCGGTATACAGGTCCATCACCTGCTGAGCGGTCAGGTCCGGGTTGTAGCTCGACTCCCTGCCCGGCGACCCCCCGCTCATCTTCAGGTCGACATACAATCCGAAGCCCCCGAACACGGGGGTGACCACGAACAAGCCGCCGCCCACCAACATGTTCGGCGCGTCGGCCACGTAGCCCGCGCCGAAGCGGTACGCAGGCACCCAGGGTTTGCCGATCACTTGGGCGGACGTGCTTCCCACCGCTGCAACGCTCAGCAGCGCCACCAACACCGCCACTCGACCCGCACGTTCGGTCCATGCCATCAATCGCTCCCCGACTCGTCCAGTCAAACCCCGAATCACGTCCATGCTATCAATCTGAACGCTGTCTGTCGGCACGTCCAGACTGCCGCGGTTGACACCATTGAACCTGGTGGTATACCGTTTTTGGACCGGCCGCGTGCCCCACACGGTCCAACGACGTCGTGTCTCATCTGTCATTGAGCTGGCACCTCATGCGTTGTTTCTTGAAGCGAGTCGCGTTCCTCTGCGGGTTGCTCGTCGCCTGCACCACGACCACGGGACCTGCTTCGACGGCCTGGCAGGGCGAGTTCAACACGGTTCACTCGCCCGATTCCATCGGCGGCGATGTCGCCGTGGTGTCCACGGATCGCATGCATGCGAGCATCCAGATCAACAACGCGCCGGCGGGCACAATACTTACATGGGAGCTGCGGTCCGGCTCCTGCGTCCAACCCGGTGACATCCTGGGCGGACGTGGCGTATACCCCTCACTGGCGCCCGACGCCACCGGCTCGGCAGGCGCGGAGGCCCTGGTGGACGCCACCATGAGCCCGGACGGCCGTTATGAGGCCGCCGTGCTCGACGCCAGTCGGTCCGTGCTCGCATGTGCGGATCTGGAACGGCAGTGAAGGATGGTAACCCTTCGTTTTTCGATCGATATGTGTATGTTGGATATGATGCGAGTCACGGGAGATTCGAATCACCCACATTGTCAGGATGGCGACCGATGTCCGCGGTGAATGTTCGACGGATCCTGCTCTTCGTGCCGTTGGTGCTCGCGGTCGCGTGCTCGAGCCCCACGGGTCCGAAATATCCACAACCGAAGGATCCGCCGCCGCCGGCGAAGTGGTATCCTCCCACGAACGCCGGACTCCAACCGACGACGCACGACACGTTGCACGTCCAGGCCCCCTGAGTCGATCGTCCCCCCGGGGACGGGACGTGCAATCGAAAAAGAACCGCCTGCTCACACCGGAGTGAGCGGGCGGTTCTGCGTTCGCGGGCCCCGGCGTGCGAGTCTCCTTCAGCAGCGACGGCGCACCGTGCAGGATCGCGAACGCCGTCAGGACATGCCCATGCGAGAAGGGGCCGCGCCGAAGCGCGACCCCTTCCGTGCATCATTGCCTTCCTGCAGGGCATCCCTGGATGCTCACGACTCACCCGGGAAGTTGTAGGTGCTCGCCGGTGCAGCGCTGTCGCCGCCCGCGCCACCGAAGCTGTAGCAGGGCAGGATGTTCATGATCTGCAACTGCTGGCACGGCACCGGGAACTGGAGCTGCGTGTCCTTGTACAGGTCACCCCAGCCGCGGCTGTCGAAGTACCACGCCGCCCCGAAGGGTGCGCGGAACTGGGAGTTCATCCGCTTCTCCCATTTCAACATCTCCCACAGGTTGCCGCACTGGCCGCTGGGCAACTGCGGCACGCAGCTGGTGTTGGTGCCCGCCGCATCCGTCGCGTTCAGGCCCGCAGGCACGCGCGTCTCGTTTATGATGCTCGCGACCTGCGCCATGTTGCCGAGATAATATTCTCCCTCGGCCTTCAGGAGCTGCAGCTGGGCATGGCCGAGCTCATCCTGGTAGAAATT
>CAZUFP010000065.1:0-20393 GCA_964619835.1 uncultured Gemmatimonadaceae bacterium | reverse complement strand
CCTCGGCCTTCAGGAGCTGCAGCTGGGCATGGCCGAGCTCATCCTGGTAGAAATTCTCACCATAGTCGTATGGGATGATCCGACCATCAACGTAGTACGACCAACGCCATTGCTGGCGTTCGGGGTGCGCCCACACCGAGCTGATGTTCCAGTCATCGACAGCCGGGTCGGGGATCATGTACTCCGTTCCCGGGTTGGCCTGTTGCTCGGCCACCGTGGTTCCCTGGGGGAACCTCAAGTCCGGCGTCACGATGAGGATGTCGGTTCCGTTCAACTGCGCGGCCTTGGACGTCAACGGTTCGTCGAGCCACGTCTTGTAGGTGGGATTGGCCGTCGAGTCGGCCATGCCGATCATCCAGTAAGGAACCTCCGCCCAACCAGGGGCCGACATGTAATCGAGTGCCTCGTTGTACCAGCCGTTGTCCCAGTTGTCGTCGAGAGTCAGGCTGTCCACACCGGCATCGATGTCGGCGATGATCGCGTCCCAGGGCGCGGCCTGGCGCTCCGTCGGTGTGCGAGCCACCGCGGACAGGTACTGCGCCTTCATGGTACGGCTCAGAGCCGCCAACTCATCGTTGGTCAGCCCCGCGTCCACCGGAACCCAGGTGCTCGGAATCGTGAAGTCGGCGCCTGTGGACAGGCTGATGGCCTTGTTGAAGTAGCTTATCGCCGTGTCCATCATCGTCGTGTACGGCACCGGCGTCTGTGCCTTCGGGCTCTCCGGCGTGCCGAGATCGGTGGTCTCGTCCAGGATGATACCCTGGTCGTACAGGATGGCCACGCTCGCCGTGGCCACGCCCTGCACGAACTTCGCGAACGCTTCGTCGCGAGTCAGGTTGTCCGAAAGGGAGCTGGCCACCGCCGTGTCCCCGTCGATCGCCTTCAAGCCATCGGCGATCGCCGACAGGCTCCGATACATGTAGTCCCACGGCCACGTGAAGTTGCCGTAGAACTGGTCCGCCACGTCGTTCACGACTGCCGGACGCGGGATCCAGCCGTAGAACACCATGCCCGCGTTGGCCCATGGCGCCGCATGCTGGAACGACTGATTGCTCAGGAACATGTTCGGACCCGAGTACGAATGCGCCCCAGTGAACCACGTGTTGTACGAACCCGAAATCAGCGACTCGATGTCGCCCGGGGTCTTCAAGGCCCGGCCGGCGTCAGGCGCATTGGGGTTCGTCACGTTCAGGTCAGCGCAACCCGCCGCTCCGAGGAGCAACGCTAACGCGCCGGCCACCAGGTATTTCCATGTAGTCCTCATGTGTCCGGCCTCCATTAGAAGTTCAGCTCGATGGCGGCGGTCCACGTCCGGAAGTTCGGATACTGGTACCCTTCCACACGGGCGAGGGCTGCGGAGCCGGTGTCACCACCGGTCTTCCCGACCTCCGGGTCGAAGCCGCGGTACTTCGTCCACGTGATCAGGTTGTTGCCGGTTACCGTGAACCCGATGCTGCTGAACCGGCTCAACCCAGGAATGCCGCTCAGCTGGGCCGGTGTAAGCCGGTACGCCAGCGACAGTTCACGCAGCTTGACGAAGCTGCCGTCCTCGACGAAAACGCTGCTCGGCTGGAGGCCGCTCACGCTATACAACGCGTTGACGTAACCCAGAGGCTTCGGGCCGTTGATGTCATGCGGCGTCGACGTGGGCGTGCTGCTCTGATCGAACAGGCCCGCCCAGCCCTTGAACACGGCCCACTGCAGAGGCTGGTTGTACACGTTGAAGCCGTGCACCGCATCCAGCAATCCGTAAAGGGTGAGGCCCTTCCACGTGAAGGTGGTCGAGAGACCGGCCGAGTAGTCAGGCATGCTCTTGCCCACCGGGCAGAACAGTGTGCGCTCGCCCGTGGATTTGTCCGTGCAATAGCCAGCGAACGGCGTGCCCCAGTAATACGTGTGAGACAGACCGGAGGCATCCGTCACGTCATACGTGTCGCCCCAGGTGTTGTTCGCATCGCCGGCCCACACGAGCAGGCCATCACTGTTGACCTTGAAGTTGTCGCAGCTCACGCCCGTGGGCAGGTTGCCGCAGGCCGAGGCGAAATGCGTGCCGTAGAACGTGCCCATCTTCTCGCCCTCGCGGGCATAGAAGACCGTGCCCAATCCCTGGCCGGTCACGCCGTACTGGAAGGCGGGCTCGGTCAGCTTGGTGATCGTGGACGTGGTCTTCGAGAAGATCACCCGTGCAGACCAGCGGACGTCACGCGACTGATACAGGCGCCCGTCGAAGCTGGCCTCGTAGGTGTTGCTGGACAGCGTGCCCGCGTTCCGCCACTGGTGGGTGAAGCCCAGGTAGGAAGGCAGCGGGACGTTCAGGATCTGGTCCTTGGTGACCGTATTGGAGTACGTCAGTGTCGTGCCGAGCTTGCCGCCGAAGAACGAGGCGTCGATCCCCGCCTCCTGCTCCGTGGACAGCTCCGGCCTGAGGTTCTTGTTCCCCAGGTTCACCGGCTGAACTCGGCCACCGGAAATCGAGTACGTCTCGTACTGGGCCTCGAACCTCGGCCGGCCGCCGGCCGTTCCCAGCGAGTACCGCAGCTTCAGCTCGTCGATGCCGGGGACGTGGAACCAGGGTTCCTGCGCCAACCGCCACGCACCACCGATGCGGTAGTACCACTGGCGACGCTGGTCGGCGCCGAACAGCGAGCTGCCGTCGTTCCGCAGCAGGGCGTCGATCACGTACTTGTCGTTGATGTCGAAGTTCGTGATGATGAAGTAACCGTCCGACCGGATCGTCTGCGCCGACGACGCCGTGGTCATCGTGGTCTGGTCGAGGTTGTCGAACGTCGGCACACCCGACACAGCGAACGTATACCCGTTCGAATTGAAGTCCCGATAGTCGTCGGTCTCGTACAGGTACCGCAGCTGCGTCCGGTTGTGAATCCCCTGCCCCAGCTGGAAGTTCATCGTGGTGGTGAAGCTGGCGTTGAACGCCTCATCCAGCGAGTTGTCCTTCGTCAGGTTGCCGTTGTTCAGCGTCCGGCTGTTGGTCGGCGTCGCGTACCCCTTGGGGTACAGGTCGCTCGTGTTGCGATCAAGCCGGTCGTAGCTGGCGTTGGCGTCGAAATCGATCCAGGAGAGCGGCGAGAAGCGCACCGTCGCGTTGCCCAGGAAGCGGCCCCGCCCCTCGGTGTAGTTCCGATGCTTGATCTCATACAGCGGATTCGGGCTCTCCGTATTGGACGGATCCGGCACGAGAATGATCCGCGTCGTGTCCTTGGGATCCGGGGCAAGCAGGTCGACCCCCGCAGGCATGCGGGTCAGGTCGAACATCGGGTTGCCCTGGGTTTCCGGGAACGAGTTCTGGGTCGACCGGCTGTAGAATGCGCCGGCGGACACCTGCAGGTTCTCCAGCACCGTCTGGTCGAGGTTGACGCGGAAATTGGTGCGGTCGAAGCCCTTCATGAACCGCATCACGCCCTGGTTCTGGAGATTGCTGACCGAGACGTGATAGTTGGTCGCACCCGACCGGCCCTCAGCAGCGAAGTAGTTCTGCATATAGAGGCCGGAGGTGAAGAAGCGCTGCACCTGGTTGTACGTCTTGCCGGGCCACGGCACCGTCTGGTACGTGTTCCACTGCGTAACAGCGCCACCGTCGGCCAGCTGGCCGGCCAGCGCAGGCTGCGACACGCAATTCAACCAGGCACAGGTGGTGCCGTCCTTCTCGAGGAACTGGCCGCCCGACATGGCGAACGGCGTGTACTGGCTCAGCAAGGCGCTCGGAACGGATGCGAGCCCCGACTGGCCATACTCGCTCCGGATCGTGTAGCGCACCTGATCGCCCTGGAGCGACGAGCCGTTCTTGGTCGTGATCTGGATCACGCCCGCAGCGGCGCGTGAGCCATACAGCGACGCGGCGGCCGCACCCTTCACGATCTCGATGCTCTTGATGTCCAGGGCGTCCAGGTCGACCATGCCGCTCTGCAGGATGACGCCGTCCACAATATAGAGCGGGTCCTGCGAGCGCCCGGAGGCGTCAATGCTCGTGGGACCGCGAAGCAGGATCGACGCGCCTGCGCCCGGCCGGCCGCTCCCCTGCACCACCGTCACCCCGGCGACCTTGCCCTGGATCGCCGTGGCCGGGTTCACCGTGGGAACCGGCAGCTGGGCCGTGTTGATCTGATCGACGTCGAACGGAACCTTGCTCTTCTGGGTGGCGCCGATCGTGCCTGTCACGACGATCTGCTGAAGGGCGATCGCCTCAGGCTTCAATTCGATATTCATGGTCGCCGTCTGACCGGCCTGCACCTGCACCTGCACGGTCGTCGACGCGTACCCGATGTACTCCACCCGGAGAGTCCGGCGGCCCGTCGGAACATTCAGCAAGATGTACCGGCCGGTCTCCTGGCTCAGGGTGCCGAGCGATGTCCCGACCACGGAGATCTGCGCACCCTGGAGCGGCTGCCCGTTGTCCGAGTTGGTGACGGTCCCCGTGACTGTTCCCGTCTGAGCCGCCACCGCCCCGGCCGACAACAGCCAGGCGACGCCGATGCCCAGACACGCAACGGCTAACTTGCGAGGAATCACAGCGTCCTCCTTGAGAGGGATGTGACGACGCGGTTCGGTTTCAGCCGAACGCGCCTACAACCATGCTGCATCTCTTTCCTCCGAGAGAGGCAGCCACTTCGAGGGCGGCCGCTGTGTCGCTGCCGCCCGCCGCGAGCCTTACAGCGCCAGGCCTCCTTTCGACTGAGGTGAACCAGAATTGCGGGAATCCAATAGGGTTAAAGCGATTCCAGGATGTATGGAACCGCGCATCCAGGCGGGGTTCATCGGACGCGATACAAGACACGGGGAAGCGCCTAGCCTCCCGGCTATGTGATGAACATTTGGCACGGTGAACCGCTCCGGTACTGGACCGGATGAGTCAGGTCGTTCCGGCTTGCCCAGCCGGCGCTTGTAACGACAGTGACACAATTGGAATAAATCATGGGGCGCGCACTGTCAAGTCGCACGACGAGTCCGAACGGGACGCGGCCCGGGATCGCGGGAGCCATAGTGCGCCGTACAAAGCCGTTCGGGACCGGCGGGCGCCGGGCGACGGGAGGCCGTGGAGCCCGGGGGCCGCGAAGGAGAAACGTATGTATTCCAGCGCTCTTCACAGCGCCGCCGACAAACGCAGGGCACCGCGGGCGGCGTCCACCGCAACGTCTATGGGCGTCACCGCCAACGGGCGGGCATCGAGCTGCCGCAGCAGCGCCTGACGCAGGGGCGAGCCTGGCGAGAGAACGCCGCCGGCGAAGGCCAGGCCGGGCGGGGCGGGCCATGGTCCGATGCGGTCCATGAGGGCGCGAACGTGATCCAGCAAGAGGTCCGCCGCCCGGTCCAGGATGGCGGCGGCAACGCCGTCCTGGGACGTTTGAAGAACGAGAGGCGCGAGGGCCCCGATGCCCGCCTTCCCGGCCCGGTCCGCCCAGGCGATGAGGGCTTCCGGAGCGGAGCAGCGTGTGTGGCGCAGGACGGCGTTCGTGAGCGCGGTGGCCGGCCCACGCCCGTCATGGGCGCGGGCAACGGCGGCGAGGGCATCGCGGCCGATGGCGAACGCGGAGCCTTCGTCGCCGAACACGGCCCCCCAGCCGCCGGCCCGGGCGGTGCGGCCGGCCCGGCGTGCGACGGCGATGGACCCGGTGCCGGCGAGGAGGAGGATGCCGTCGTCGTCCTGGAAGGCGTCGTGGAACGCGGCATCGACGTCAGGAATCACCCGCACCTGTGCCGCGAGGCCTTCCCCGCCCAGCAGCGCTTCCACTCGTTCGCGGGCCTCGGGCCGTCCCGCCCCGGCGAGGGCGCAGCAGAGAGCGTGGGCAGGTGGATCGCACCCCGCCTGGCGCAGGGCGCGGCGCACGAGATCGACCAGCTGTCCGGCTGCGACTTCGGGCCGCGCGGCCCGGACGAGGCTGGCCGGGCCTTCGAGGCGGGCCAATTCGAAACCATCGCGGGTCGCAACGACGACGCGGGTGCGGGTGGCGCCGCCATCCACGCCGACGAGGACGTCGTCAGTCGCCGGCACGGCCGGAGGCAGACGGGGCCGCGGGCCGGCGCACGGCGTGGCTGGCGAGGCCGACGGCGAGTGTGATGACGGAGCCGATGAGGGCGAACCACAGCGTGTCCACGCGCTTGTCGATGATCCCGAACTGCTGAACGGCCCAGAGCGCGGTCATGAGGACGATGGTGACGGCGATGCCGGTGATGGCGTCACGCTGGTCCGGTCCGCGGAACAGGGTGCCGAGCAGGAAACCGCCGAGGAGCCCGCCGTAGGTGAAGGAGGCGATCTGGAGCGCGATGACGACGATGGGGGTGCCTGCCGCGACGGTCTGGAACAGGATGGCCCCGCTGATGAGGACGGCCGCCCAGACCAGCGTGAACGCGCGGCCGGCGCGAAGCAGATGCTGCTCGTCGCCGATGCGGTGGACAAGCGGCGCGTAGAGGTCGTGCGTGGTGGCGGACGCCAGCGAGTTGAGGGAGCCGGCCACGGTGGACATGGCCGCGGCCAGGATGGCGGCCACGATGAGGCCGGACAGGCCGGACGGCAGCTGGTCCACGATGAAGGTCGGGAAGACCTCGTCGACGGGTTCGAACGTGCGTCCGTGGTAGAATACGAACAGGGCGGCGCCGACGAACAGGAACAGGGCGAACTGGCCGATGACGAGCACGGCGCTGGTGACGACGGCCTTGCGGGCGTCGTTCAGGGACGGCGCGGCCAGCAGACGCTGCACGATGAGGTGGTCCACGCCGTGGGAGGCCATGGACAGGAACGCGCCACCCACCAGCCCGGTGAGCAGCCAGGTGGCGGAAGCGAAGCCGCCGTCCAGATGGAAGACCTTGAGCTTGCCCGCCTGCCCCGCCGTGGCGAGGATGCCCGCCCACCCGCCGGGCACGAGCCGCACGAGGATGAACAGGGCCGCCACGCCACCCACCAGGTAGAGCACGAACTGGACGACGTCCACCCAGACCACGGCCCGCAGCCCTCCGAAGTAGGTGTAAACGAGGGTGAACAGGCCGATGATCAGGATGGTCTCCCAGTACGGCCACCCGGTGATGAGCGCCAGCGGGATGGCGGCGGCAAACACGCGCACGCTGTCGGCGAGGGCGCGGGTCACCATGAAGATCGATGAGGTGAACGTGCGCGTCGCGCGGCCGAAGCGGGTTTCCAGCAGGGCGTAGGCGGTGCTCAGCTCGCCGCGGAAGTAGCCCGGCAAAAGGACGGCGGCCACGCCGATGCGGCCGAACAGGTATCCGATGGCCAGCTGGAGGATCCAGAAGTCGCTGGAGTAGGCGGTGGCGGGGATGCTGATGAAGGTGAGGGCGCTGGTCTCGGTGGCGACCACGGAGAAGCAGATGGCCCACCACGGGATGGCGCGCCCTGCGAGGAAGTAATCGCGGGCTCCCTTCTGGCGGCGGCCGAACCACGTGCCGAAGGCCGTGATGCCCACGATGTAGGTCACGAGGACGACGCCGTCCAGCAGTGTGAAGTGGTGCATTCAGACGGTCTCCTGCGACGGCTGCCCCGGCTGCGGGAACGGCTCGCTCGGCTCCGCCAGCGCGCTGGTGGGGATGGTCGGACGCTCGAGCGGCTGGCCCGCCTTGCGCACGACGTAGGCCTCCATGGCGTAGTAGGCCGGCAGGCCGAGCTCATCCACCACGCGGGCCGTCGCGCGGTTCCGTTCTTCGACCCGTTGCCAGAACTCCCGCTCGTCCAGCCCGGGGAACGGCGCCTTGTCCTTCTGGCTCTGGTGCTTGAAGATGGCGAACACCTTCTGGCGCAGCTCCTGCTTGGAGAGCGGCACCAGCACGTCCGCTTCCGCGATGGGCCATTCCTGCCAGGCACCGCGGTAGTACCAGACCTCCGGCGGCTCGCCGGAGTACCGTTCCAGCGCCTCTTCGATGGCCTGTTTGCACATGCGGTGCGTGCCGTGGGGGTCGGTGAGGTCGCCGGCCACCAGCAGCATCTCCGGGCGCTGTTCTTCCAGCAGGTCCAGCACGATGCGGACGTCCAGCTCGCCGATGGGCTCCTTGCGCACCCTGCCTGTCTGGTAGAAGGGCAGGTTCAGGAAGCGCGCCTGGTCCCGGGCCATGCCGAACGTGGCGATACCCGACACGGCCTCGGCCTCCCGGATCCGCCGCTTGACCTTGAGCATGGCATCCGAGTCCACCTGGCCGGGCCGCTTCGTGGCCAGGAACGACTCCACCTCCTCGATGAGGCGCGCAATGCCGGCGCTGCCCAGATCAAAGTCTTCGCTCGCGCGGCGCATGAAGTCCAGGTAACGGCGGACTTCATGGTCGAACACGGCGATGTTCCCCGACGTCTGGTAGGCCACGACGATGTGGTTGTCGTTCTGTTGCAGCTTGTTGAGGATACCGCCGGCGGAGATGACGTCATCGTCCGGGTGCGGCGAGAACACGATGATGCGCTTGTTCGCCGGCAACTTGCTGCGGCCGCGGATCTTCGAGATGAGCGCGTTGAACACCTCGCCGTTGAGAGGACCCGACGAGCCGTAGCGCGCCAGCAGCGACGCCAGATGGTGCTCCCGGTAATCCAGATCGTCCAGCTTGAGCAGGGAGCGGCCCACCGCGTTGCTGAGCCAGATGAGGGCGCGGATCTCGAGGTCTCGCGTCCATTCCACTTCACCCAACGTCCAGGGCGTCTTGATGCGCGTCAGATCCGCCGCCGCGGCCGCGTCCAGATAGATGGTCGCGTCGCGGTGCTGCTGCAGGTACGTCGCGGCCACGTCCGGGGTCCGCTCCCCTTCCACGGAGCGGTGCACGATGGCGGCCTTGTGCTCGCCCGTGGCGATGAGCGCGATCTCCCGGGCTTCCATGATGGTGGCCACGCCCATGGTGATAGCCTCCATGGGCACGTTGTCCTCGCCGAAGAAGTCGGCGGCCGCCGTGCGTCGGGTGATGGTGTCCAGCGCGACGAGACGCGTGCGGGACTCCAGGCCGGAGCCCGGCTCGTTGAAGCCGATATGTCCCGTCTGGCCGATCCCCAGGATCTGAAAGTCGATGCCGCCTGCCTCGCGGATCTTCTGTTCGTATTCGGCGCAGTACCGCTCCACCCCGGCCCGCGGCACGTCGCCCTGGGGGACGTGCACCTGGTTGGCGGGGATGTCGATGTGGTCGAAGAAGTTCTCCCACATGTAGCGGTGGTAGCTGTGAATGCTGTCCGGCTCCATGGGGTAGTACTCGTCCAGGTTGAACGTCACCACGCTGGAGAAGCTCAACCCCTCCCCGTGGCGGCGGATCAGCTCCCGGTAGATGCCGATGGGCGTCGAACCGGTGGCAAGACCGAGCACCGTGTGTTGCCCCGCGTCCTGTTTCCGCCGGATCAACGCTTCGATGCGGTCTGCGATGAGGCGGGCGATTTCGTCGTGCTCGCCGGCAATGACGACCGGTATATGCTCTCTCGGTTGAGCCATGATCATCCGATTCGGTACACGTTTGTCGGGGCCGTCCTCCGGGCATCGAGGCGCGGAGCCGGTAGAGGGCGCGGGGTTGCACGCAGAGCCGCGGAAAACGCCGGGTTCGCGGAGACCGCAGAGAATGCGGGGAGCGCCGGAAGGCGTTCACGCAGAGCCGCAGGGGACGCAGAGGTCGTTGTTGTTTGAACCGGCGAACCGGCGTCCGCGGCGAGAACCTCCGCGTGCCGGCAACCGACCGCTACCGGGGCCAACATCGAAACCCCGTGGCCGGCCCGTCCCCTGGCGCTGCCCCCCAACGAGTCTTCATGGATGAATCCTCTGCGCCCTCTGCGTCTCCGGGTGATTCTGTCTCTGCACCCTCAACCACCCTCCGCGCCCTCTCTACGCGTGACGGGCATGTCGGTGACGGCCTGCTCCACCAGGTCGTGGACGGTCCGGCGCAGGGCCCCGATGCGCTGCTCCGCACGCGTGGGATCCACGCGGTTGGTCAGCAGCACGACGAACAGGTCCCGCTCCGGGTCGATCCACAGGCTCGTGCCGGTGAACCCCGTGTGGCCGAACGACGCGGCCGAGAAATAGTCCCCGGCACTCGACCCCGGGCCCGGCGTGTCCCATCCCAGAGCGCGCGATGACTCGCCGCTGAACCGGTGGGTGAACGTGTCCACCACCGCCGGGCTGAAGATGCGCACGCCCGCGTACGTTCCATGGTTCAGCAGCATCTGGGCCACCACGGCCAGGTCGCGGGCGGAGGAGAACAGTCCGGCATGGCCGGCGACGCCGCCCATGGCGAACGCGTTCTCGTCGTGGACGACCCCGTGGACGTGCGTGTGGCGGAAGATGGTGTCCACTTCCGTGGGCGCGATGCGTGCGGCCAGCGGCCCGGGGGCTTCCGGGACGATGACGGGCGACGTGACGTTGCCGTCGCCGTCCGTCTCCGCGCTGTCTGAGGCCGCGGGCACGGGCAGGCTCGGGCCCAGGGCACGCAGGACGCGCCCGTCAGCGGCAAGCGTCCAGCCGAGGGGGTTGAAGCCCGTCTCCCGGAGGCCGAGGGGTTCGAAGACGTTGCGGGCGGCGAAGACGTTCAGCGGCAGCCCGCTGACACGCTCCACGATGGTGCCCAGCACGATGAACCCGAAATCGCTGTACACGGTCTTCGTACGCGGCGTGTAGTCGAGTCCGGACGCCGCGATCCGGTTCACGTAGGCCGCCTTGCCGCGCAACTCCTTCCACAGCGGCTCGTAGGCCGGCAGCCCGGCCCGGTGGAGGAGCAGGTCCCGGATGGTCACACCGTTCTCGCGCGGGTCCGCGTTCCATTCGGGGATGTAGCGCTGGACCGGGTCGTCCAGGTGGATCCGGCCCTGGTCCACGAGCACCATGATGGACTCGGTGGTGGCGATGACCTTGGTCAGGGACGCCAGGTCGTAGAGCGTCGAGTCGGTGACGGGGCCGTAGCGGGCGGCGGGATCCAGGCGGCCGTAGCCCCGCAGGCGAACCAGGCGTCCGTGGCGCCCGATGGCCAGGGCGGCGCCGGGTGTCACGCCCGCTATGATGGCCTGGTCGATGACTTCGTCCACGCGGGCCAGTCCGGCGGAGTCCATGCCCACCCGGGCCGGCGTTGCACGGGCGAGGCGGGCGCCCAGCTCGATGCCCGTACCGCGTTTCAGGTACGGCGGAATGGAGATCGGCAGGTGCCCGCTCACCGGCGACTCCCCCAGCAGCGCGCGCGCCGCGGCTTCCTGACAGACGGCGTTCTGGCCCCAGGCGAGGACGTAGGTGCCGACATCGGGGAACTGGGAGAAGATGTACGGGTTGCCGAACGCGGTGACGACCGTGGGCCGGCGATCCACGAGCTGTTCCACGAACGCGGCGACGGCGCTGTCGACGGCCACGGTGCCCTTGCTGGATCGGACGCGCACGAAGGGCGAGAACAGCACGAGGTCGGCGCTGTCCGCCTCCGCCAGCAGGGAATCCATCACCTCCGGATCCGGGTCCATGGGCAGCGTGGCGGTCTGGAGGCCGCCGAGCCGCCCGCGCAGGATGCGGTTGAAGGCGAGGCCGGCCAGGGGATCCACGTCGTCGCTGTAGGTGATGCTCAGGACCCGCATCGAGTCGTCGCCGGCCAGGGGCAGGAGACGCTCGCGGTCGCGGGCCACGGTGATGGAGCGCTCTGCGACTTCCCGCGCGATGGCGAGATGCTCCGGCGCCCCCACCACGTCGTCCACGCGGCTCACGTCCACGGTGCGCCGGCGGTTCAGCCCGGCGCGCGCCTTCAGGACGAGCAGCTTGCGCACGGAGCGGTCGATGCGCGCCTCCGTCAGGTCGCCCTTCTCGACGGCGGCGACGACGGCGTCCAGGGCGGCGGGCATCTGGGGCATGAGCAGTACATCGGCGCCGGCCTTCACCGCCATGACCGCCGCGTCACCGGCCCCGTAGGTGCTCACGATGGCGCCCATGTTGAGGGCGTCCGTGACGATGAGCCCGTGGAAGCCGAGAGAGTCCTGGAGCAGGCCGGTGAGCATCTCCGGCGACAGGGTCGCCGGAAGCATCGAGTCACCGGTGATGGCGGGGAAGGCGATGTGCGCGCTCATGACCGCCGTGACGCCCGTCTGGATGGCGCGGCGGAACGGCACGAGCTCGACGGTGTCGGCCCGGGCCAGGTCGATGTCCAGCCGCGGCAGCGCGATGTGGGAATCCACGTTCGTGTCACCGTGGCCGGGAAAGTGCTTGGCCGTGGCCATGAGGCCGTTTTCCTGCATGCCGCGGATCTGCGCCGCGGCCATGCGCGCCACAGCCTGCGGGTCCTCGCCGTAGCTGCGCGTGTTGATGATGGGGTTGGCCGGGTTGTTGTTGACGTCCACCACCGGCGAGAACGACAGCTGGATGCCCACCGCCCGCGCTTCCTCGGCCGTGACGCGGCCCATCTCGTACGCCAGCCGCTCATCGCCGGTGGCGCCCACGCCCATGACCGGCGGGAACCGGGTGCCGCCGCCGAGGTCCATGCCGTACGGCAGCGCCACGCCCGCGTGCAGGCGCATGCCCGGCCCGTGCTCCATGTCCGTGGCCACCAGCAGGGGGACGTCGGCGAGACGCTGGAGCCGGTTCAGCTTCTGGGCGATCTCCAGCGGCGGCCCGATGGACACGACGAGGCCCCCGACACCGTAGTCCTGCACCCACTGGGCGAGAGAGTCGAACTCCACGCCCCGGGCGGGGAGGTATCCGCCGTCGAGCCAGGGCATTATCATCTGGCCGACCTTCTGGCGCAGCGTGAGGCGGTCCAGCGTGTGCTGGACCCACGCCTGCGCGCTGGCGCTCAGGGCGTCAGCGGAGACGAGCTCCGGGGCGGGCTGCGGAGTTCCCGGCGGCGGGGCCGGATGGCAGGCCGCCATCGCGGAAATCAGCAGCAGGGCGAACGGGGAACGGTGACTCATACACGACCTCGGGCAAAGACAATGCGCAAGAAGCTACCTCGGATCTTCGTCGCGATGCAACTGAGCCTGGTGGCCACCTCCACCGCGTGCGGCGCCGGCAACGCCCCCTTGTCCGACCACGCCGGCCCCGTGCAGGTGGGCCTCGCCGTGCTTCTCCACGACTCCCTGGACCTGGTGCGCGGCAAGCGCGTAGGCCTCATCACGAACCAGACGGGCGTCCTGGAGGCCGCGGACGGCCACGTCGTCAGCGACATCGACACGCTGTTCCACGAGCCGGACGTGAACCTCGTGGCGCTGTACAGCCCGGAACACGGCATCCGCGGCCAGGCGCGGGGCGGCGACACCATTGCCGACGCCACCGACTCGGTGACGGGCCTGCCCATCCACTCGTTGTACGGGGCGACCCAGGTGCCCACGCGGGCCATGCTGCAGGGCATCGATGTGCTGCTCTTCGACATCCAGGACATCGGCGCCCGGTACTACACGTACGTGTGGACCATGGCCCATGCCATGGAAGCGGCGGCGCGGTACGGCATCACGTTCGTCGTGCTGGACCGGCCGGACCCTATCGGCGGCATGCTGGTCCAGGGCGACGTGCAGGACTCGACGCACCTGACGTTCGTCGGGCTCTACCCCGTACCCATGCGCCACGGGCTGACGGCGGGCGAGCTGGCCCGCCTGCTGAACGACGCCTACGGCATCGGGGCGCGGCTGGTGGTGGTGCCCATGAAGGGCTGGAAGCGGAGCGACTGGTACGACGACACGGGCCTGACGTGGATCGTGCCGTCGCCCAACATGCCGGACCTGGAGAGCGCCACGCATTATCCCGGGACCTGCCTGTTCGAGGGTACCAACGTGTCCGTGGGCCGGGGCACCGACCGGGCGTTCCAGCAGATCGGGGCGCCGTGGCTGGACAACCAGGCCGTCGTCACCGCCATGAACGCCCGCCACCTGCCCGGCGTCCGCTTCGAGGCGGTGGATTTCACGCCCTCACACCCAGGGGACCGCAAGTACGACGGCGAACTGGTGCACGGCGTCCGGCTGATCACCACGGACCGCACCGTGTATGACCCGACGCGCACCGCCATCGCCCTCCTCGTGGAGGTCCACCGGCTACATCCGGACCGGCTGGAGTGGCACACGAGCCATTTCGACCGGCTCGCAGGCAATGACCGGGTGCGCACCCTGGTCGAGGCCGGCGCCACGATGGCGGAGATCACCGCGCCCTGGTCCGGCCAGCTTGCGGCGTTCGACGAGCTCCGACAACAATACCTGCTGTACCGCTGAATCGATCCCGCACCCCGGGAGGACCCGTGCCTCGCTCTGGAACGCTCCGTTTTCTGCCGTTTGCCATCATCGCCTTCGCAGGGTGTGGCCGCGCCGGGCCGGATTACGCCGCCCTGCGGGCTCGATTCCAGGCCATCGCCGACAGCGCCGCGCCCGCGGAAGTCGCCGTGGCGTTCATGAACCTGGCGGACAGCACGTACGTAGGCGTGAACGACACCGTGACCATGCACGCGGCCAGCACCATGAAGGTGCCCGTGCTCATCGAGCTGTTCCGCCAGGCGGAGCACGGCCGCTTCTCGCTGGACGACTCGGTGGAGGTGCACACGCAGTTCACCAGCATCGCGGACGGCTCCACGTACACGCTGCCCCCGGAAACGGACAGCGAGAAGAAGCTCTACGAGCTGGCAGGCAAGAAGACGACGTACCGGGATCTGGCGGACCGCATGATCCAGCGTTCGTCCAACCTGGCCACGAACCTGCTCATCCAGATCGTGACGCCGGACAGCGTGGAAGCCACCATGCGCCGCATCGGGGCCGATGGCATGCACGTGCTTCGGGGCGTGGAGGACATCCCCGCCTTCGACCGGGGCATGAACAACACGACGACGGCCCGGGCGCTGGCCCGCGTCATGGAGGTGATCGCCCGCTGCGAGGTCACAAACCGGACGTCGTGTGATGAGATGGTCCAGATCCTCAAGGGGCAGGAATTCAACGACAAGATCCCGAGCGGATTGCCGCGGGGCACGCCCATCGCCCACAAGACCGGCAACATCACCGGGATCGACCACGACGCCGCCATCGTCTATCCGCCGGGCCATGCGCCGTTCGTGCTGGTCGTCATGACGCGCGGCTTCCAGCAGCGTGAGAAGGCGTTCGCCGTGTCCGGCGATGTGGCCCGCGCCGCGTGGGACGCGGTCGTGCGGTAGCGCCCGTCCAAAGGAGAAGGCCGGCGCGCCGCGCCGGCCTTCACCCCTGTTCTTCCAGCATGGTCGGCACCGTCCGGTCGCCGACCGATGGGTGGACGAGCACCCCTTCCGAGGGTAGCCGGACCTCCACCGGCTGGTCCCGCACGGAGCGCCGGAAGCCCTTCCCTTCCAGCACGCGGTGAATGTAGACGCGCCGCACGATGACCATGACCACCGCGAGCACGGGCACGGCCACGATCAGGCCGATGAGACCCAGCAGGTGCGCCATGACCAGCACGCTGAGCAGGGTAAGGACCGGAGGGAGCGCCACCTGCCGTTCCATGACCATGGGCGCGACGACGTTGGCTTCGAACAGGTGCACGATGGTCCCCAGCATGACCACCAGCAGGGCCTTGCCGACGGAGCCGGCACCGAGGACGAACACGGCCGGCAGCAGGGTCGAGACCAGCGTGCCGAAGAAGGGCACGATGGCGGCGAGGCCGGTGAAGACGCCGAACGCGAGGGCGTAGGGCACCCGGATGACCACGAGCCCGACCCAGGTAAGCACGCCCAGCGTGAGCATGGCGAAGAACTGGCCGACGATCCAGGCCCGCAGCGTGACGCCCAGGTCGGTGAGGATGTCCCGGACCAGCTCCCGGTGCGCGGGCGGGGCCAGGGCGATGAAGCCTTCCCGGTACATCGCCGGCCGGAGCGTCATGTAGATGCCCATGACCAGCACGCTGACGAAGTCGACGAGGAAGGTCAGCCCGCTGAACACGTACGGCACCACGCCGCGGAAGTAGCTGCCGATCTCCTGCATGATGGCGGCGACGTAATGGCCTTCCCGGTTGGAGCCGAACAGCTGGACGACGATGGATGACTGGGCTGCCATCTGCTCCCAGTGCTCGAGCTGCTTCGGCAAGGTGTGCAGCAGGTCCTGCGTCTGCTGGGCGACGGGCGGCACGATGAGGAAACCGATCCCCACCACGGCGAAGACCGTGGCCAGGATGGCCACGGTCAGGCCCAGCGGTCGGGGCACGGACAGACGCCGCTGGAGCGCGTCCGTGATGGCGCCCAGGTACAGCGAGAAGACGACGGCGATGAACAGGAGCAGCAGGATCTCCGCTACGCTGTAGATGAACAGCAGCAGCAGGAGGACGAAGACCGTCCCGATGACGACGCCGAAGGACTTTCGGGTCATGCTACTCCTGGATCCTCACCGTTCCTCGTCCTCCTCCTCGATCTCGGCGTCCTGCACGACATCGTCCTCGCCGGCTTCCTCTTCCTCGGCAGCCTGCGGACGCCCTTCGGGCAGTGCGGCCGTGCGCGTGCCGCCGGACGGCAGCCCCAGCTGCTGCTTGAGGGACGCGAGCCGCTGATCCACGGTGGCGTCCTCGTTGCCCGTCTCGAGGCGCTTGAACTCCGTTTCCAGCGTGTCGCCGGACAGGGCCTCCGTGACCTCATCGGCCGCCAGCATGCGCCGCTCGCTCTCCTCGATCTTCTCGGCCACGCGCTCGAACGCTTCGAAGGCGGAGCGGTCACTCATGCCCGCCATCGTCTGATGGATCCGCTTCTGCGCCTGCGCGCGCTTCTGCTTCGCCATCAGCAGGTTCTTCTTGCGCTTCGCCTCTTCGATCTTGTCGTTGAGCTGGCGGAGCGACGCTTTCACCTTCTCCGTCTCTTCCGCCTGGCGCTGCCACGTGTCCTCCAGCGCATTCGCCCGCTCGGCGTGCTCCTGCTGGCGCACCAGCGCCTGCTTGGCCAGGTCGTCGCGGCCTTCGCGAACGGCCAGGACGGCGCGGTTCTCCCAGTCGGCGGCCTGCTTGCGCTCCTCTTCGACCTGGGCGCGCAGCTTGCGCTCGTCGGCGATGGCGACCGCCACCTCCTGCTTGGCCCGCGCCAGCTGCTCCCGCATGTCGGAGATCAGCTGGTTCAGCACCTTCTCCGGGTTCTCCGCCCGGGCGATAGCGTCGTTGATGTTCGAGCGGATCAGCAGCGACAACTTCTGGAAGATGCCCATGGCGTCAGCCCTCCTGGACTTCCGGGACCAGATCGGCCAGTCCCTGCAGGTGGCTGGACGCTGCGAACACGAGGCTCTCATACGAGCTGCGCAGCTCCCCGAAGTCCAGAGTCTCCAGCTCCAGTGCGTCCGACAACACCACGTCCCCCTCCTCCAAGCCGTAGCTGCCGTGCACGATGTCCGTGGAGTTCAGCTCCAGCAGCTTGCGATACAGTTCCGCCAGGTCCCGGTTGTCCGCATTTTCGGGGAGATTCATGACCTTCAAGCGGAGGACCACGACCGGCGGCGAATAATGGACTACGACGCCAGGACCTCCATTCTCACCCGGAAGCAGCCACATCCCCTCCTCGACCTCTTCCGCCTCGATCCCCATCCGGATGAAGAAGCTCTCGATGTCTTCGCGCGTTTGCATTGGGTCGCTCCAGAAGTAGGAGTTTAGCCACCCGTACGCTATCGCTTGCGGCCCGGTTTCGGCAACACCCCCGGCCCCGCTGAAAGCGCGTCGCCGTTCAACGCCTGCGCCACAAACGTGCCCGTGTAGGAGTCCGGGCGCGACGCAATCTGCTCCGGCGTGCCCGCTGCCACCAGGCGCCCGCCCCGGTCGCCGCCTTCCGGGCCCAGGTCGATGATCCAGTCCGCGGTCTTGATGACGTCCAGGTTGTGCTCGATGACGACGACGGTGTTGCCTCGCTCCACCAGGCGATGCAACACCTCGAGCAACATGCGCACGTCCTCGAAATGCAGGCCGGTGGTCGGCTCGTCCAGGATGTAGAACGTGCGACCCGTGTCCTGCTTGGACAGCTCCGTGGCCAGCTTCACGCGCTGCGCTTCGCCGCCCGACAGCGTCGTCGCCGACTGGCCGAGGCGGATGTAGCCGAGCCCCACGTCCGAGAGGGTCCGGAGGCGGCGGGCGATGGTGGGCACCGCGTCGAAGAACTCGAGGGCCTCGTCCACGGTCATCTCGAGCACGTCCGCGATGTTGCGGCCTTTGTAAAGCACTTCCAGCGTTTCCCGATTGTAGCGCCGGCCGCGGCACACGTCGCAGCTGACGTAGACATCCGGAAGGAAGTGCATCTCGATCTTGATGAGACCGTCTCCCGAGCAGGCCTCGCAGCGGCCGCCCTTCACATTGAACGAGAAACGACCGGGCGCGTAGCCGCGCATCCTGGACTCGGGCAGCTCCGCGAACAGGGATCGAATGGGCGTGAAGACGCCGGTGTACGTGGCCGGATTGGAGCGCGGCGTGCGTCCGATGGGCGACTGGTCGATATCGATGACTTTGTCGATGTGCTCCAGGCCGTCGATCCCGTCGTGGGCGCCGGGCAGCGTGCGCGAGCGGTTGAAGTGCCGGGCGAGGGCGTTGTACAGGATGTCCGTCACGAGCGTGCTCTTGCCGGAGCCGCTGACCCCCGTAACGCAGATGAAGGTCCCCAGCGGGAACGCGACATCGATGTCCTGGAGATTGTGTTGGCGGGCGCCGCGCACCACGAGCTGCCCGTTGCCGCCGTTCCGGCGCCCAAGGGGCACGGGGACCTTTCGGTCGCCGCGGAGATAGGCCGCCGTGAGGGAGTCCTGGCTGGCGAGCAGCTGCTCCAACGTGCCCCGGGCGACGACGGCGCCGCCATGGCGGCCTGCGCCCGGGCCCAGGTCCAGCACGTAGTCGGCCGCCAGGATGGTGTCCCGGTCGTGCTCCACGACGAGGACCGTGTTGCCCAGGTCCCGCAGCTGCCCCAGGGTCTCCAGGAGCCGGGCGTTGTCCCGGTGGTGCAGGCCGATGGACGGCTCGTCCAGGATGTACAGCACGCCCACCAGCCGGCTGCCGATCTGCGTGGCCAACCGGATCCGCTGCGCCTCGCCCCCCGAGAGTGTTTCCGCGCTGCGGCCCAGCGTCAGGTAGTCGAGGCCGACCTGCCCGAGAAAGTGGAGGCGCTCGACGATTTCCTTCAGGATCGGCCGGGCAATGGGCGCGGGCAGCGGCGCGCGGTCGGGATCGTTCGGATCCGACGCCGGCGTGCGGTCTGCGCCGGTGCGGGCGGCCGGTGCGGGCACTGTCGCGGCGGCATCGACCAGGCCCGCCGCGTCCACGGCCCGCTCACCGTCGTCCAGCGGCAGGTCCGCGAAGAAGCGCAACGCGTCCGCCACGCTCAGGCGAACGACGTCGCCCACGGACGCGCCCTGAATGGTGACGCCGAGGCTCTCCGCCCGCAGCCGCGTTCCCCCACACACGCGGCATGGCAGTGTGGTCATGTACTGGGCCAGCTGTTCCCGGACGTTGTCGGAGGAGGTCTCGTCGTAGCGCCGCATCACGTTGCTCAGAACGCCTTCCCACACCTCGTCGTAGTGGCCGTCCTTGCCACCCACCCGGTACGGGAACCGGATCTTCTTCTCCGAACCATGAAGGATGGCGTGACGCACGTCCTCCGGCAGCTCGCCCCACGCGGTGTTGGCGTCGAACCCGTAATGCGCCGCCAGGCCCGGGATCACGGACCGGCGCAGGTGCCCCGTCGGCGCGCCCCACGGCAGGATCACGCCTTCGAGAATGGAGATGATGGGGTCGCCGACGACCAGGTCCTCGGACACCTGCCGGCGCGTGCCCAGGCCGCCGCACGCCTCGCAGGCGCCGTAGGGCGAGTTGAACGAGAACTGCCGCGGCTCCAGCTCCGGGATGCTGGTGCCGCAGTGGACGCAGGCGAACCGTTCGGAGAAGAGCATCGAGTTCGAGTTCGAATTCGAGCTCGCGTTCGAGTTCGACCGCACCTCCCCACCGCTCCCCGACTTTTCGGCCTTCGGGTGGGGGACGACCTCCACGATTCCGTCGGCGGCGGCGAGGGCGGTCTCGATGGAATCGACCAGACGCGGGCGGTCTTCTTCCCGCACCTTGAGCCGGTCCACGACGACGCCGACGTCATGGTTCTCGTAACGGTTCAGCTCGGGCGGCGCTTCCAGGTCGTACGTCTCGCCGTCGATGCGGGCGCGCACGAAGCCTTTCTTGCGCGCGTCCTCCAGGAGGTCGCGGAACTCCCCTTTCCGGCCGCGCACCAGCGGAGCCAGCACTTCGATGCGCAGGCCCTCCTCCCAGCCGAGGACCTGGTCGGCGATCTCCGTGGCGGACTGGGCGCGGACCGGACGTCCGCAGGACGGACAGTGGGGCGTGCCGCACCGCGCCCACAGCAGGCGCAGGTAGTCGTAGATCTCGGTGACCGTGCCGACGGTGGAGCGCGGATTGCGCCCCGTCGTCCTCTGTTCGATGGAGATGGCGGGGGACAGGCCTTCGATGACGTCGACGTCGGGCTTCTCCATCACGCCCAGGAACTGGCGGGCGTACGCCGACAACGAC
>CAZUFP010000064.1:19477-24214 GCA_964619835.1 uncultured Gemmatimonadaceae bacterium | reverse complement strand
GGGGGGGGCGGGGGGTGAAGGCGGGGGGCGGGGGTGGTAGAGTGGAGGTGGACCTATACGGTAGGGGGGTACCCTAATGAGCACGGCGGAGCAGGACACGGTGCGGATGGCGGTGGGCGTCTCACCGGAGCTGCAGGATCCGGCGTTGAAGCGGCTGAAGCGCATCGAGGGTCAGGTGCGGGGGATCCAGCGGATGGTGGAGGAGGGGCGCTACTGCGCGGACATCCTGATGCAGATCTCGTCGGTGCACGAAGCGCTGCGCGCGGTGGGCAAGCTGGTGATGCGGAATCACCTGGAGCACTGCATCACGCATGCGATTCGTTCGGGCGACCCGGCGGCGGCGAGTGCGGCGTACGACGAGGTGCTGGACCTGATGTACCGGCACGCCCGCTGAGGGCGGCGAATGGGGCCATGCCCGGGCGAGGGTGAGGGGAGGTCGGGGGCGAGGGATTGACCCGGCTGTACAGGAGCCTGCGGAGGCGGGCGGAAGTTGCCAGGCGCCTCAGGGCGGCGGGCGCGGATGTGGACAGGGAGCGAATGATGGTCGAGCGAAATGAAGCGGAACGGGTCGTCACGGCCGGGCAGTCGGGATCGACGAGCGGCATGCCCGGAGCAGATGCGAACGGGGCCCCGACGACGAATACGGCAACCCCCGCGGACGCGGACGGCACCATGGACGCGGCGTCGAACTCTGATTCGAGCTCGGCGACGTGGCTTCGGCTGGACATTCCGGTGACCGGGATGACGTGTGCGGCGTGCGCGACGCGGATCCAGAAGAAGCTGTCGCGAACGGACGGGGTGCGGGAAGCGGCGGTGAATTTCGCGACGGAGCGTGCGACGGTGGAGTACGAGGCCGGCGCGACAGGTGTGGCGGAGCTGGTGGAGGCGGTGAAGGCGATCGGATACGGGGCGCGTCTGGAGGAGCTGGTCCTGGACGTGGAAGGTCTGGAGATGGCGGTGACCGGCGAGGGAGTGGAACGGGAGCTGGACGCGCTTCCTGGAGTGGTGGACGTGGCGGTGAACCTGGCGAGCGGTCAGGCGCGGGTGTTCTACATCCCGGATGCGCTGCCGCTGGACGAGGTGCCGCGGGCGGTGGAGCGGGCGGGCTACCGGCTGGGCGCGCCTGTGGACGCGGGGGACCCGGCGGAGCGGGAGCGGCTGGCCCGGGAGCGGCATTACCGGGGCCTTCGTAACAAGTTCTGGTTCTCGGCCGTGGTGGGTGTGGTCGCCATGGTGGTTTCCATGCCGCTGATGGCGGCGGAATCCGGCGCGGCGGCAAAGGCGGATCTGTTCCACCGGCTGCTGATGCCGGTGAACGCGGCGTTGTCGAGCGCGTTGCCCTGGCTGTACGCCACGGATGCCGGAGTGCTGCGCTGGCTGCTGCTGGTAGTGACGACGCCGGTGGTGTTGTGGGCGGGCCGCCAGTTCTATCGGGGCGCCTGGAGCGGGTTCCTGCATCGGTCGGCGGACATGAACACCCTGATCGCGGTGGGCACGGGCTCGGCCTACCTGTTCAGCGTGCTGGCGACGGTGGTGCCGGGTGTGTTCGAAGCGGCGGGTCTGACGGCGAACGTTTACTACGACGCGGTGATCATGATCATCGCGTTGATCCTGCTGGGGAAGATGCTGGAAGCGCGGGCGAAGGGCCGCACGTCCGAAGCGATCCGCAAGCTGATCGGCCTGCAGCCGCGGACGGCGCGGGTGGAGCGGAACGGCGAGGAGTTCGACGTGCCGGTGAAGGACGTGGTCGTGGGCGACGTGGTGCTGGTGCGGCCGGGCGAGCGCATCCCGGTGGACGGGCAGGTGGTGAGCGGCCGCAGCGCCGTGGACGAGTCGCTGCTCACGGGCGAGTCGATCCCGGTGGAGAAGACGGAAGGCGACGACGTCATCGGCGGAACCATCAACGGCACGGGCTCGTTCCGGTTCGAGGCGAAGAGGGTGGGTCGTGACACGGCGCTGGCGCAGATCGTCCGGCTGGTGCAGGAGGCGCAGGGTTCGAAGGCGCCCATCCAACGTCTGGCGGACCGGATCGCGGGCGTGTTCGTGCCGGTGGTGATCTCTCTGGGCATCCTCGCGGCGGTGATCTGGTTCGATTTCGGTCCCGAACCGGGTTCTCTCTTCGCGCTCATTTCGTTCGTGACGGTGCTGATCATCGCGTGCCCGTGCGCCATGGGCCTGGCGACGCCCACGGCGGTGATGGCGGGGACGGGCGCCGGCGCGGAGCGAGGCCTGCTGTTCAAGGGTGGCGAGAGCCTGGAGACGGCGCACCGCCTGGAAACCATCGTGCTGGACAAGACAGGGACGATCACGGAGGGCCGGCCGGCGGTGGTCGCGGTGGAAACCTCCGAGGGGTGGGTTGCTGGCCGATCGACGATCGCGAGCGGCGAGCACCAGGCAGCGGACGCGTCTGCCGGTTCGCAGCTGTCCACAAACCCAGCCCAGCGCGGACTCCTGAAGCTTGCTGCCAGCCTCGAGCGAGCGAGCGAGCATCCGCTGGGCGCGGCCATCGTGGACGCGGCTTCGGAGAACGGAATCGAGCTGGCGGAAGCGACGGAGTTCCGGGCCATCGGCGGGCGCGGCGCGGAAGCCGTCGTGGACGGCCGGCGGGTGCTGGTGGGCAACGGTGCGTTCATGGCGGAGCGTGAGATCGACACGGCCGGTCTGGCCGATGCGGCGGACGGGATGGCGGGCCGGGCGTGGACGCCGGTGTACGTGGCGGTGGACGGTGAGGCGGCGGGCATCATCGGCGTTGCGGATCCCGTGAAGCCGACCAGCGCTCAGGCGGTTGCGGCGCTGCACCGGCTGGGCCTGGAGGTGGTGATGCTGACGGGCGATCACCGGCGCACCGCGGAAGCCATCGGGCGGGAAGTCGGCGTGGACCGTGTCGTGGCCGAGGTGCTGCCGCGGGACAAGGTGCGGGAAGTGAAGCGGATCCAGCAGGAAGAAGGCCGCCGGGTGGCCATGGTGGGCGACGGCATCAACGACGCGCCGGCGCTGGCTCAGGCGGACGTGGGCATCGCCATCGGCACGGGGACGGACGTGGCCATGGAAGCGTCGGACGTGACGCTGGTGGGCGGCGACCTGAACGGCGTGGTCACGGCGATCCGCCTGTCACGCCGTACGATGCGGGTGATCAAGCAGAACCTGTTCTGGGCCTTTTTCTACAACGTGCTGGGCATCCCGGTGGCGGCGGGTGTTCTGTATCCGGTGTTCGGCATCCTGCTGTCGCCGGTGTTCGCGAGCGCGGCCATGGCGTTCAGCAGCGTGAGCGTGGTGAGCAACTCGCTGCGGCTGCGCAGCGGCGTGCGAGAGTAGGGGAATCGACCATGAACATGACGGATGTGATCGTGACGATCGCCGGTCTGGCGCTGATTGTCTGGGTCAACTGGTACTTCCTGTGGAGCGAACGGGACGCGGCCAGGACGGATCGACGACCTCGGCGAGGACGTGGAGCCAGTGCCTGAGCTGGGACAGGACGAGGAACTCGTCGTGCACCCGGCGTTGGGCCGCGTTGCCCCACGTGTCCCGGCTGGCGGGATCGGCGAGCATCTCGTTGAGGGTGGACGCGATCTCGTCGGCGTTTTCCGGGTCGGTGATCATGCGGCCGTCCATGTGGTCGCGGATCTGCTGCCGCAGGCCGACGGCCCGGCTGTTGCCCAGCACGGCTCTCTGCTTCCACATCGCCTCGGTGACGGTGAGGCCGAACCCTTCCCGCAGGGAGTTCTGGACCACGATGGTGGACGCGCGCTGGATGGCGTTGACCATGAGGGCGTTGTAGCGGGCCGACTCCATGGGCAGCGAGACCAGGGCGATGTCCGCCTGGACGTCGGGCTCGAAGCCGACGTAGTCCTCGATGAGCTCATCGATGACCTGGAGTCCTTCGGGGTCGTCCTGGACGGAAGCGGGATCGGGCCCCGCCAGTACCAGTCGCACCAGCTCGAGGCGACGCCGGTGCGTGGGGTCCTTGACGCCATTGGCCAGGCGCAGCTTCAGCTCGCGGAACCCCCGCATGAGGGGGCGGAAGCCCTTCAGACGGTCCCAGCGGGAGACCTGCGTGATGATGGGCCGCGACAGCAGGCCGATGTCCTCCGGCATGGTGGCGAAGTCGAACGTGCCATCCGGTTGGAGGCGCATGGCCTTGTATTCGTAGTCCTCGGTGAGGATGGGGCCCGACTGCACGCCCAGGTCGGCGTTCCAGATGACGCCCACCAGCTTGTGCAGGGACAGGTCGCGGTTCTTCTCGCTGAGGGGGTCGATGGCCGGGTGAATGACGGCGACGCGGCCGGCGAGGTAGCCGGGGATGTATTCGGGGGCGCTGAACACGGCGTGGTCGTACGCTTCGGCGAACGGGCGCATGAACCGCCACGCCGCGACGGTCTGGGGCACGTGCTCGTCCAGGCCGATGTGGCAACGCCAGACGGCGTGGACGCCCAGCTCCTTCTTCAGCAGCGCGCCGGCGCCCAGCGGCTGCGGGTCGTGCACCACGAGGATGTCGTCGGGCGAGATCATGCCGCGCATGGCGTCGGCGTTCTCCCGGCTGACGGCGTCGTAGAGCTCCCGTTCCGGCCGGCTGATCTCGGCTTCGCCCTCGCCATGGATGAGGTTGTGGAGGCGTTTGGTGAAGGCGAAGAACTCCGTCCGGTCCGTGGAGATGACGAGCCAGTCGGCGTCCACGCCCAGCTCCCGCAGCAGGGCGATCTGGGTGGGCAGCATCTCCGCCACGCCGCCGCCCCGGGC
>CAZUFP010000064.1:0-19377 GCA_964619835.1 uncultured Gemmatimonadaceae bacterium | reverse complement strand
GGATCAGGACACGATCGGTGTCACTGCCGGGCCGGGCAAGTCGGGCAGCGTTTCGAAGCGCGCCGCGGAGGCGGCGCAATGTTCAGCCGTATCGACGGGAAGTCGAGTTACCTGGAAGGAAGGGAATGATGAAGAGTACCACGTTGAAGGTCACGGGCATGACGTGCCATCACTGCGTGATGGCGGTGACGAACGCCCTGGAGGGAGTGGACGGCGTGTCCCGCGCGGACGTGAGCCTTGAAGAGGGCCGCGCCGTCGTGGAGTACGACGACGCCACGGCGACGTTGGACCAGATGACCGCCGCCGTGGCGGAGGAAGGGTACGAGGCGGAGCTGTCCGCCTAGCGCCTCATTGCGTCCAGACGTTGTTCCGGCGGTTCACGTCCGGGAACCAGTGGCCCGCGTCGATCTCGACGCGGGTCACTTCCGCGCCCGGGGCCACCGTGACGGTGGCGGACACGCGCCCGGACAGCCAGACATCCACCGGGATGTTCGCGTAGGCGACGGATCCGTCCGCGCGCGTCACGGTGAGGCGCACCGGCATGGGCACCCAGCCGTTGTCGTGCACGGTGATGTTCGTGGACCCGTCATCCTGCCGCTCCACCGCGGCGACGGCCTGGTCCAGGACCCAGGGCCCCCCCCACTGGGTGCTCTCGAAGTACCAGCTGCGCCAGAACCAGCTCAGGTCCTGCCCGCTGACATCCTCGAACGTCTTCCACAGGTCCCAGGGGTACGCGTGCCTGAACGCCCACCGGCGGAAGAACTCGTGGTACGCCTTGAGGAACACCTCCTTGCCCAGGACGCCCTGGAGCGCGTGCAACACGGCGGCGGGCTTGGCGTACGAGGCCACCGAGAACGCGCCTTCGTACTGCCAGTCGGACCAGCGCATCATGGGGCCTTCCGTGCCGCTCAACGCCTTGGCCGCGTATTCGCGCTGCTCGTTCCGGAACGGATGCGTGCCAGGATAGTAGGCCTCGCGGGCGTTGTCCTCGTTGAACGTGGTCGTGCCCTCGTCCATCCAGGAGTAGCGCCGCTCGTTGGTGTTCACCGTCATGGGCACCCACATGTGTCCGAACTCGTGGACCACTACGTAGTAGAGCGCGCTGTCGCTCCGCTCGTTGTAGTCGCCGATGAGGGTCATCATGGGGTACTCCATGCCGCCCCCGATGATGCCTCCGCCCTCCACCGCGCTCATGTGCGGCCACGGGTAGGGCAGTCCGGTGAAGCCCGACAGGAAATGGATGGAGTTCTGGGCGAACTTCGCGGCGTGAACCCAGTTTTTCGCCGTCTGTCGGTATACGGCATCCACGCGGGCGTAGTCCGTGGTGTCATCGCCGTTGCGGTCGCCCACCGCCGTGCGGGCGGCGTCCCAGAGGGATTCGTCGGTGACGCCGAAGACGAAATCGCGCACCGAGTCGGCGACGAAGTGCCAGTCCAACCGCCCTTCGGGGTCCGTCCGCGTGAAGTGGCCGAGGTCGGCGCTGGTGACGACGTGCACCACGCTGTCGCTGCCCTCCGCCCGCCGCAGGCGCGCGGCGATGCGCGGCGCCAGCACCTCGTTCGCGTTGGTCAGGGTGCCGGTGGACGTAACCAGCCATTGCTGGGGCGCGTCGATGGTGACGTCGTAGCTGGCGAAGTCCGAATAGAACTCGGCCGTGCCGCGGAAATAGTCGGTGGCCCAGCCCGTGACATCGTCGTAGACCACCATCTGGGGATACCAGTAGGCGAGGAAGAAGAGGTTGTCGCCGCTGTAGCCCATGCGGCCGCTGAGGCCGTCCTGCGGGATCTCGAACGTCCACTCGAAGGCGAGGGGCACGGTGTCCCCGGGTGCCACGGAGTGCGGCGGCGTGATGCGCATGAGGGTGCCGTCGACCTGGTAGCCCGGCCCGCCGGCCATCTCCGTCAGCTCTTTCCCCATGACCTCGACGCGGTCCAGCTCCATGCCGCCGGTGATCTCCGCCGACTGGGTGCGGATGCCGCCGTAGGCATGGAAGTCCTGGAGCAGGTTCACCCAGAGCACGCTCAGGGTGTCCGGCGAGTTGTTGACGTACCGGATCCGCTCCCTCCCGTCCAGGCGGTGGAACCGCGGGTGGATGCTGGCCTGGATGTCGTAGCTCGCCCATTGCTGCCAGTATCGTGGCCCCGGCTGGCCGGTGACGGTGCGCGTGCCCGCCCGGACGGCGTGGCCGAAGGCAGCGCTATAGGGCACCGGGTAGGGCAGCGGCCGCTGGAGGTGCACGACGCGCGGCGCGGTGTCCGCGGCGGGCGTCGACGGCGTGGGCGTGGCCGGCGGCGTCGTGCGGGGTGCGCAGCCGGCGGCGAGCAGGGCGGCGAAGAACAGAACGCGGGAACGCATGAGCTGGCTCCTGGCCAATCGGGGGCGGCGGCCGGGAAGAGGCCGGCGCCGGTCGGGCCAGATTAGACGGGGATGTCGCGGCGCGTCAAGCGGGAACACGGGGCCCGGCGGCTGTGTCCCGGGAGCGGCTCGCCCCCGGCGATCCGCCGCCGCCGTATGGCCGGCGCGGTTGATGAGTCCTTCTCGCCGCGCAACATTGGATGCGACCCTCTCTCCGGAGGCTCCCATGATCGTATCGCGTCGCCGCCCGTTCCGCCGAACCGCGCCGGTCGCCGCTTCGCTTTCTTTGTTGGCTGCCGCTTCCTTCTCCCTTCTGGTCGCCGTCGTCCAGCCGGCCGGCGCCCAGACCGTCAATCAGGCGGTCCACGTGCGCCGCGGCGGCGACGTGATCGCCGTGGGCCAGGCCGTCGTGGTGAACGACTCCGTCCCGGGCGACGTGATGGCGGCGGCCGGCGACATCCGGTTCGGCGGAGATGCGGGCGGGGACCTGCTGGGCGCGGCGGGCAACCTCAACCTGGCGGGCCGCGTGAGCGGAAGCCTGCGCGTCGCGGGTGGCAACATCGACATCGCGAGCGACGTGGGCCGGAACGTCACGGCGGCCGGTGGCCAGGTGGTTCTGCTGCCCGCCGGCCACATCCGCGGCAACGGCTACCTCGCCGGCGGCACCATCCGGCTGGAAGGGACCGTGGATCACCTGGTGCGGGCCGGCGGCCGTGACGTCGTATTGAACGGTACCGTGGGCGGTGACGTGCACGTGGAGTGCGAGCGTCTCCGCGTAGGCCCGGACGCCGTCATCGACGGAGACCTGCGCTACCGGTTGGCCAGGGGCGGCACCGCCGACATCGATCCCGGCGCCCGCATCACGGGCCAGGTGATCGTGCTGCCGCCGAGCGCCGGCGGCTGGTTCGGAGGCGTCTTCCGGTTCCTGCTGATGCTCGGCTTCCTGGTCGCCGGCCTGGCGGCCGTCGTGGCGCTGCCCGGCCCGACCGCCAGGGGCGAAGCGCGATTGCGCGCCCATCCCGCCGCGGCCTTCGGCCTGGGGCTGGCCTGGCTGGTGCTGGTGCCCATCGCCATCGCCGTGGTGTGCATCACCCTCATCGGCATCCCCCTCGGCCTCGTCGCCGCGGCGCTCTACGTGGTGTCCGTCTACCTGGCCCGTGCCGTCATCGCCGTCTGGATCGGCCGGCTCATCCTGCGCGACCGGGCGGACCGGGACCGCACCGGCCTGGCGTTGGCGTTCCTCGTGGGCGGCATCGCGCTCCTGGTGCTGGGCTTGATCCCGTGGCTGGGCAAGCTCATCACGATCCTGGCCTGCGTCTTCGGGCTGGGCGCCATGGCGCTGGCCCTGGGCCGGAGCTCGGACGCGGCGCCGCTGGCGGGAGAGCCTTCCGAGCCCTGAGCATCGGACGAGCACCGGGAGCCGCGACGGCGCAGTGCGGCTCCCGGCCATCCGCCGAGAGGCCCCGAAAGCGCCGGGACCGACGGCCGGCCCCGTCTGGGGCGAGCTCAGCCCTTCAGCCCCGTGAGCTGGATTCCCCGGATGAAGTAGCGCTGCGCGAAGAAGAAGAGAACGAGGACCGGCAGGATGGCGACCACCGACGCCGCCATCTGGTAGGGCCAGTTGGCGTAGTAGAGCCCGGCGAACCGGCTGATGCCCACCTCCACCGGCCGCATGTCCATGGAGCGGGTGACGATGAGCGGCCAGAGGAAGCTCTTCCACTGGTCGACGAAGATGAACAGGGCGACGGTGGCCAGCGCCGGTCTGGCCAACGGCAGGGCGATACGCGTGAACACGCGCCACTCGCCCGCACCGTCGATGCGCGCGGCATCTTCCAGGTCCCGGGGCAGGGAAAGGAAATACTGCCGCAGCAGGAAGATGCCCCAGACCTGCACCAGCTCCGTCACGATCAGTCCCCGGAAGGTGTCCACCCAGCCGAACGCGCTCACCAGCAGGAAGCGCGGGATCAGCAGCACGATGGCCGGCACCATCAGGGTGGACAGGTAGAGCAGGAACACGCGCTCGCGGCCCGGGAACTCGAGGCGGGCGAAGGCGTACGCCGCGGTTGCCGAGGTGAACAGCGTCCCCGCCACGATGGTCACGCTCATCACGCCCGAGACCACGAAGAACCGCGCGAACGGCAGCGCCGTGAGCGCCTCCGGGTAGTTCGCCCAGCGCGGCGATGCCGGCAACACCGGCGGAGGAAACCGGAACACCTCCAGCTCGTCCATGAGGGAGGTGGAGATCATGTAGAGGAAGGGCAGGACGGCGGCGAACGCCAACGCGATCGCCAGGGCATACCAGAGGAAGCCTGGCCAGCGGCCGGCATTGCCCCGGTTGTGAAGCCTGGCTGATGGACGGGGAGAGGGGGAGACGGGGGAACGGCGAGCGCCGGCGGCGGCGGGCTCCCGGGGTGCGCTACCCTTGCCGGCGGCGCCGCCTTCACCGCCGGTCACGGCGCCGCCCCGATCGTGAACGTTGTCGTCACCCGTCACATGACCCTCGCCGCGCAGGACGTTGTGTCACCGGCTCTCCCCGTCACCCTGGTGGAGTGGAAGGGTGGTGGGGCGGGTCTCCCTGTCGGGGAGGGGCCGGGAAGGGTGGATTCTCCCCGTCATCCGAGGTGCTCCGCACGCCGGCCCATCCAGAAATACTGGATCAGCGTGATGACGAAGACGATGCCAAACAGCACCCACGCCATGGCGCTGGCGTAGCCCATCCGCAGGTACTCCCAGGCGCTGCGGTAGATGTGGTAGACGATGACGTCCGTGGCATGCAGCGGGCCGCCCTCCGTCATCACGTAGACGGCCGTGAAGACCTGGAACATGAAGATGACCATGGTCACGAGCACGAAGAACGTCGTGGGCCGGAGCATGGGCAGGGTGATGCGGCGGAACCGTTGCCAGGCGCCGGCGCCGTCGATGCGGGCGCTCTCGTACAGGCTCTCCGGGATGTTCTGCAGGCCGGCCAGGAAGATGACCATCATGTAACCGGCGTACATCCAGACGCTCATGATCATCAGGGACGGCATGGCGGTGCCTGGCGAGGACAGCCATGGCTGCGGCGGCAGTCCGAGCCGGCTCAGGATGTTGTTGAACAGGCCGAAGTCCGGGTCGTACATCCATTTCCAGACCAGGCTGATGGCCACGAAACTGGTGATGTACGGCAGGAAGAACAGGGTGCGCAGCAGCCGGAGGCCGCGCATGCGACGGTTCACCAGCAGGGCCAGCGCCAGGGCCACGGCCATGCCCACGGGCACGAACAGGACGTAGAGGGCCGTGTTCACCAGGGCGTGTCCGAAGCCCGCGTCGCCCAGCAGGCTCCGGTAGTTGGCCAGTCCCACGAACGGCCGCTGCGCCTCCACCAGGTTCCAGCGGTGGAAGGACAGGTAGAGGGCGAACAGGATCGGACCGATGGAGAAGAGCAGCAGGTGCGCCAGCGATGGCGCCAGGAAGGCCCACGCGTGCAGGGCTTCCCGCAACCGCAACCGGCGGTGCGCGATGCCGGCGAGCGACAGGCCCACGACGACGAGGGTGCCGGCCGCTCCCAGCACGACCAGCGCGCCCAATCCGCCGCCGGCCTCGACCACATGCGCGGCGAACGCCCCGAACGCACCCAGCACGACGGCCCCGTATGCGAACCGGCCGGCACGTTTCCCCGAACCGGCGAACCGCCAGGCCGCCGCGCTGGCGATGAGCCACGCCAGCAGGCCGGCGAGCAGTGTCCGTGCCGGGAAGGCCGCCGGTCCCGCGTGGGTGGGCAGGAGCGCGAGGGCGCCGATGAGGTCCCAGTCGTCGGCGTCCTTGATGGGCGCGACGGCCATCGTGCGGCCGCCGGCGCGGACCGCGAACGCGCGGTCGTGGAGGGCCAGGCGCCGGCCGATCTTCACGGGGAGCGACGCGGGCAGCGTATCCCCGGCGGCCTCGATCCGGTGCAGGCTGGAGTCCCGCGCCAGGCGGTAGACGGCCGCCCGGAACCCTTCCTGTGGTCGGTCGGCGAGCGCGCGAACGAGGGCGACCAGCCCCGCCGAGCCGCCGGTTTCCAGCGAGTCGCGCAGTGCCACGGCTCGCGCCATTCCCTGCCGTGCTGCTGCGTCCCGCCGTGCGGAGCCGACAAACCACGTGCCGGCGAGGGCGGCGACCAGCAGCGGCATGGCGATGAAGGCCAGGAGCACCCGGCGTCGGCGCCGCATCAGTGGCTCTTCCGGGCTCTGGCGAGGAGCGTGTCGACACGCACGGCCAGCTGGTGTGCAACGTCCGATACGGGTTCACCCCGCACCAACGGACGGTCCAGCAGGTCGAACATCATGTCCTGGATCTCGCGGAACGGCGCCACGCGTGTGCCCCACGGCTGCCGGCCGGAGGGCACCGCGTCGAGAAAGACGCGCTCCCGGCCGGTGGTATCGGCCGCCGCCACCTGTTCGGCCACGACGGGCAGCGATGATATGGCCAGGCCACTGCCGGCGCGGACCCGCTGCGCCAGCGGCGAGGACAGGAACGCCGCCAGCTCCAGGGACCAGCGCCGGTGATCGGCGTTGCGCGGCACTGCCCAGCCCGAGGCGTACAGCACGGTCACCGGCTTCACCCCGGCTTTCACCGGCATGGGCACGACCCCGTACCGCAGCCGGCCCGCGCGCTCGTGGGGCAGGAACGTCGGCCCTGACCAGTGCCCGGACTGGATCATGGCGACGCGGCCCATGACGAACATGCGCGAGATGTTGCCCCCGGCCCGCCGGAACATCTCCACGCGCGGCGACACCTTATACGTCCGCACCAGGTCCAGGTAGAAGCGGATGGCGTTCACCGACGCCGGAGAGTCCAGGTAGCCGGTCGCCCGGCGGGCGTCCGGGGACAGCAGCTCGCCGCCGCCCGTCCACAGCCACGTCTGCAGGTAGAAGAAGTCCCGCTGCCAGCCGAACCCCCAGTGGTCCGTCTCCCCGTCGCCGTCCGTGTCCCGCGTCAGGCGGCGAGCCGTGTCCAGGAAGTCGCTCCACGTCCAGCCCGCCTTCGGGTACGGCACGCCCGCCGCATCGAACGCGTCCTTGTTGTAGTACATGACCATGGGCGTGAAGTCCTTGGGAAACGCCCACAGCGAGTCGCCGCGCAGAAACGGCTCGAGGGCCTGCGGATAGTAGGACGTCGTGTCGACGCCCAGGCGCCCGAGGTACGGCGCCAGGTCCAGCACGACCCCGTTGTCCACGAACGCCGGCACGTCGATGCCGTCCAGCAGGAACACGCCCGGCGGCGTGCCCGCCGCGATGGACGTCAGCACCTTTTCCCGGTAGATGCCGCTGCCTTCCAACGACTCCATGCAAACGGGAATCTCCGGATGCCGGACCCGGAAGCTGTCCACGATCGCCTGGTCCAGCGCCAGCTCCCGGTAATCCGCCCACGAAACCGCCCGCACGCAATCCTCGCCCCGGCCACCGCAGGCGCCGAGGACTACAGCGCCGAGCAGGACCAGCGCCTTCATGCCTGGACGCCGGGCTGCCCTAAAGCCGGGGCCGGGTCCAACCGGATTGATCCCCGAAACCGTTTTCATTAATATTCATGTCTTGGTATAACCACCCTCAGGAGGACGCATGGACGAAGTGGCCAGAGATGCGAAGCGGCTGCTCCTCCGCTACGGGGCCCCGATCACGGTTGTCGATCAACTTTCCGAGGACGATCGCATCAGCTTTGCCCGCTCCATCATCCGGACGACGCTCAGTGACCGACCTGCGAAGGTGAAGGAGCTCCTCACGGAAGGCGGTTGGCTGGAGACCGACTGAAGGCCGTCCCCGTGATCGATGTTCCGCGCCGTCCTCCTTGTGAGGACGGCGTTTTCTTTGTCACACACGAACGACGTGCGGACGGGGGGCGGCACCGCCTCCGGCGCGTGTTCCCGCCACCCGCCTACCCGTCCTGGCTCGCTCCGCTCACTCTGTTTCCGTCCGGGCTCCCGAAGAGATGGGCGCGAGCCACGTCCAGGCGGATCGTCACGAGGTCATCGGGCCGCAGTTCCGAGCGTCCGGCGACCCGCGCAATGATGGTTTCGCCGCCGTCCGTTTGACAGTACAGGATGGTCTCCGACCCGAGAGGCTCCTGGACCACCACCCGCCCCCGCGCTTCCGACGGGGGAACGGGGGGATGGGGGGACGGGGCGACGATTCCGGTAGCCGCACTACTTCCGGCGTCCGCGTGCTCCCGGGATTCAACCGGGCGATCTTCGGCGTCTGCGGCGCTCACCGCGACGTGTTCCGGGCGGATGCCGAGGACGACATCGCGCGTGTCGGATCGGACAGCGGGGAAAGGGACGGTGAAACTGGCGCCCCGGAATGCGGGGACGCCGTCGACGCGTTCGAGGGTACCGTCGAAGAAGTTCGTGGGCGGCGAGCCGATGAACCCGGCGACCATGCGGTTCGCCGGCTGGTCGTACACGTCGAGGGGCGGGCCCACCTGCTGGATCTCGCCGCGGTCCAGGACGGCGATGCGCTCGCCCATGGTCATGGCCTCCGTCTGGTCGTGGGTGACGTAGACCATGGTCGTGCCCAGCTGGCGGTGCAGGCGCACCAGCTCGGCGCGGGTGTGGACGCGGAGCTTGGCGTCCAGGTTGGACAGCGGCTCATCGAACAGGAAGGCGCGCGGCTCGCGCACGATGGCGCGCCCCAGGGCCACACGCTGACGCTGCCCGCCGGAGAGCGCCGCGGGCCGGCGGGGCAGCAGCTCAGTGATCTCCAGCGTCTCCGCCACCCGCCGGATGCGCCGTTCCATCTCGGCCTTCGGCGTCTTCCGCATGCGCAGCCCGAAGGCCAGGTTCTCGCGCACGGTCATGTGGGGGTAGAGGGCGTAGCTCTGGAACACCATGGCCACGTCCCGGTCCCGCGGCGGCAGGTCCGTCACGTCGCGCTCGCCCACGAAGATGCGGCCCGATGTGGGCGGCTCCAGGCCGGCGATCAGCCGCAGCGTCGTCGTCTTGCCGCAACCGGATGGCCCCACCAGCACCAGGAACTCGCCGTCCCGGATCTCCAGGTCCAGGCCCTTTACCGCCACCACCCCGCCGGGGAACGTCCGGCTCAGCTGCTCCAGTCGAATCCCGGCCATGTCCGTATCTCCGGCGCCCTTACCGGCCCACCCGGCCCCACCGCCCCACGCCCACCTTCCGCCCCGACGGGGTGACGCCCGCCCCCGTCCCCACCCCACCAGGGAGACGGGGCGACGGGGCGACGGCGTGCGCGGCGTGGCCCGCGGCCGCACGAGCACCCGGCCCCCGCCGCGAACAAACGGCGGTCGGCGGTCGACCGTTGTCGGTCATACGACGACCGCCGCGAGAATGGTGTACAGGACCATGCCGAGGCCAGCCGCCGTAAGTGCAAGGGGCAGCTGGGTGTAGACGTGGTCCATGAGGTCGGCGCCGGTGGCGACGGAGCTCAGGATGGTGGTATCGGAGATGGGCGAGCACTGGTCGCCGAAGACAGACCCGCCCAGCACGGCGGCGAAGCAGAGGGTCATGTAGAACGGGTCCGGGTCCACGGCGTACGCCAGCGGCATGGCGATGGGGAAGACGACGGCGTACGTGCCCCACGAGCTGCCGATGGAGAAGGCGACGGCCATGTTGATGATCATGAAGATGGCCGGCAGCAGCGCCGGGACGATGATGTCCTTGGTCAGGTCGGTGATGTATGCCGCGGTCCCCAGGGACTGGGAGACCTGGCCGAGGGTGACGGCGAGGCCGAGGACGATGGCGCCGATAGTGACGCCTTTGCAGCCGTCCACGAACCCGTCGATGACATCCCGCAGGGGCATGCCCTTGATGAGCGCCAGGAGCAGGGCGCTCAGCACCGAGATGCTGAACGCCTCGGCGATGGGCACGTTGATCTGGGAGATGTCGCCCCTGACCAGGCCGGGCAGCACGCCGGTGAGAGCGATGCCGATGAGCACGACGAGGGGCAGCATGAAGTCGATGAGGCCGGTCTTGTAGCCTTCCGGCACCTGGAGCTTGGTCAACTCCTCGGCGCCCAGCGGCACGGCGCCGGGCGCGTTCAGCTGCCCGGTCTCCCGGGAGCGCCGCCGGGCGTTTCGCATCTTCCGGCCTTCCCACGGCAGCCATTCCATGGCCAGCAGGAACGTCATGGCCACGGCGAAGATCGCGTAGAAATTGAACACGATGGCCCGGAAGAAGAACGACGTCGCCATCTGCTCGGTGGCGAAGAGCGGCGTGGTGCCGACGACGAGGCCGGACACGTAGAGCGGCCAGGCGTTGAGCGGGATGAGCGTGGCGATGGGCGAGGCGGTGGAGTCCACGATGTAGGACAGCTCTTCGTGGCTGATCTTCTCCTCGTCGGTGACGGGCCGCACGGTGGTGCCGGCCAGCACGGTGGAGATGGTGCCGCCCTGGTGGAAGATCACGCCCATGAGCCAGGCGAAGAACTTGGCCGTGCGGGGCCCGCGCACGATGCGCTGGCCGGCCCACTTGGCGAAGTGCTGGGCGCCGCCGGTGCGGGTCCAGATGCCGATGAGCCCGCCCAGCGCCCACAGGTAGACCAGCAGGATGACAGCGTAGTTGCGGCTGCCGAGGGACGGCAGCATGTACGCCTGCACGATGTTGTAGTTCGTGCTGACGAGCCCGCCCATGACGATGCCCATGAACAGGGAGCTCACCACCTCCCGGGTGATGAACACCAGGAGGAGCGTGGTCAGGGCGGGCAGCACGGAACCGAATCCGAAGTGCTGGGTGCCCGGGATGGCGCCGCGTTGGCCGAAGTACACGCCCAGGATGATGGCCGCGACGATGATGACGCCGGCCACGACCTGGCGCGTCCGTCCGCTCTTGCGCGACGGTGGGGTTGGCTCGCCTTCCATGCCGAGGGCTTCGGACGGCGTGACCGTTTCGTCGTACCGGTTCTCTTGGCTCATGTCAGTCTATTTCGGCAAGTTGGATGTTCAGCGACCGATCGGAAAGGCGAGCCCGGCCATCAGCGACGCGGCGGTGCGCCGGGCCTTCATGCCCATGGTGCCGGCTTCGATGGAAAGCAACCCGACGGCGTAGCGTCCGTCGATGAAGACGGTGCTGCCGCCGAGGGAGACGTCGATGCCCGCGCCGCCGGCCGCGGCCACGTCCGTGGCGCGCGGGTAGAACCCCTGCGGCGTGCCGGCGTAGCGGCAGCGGAGCGCGCTGTCGCCGGTGTCGATCTCGCAGCTGTTGCGAAAGGACAGAACGGGCCCCGCATACACACTGAACAACACGGTCCGGGTCGGGAAGCCGGCGCGCAGCAGGAGGGGCAGCTCCACGTAAGTCGTGGTGAGAGTGACCGGAGCGGCGCCCGTCGTGTCCGCCGGGTTCACGAAGTCGGTCACGCCGCCTTTCGAGAACAGCAGCTCCACCTGGATTGCCAGGTGGTTGGAGACCGCGGTTCCGAAGAAGACGCCGCCGACGAATCGATCGCGCGCCGCGGCCGCGCCGGCGTCGACGCCGGTCAGGCCGGTCCGGTTCACGCCGGCTTTGAAGCCGACCGCCGACTGGCCGGCCAGGGCGCGGGGTGCACCGGTGGTGAGCATCAGGCCGAGCACGATCGCTGCGAAACGTCGCATCGCGGTTCCTCCGTTTCTGGCGCGACCCGTCATTGTACGGGCTGCGCCGCCCGGTCGCCACCGGGTTCGTCCTGCTCCACCACCACGCGGCGCGGCGCGTCCAGCACCAGCTGGACGGGCACCAGGGTGCGCTCTCCGAACGGACGCGCCTCCAGATCGGCGGTGGTGCCGTCGACGAATACGGCCGCGAGCCGGCCTCCCGGCAGTGCGGGTTCGAAGACCACGGTCAGCGGCACGCCGCCCTGCGTCTGGGCAAGGTCGAAGGTGTGGCGCCCGCGGTCGCGGCGGTAGGACAGGGACACATGGGCGTCGCCGACGCGAAGCCGGCGCACGTCGAGGCGGTCCCAGGATGCCGGGATCTGCGGGCGCAGCCGCAGCCGGTGCACGCACGCGTCGGGTTCCGCGCCCAGGAGACCGTAGACGAGAGGCGAGACGGCCATGGCCGTCGACCATGCCTGGTCCGGGCAGACGCCGCGGCCGCGGCGCTCCAGGCCATGGATGACTTCGTCCCACGCACCGCGTTCGCGCCAGCCGACCTGTTCCACATTCATCCACCAGTGCCGGAAGGCCGCCTCGGCGCGGCCGGCCCGGTACTCCGCCCAGCTCACCCAGCCCGTGTAGAGTGGCCACACCGCGCCGCCGTGGTAGCTCTCGGGGTCGTACGACGGGTCGGAGCGAGGCAGCATGCGGACGCCCCATGCCGCGGTGAAGTCATCGCCGGCGATCGCGTCGAGCCAGCCCGCCGCCCGGGCGGGGTCGGCCACGCCCAGTAGCAGCGGCACGGCCTGCATGGCGGTCTGCGTGCGGTTCCGTTCCCAGCCCTTCCGCCCCGACGGGGAGACGGGGAGGCGTGGAGACGGGGCGCGCCGTGCGTTCAGGGCGTATTCGCCGGTTGCCTCGTCGTAGAACGTGTGCTGGAAAACGTCCCGGGCCACTTCGTGGCGCCGGCGGAGCTCCGCGGCGAAGGCGCCCTCGCCGATGCTCTCCGCGGCGTCCGCCAGCTCGCGCAGCACGGCGGTCCAGATGGCGGTGTTGTAGCCCGTGATGGTGCCACCGCCCAAGCGGCCGAATTCGATCCAGCCATGGCCGACGCGCGTGTTCTCGATGAGCCCGTCCCCATCGGTGTCGGTGGTGCGGCAGAACGTGTACGCCGCCTGGACGTGGTCCCACTGGCCCCGCACGAAGGCACGGTCGCCGGTCCACGCCAGGTACCGCGCGACGAGGAGGAGGTAGAGAGGCGTGGCGTCGGCGGAGTCGTAGTGGGTCACTCCGCTCGTCGTGCATTCGTGCAGCACCTTGCCCGACAGGTCCTGGCGTTCCCCCAGGAACCGGATGACGTCGCGGGCGGCGTCGAAGTCGCCCACGGCCAGGCTGGCCAGCGCCGTCCAGACGGCGTCGCGGCCGAAGAACCACGCGTAGCCGGGTCGGCCGTCGTGGAACCAGTCGGGGCGGGAGACCCAGTAGCCGGCGACCAGTGACCGGCCGACGGCCGCCACGTCCACGACGTAGGAGGCCAGGCGTTCCTTCGCCCAGCCCAACGCGGCTGCGGCCTGCGGGTCCGGCGCTTCCAGCGCCAGTCGGTCCTCCTCCAGCCGGGCGGCCGCAGCGCGGCGGGCCTGGACCAGGGCATCGGGCCAGCGGAGACGGCGCAGAGCTCGCTCCATGTCCGCGTCATTCGCAGCGCCGACAGCCGCGAACCGCACCGACTCACCGTCCGCAAGCTCCAGTTCGGCCGTCACGTCCAGCGCCGGAGCCTGCTCCGGGGCATCGGCCACGCGCAACGAATCCGGCGAGGCGCTGAACACGAACACGGCACGGTCGTCGTCATGGGCCGCAGCGACGACCACGCCCCGGTCCAACGCGCGCCAGCGCAGCGGGCCCAATGCACCGGCGGGATACGGCCACGTGAGGCGCAGGTCCGTCCTCCAGCCGACGCGGAGGCGGGCCGCCTGCTCCGCGGTCCACTCCACCACGGCGCCGGGCACGTCGCCGGGCACGAAGATGCGCTCCCGCACGACCGAGCCGCCGATCGTCAAGCGGCGTTCGATGCCCAGCGGCGTGACCGCGACGTCGCCCGCCACCGCGTCCTCCAGCCGCAGGCGAGCCAGCACCCGCAGCGGGTGCGCCCACACCTCGTCGATGCCGCGCTGCTCCCCTCCCGCCGCGAACGACCGGCGCCCCGCCAGCGTGAACGGCTCGTCCGCCTCCGCCGTTCCGCGCAGGGCCAGCCCTGCCTCGAACGGCGACAGCGGCCCGGCCAGCGCCGGCAGGTCCGGGACCGCCATCTCCGGGTCTTCCAGGGTCTCCGGCGCCGGGGGCTGCCAGTAGCGGGCGCGGGTGCCGGCGAGCGCCGCCGCGCCGCCGCCCGGCCGATCCTCCCGCCCCGCCACGTAGAACAGCGCGTTCAGGGCCAGCCGCTCCACGTGCTCGCGGTAGGCCGGGTCGTGCGCGGCGAACGGCAGGTACGCTCCGACACAGAGCACGCGCTGGGCGCCGGCGTGCGTGCGGGCGTCCATGGAGTCGTATTCCCAGATGGTGGCGCGGTCCGGGTTCACGTGGATGAAGCTCCGCTCCACCGCGACGATGCGGGCGCGCGCGGGCCGCGCGGGGGCCCGATACGTCACCGTGGTGAAGGGCTCGCCGTCCCGGGGCCACCAGGTGTAGGCGGCCCCGCCGAGGCCTTCGAAGAGCGGATGACTGCGGAATGCCGCGTGCCCGCGAATGTGCGGGTACTGAGAGAAGCTGCGGAACAGGAAGAGCTCGTCCGCCTCGTCGGTCCAGGTGCCGCGCTGTGCATCGTTCGGCGGCTCCGATTCGATGCCCAGGGTGAACGGCAGCGTCGCGGCGCCGCCGGTGAGCAGCATGCCGCCCCGTTCCAGGGGCTCCATCAGGCTGGCCAGCTCGGGTTGTGGCTCGATGACCGACGCGGCGTGGACCCACACGACATCGCAGTCCGTCGGCGTACTGGCCAGGTCGTCCAGAGAGACGATGCAGGGATCGATGCCCGGCGCCGACTGGAGCCAGCGGGCGATGATCGGCGTTTCCTCCGCATCCTGGCAAACCAGTGTTACCCGGAGGGGCGCTTCGCTCACAGCGTGACCTCGAGGGGCTCGCCGATGGGGCCCTCCACGAGCAGGCGGCCGTCGACCTCCAGGGCCATGTGCTCCCGGGTGCGCTTGATGGTGACGAGAGATCCGCGGAACGGCAGGCGTTCGATGCGCAGGTGATCCAGGTCCAGGGGCAGCGGATCCACGACGACGCGGCCTTCCCCCGTGTCGTCGGGCCGGAATCCCGCCACGAAGCGGATGATCAGGTCGTTGATCCAGGAATGCTGGTAGTCGTCGATGCCGCGGTAGATGCTCGGCCGGCCGTTCAGGGGCGAGTAATGCTCGAAGCAGTTGGGCCGCTCCGGGTCGCCATCGAAGAAGAGCAGGCGGAGGGTGCGCTCCACCAGCTCGGCGGCCCGGCGGCGCAACCGGCGGTCCAGCGTCGCGGCCCGTCCCAACGCTTCCACGACGTGTGCGTTGGTCATGGGCCAGACGCGGCCGTTCCAGGTGCAATTCTGGCGGACGCCCTTCCAGCGTGCGTTCGCGTCGAACGTGGGGTCATCCGCCGAGGTGGACGGGACCGGGTACGGCAGCCAGAAGGTGTCGGTGTCGAACAGGTTGTTGCGCAGCCCCTTCAGGTGCGTGTCATCGACGATGTCCGTCATGTACGGATAGAAGCACACCGCCGCCTTGATGCCCGTCCGTTCCATGGTGTTCGGATCGACATCGGAGAACATGCCGGCCTTCTCGTCCCACATGCGGGTGCGCACGGCCTCGGCGATCCGGTCGGCCACGGCATCGTGCCGGGCGATGTCGGCGGACCGGTCCAGAATGGCGGCGACGCGGGCCAGCGCCCGGCGCAGACGGTAGGTGTACACCGTCAGGTCCACGCCCTTCAGCCGGATGCGGTACTGGAAATGCTGCCGGTCCGCGTCCGGGTCCACCGCCGTGTAGCGGCTCATGTTCTCCTGGCCCGTCTCGTACGGGTCCCGCACGTCGTAGAGGCCGGTGCGCTCGGCGTCCCGGTCGTGGTCCAGCCAGTCGGCGTAGCGGGCCAGCGGCCCGTATGCCGTTTCCAGGAAGTCGGCGTCGGGATGGACCTCATGGACCGCCAGCAGGCTGGCGCCCCAGTCGGCGAAGTAGAAGTCCGTGCGGCGGCCGTGGTCCAGGTAGACACGCCCGGGCAGCGCACCGTCCTCGCGTTGATGCTCCAGGAACGTGAGCAGGGCCCCCCGTGCCCTGGCGGGGTTGGCGAGCCAGCGCAGCTCGCGCATGTGGCACCACGCGCTGTAGCCGATGGGGCAGTGGAAGTACTCGATGCCTTCGGCGCACGTGGGGTGCCGGTAGTTGCCGGCGGGCTCGATGAAGTTCAGACGCAGGCCGTACCAGCGGTATGCGAAGTACCGGGCGATCCAGGGATCGGACGACTGGAGGGAAGGCGCCGCGTCGTAGTAGGCGAGCCAGGCTTCCCGGCTGGCCTCGGCGGCCGCGAAGCGCCGCTGCGCGGCACCTCCGGACGCCACGCCCGTCCCCGGCGAGCCTGCCGGCAGCGACTGCCCGTTGCCCGCCGCGGCGGCTTTCCAGCGCAGCGGCGCGTCGGGCAGCGCCCGGAGCTCCACGGCCACCCACGCGCTGGCGCCCGGCTTCAGCTCGTGGGCCCGCGACAGTCCTGCGTAGACGAGGGTGCGGCCGGTGGCCTCCGCGCCGGCCAGGTCGAAGCCCTCCAGGGACGGCCGCTTCGCGTCCCAACCGTCGCGAAAGGGTGTGGCCTCCCAATCGGGGACGTTGGGGAAGCGGGCCGACTGCTGCGCTTCGTGGACCGCCCACGCCTCCGCGGGCTCGTCGGTGAAGCGCAGGGTGCAGTCCAGGTCGATGCGGCCGGAGCGGTCCTGAGCGTCCTGCGCGGACACGCGGAATCGGATGCCGTCCGCGTCGGCGCCGCACGCGTCGCGAGCGGTCAGGGCCGCGCCTTCCTGCGCGGTCCAGGCGACCGTGTGGACCGCGGTCGTCACTTCGCCGTTGTTGGTGATGCGCATCTCGGCGGCGAAGCGCCCGCCGGGCAACACGGCGCGATGCTCCTCGATCTCCAGGTGGTCCGCCTGGTAGTGCACGACGATGCGGGCGGGCGTCCATTCGCGGCGGCCCGGGTGCAGGCGGATCTCGGCGCCGTCCTCGTCCACCAGGGACAGGGTGAAGAGAGGCGCGATGCCGTAGAGGAAGACGTGGCCGCCGTCCCAGAACCCCGGACGGTCGAGCCAGAGCGGGTGTGGGGGGGCGAACAGAGTGCCGTCGCCCGCCCCGAGGTAGTGCTTGTCCGTCCGCCGCAGCAGATCGAAGGACGTGTCCATGCTCATCACCTCGCGGCGCCGGCGGGGGCCGGGCGCCCGGGAGTCACCTTCACGCGATCACTTGTCCGCTGGATCGAACCGCAGGGCGGCCGAGTTGATGCAGAACCGCTTGCCGGTGGGCTGCGGCCCGTCGTCGAACACGTGCCCGAGGTGCGCTTCGCAACGGCTGCACAGGACCTCGGTGCGGTGCATGCCGTGGGAGTCGTCGTGCCGGGTCTCCACGTTGCGGTCCTCCGCGGGCTGCCAGAAGCTGGGCCAGCCGCTGCCCGATTCGTACTTCTCGTCCGAGCGGAACAGCTCGGCGCCGCAGCAGACACACCGGTACGTCCCGTCCTCGTGGTTGTCCCAGTACGTCCCGGAGAAGGGGCGCTCCGTCCCCTTCTCCCGCGTGACGTGATACTGCTCGGACGTGAGTTGTTCGCGCCACTCCGGCTCGCTCTTGCGCACTTTGTCGCTCATCGCCGTCCTCCTGCGTGGTGCCCGTTCGTCGTGAAATTCACGCTCATCTCCAGCGGACCCGGTCGTCGGACTCCCTTTCGACGACGTCCGGGGCCACGACGAGGGCCAACGACGCCACGCCGGTCGCGAGCGCGGCGATTCTCCGCATCGTTTCTAGTCGGTGTGTAAGGAAGAGACCCGCATAATTCTGACGGCTCCAATCTTTGCCGGCAACCGGTTGTCTTTCCGCTGCGGGCCCGCGCGCCTACCTTGCGCGTGACCGCTCATCCGCGGGCGCGTGAACGGCCCGCAGGACCCCCGTCGCCGATCCGACCATGCCGCCAGCACAGCCCGCCTCGCGCCGCAACGAACAGCCGCACGCCGCGGCCCGTGCCAGGAACGCCTTTCTCGATGCTATCGGCCCGCCGTCGGTCGTTGCCCGGGGCCCGGGCCGCATCAACCTGATCGGCGAGCACGTCGACTACAGCGGCGGCATGGTCCTGCCGGTGGCGGTCGATCTCGACGTGGTCGTGGCCGCCCGGCCCCGGGCGGATGGCCGGGCGCACTTGATTGCGGCCGATCTGGGCGCGGCGGACACGTTCGATCTGGACACGGCCGACCGGGGCGACGGCTTCGGCTCCTACGTCCGCGGCGTGGCGCACCTGCTCCGGGAGGCCGGCGTGCCGGTTCCCGGCTTCGACATGGCCCTGGCGGGCGACGTGCCCCGGGGCGGCGGCATGTCGTCGTCCGCCGCCCTCGAGGTGGCCGCCGCCACCGCCCTGCTCGCCCTCGCCGGCGGCACCATGGAAGGCGTGCAGCTCGCACAACTCTGCCGCCGGGCGGAAACGGAGTGGGCCGGCGTCAGCTGCGGCATCATGGACCAGATCATCGCGGTCCTGGGCCGGGCCGGCCACGCCTTGCTGGTGGACACCCGCTCGCTGGCGTACCGGCATGCGCCGCTGCCGGCGCACGTGCGTGTCATCGCCGCGGACAGCGGCGTGCGCCGCGACCTGCGGAACTCCCAGTACAACGACCGCGTCGCCGCCACCCGGCGGGCGGCGGAGCTGCTGGGCGTGACGGAGCTGGGCGACGTGGCGCCGGACACGTTCGCACGGCGGGCGGAGGAGCTACCGGAGCCCGTGCGGCGCCGGGCGCGCCACGTGGTGACGGAGATTGCGAGAACACGCAGCGCCGCCCGTGCCTTCAGCGACGGCCGCGTCGAGGAGGCGGGCCGTCTCATGAACGCTTCCCACGAAAGCCTGCGCGACGACTTCGAAGTGTCCACGCCCGAGCTGGACGCCCTCGTGGCGGCGGCGCGGCGCGTGGACGGCGTCTACGGCTCGCGCCTCACGGGCGCCGGCTGGGGCGGCTGCACGGTGTCGCTGGTGGAGGAGACGGCCGTGGACGAGTTCCTCCGCCGTGTACCCGCGGACTACCGCGAAGCGACGGGACGCGATGCCGTCGTGTACGTGCTGAACGCGGTGGACGGTGCATCCCTTCTCGACGGGCCCGGTGGTGAACCCATTGTCCGGGCGCCCGGGACCCTGCCCGAGCCCTGACCTCCAGAGGGCGCAGGGACCGCATCACGCAGAGGGCGCAGGGACCGCATCACGCAGAGGGCG
>CAZUFP010000063.1:0-24392 GCA_964619835.1 uncultured Gemmatimonadaceae bacterium | reverse complement strand
AGTCGGTGAATTCGCATGCGGCATGATAGGCACCGAGCTACCCCGCCACCACCCCGTTCCCCCGTCCTCCCCGCCACCGCCCCACCCCGAGGGGAGCCCCCCGCCGCCCGGCCCCCCGCCGCCCGGCCCCCCGACCGCCCGACCGCCCGACCGCCCGGCCGCCCAACCGCCCGGCCGCCCAACCACCCCGCCACCGGGGAGAGTGGGAGACGGGGAGATCGGGGCACCGTGGCGCGAAGGCCAGGCCCGTCCCCCCGTCTCCCCCTCTCCCTCTCTCCCACTCTCTGTCCGGGCGAGCCGAAGTCAGCTCACCCCAGGAGCCCTCCAGGCGACCCGAGGTCAGCTCACCCCCCGAGCCCTCCAGGCGACCCGAGGCCGGCTCACGCCATAATCCGCCGCCGATACCAGCTGCGCAGGATGAACCAGGCCACCGCGGCCACGGCGAAGATCAGCAGGCCGAACACCAGCGTGATGAGCGCCACGCGGATGCCGCCCCAGATGATCTGGGGGGAGATCGCCGGCGCAACCGAGATGGCGCCCGCCGCGAAGTAGATCCCCACGATGGTGCCCAGGAACCCCAGGATCACGCTCCACGCACCCCAGAACACCACCGCGTCGACTCCGGTCTCCACGACGGGGTCCGGACCCTCCACGCGGCTCACACGCATCCAGCCACGCACCGACAGCACCACCACCGCCACGGCCAGGATCAGCAGCGGCCACATCATCACGCCGCCTTCTCGGAACAGATTGAACATGATGGCCTCCTTTCTCTAGATGACGGGGCCGTGCACCCGGCGCACGTACCCCAACGCTTCCGCTTCCGCCTGCTCGATATGGGCGATCCGCACCGACGCCACGAACCAGAACAACCCGGCCAGCACCGCCACCAGCAGCGCCAGCGCCAGCATCGGCATGTCGCGCCGCACCCAGTCCAGCAGCAACGGCGTCTGCAGTCGCACGTCCGCCTCGATCCCCGCCGCCGTGGCGTAGAAGTCCAGCACCAACCCGATGAGCCCCACGCTCACGGTGGCGCCCGCCAGCACCGGCAGCAGGAACATGCCGCGGCGGAGTCGGCGGAGGGCGTGGTCCTTCACTACATAGAGCTGCAGCATCTTCCCGGAGCCCAACCCCACCACCAGCACGGCCAGACCCAGTAGCGGCCACACGAACAGCGAGGGCGACGACAGCAGGTGGATGCGTGCCAGCGCCCCGATCCCGATGCCCAGCGCCACCGCCGCCGTGGCTGCCAGAAGCAGACGCTCCACCCGATGGCGCGCCCGCTCCGAGAACCGGTCCACCAGGCGCTGATACAACGGCCGGTGCACGCCACGCAGCTCCGCCAACGCCTCCGGCGATGGCAGCAGTGCGTCCAGCGCCCGGCGCCGTGCCTCCGCCTCCGACGTACCCTGCCCCCGCAGCGCTTCCGCCAGATCCTCCAGGTCCGACGCCAGCTCCATGAGGATCCGCGACCGGACCGGTTGCGGCAGGCCCAGCCCTTCCGCCACTCGCCGGATCTCCTCCTCGAACCCCTTCATGACCCGCTCCCCCAATAGGCGTTGAACGCACCGAATACCCCGGCACAACGCGCCCCCTCCCGCTCCATCTGCACCCGCCCCTCCGCCGTCAGGCCGTACACCTTCCGTCGCCGACCCCCCCCATCGTCCCAGGACCCCGTGATCAGCCCCTCCTTCTCCAGCCGATGCAGGATCGGGTACAGCGTGCCATGCTGGAACGCGAACGCCCCGCCCGTATCCCGCTCCACGTCCAGCGCGATCTGGTACCCGTGCTTCCGGCCACTCCGCAGACACGCCAGGATCAGCACCTCGTTCATCGTGCGCACCAGCGCCTGCAGGTCTGTCGGCTCGTGGGGCGAGTTCATGGTCCCATCCGTCCAGTGCGCCGGCTCACGGCGGGCCCACCGCCCTCACCCGGCGCGGCATATAAAGCCCGCCGTCATATCGACACTCTATATATAACCGCCATCCCACACCCGTCAATGGGGCTGCGGGGAGGAGGGGGAGACCGGGGAAGGTCGGGGGGCCGGGTCAGCCCGTCAGGCGGTCGATCCGGGCGATGTAGGCCTCCGGGTCCATCTTGCGGCGGAGTCCGGACGCGGACAGGTAGCGGACGGTGCCGAAGATGGGCCGCTCCTTCCAGGGCCGGTCGTGCAGGCCGAAGATCCAGCCGACGTTGGCGAAGGAGTTGGGGTCGCGGCCGTCGAGGAAGTAGCGGTTGTTGAGGGCGAGGGTGGTGCGGAAGGCCTCGTCGGGGGTCCGGGTCCATTCGAGGATCTTCTTGCCCCAGTACATGCGCATGGCGTTGTGCATGTACCCGGTGACGCGGAGCTCGCGCATTGCGGCGTTCCAGACCGGGTCGTGGGTCTGGGCGTTTTCCAGCTCGGCCTGCGTGTAGACCTGCGGCCTTGGGTCACGGGCGTGCTTCGCCAGGGTGCGCCGCGCCCAGGCCGGCAGACACTCGAAGCGGTCGTAGTCGGGGGTATGCTCGACGCAATTGACGGCGAGCTCCCGCCGCACGACCAGCTCTTCGACCAGCGACGCCGCGTTTTCGTCATCCGGCGCCGCCGATGCCAGGAGGCGCGTGACGACGTACGCGGCCGAGATCTGCCCGAAGTGGAGGTAGGGGCCCAGGTGCGTGACGTGGTCGCCGTACGGCTGCGCCCGGTGGGAGACGTAGCGGTCGAGGTCGTGTTCCAGGAACCGATCCAGGCGCGCCCGGGCCTGTGCCGTCCCGCCGCGGAACCCGGGCCAGGGAGCGACGCTGCGGTCGATGGCCAGCCCGTCCAGGAGCCCATCGAGGTCTTCCAGGTCCAGCCCGTCGACGACCAGCCCCAGGGCGTCGCGGCGGAGGGGCGTGGTCCGCTGCGGGACGAGGAACTCGTCCATGCGTGCGTGCAGCCGGGGCCGAATGGTGCGCGCGGCGTACTCGGCCTTGGCACTGGCCACGTCCACCGGCACGACGACATCACCCTCGACCTCGATCACGGGCCGGCCGGCTTCTTCTGCGACGCGCCGCCGCCACATCCGCTGATGCCGCAGGTACCCGCGGTCGCACACGACGAGGGCGGCCCGTCGCGCCAGGTCCAGGGCCACGTCGTCGGGATGGCCGGGCCGGAGCGCGAACGCGACGCCGCGTCGCAGCAGGGCCCGGCGCGTCAGCCGGAGACCTTCCAGCATGAAGCGGTAGTGGCGCAGGTTCGCTTCCGGGTAGTCGTCGGTGAGGCCGAAGCCCACGAGCAAGGGCAGGCGTCGTTCGTTGGCCAGCCGGATGGCGTGTTCCAGGGCCGGATTCCACTCGGCGCGCTGGCTCTGCTGCATCCAGTAGAGAACGTAGGCGCCGGCGACGTCCGGCGCCCGGTTGAGCGACCGGATGCGGTGCGGATCGACGCGGCCGGATCCGGAAGATTCCCGGCCGCGCTCCGTCACTGGACCGGCACGCGCAGCTTGATCTCCGGCGCCTTGGCGAAGCGCAGGGTGATGTCCACGGTGTCCCCCGTGGCGAGGGAGCGGTGCAGATTCAGGAGCATGAGGTGGTAGCCGCCGGGCGCGAGGCGCACGGCGCCGCCCGGTGGCAGGTCGAGGCCGGCGACGGGCCGCATGCGGGCGATTCCGTTCTCGATGGTGCTCTGGTGGATCTGGACGGTGTCGGCCGCGGGCGACGAGGCGCCCACGAGGCGTGCGGCCACGGTGCCGCGGTTGCGCAACGTCATGTAGGCGGCCGAGTTGACGCCGCCGGGCGGCGGAATGCGCGGCACCTTCGCGGCCCGGACCCAGGCATCCTCCACGACGGGGGCGGGCCCGGCGGCGCCACCGGTTCCGCACGCGCCACCCATCACGAGCACCAGTGCCGCGACGGGGAGGATCGGCGCCAGGCGGCGCGCCGCGCTCGCGGGGCTCACCGGCGCCTCAGCGCGGTGAGGTCCTGGGCCATCTGCTCCGGCGTCAGGTCCGGTGGCCAGAGCAGGCGCACCATGCCTTTCCGACCCACGACGGTGATGGTCGCCGAATGGTCGATGGTGTAGGCCGTGCCGGAGCCTTCGCTCTTCTGGTGGTAGATGCCGTACGCCTTCGCGACGGCGTCGATGGTATCCGGAGAGGCCGTGAGGCCGATGAAGGCGGGATCGAACTGGCGGACGTACTCCGCCATGCGGTCGGCCGTGTCGCGGGCCGGGTCCACGGTGATGAACAACACCTGCACGTCCTGGGGGTCGCCGGCGGCGTGCAGTGCCCGGGCCAGGTGGTTCAGCGTGGTCGGGCACACGTCCGGGCAGTAGGTATAGCCGAAGTACAGCACCACCACCTTGCCCGCGAAGTCGGACAGGTGGACCGGCCCGTCGGCCGACCGCAACGTGAAATTCGCCGCAGGCGCGGCCGGATCGAAATACGTACCGTGGAAGTCGTAGACCCGGCGTCCGCCGAGAAGCATCACTCCGGAAACGACGACGACCGCGACAACCGCGACCACCAGGATCCGGATCGCTCTGTTTCGCATGTTCACCCGCCCCACATCAGGGAAGCATTCCGGCCGCGTCGTCCGCGGCGTGAAGGCCCAGTTTGCGAACCAGCCGGATCGCCTGCTCCTTCTCCTCTTCGTCCAGGCCGGCCAGGGCTTCGCGGAGCATGGCCGCATGCTCCGGGAAGATGCGCTGCATCAACTCGGTGCCCTTCGGCGTCAACTGTGCGTAGCTGGCACGCCGGTCCTCCTCGCACGGCCGCCGTTCCGTGTACCCCTTCTCTGCCAGGCGGTCCATGAGGTAGGTGATGCCGCCGCTGGACACGAGGATCTTCTTCTGCACCTCTCCCAGCAGCATGGGCCCTTTGTGGTACAGCGCCTCGAGGACGCCGAATTCTCCTCCCGTGAGGCCGTAACGCACCAGGTCGGCCCGCACCCGGTCGGCCACCGCCCCGTGGGCGCGCGCCAGAACGACCCATAACTTCAGGGCACGCTCGGTGTCGTTGGGCTCGCTCACATCCTCGCTCCATTGCCGGTTCTCTCGACTTGGGTATTACGCTCGCGCGCCGCCCCGTCAAGGTTCACATCGCCTCGCGGTCGAACTCGGCCCCCGCGATGACGACGAGGCGGCCGCTCTGTGGCAGCGCGTCGATCCGGGCCATCTCAGACGCGTCGAGACTGAAGTCGAACACCTCGATGTTCTCCTGCAGGTGCCGCCGGCTCGCGCTGCGCGGGATGGCGAGGTGGCCGCGCTGCACGATCCAACGGAGCGCCACCTGCGCAGGCGAGCGTCCGTGGCGCAGGGCGATGCCGCTGAGCACGTGGTCGTGATTGACACGCCCCTTCCCGAGGGGCCGGTACGCCGTGATGGGTACACCGTTGTCCGCACAGTACCCGGCCAGAACCTGCTGATTGAAGAACGGGTGCAGCTCCACCTGGTTCACGGCGACGGTGCTGCCCAGGCGGCGCAAGTCGTCCAGATGCCCGCGCGTGAAGTTGCTCACGCCCCACGCGCGGATGCGTCCATCGTCCACGAGGCGCCGCAGCGCACCCACGGTCTCCTCGATGGGAACGCTGCGGTTCGGCCAGTGGATCAGGTAGAGGTCCAGGTAGTCGGTGTTCAGGCGTTTGAGCGAGGATTCGCACGCGTAGCGGACGTCTTCCGCATGCAGGTGGTCCGGCCAGACCTTGGAGGTGAGGAACAGCTCGGCGCGGTCCACGGAGGCAATGGCGCGGCCGATGGCGTCCTCGTTCTCGTACATCTCGGCCGTGTCGATATGGCGGTAACCCATGGCGAGAGCATTGCCTACGACCTGCTCGCATTCGGAGCCGCGCAGCGTCCAGGTGCCGAGGCCCACCTGCGGCGCTTCGATGTCGCCGGGTAGCGTGATGGCGGGGACGTTCATGTCATTCTCCGGATCGCGTGCTCTGCCGGCCCGAACGGTGTGCAGAGTACGTACCACGAGCGTCCGGCCCTTGACGTTCCGGCCGCGATCCGCACGTTTCTCCGGGTTCCCCGGAGGACGATGGTCTCGTCAGGAAGCGGAGTCGGATGACAACCGCGAAGCGTGAGATGGCCTTTCTACTCGCCGCGCCGGAGCGACGGTTGCTCTGCTGGATGGCGGAGCGCATGCCGGCGTGGGTGCAGTCAGACCACATGACCATCCTCGGCGTCATCGGGTCCATCGGCATCGCGGTTGGGTACGCGCTGACTGAGTTGAGCTCCGGCTGGTTGTGGCTGGTCAGCGGCATGCTGGTCGTGAACTGGATCGGCGACAGCCTGGACGGCACCATGGCGCGCATCCGCCACAAGGAGCGGCCCAAGTACGGCTACTACCTGGACCACGCGGTGGACGCCTTGACGACGGTGCTCATCGGCGTCGGCATCGGCCTGTCCCCGTACGTGTCGCTGGAGCTCGGCCTCGCCGTGGTCGTCCTGTACCTGCTCCTGTCCATCAACGTCTACCTGGAAGCCGTGGTGTTCGGCGTGTTCCACCTCGCCTACGGCAAGTTCGGTCCCACCGAGATGCGGATCCTGCTGATCCTCGCCAACACCGTGCTCTTCTTCGCCCCCGCCGTCGCCGGCGCGACACCGGCGCTGATCGAGCGGATCGCGAACATCGTTATCGCCGTCGGCGTCGTCCTCATGGCGCTGTTCCTCCTGACGCGTTTCTTCATCAGCCTGCGCAAGCTGGCGCACATGGACCCGCTCTCGTGAGCCGGCTCGGCTGGGGCGCCCGGTCCGTCGCCGGGAGGGCGCGCATCTCGGTCGCGGTTGTCCTCTTCGGCTGCCTGCTCTCGGCCCGGGGCGGCGCCGCGCAGCAGGTCGTCCGCGTCAGCGGCCCGCAGATCCACAATCCCGGCGAAGTCTCCGTCGCCATCAACCCGGCGAATCCCGACAACGTGGTGATCACGTCCCTGGCGGACGGCGGCCCCGCCGGCCCGCGCATCACCGACTACGCCTACGTGAGCATGGACGGCGGACAGCACTGGAGCGTGGTCGGTTCGCCCAACCCGGGTGCGCGCGTCCAGGGCGACGACGCCATCACGTTCAACGCCGGCGGCCTGGCCATTCACTCCTACATCGCCTTCGACGGCATCCGGGTGCCGCGCCCGGAGCGGGCGGAAAGCGGCATCTACGTCGGGACGTCATCCGACGGGGGCATCACCTGGGCCCCGCCGGTGCCGGTCATCGACCACGTCAACACGGTGATCCCGTTCGAGGACAAGCCCTGGCCCGTGGCCGACAACGTGGACGGCTCGCCCCACCGCGGGAACATCTACGTGGCCTGGACACGGTTCGACGTCTACGGCTCCCACTCGCCCACCGATTCCTCGCAGATCTGGTTCGCCCGCTCCACAGACGGTGGCCGCACGTTCCAGCCCGGCTTCCGCATCTCGGACCGAGGCGGCGATGCCGTGGACAGCGACAGCACGGTGGAAGGCGCCGTGCCGTCGGTGGGTCCGAAAGGCGAGGTGTACGTGGTGTGGGCCGGCCCGCAGGGCCTGGTGTTCGACAAGTCGACGGACGGCGGCTACACCTTCGGCAAGGATCAGGTCATCTCCGACATGCCCGGCGGCTGGGACATCGGCGTGCCCGGCGTGGACCGGCACAACGGCATGCCCGTCACGGGCGTCGACCTGAGCCACGGGCCCCACCGCGGCACGCTGTACGTCAACTGGATCGACCAGCGCAACGGCGACCCCGACGTCTTCGTCATGGCTTCCCGCGACGGCGGCAACACGTGGTCGCAGCCCGTGCGCGTGAACGACGACCCCGTGGGCAACGGCGCCGCCCAGATGTTCACGTGGATGGCCGTCGACCCCGTGGACGGCTCCGTGAACGTCGTTTTCCTGGACCGGCGAGGACTGAAGGGCACGCAGACCGCCGTCACCGTCGCCCGCAGCGAGGACGGCGGCCGCACGTTCGTGAACCACCACGTCGACCAGCCGCCCTTCACCATGCGCGCCGACGTGTTCTACGGCGACTACAACGGCATCGCCGCCTATGGCGGCCACGTGGTCGCCGCCTACCCGCGCTTCGAGAAGGACGGCAGCCTGGCCGTCGCCGCGGCGCTGTTTGATTGGAGCCGCTGAACAGCCCCAGATCGTCGATCGTCGGTCGGAGCCCTTGGGACGCGCTCCCCGTCCCCGCTGGCGCCACAGCCTCTCCCGGCCTCAATTTGTTTGCAGGCTCACGAAGCGCTCCAACAGAGGCCTCCCGATGGCAATGCCGGACTGCCTGCGTTGCGGCAAGACGAATCCGCGCCGGATGATCGGTCTCATGACCGTGTTCTTCGGCGCGTACATCGAGCTGCCCCCGGAGCCCGGCTATTTCTACCTCTGCCCGAAGTGCTACGAGAAGGACGTGGAGCCCTTCCTGGACGACGATACGCACGAAGCGATTCGTGAGTCGCTGCGGCTGGCGCAGGAGCGCCTCGATGCAGCGGGCGGCGATCATCCGGCCAGGGATCGCAAGATCATCCGCAAGCTCGCCGAGTAACCGTCCCTTTCGTCCCGCCGGCCCGTCTTTATATTCGCCGTGACCCGCGGCGGCGCGGGAACCTCCGCGCCCGCGGCCCTTCGCTCTCGACCTCATGAACGGAACGACCGATGCGCCACCTTGCCCGCCGCCTCGCTCTGTCCCTGGCAGTCATTCTTCTCGCGGCCGCGTCGACGCCGGCACTGGCGCAGCAGCCGGCGCCATCGCCGGCGCCCTTCACCGCCACGCTCGCCCCCGGGATCCACTACGACCCGGCCATCCCGACGCTGAAGGCCGTGGTGGGCCACGACTTCGACGAGGCGCTCACCACGCCGGAGCAGATCGCGGCGTACATGCACGCCCTGGCGAAAGCGGCGCCGGACCGGACGCGCCTCGTCGTGTACGGCCACACGTACGAGGGCCGGGAGCTGGACCTGCTGGTGATCGGCTCCGCGGAGCGGATGGCGCGGCTGGACAGCATCAAGGCGGGCCTCCAGCGGCTCGCCCACCCCGAAGGCCTGGACGACGCGTCGGCGAGCCGGCTCATCGCCGGGCTGCCGGTGGTGGTCGCCGCGCTGCACGAGGTGCACGGCAACGAGATCTCGGGCGCCGGCGCCGGCATGGCCGAGGCGTACCACCTGCTGGCGGCGCAGAACGACCCGCGCGTGACCAACATCCTGGCGCAGGAGCTGGTGCTCATCGATCCGCTCCAGAACCCGGACGGGCGCGGCCGGTTCGTGGAAGGCTACAAGCAGGCACGCTCGTTCCCGGCGGACCCGGACCCGGCATCGGCGGGGCACGATGAGCCGTGGCCCGGCGGCCGCACGAACCACTACCTGTTCGACCTGAACCGGGACTGGTTCGCGTTGACCCAGCCGGAGAGCCGCGGCAAGGTGCGCGCGCTGCTGGAGTACCAGCCGCAGGTGGTGGCGGACCTGCACGAGATGGGCGGCAACTCGACGTACTACTTCCCGCCCGCGGCCATCCCCGGCAACCCGTGGGTCACGCAGCAGCAGTGGCACTGGTACGACGTGCTGGGCCGCGCCATGGCCGGTGCCTTCGACGCCCGCGGCTTCGCCTACTTCACCCGTGAGGAGTTCGACGCCTTCTATCCCGGCTACGGCGTCTCCTGGCCCACGGCGCAGGGCGCCATGGGCATGACCTTCGAGCAGGCGTCGGCCCGGGGCCTCGTCGTGCGGCGCAGCGACGGCACGCTGCTCACCTACGGCGACGGTATCCTGCACCACTTCACCGCCGCCCTCGCCACCATGGTCACCGCGGCGGACAACCGGCAGCAGATCCTGCGCGATTTCCTGGACTTCCATCGCAGCGCTATGCAGATCGCCCGCAACGGCGGGCCGGCGGCCTGGGTGCTCCATTCGGACCGCGACCCGGACCTGGCCGCCCGGCTGGCGCGGCTGCTGGTGGCCAATGGGGTCGAGGTGCGGCAAGCCGATGCGCCGGTGCGCGTGGCCGGCCGCACCCTGCCGGCGCACACCACCTACATCGTGCCCGGCGCCCAGCCGGCCGCCCGCATGGCCCACAACATCCTGGACCCCACCACGCCCATGCCGGAAGATTTCCTGAAGCGGCAGGTGGAACGAGGCAAGCAGCGGCTGCGTTACGAGATCTACGACATCACGGCGTGGAGCCTGCCCCTGCTCTGGGACGTGGAGGCCATCACGACGGATCGCCCGGTGGACGTGGCGTCCACGCCGGTGGCGGTTGCGGCGGCTGAGCCCGCGGCGGGGCACTCGGTGGCCGGATCGACGGCGGCGGCAACCCCGCAACGCGCCCGCGTGGGCTACCTGATGCCGTGGAACTCGGCGGCGGCCGCCGCCGTTGCCGACGCCCTCCGGCAGGGGCTGCGGGTGCGCGTGCTGGACGGCGCTACGACCATCGACGGCCACCACTTCCCCGTGGGCACCGCCCTGTTCCGCACGTCCGAGAACCCGGAGGACTTGCCGGCACGGGTCATGTCCCTCGCCGCACGCCACGGAGCCGAGGTGTTCCCGGTGGAATCCGGATACAAGGACAGCGGGATCTCCCTGGGCAGCAACGACGTGCGCGCGTTCATCGAGCCGCGCGTCCTGCTGGTCTGGGACAGCCCGACCCGGTCGAACTCCGCGGGCTGGGCGCGCTACGTGCTGGAGCAGCGGTACGGCCAGCCGGTGACCGCCATACGCGCCGACGCGCTGCCACGCACCGACCTGTCCAACTACGACGTCGTCATCCTGCCTTCCGGCAGCTACAGCGGCGTGTTCAACGACGCGATGGTGGCGGCGTTCCGGCGGTGGATGGGGTTCGGCGGCACGCTCATTACCATGGCCGAGTCGTCGCGCTGGGCCGCGCGCGTCGGGTTGCTGGGCACCAGCACCGAGATGCGGGGCGGGGCGCCGGAGTTCGGCGGCGGCGAGGGCCGCAAGGCGGCGGCGCCCATGAAGCAGCCCATCGACCTGCTCCAGGCCATCACGCCGGACCGGGAGCTGCCTGAGCGGACGTCGGGCGCCATCCTGAACGTGGTGCTGGACACCACCAGCTGGCTGGCGGCCGGCACCGACGGGACCATCGGCGCCATGGTGGAGGGCAGCCGCATCTTCACGCCGCTCAAGCTGAACGAGGGCGCCAACGTGGGCGTCTACGGCGACATGGCCCACCTGGTGGCGGGCGGAATCGTGTGGCAGGACGCCCGGCCTCAGCTCGCCAGCAAGGCGTTCCTGATGCTCCAGCCCATGGGCCGCAGCGGCAAGCTGATCGCTTTCGCCGAGGACCCGAACTACCGCGGCTACGCCGAGACGACGGAGTTGTTGTTCATGAACGCGGTGCTCATCGGCAGCGCACGATAGGCAACGGGGCGCCGCCGGGTACCCGGCGACGCCCCGCTGCCCGACGGCTGGCACCCAACCTGGCGGATCGTCACTCCACCCAGAGGCTCACCGGCGAGAACGCGTCCACGTCGATGAGCCCGAGATCCGTGATCTTGAGGGTCGGGATGACCTCGAGGGCCAGGAACGCCATGGCCATGAACGGGTCGTGCAGGGGCGAGCCCAGGCTGCGGGCCGCGTCCACCACGGCGTCCAGGTCGCGGCGGATGGCCTCGATGGGCGCGGGGGACATGAGGCCGCCCACCGGCAGGGGCAGGGACGCCGCCACCTTTCCGCCGTTCACGACGACGAGACCACCGCCCAGGTCCGCCACCGCCGCGACGGCGGCGTGCATGTCCGCGTCGTCCGCGCCGATGCAGATGATGTTGTGGTGGTCGTGGGCCACGGTGCCGGCAATGGCACCACCCTTCAGCCCGATGCCCGACACCAGCCCCACCCCCACCCGGCCGCTGCCCGTATGCCGCTCCACGACGGCGATCTTCAACAGGTCCCGCTCCGGGTCCGCCACCACCTCGCCGCCCCGAACCGTCGGCGCCAGCTCGAGCCGCTCCGTGACGATCTGGTCGGGCACCACGCCAATCACCCGCACCCGCCCATCGCGGGCGGGAATCCGGAAATCGACCCGCCGGGCTTCCACGTGCATGGACGGCGCCGGCGGCGCCGGGCGGGGCGGGTCCGGCCAGGACAGGGTCGCCCCCGCATGGGCCACGTGCCGGCCGGCGGCGTAGACGTCCTCGACCTCCAGCGCCTCCAGGTCCCGCACCACCACCAGGTCCGCCCGCCGGCCGGGCGCGACGGCGCCCCGGTCGTGCAACCCGAAGTACTCGGCCGGGTTGAGCGTGGCCAGGCGCACGGCCTCCACCGGCGCCAGGCCCCGGCCGATGGCCATGCGCAACATGGCGTCGATGCCGCCCTCGTCCAGCAGGTCCGGCGGCTGGCGGTCATCCGTGCAGAACGCCGCCCGCCGGCGGTTGGCCGGCGTCAACGCCGGCAGCAGGTCCAGCAGGTTCTGCGCGTTCGTCGCCTGGCGCAGGAACACGAACAGCCCGCGCCGCAGCTTCTCCCGGGCCTCCTCGGGCGTGGTGCATTCGTGGTCGGAGCGCGGGCCGGCCGCCACGTAGGCGTTGAGCGCCTGCCCCACCACGCCCGGCGCGTGGCCGTCCACGACGCGACCCGCGAAAGCCCGCAGCTTGGCCAGCACGCCGTCGTCGCCGTAGATGGCGCCCGGGAAGTTCATGAGCTCCGCCAGCCCCAACACGCGCGGGTCCGTCAGCTCCGCCAGCGCGGACGCATCGAGCTCGGCGCCGGCCGTGCCCATGTGCGTGGCCGGCACGCACGAGCTGGCCATCACGAACACCGACAGCGGCAAGCCCTCGCTGGCCGCCAGCATGTACCGGATGCCCGCCAGGCCGTGCACGTTGGCGATCTCGTGGGGATCGCTCACCACCGTCGTCGTGCCCCGGGGCACCACCGCCCGGGCGAACTCCGGCGGCGTCGCCATGCTGGACTCGATGTGCACGTGGGCGTCGATGAAGCCCGGCAGCAGGTACGCACCGTCCAGGTCCACCGTCTCCGCACCTTCGTACGCCCCGAGCCCCGCAATCCGGGAGCCCGCCACCGCCACGTCCACGCCCTCCACCTCGGCCGTGAACACGTTCACCACGCGGCCGTGGCGGAATACGACGTCGGCCGGACGATCGCCCCGGGCGACCGCCAACAAATCGGGCAGATCCCCTCGTTCAGGTTTCATGGCCGAACGATAACGGCTCGGCTGGCCCGGCGCACCGGGCAATGGTCGTCGGCTTTCGGTGGCATCCGCGGCCCCGAAACGGTATCTTGTGAACAGGGGTTGTCCGCCGGCAACGACGCCGGCCGGGCACCTGGACGACCTGTCAGGAGACTGGGACCTATTCCTACGCTAGACGGTTCATAGCACCGTCGGAAGTGGCCAGCGGGCGCCCCGGGCCCCTACGCCTCTCAGCCGATCGGCGGTGCGACGGCAGGGAGGCTTTTATGCAGCACGCTACGCTGTTCGCCGAGCGGTATCAGCCCGTCACGATCCGCAACGTGCACCGCACTCCGTTCTGGGAGATCCTGCCCCCGGATCTCCGGGAAGCGATTCAGGTCGTCGCGCGAATCCTGCCCTTCCGATCCAACGCGTACGTCGTCAACCAGCTCATCGATTGGGAACGGGTGCCGGACGACCCCTTGTTCCAGCTCAATTTCCCGCAGCGTGGCATGGTGGCGTCGAGCCTGTACCGGAAGGTACGGGACCTGCTGCGCCGGGACGATCAGGACGCGTTGGCGGTGACGGTCCGGCGCGCGCGTCTGGAGCTCAACCCGCACCCGGCGGGCCAGTTGACCCACAACGTGCCGACGCTCGCCGGGCAGCCGCTTCCCGGACTGCAGCACAAGTACCGGGAAACGGTGCTGTTCTTCCCGTCGAAAGGCCAGACGTGCCACGCCTACTGCACGTACTGCTTCCGCTGGGCCCAGTTCGTGGACCTGCCGGACATGCATTTCCAGGCCCGGGAAACGGCGGAGCTGGTGGCGTACCTGCGGGAGCACCAGGAGGTGAGCGACGTTCTGATCACGGGTGGGGACCCCATGATCATGCGGGCGAAGACGTTGCGCGCCTACGTCGAGCCGCTGCTGGACCCGGCGCTCGAGCACGTGCGCCACATCCGCATCGGCACCAAATCGCTCGCCTACTGGCCCCACCGCTTCGTCACCGACGACGATGCCGACGATACGCTCCGACTGTTCGAGGAAGTGGTGCAGGCGGGCCGCCACCTGGCGATCATGGCGCACTACAGCCATCCGGTGGAGCTGTCCACGCCCATCGCGCAGGAGGCGGTGCGCCGGGTCCGGAACACCGGCGCGGAGATCCGAGCGCAGGCGCCCCTGATCCGCCACGTGAACGACGACCCGCAGATCTGGGCGGACCTGTGGCGGGCGGAAGTCGAACACGGCGTCATCCCGTACTACATGTTCGTGGAACGCGACACAGGCGCCCGCGGCTACTTCGAGGTGCCTCTGGTCCGGGCCCACGAGATCTTCCAGGAGGCGTACGGCCAGGTCTCCGGCCTCGCCCGGACGGTGAGAGGGCCGTCCATGTCGGCGTTCCCGGGCAAGGTCCGCATCCTCGGTGTGGCGCGGGTGGCGGGTCGCCGGGTGTTCATCCTGGACTTCCTCCAGGCCCGCAACAACGATTGGGTGCGCCGCCCGTTCTTCGCCCGTTACGACCCGGACGCCACGTGGTTCGACCAGCTGCGGCCGGCGTTCGGACGCAAATTCTTCTTCAGCGCTGACCTGGACCGTCTGTCGGTGGCATAGGGGGATGAGCAGGCGCATCGATGAATCGGCGGACGACGCCCCGTTCCGAAGCATTCTCGCCGTGGCCTTCCAGGTCCCCGAGACGAACGGGCCTGAACGCCAGGTCGATGGCGAGCCACAGCGTCTTGGCGAACGGGTAGGTGAGGATGGGGAGCGGCACCGCGAACGCCACGAGCCCGATCTCGATGGCCGTCCAGGGAACCGCGGGCCAGGTGGCCAGCACGGCGACAAAGCCCCCGGCCGCGACGAACAGCTCGGCGGCTATGAAATTCAGCACAAAACCGCCCATGAAGTAGTCCGGCTCGCGGCGGTCCAGAACCAGGTGGCAGCCCGGGCAGGCGTGCCGCATCCGCAGCCAACGTGTGAACAGGCCGCCGGTGCCGCAGTTGGGACAGCGCCGGCACGCGCCCCGGGCCAGCAGCCGCGTGGCACGCCCGGGATCCAGTTCAGCGAGATCGCCCGGCTTGCGCGTCATCTCTGTCCGTTTGGTGTCCCATCGGTTACGATCATGCCATGCGATTCCTGATCCGTCTGCTCGTCACGGCCGCGGCGCTCTGGGTCGCCGTGCGCCTGGTACCCGGCATCTGGTACGAGGGGTCCTGGCTGGGCATGCTCGGCGTGGCCCTCGTGTTCGGCCTGGTGAACGCACTCATCCGGCCGTTGGTGTTCCTGCTGACCTGCCCGCTGGTCATCCTGAGCCTGGGCCTGTTCATCTTCGTCGTGAACGCCCTCATGCTCTCCCTCACCTCCGCGCTGGCCCGCGGGCTGGGGCTCGGCTTCCACGTCGACGGCTTCGGTCCCGCCCTGGTGGGCGCCATCGTCGTGGGACTCACCAGCATGCTGCTCAGCCTGTTCGTCGGCGACAAGAAGAACAAGAAGAACGGGCACGACAACTGACACCGGCCACGCGTCACGCCGGCGGGCGCGGCCGGGAGCCCGGCGCTCCGCCGCCAGGGGATTGGGACGGGACGGCAAGGCGCCGGAGCACGAGGCGGAAAACGACAAGGGGCCCCGCTCGCCTGGCGAGCGGGGCCCCGATCGTTCCGGCTGAAACCGACCGACTCAGCCGGCGGACGACGCCGGCCCGAACAGGTCGCTGACGAAGTTGAACAGGTCACCCACGCTGGTCCAGATGCTCTGCAACGCCTGCATGTCGCTCTGTGTGAGCGCGCTGCCATCCGCCTTCGTGAACGACGGGTTGTCGCTGGCTCCGCTGATGTTGACCACCGTGGTGCCGTTGAATGCCAGCGTGCCGTCGATGCTGTTGTTGCTCGTGAAGGTGACGTCCAGGACCACCTGGTCGGAGCCGTTCTGGAGCGTGAACGTGGCGCTCAGGCTCGCCGGCTCGTTCGTCTGCGGGTCCAGCGTGCCCGTGCCCTGGAAGCGGACGCTCACGTCCTTGCCCGCCAGGGACGCCTGGTAGTCCATCGTGATCTCGAGCCCGCTCGTGCTGGACAGCGTGAGCGTCTCGCTCAGGTCGAAGTCCAGCTCGTCCGTGCCGTTGGACACGTAACCCACCGACGCCAGCTGAATGCCCAGCTCCGTCTGCGTCTGGGTGTAAGCCGCGTCGATGTAGTAGTCGGCCAGCGTCACGTCCGTGTCGCCCGTCTGCACGATCTTGATGCCCAGGCGGACTGACGCCGGCGTGCTCTCATCCGTCAGGTCGATGTAGCCCAACGCGTTGAGCGGCTCGACGGGCGCGTGCGTGATCGGATTCACGGCGTAGTAGATGATCCGAACACCGTTCGCCGGAGCACCCGCCTGGTCGCTGGGGACGTACGTGCCCTGCGTCGCGTCGTAGACGAACGTCACGCCCAGGGCGTTCGACGGGAAGATCGCCTCGACCGTCAGGTCCCTCGCAATGGACTGCGCCGCCGACGGGCTCGGCAATATCTGGCCCGGGTTCCTGGGCAGCATCTGCCCGGCCATGCTCGCCCCGAGGGCCTGGGTGGCCAGGTTCATGCTGGCCAGCGCGTCCTGATTCGCCTGGAATGCGGCGACCACTTCCTGGACCGATGTCGCCGTCGCTTGCGGATCGAAGTTCGCGCTGGGCCCCGTGCCGGAATCACATGCCGTCGCGTAGACCGCCAGCGCCAGCGAGGTCAGCGCCACGCCCGCACGTTTCAGTACCGGTGCCATCTCATTCTCCTGTCGCAGGGGTAGTGGCGATGGATACAACGGAGTGACGTCGCGCAAACACGGTGCCGCCGCCATCCATGCCCGTAAATCAATATACAACAATGCTTTACGCACAATGCGCCGGTCGCCGCGGCGGCCGAATCCCGCAATCCGGTTCCGGATGTGGAAAGAGTTTCCTGACATCCCGGCAGCCACGGTTGCCGCCACGCCGTTCTCCAGCACATCTTTGCGCCATCATCCCCCGGGCGAAGGAGCGTTCATGCACCGATTCACCCTTCCCATGGCATTGCTGGCCATGACCGTTGCGGCACCCGTCAGCGCGCAGCTGCCCGCCGGCTTCGAAGCGGCGTGGCGGGCGTTGACGGCAGCGCACCGGGACACGCTTCGCCAGGCGGGCATCGTGGGCGCCACCCTCGCCTTCGTGAAGGACGGCCGGATCGTGGCGGCCGACTACTACGGCATGGCGGACCTGGCCACGTCGAGGCCGGTGGACGCGCACACGATCTACCACTGGGCCTCCATCACCAAGACGCTCACGGCGGTGTCGGTCATGCAGGTACGGGATCGGGACATGCTGTCCCTGGACGACCCCATCGTCACGTACGTGCCGGAGCTTCGGAAGATCTACGATCCGTACGGCCCCGTGGACGCCATCACGCTGCGCCAGCTCATGAGCCACTCGGCCGGCTTCCGGGACCCCACGTGGCCGTGGGGCGGGGACCAGCCGTGGCAACCGTTCGAGCCGACGGAATGGTCCCAGCTGGTGGCCATGATGCCATACACCCGGCTCTACTTCCCGCCGGGCAGCCGGTACAGCTACTCGAACCCGGGCATCATCTTCCTGGCGCGTGCGCTGGAGCGGGTCACGGGGGACGTCTACGAAGCGTACGTCGACAAGAACATCTTCCGCGTGCTGGACATGGAGGAGAGCTACTTCGACCGTACGCCCTGGCACCTGCTCCCGTACCGCTCCAACAACTACCGGGTGGAAAACGGCAAGCCGGTGGCCAACGGCCTCGACTTCAACACGGGCATCACGGTGTCCAACGGCGGCCTGAACGCGCCGGTGTCGGACATGGCCAGATGGCTCGGCTTCCTCATGGGCCGTCCGGCGGACCGGCACGCCGAGTACAACGAAGTGCTGTCGCGGTCGTCGCTGGAAGAGATGTGGCGGGAGGTGGTGCCGACGGGCGAGGCGTCGCCGCTGGGCCGGGAAGGCATGGGCCTTTGCTTCTTCCTCTACGAGCGAGATGGCCATAGGATCGTGGGCCACACCGGCAGCCAGGCATCGTTCCGGTCCTTCTTCCTGCTGGACCCGGACACGGGCATCGGCGCCATCGGCGTGTACAACACGGCGGACGGCGACGGCACGGCGCCGGACACCCGCGCCATCCTGGACGGCGTACGCAAGCGGGTCGTGGACGAGTTGTTCCCGCTCTTCTGGAAAAAGGGCTGAGCGGAAAACGCAAACGGGGCAGGAACAGGGAAGCGGATGCCGTTACGCGAAGAGATGGAGTCGAACGGCCACTGGTTGTTCCGGTGGCGCAGCTACCTGCCGCTGGCCCTGCTGGCGCTGGTCGCCCTGGTGGTCTGGACGGGGCCGGACGCCCACGGACGGGCCTGGTATCCCGAATGGCTGGCGTTCTGCCTCGCCGTCGCCGTCGCGGGCCAGCTCATCCGCGCCTTCACCGTGGCCTACGTGCCCGCCGGCACATCCGGCCGCCAGACCGACGGCCAGGTGGCCGAGCACCTCAACACCGGCGGCATGTACTCCCTGGTTCGCCACCCCCTGTACGTCGGCAACTTCCTGATGTGGCTCGGGCCCGCACTTTACGCCGCCAATCCGTGGCTGGCCGCCGTCGTCGTGCTGGTGTTCTGGCTGTACTACGAACGCATCATGTTCGCCGAAGAGGAGTACCTGCGCCGGTCCTACGGCCCGCAGTACGAGGAGTGGGCCGCCCGCACCCCCGCGTTCGTCCCGCGCCTGCGAGGCTGGAAGCGCCCCACCCTCCCCTTCTCGTTCCGCACCGTGCTGCGCCGCGAGCTGTCCAGCTTCTTCGGCATGGTGGCCGTGTTCACCACGCTCGAGCTGCTCAACAACCTCACACACGGCCGCCCGCCCCTCGGGCGCGCCTGGCAGATCTTCTTCGCCGCCGGCCTGCTCGTGTTCCTCCTGCTCGCCTTCCTGAAACGGCGCACCCGCGTCCTGCGCGTGCCCGGCCGCTAGCCGGACACCGTCCGTTGGCCGGTCGCCGGGTCCAGCCTGTCGCCGCCGTTGGCCGGTCGCCGGGTCCAGCCGGCAGCCGGCCGCCACCCCCGGCCGGTTACCGCCCCAGCACGAGCTCCAAGCCGCCGACGAGCTGGAAGGGGTGGCCGGACCCGAGGAAGGTCCAACGCGCTTCGGCGAAGGGGCGGACAGGAAGACGCGCGGGAAGATGGAGCCCGGCGAAGAGGCTCCAATCGGTCCTTGTGATGGAGTCCAACGGGTAGCGGTTGCCGATGGCCAGGCCCATCCCACCGAACAGCCCCGTGGGATCGGAGGAGAACATGACGTCGAGGTTGACCTGCCACGCACGGCGCCCGTTGAGGAAGTAGACGTCGAAGCTGGGCGACAGACTGACCAGAGGGCCGTAGCTGCGCGTCTGGACGCCGAGCACGAGGGCGTCCGCGTTGAATTCGTATCCGGCCCGCAGGCCGAGGGTGGAATCGCCGCCGTAGCCGCGGCCCTGGGCCTGGAGGTTCCCGGCGCTCAGGCCGAGGAGCAACACCGCGCTTATGATGACCCACACTGTCCTGGGCATCGATCACTCCGTTGAGCCGCGATCTGGGTTTCACCGACCTCGTCCCATGGTGTCGGGACCACGGAACCGGTGCAAGAGACGGGCCGTAGCCCACGCAAGCCCACAGGGCTATCTTGGTGCCCGGTCGATCTCCCGCCCACGGCTCCGGAGACATGTCCCATGGCGCAAGAGACCACGACGGTGCAGAAGGTCGGCGCGATTGTCACGGCTACCATCGTCCTCGCCGCACTCTATCTGACCAGCCTTCACAGCTATCTGCTCTTCCATAGCGTGATCGAGCTGTTCACGGTCACCGTCGCCGTCGGCGTCTTCGCGTTCGCCTGGAACGCCAGGCGCTATGTCGAAAACAACTACCTCCTGTTCGTCGGCATCGCCTCCCTCTTCGTCGGCATGCTCGACCTCGTGCATGCCCTGGCATACGAGCACATGGGTGTGTTCGGCGAGACGACCAGCAACCTCGCCACCCAGATGTGGATGGCGGGACGCTACGTCCAGAGCGCGTCCATGGCCATCGCCCCCTTCTTCCTCGGGCGCAGGCTCAGGCCGCTCCTCACTCTGGTCGTGTTCGCCTGCGTGACCGCATTCCTCCTGGCCACCATCTTCGCCTGGCACGTCTTCCCCACCGCCTACGTCGAAGGCGTCGGCCTCACGCCGTTCAAGAAGATCAGCGAATACGCCGTCTCGCTCGTCTATGTGGTCGCTATCGCGTTGCTCTGGTGGAAACGCGAGGCTTTCGAGCCCCGCGTCTGGCACCTGCTCATCGCGTCCCTCGTCCTCACCATCGCCGCCGAGATCACCTTCGCCTCCTACGTCAGCGTCTACGGCGAAGCCAACATGCTCGGCCACTTCTTCCGGCTGGGAGCCTTCTACGCCCTCTACAAGGCCGTCATCGAAACCGGCCTCGTCCGGCCCTACGCCATCCTGCTTCGCAACCTGAAACGCTCGGAAGACCGCCTCCGCGACTACTCCAACATCCTCGAGGCCCGCAACGAGGACCTCCGCCGCACCCAGGACCGCCTCAACGACGACGCCATCATCCTCAAACAGCGCAACGAAGAGCTGGACGCCTACGCCCACACCGTCGCCCACGACCTGAAAACGCCCCTGTCCGTCATCATCGGCACCGCCGAGATCATCGACACCGCCTCCAGCCTGACACCCGCCAAACGCGCGGACCTCCTTGGACGCATCGAATCCACCGCCTTCGAAATGAACGGCATCGTCGACAACCTGCTCCTTCTCTCCGAAGTCCGGAAAGCCGACGTCCCCACCGGTCCCGTGAACATGGGCGCGGTCGTGCACAATGTGCGCAACCGCCTCCAGGACATGATCCAGGAGAAGAACGCACTCGTCACCGCGCCCGATTCGTGGCCGACCGCCGTCGGCTACGCGCCGTGGCTGGAAGAGGTATGGGCCAACTACATGAGCAACGCCTTGAAGTACGGAGGTCAGCCGCCGCGCCTGGAGCTGGGCGCCTCCGTGGTGGACGGGGATTCTGTGCGCTTCTGGGTGGAGGACAACGGCAAGGGCGTGCCGGCGGCAGCACGGGAGCGGCTGTTCGTGCCGTTCAATCAGCTGAGCCACTCACGGGGTACCGGCCACGGGCTCGGCCTGTCCATCGTGTTCCAGATCGTGGGCAAGCTGGGTGGAGAGGTGGGGGTGGAAAACACGGCGTGCGGGGGCAGCCTCTTCTACTTCACCCTTCCCGCGCGGTGAGCCGATGACCCGTCCAGCCGGCGCAACGCCGACGTTGACCCCGTCGCAGGCATCGGACCTGGCGGCGACGTTGTACGATGTGCACGGCGTTACACAGCCCCTCCCCAGCGACCGGGACCAGAACTTCCTCGTGCAGGGGGAAGGTGGCGCGTTCGTGCTGAAGGTGGCGCAGTCGGGCGAGGATCCGGCGCTATTGGAGTGCCAGAACGAGGTGTTGGCGCGGATCGCGGGACCGCTGGCACCGGTGCGTGTGCCGGCGGTGAAGCGTTCGGTTGCGGGCCGCGAGATCGAGCGGCACGAGGGACCGGGTGGAGTGCACCTGGTGCGGCTTCTGGGGCATGTGCCGGGCCGGCCGCTGGCGGAGTGGACGCCACGCTCGCCGGCCTTGCTGGAACAGACCGGCGGGTTGCTGGGGCGTTTGGACGCGGCGCTGGCCGGCTACGCGCATCCAGCGGCGCGGCGGGCGCTGGACTGGGACCTGGGGCGGGGTCGCGAGGTGGTGGAGGCCTACCTGGGGGAAGTGCCGGATCGGGGCCGACGGGGCCTGGTGGAGCGGCACCTGTCGCGGATCGGGGAGCGCGTCGTGCCGCTGTTGTCGGATCTTCGGACGGGCGTCATCCACGGCGACGGCAACGACTGGAACGTGCTGGTGGCGGAGCCGGCGGATCCGCGTGTTCCTGCGGCGGTCGTCGGCCTGCTGGACTTCGGCGACCTCGTGGAATCGTGGGTGGTGGGGGAGGCGGCCATCGCGGCGGCGTACGCCATGTTGGACCGTGTGGACCCGGTGGCTGCGGCGTCGGCCGTCGTGCGGGGCTACCACGAGGCGAACGCGCTGACGGAAGGGGAGGTGGCGGCCCTGATACCCCTGGCGACGCTCCGTCTTTGCGTGAGCGTCGTGATGTCGGCGCGCCAGCGGCGGCGGCATCCGGACAACGAGTACCTGTCCGTGAGCGAGCGGGCGGCGTGGTCGATGTTGGAGCGGCTGGACGCCCTCAACCCGGATCACGCGCATTACCGTCTGCGGGACGCCTGCGGCTGGCCGGCGTGTCCGGCCTCGGCGCGGGTCGTGGAGTGGCTGGTGGCGCACGACGACGCCATCGGGCCGGTCCTGGACCCGCATCCGGCGTCGGTACGGCGCGTCACGCTCGACCTGAGCGTGGGCAGCCTGGAGTGGGCGGCGCTGCGGGGCCGTGACGACTCGGCGGCATGGACGCACGCCGTCTTCGACCGCATGCGCGACGCGGACGCCGAGCTGGGCATCGGCCGCTACGACGAGGCGCGCCGCTGGTACACGTCCGACGCCTTCCGCACCGACACGGACGAAGGGCCGGAGTGGCGCACGGTCCATCTCGGGGTCGACCTGTTCATGCCCCCGGGGACACCCGTTCTTGCGCCGCTGGACGGGACGGTGGCGTCGGTCCGGGACAACGTGGGGCGGCTGGACTACGGACCCACCATCCTGCTGCGCCACGAAGCGGGGGGTACGGAGTTCTTCACGCTCTACGGCCACCTGGCGCCGGACGCTCTGGAGCTGGAGGTGGGCCGGCGCGTGCACCGTCGCGAACGGATCGCGGCCATCGGCGCCCCGCCGGGCAACGGCGACTGGGCTCCGCACCTCCACCTGCAGATCATCACAGACATGCTGGGCTACGACGGCACGTTCCCCGGCGTCGCCCGGCCCGCCGAACGAGCCGTATGGCTCAGCGTTTCCCCGGACCCGAACCTGTTGCTGCGCCTGCCCGAGCCGGAAATGGCAGGCGGGGGCGGGGGCGGGGGCGGAACGAGCCGCCGAACGGGGCGGGACGCTGCGACCGGGGACATCCTCGTGGAGCGCCGCCGCCACGTCGGGCCGAACCTGAGCGTATCGTACCGCAAGCCGCTGCACATCGTGCGCGGCTGGATGCAGCACCTGTACGACCCGGACGGGCAGGCCTATCTGGACTGCGTGAACAACGTGGCGCACGTCGGCCACGAGCACCCGCGGGTCGTGGACGCGCTGGCGCGGCAGGCGGCCGTGCTCAACACCAACACGCGCTACCTGCACGAGAACCTCGTTCGCTATGCGTCGCGCCTCACCGCCACGCTGCCGGAGCCGCTCCGCGTCTGCTACCTGGTGAACAGCGGCAGCGAGGCCAACGAGCTGGCCCTGCGCCTGGCCCGTACCCACACCGGGCGCCGCGACGTCGTGGTGCTGGACGTGGCGTACCACGGCAACACCGGCGCCGTCATCGACATCAGCCCGTACAAGTTCGCCGGTCCCGGCGGCACCGGCGCGCCGTCCGGCACCCACGTCGTGCCGCTGCCCGACCCCTACCGCGGCCGGTACCGCGGCGCTGCCACGGCGGAGCGCTACGCGGAGCACGTGCGCGAGGCGGTGGAAGCGGCGGGAGAAGGGTCTGCCACGACGGCGGAGCCGGGCAAAGTGGCGGCGTTTTTCGCGGAATCCATCCCGAGCTGCGGCGGCCAGGTGGTGCTGCCGGACGGTTTCCTGGAAGCCGCGTACCGCCACGTCCGGGCGGCCGGCGGCGTGTGCGTGGCGGACGAGGTGCAGACCGGCCTGGGCCGGGTCGGCTCCCACGTCTGGGCGTTCGAGACCCAGGGCGTGGTGCCCGACATCGTCACCATGGGCAAACCCATCGGCAACGGCCATCCCCTGGCCGCCGTCGTCACCACGCCGGAGATCGCCGCGTCGTTCGACAACGGCATGGAATACTTCAACACGTTCGGCGGCAACCCGGTGAGCTGCGCCGTGGGCCTCGCCGTGCTGGACGTGATGGAGGAGGAAGCCCTCCAGGCACGGGCGCTGCGCGTGGGCGAGCACTTCATGGACGGCCTGCGCGCGCTCATAGCCCGCCACGAGATCGTCGGCGACGTCCGGGGCCTGGGCCTCTTCATCGGCGTGGAGCTGGTCCTGGACCGGGACACCCGGGAGCCCGCCACCCATCACGCCGCCGCCACCATCGAGCGCATGCGCGACCACGGCATCCTGCTCAGCACCGACGGCCCGGACGAGAACGTGTTGAAGATCAAGCCGCCGCTGCAGTTCTCCGAAGCCGACGC
>CAZUFP010000062.1:19121-24412 GCA_964619835.1 uncultured Gemmatimonadaceae bacterium | reverse complement strand
CAGGTCTCCGGCTTGCGGGCCTGCTCCAGGCTGAACTCGTGGCGCAGGTGGCACTTGGTGCAGTCGCCGATGGAGCCGTCGACGCGCGGCGCCCCGATGGCGTGGCAGGTCTGGCAGGCGAAGCGGGTCACCGAGTCGCCTTCCATGGCGAACAGGGCGTTCCGGCTCAGGTCGGGCCGGTACGTGCCCTCCGGGATGGACTGGTATTCGACCAGCTGTGCGGAGTCCAGACCTTCGGAGCCGGCGTAGGCGACGTAGGCGGGCAGGCTGTGGCGGCTCTGGTCGAACTCGGCCACTTCCTTCGGGTGGCAGCGCTCGCAGCTGGCCGGCGTCGGCTCGCCCAGGATGGTGTAGCCTTCGTGCTTGATGGCGCCCGGCCGTCCCTCCTCCGCCCGGTGGCAGTCCATGCAGGACACGTCCGCCGCCGCCATGGCGCTGTGGCCGAACTGCTCCACGATCCCGGGCGTCGAGCGGCGGTGGCATTTCACGCACGGGTCGTTGCTGTTGGCCAGCACGTTCACCTGCTCGCTGGGCCGCTGGCCGCCCCGGCCGATGGCGAGCACGATGACGGCGAGGCCCAGCACGACGATGACCGCGACGAGGCCCACTACCAGCAGACGCGCGCCCCTCATGACGCTCTGCGACTCGTTGTCCGGCATCCGATCGCTCCTTTCCGCGGCGGAGGAGCTGTCGGGCGGAGGCGCGTCAAAACGGGCGCACCCCGCGAAGCGTACGATCCACCCGACGCCTGCGGCCCCCCCGCTTCGTGCCCTTCGTATCTTCGAGTGACGCTACACGTCGAAGTACATCATCACTTCGTACGGGTGCGGGCGCGTTCGGACGGCCTGCGCTTCCTTTTCCCGCTTGTGCCGCACCCACCGCTCCACCAGCTGCTCCGTGAACACGCCGCCTTCCAGCAGGAATGCGTGGTCGGCTTCCAGCGCCGCCAGCGCTTCCTCCAGCGTCGCCGGCAGCCGGCCCACCTGACTGCGCCGCTCCTCGGGCCACGAGAAGATGTCCTCGTCGATGGGACCGAATCCCGCTTCCGTGGGGTCCAGCTTGCGCCGGATCCCGTCCAGCCCCGCCATGAGCTGCGCCGCCACGGCCAGGTACGGGTTGCAGGTGGCGTCGGGCGGGCGGAACTCGATGCGCGTGGCTTCCGGCCGGTTCGTGTAGCCCGGGATGCGCACCGCCGCGCTCCGGTTGCCCACGGAAAAGAACACGTTGACGGGCGCTTCGTAGCCCGGCACCAGCCTGCGATACGAGTTGGTGCTGGGGTTCGTCAAGGCCAGCAGAGCCGGCGCGTGGGTGAGCAGGCCGGCGACATACTGGTGCGCAAGCTTGCTCAGGCCGCCGTAGCCCTTGTCGTCGTGGAACAGGTTCACGCCGTCGCGCAGCAGGTGCTGGTGGAAATGCATGCCGCTGCCGGCCACGCCGAACAGGGGCTTGGGCATGAAGGTGGCCGTCTGGCCGTGGCGCTGGGCCACCATCTTGGCCACGTACTTCACAAGCATGGCCATGTCGGCGGCCTCCGCCAGGCCCACCAGCTGCGTCTCGATCTCCACCTGGCCGGGCCCGCCCACCTCATGGTGGTGGTACTTGATGGGCACGCCCATGCCCTCCAGCAGGAGCGAGATCTCCGTGCGCAGGTCGTTCAGCTGGTCCTTCGGCGCGATGGCGTGGTAGCCGCCGGCCAGGTCCACCGGCCGGCCGTGGCCCGTCTGGCCCCAACCGCCTTCCCGCGACTCGATCCTGTAGCTGGACCGGTTCACGCCGTTCTCGAACCGCACCTCGTCGAACACGAAGAACTCGAACTCCGGACCCCAGTGGCTTTCCGTGGCGATGCCCGACTCGCGCAGATACGCTTCCGCGCGCCGGGCCACGTTGCGCGGGTCATCGGAAAACGGCCGCCGGTGCTCCGACTCCAACGTAGTGCACAGGAAGCTCAGCGTCGCGACCTCCGCGAACGGGTCCCGGGCCCCGCTCGCCAGGTCCGGGATCAGCACCATGTCTCCCGATTCGATGCCCCGCAGCCCGACGGCGGAGCCATCGAATCCCACGCCGTCCTCCAGCAGCTCGGGCGTGAACCGCGCCGAGGGGAAGGTGACGTGGTGCCAGCGGCCCCAGAGGTCGGTGTACTTCAGGTCCACCATCCCGATGTCGGCATCGGCCATGAACCGCCGGACATCGTCGTAAGTCTCGAACATGCCTGTGACTCCGCCGGGCCTCCGGCCCGGTCTCCGTGTGAATCCGTGGGGTTGTCGCTTTCCGGGATTGGGAAGCTAAGCCGCCCCGTCGGACCGCGCGAGTAGTGCCCGCGGCCAGGACCGGACCCGGGTGCGCGCCGCACCGCACGAACGGCTTTCGCGACAGCCCGTGACCGGCTATCTATCCCCACTTGCGCCCGGGCCCGGTGGGTGGGTCCGGACGTGGCATCCGTCGTCCTGAACGCCATGAATCAAACCGGAGACCGCATGCGACTGCCCGTCGCCGGCGCCACGCCGTGGAACCGCACAACGACTGCCCGCGCCATCGCTCGGGTCCTTCCCTTCGCCTTCGCCGCTTCCTTCGTCTGGACCGCACAGGCCGCCGCCCAGGCCTACACGCCGCCTTCCCTCCAGGCCGTGCGGCTGGCGCCCGGCCAGAGCATCAAGGTGGACGGAACGCTGGACGACGCCGCCTGGCAACGGGCCCCGGTGGCCGGGGGCTTCCGGCAGCGCGAGCCCCACGTGGGCCAGCCGGCCACGCTGCCCACGGAAGTCCGCGTGATGTACGACGCCTCCACGCTGTACGTCGGCGTGAAGGCCGTGGAGCCGCCGGCCGACGTGATCGCGCGTATCCTGCACCGCGACCGGCTCATGAGCCCCGGGTTCGGCGGGATCGGCTTCGCCGGAGATGACGGGGTCGCGATCCTGTTGGACACGTTCCACGACCGGCGCAACGCGTTCGTGTTCGCCGTCAACCCCAACGGCGCGGTCTACGACGCGCTGGTGACGGACGAGGGCCGCGAGATCAATGCGGACTGGCGCGGCGTGTGGCAGGCCCGCGCGCAACGCACGAAGGACGGCTGGTCGGCCGAGTTCGCCATCCCGTTCCGCACGCTGCGCTTCCCCGAAGACGCCGGTGAAGAGACGTGGGGCTTCAACGTGTACCGCGTCGTGCGGGCCACCAACGAGGAGACGCTCTGGAGCTCGTACCTGCGTCTCAACGAGGGCTTCGCGAAGGTCAGCCGCGCGGGCACCCTCACGGGGCTACACGACCTGCCGCGTTCGGGGCTCAACATGGAGGTGAAGCCGTACGCGCTGGTGGGCGGCACCCGGCAGGACACGCTGCTCGGCCTGCCCGGCTCGCCGTCGTTCGAGAACAAGGGACGCACCGAGATGGGCGTGGACGGGAAATGGGAGGTGCGACCGGGCCTGACGATGGACGCCACGTACAACACCGACTTCGCCCAGGTCGAGGCCGACGAGGTCCAGGTCAACCTGACGCGCTTTTCCCTCTTCTTCCCCGAGAAGCGCGACTTCTTCCTGGAGAACGCGGGCATCTTCGAGTTCGGCCAGCGGGGTTTCCATGGACCGCCGCCGTTCCTGCTGTTCTTCTCCCGGCGCATCGGCATCAGCGCCGACCAGCAGCCGGTCCCCGTGCTGGGCGGGGTGCGCCTGAGCGGCCGGGTCGGCCACCAGACCGTCGGGCTGCTGAACGTGGCCACAGGCGCCAGGTACGGCCAGCCGCGCACCAACTTCGCGGTGGCCCGCGTGAAGCGCGACGTGGGCCGATCCGGCTACATCGGCGCCATGATCACCGACCGGCGCAGCATCGGCGACTGGAACACCGCCGGCGGCCTCGATGCGTCCCTGTGGGCGTACAACATCAACTTCCAGGCCTTCTACGCCCGCACCGCCACGGCCGATGGCACCGGCAACGATGGCGCCTGGCGAATCGCCGCCGACTACACCGGCGACCACTACGGCTTCAACGTCGGCCACATGGGCATCGGCCGCCACGTCACCGTGCTGAGCGGATTCGTCACTCGCACCGACATCCTGAACAACAACTGGGAAGGACGCATCACTGCGCGCCCGAGCTTCCTGGGCCTGCGCAAGGTCGACTTCTTCCTCAACGGCAACGCCATCACCGACCTGAGCGGCCGCCTGCTGGACTTCAACATGGGCCCCACCATCAGCCCCGCGTGGAACACCGGGGAGAGCCTGCGCCTGTCCTACGAGCCCGGCAGCACACAGATCGACCAGGCGTTCAGCCTGAGCGGCGTGCCCGTGCCCGCCGGCCGCTACCGCGCCAACAGCTTCAGCCTGTCCGGCAGCACCAGCTCCGGCCGGTCCCTCGTCGCCAGCGCCAGCATCAACCTCCAGCGCATCTACGACGGAAGCGTCGACTCCTACGGCGCCAGCCTCAGCCTGACCCCCGACCCGCACGTCACCGCGTCCGCCGGCTACACCCACAACGTCGTGCGGCTGCCCGGCGGCTCCCTCAACGCCGACATCGCGCAGCTGCGCATCGACGCCGCCGCCAACACGCGCCTGTTCGCCGCCGCGCTCATCCAGTACAACCAGCTGGACAACTCCATCTCGTCCAACATCCGCTTCGACTTCATCCACCGGCCCGGCAGCGACCTCTATATCGTGATCAACGAACACCGGGGATCGGCAGCCGATCTGTGGGCGCTGGGAGATCAGGGGGCGGTGGTGAAGCTGACCTACCTGGTGCGGTTGTAGGGCCGGCTCGGCCGGATGGCACCGAGCCGGGCAACCTTTTCACGCAGAGGCACAGAGCAAGCAGGGAATCATCACGCGGAGGCGCAGAGGACGCAGGGGAACGGCTCAGGCATCGCGGAGGCAGAGGGCTGCATCTGCCGTAAGGTCACCCCTCCGATCTTGTTTGTTGCCGGGTGCTTGAAGGTGCCGGCGGGTCTTCCATCCGATCCGTACGGAGGGGCCACCGGCGCGAGCGAAACCGGTCGCGGGATTTCCCTTGGAGCAACAGCGATTTTACCGCAAAGGTCGCCGAAGACGCGGAAAGCTGCGTCTGTCCGCCGGCTCATCTCCCGTCCGACGCGTAAGCAGATTCCGCCGGTTGAACCGAAAGACAGAACCCTGCGGGACCCGCAGAACCTGTTCGCGAACCGCTCCCGCCTGCGATGTTTCCACCCGTCGGGGTGCCGGCCGGATCTTCGCGTCGCATACCGAATCCGTTCTCTGCGCCCTCCGCGCCTCCGCGTGAACTGCTGTCCCTGCGCTCCCCCCTGTCCCTGCGCTCTCGGTTGTCCCTGCGCT
>CAZUFP010000062.1:0-19021 GCA_964619835.1 uncultured Gemmatimonadaceae bacterium | reverse complement strand
CTCCGTTGTCCCTGCGCTCTCCGTTGTCCCTGCGCTCTCCGTTGTCCCTGCGCTCTCCGTTGTCCCTGCGCTCCGCACCTCTTGCGCCGCCCACCCCCCGCTCCCACTCTACCGGCCACGATCGGGGTTGTACCGTGTACACGAACACCCGAGGCCCGCCATGAAACGCGCCACCGTTCTGCACCGCGTCCTGCTGTGCACTGCGTTCTCGATCTTCTTCGTCATATCGACGGCCGGGAGCGCGGCCGCCCAGGTCGGCACCGTCGACCCCGACACCGTCCACGCCGGCCCACACGCCATGGGCAAGATGTGGACGTTCGAGTATCCGCCCGTGGAGTACTTCACGAACACGTACGGCTTCAAGGCCGACTCCGCGTGGTTCGACCGGATCCGGCTGTCCGTGCTGCGCATCCCGGGCTGCTCGGCATCGTTCGTGTCCAGCGATGGCCTCGTGGTCACGAACCACCACTGCGTGCGGGGCGCGGTGGCGCGGGTCACACGGCCCGGCGAGACGCTGCTGGACAGCGGCTTCTACGCCGTGACGCGGGACCAGGAGCGGCGCATCCCGGGCTACTACGCGGACCGGCTCGTCGCCGCGCAGGACGTGAGTGAAGAGATCCTCGGCGCCATGGACCGGGCCGGCACCGACGCGGAGCGCGGGACGCTGCGCACGCAGGCGGTGGACCGCATCGAGAAGCGGCTCCGGGAGCAGTACGACGACGGCCGTTCCACCATTCACGTGCAGATCATCCCGCTCTACAACGGCGGGCGCTACTCCGCGTACGTCTTCCGCCGTTTCACCGACGTGCGCCTGGTGGCAGCGGCGGAGCTCCAGATGGGGTTCTTCGGCGGCGACTCGGACAACTTCACCTACCCGCGCTACGCCCTGGATTTCGGGTTCCTGCGGGTGTACGACGCCGACGGCAAGCCGTTCCACACCGATCACTGGCTGGCCTGGGGCACGAAGGGCGTGGAGCAGAACGACGTCGTGTTCGTGGTGGGCAACCCCGGCCGCACCAGCCGGCTCACCACCATGGCACAGCTCGAGTACGACCGCGATGTGAACGTGCCCGCCGTCGTCAACGCCCTCGACGAGCGGCTCCAGGCCATGCGCGCCTTCTACGAAGCCGACCCGGTGACAGGCGAGAAGATGGACCTGAGGAACCGCGCGTTCTCCCTGTCCAACTCGCTCAAGGCCTACAGCGGGCGCCTGGACGCCCTCCAGGACCCCGTCGTCATGGCTATCCGGCGCGACATCGAGCGGAAGTTCCAGGCCGCCGTGAACGCGGACGCGGACCTGAAAGCCCGCTACGGCGACGTCGTGCAGGAGATCGCCGACATCCAGCAGCAGAAGCGGGAGCTGGGTCCCCGGCACGCCGCGTTCCTGCTCCTGGGCAGCTCGCGTGGATCCTCCGTCACGCTCGTCCGCGCCACGTTGGCGGCGCAGTGGCTCGCCGCCCGGGCCGCCCACGCGCCGCGAGACACCGTCGACGCCATCCGCAACCGACTGCTCGCCGTCGGGGACCAGCCCCGCGCCCTCGAGCAGGCCATGCTCGCCGCGCGCCTGGCCGACTTCCGGCGCAGCCTGGGACCGGACGACGAGCTCACCCGCGTCGCCCTCGGCGGCGCCACGCCGGACGCGGCCGCCGCCTCACTGCTGGACGCCAGCATGTTCGCCGATTCCGCGCGCACCGCCGATGGGGTACGGAAGGGTGTCGTTCCGGACAACGACTCCGCCCTGCGCATCGCCCGCGTGCTCCTGCCGCTCTACGCGGACTACAGCGCCCGCTACGCCGCCCTGTCCGCCCGGGAGCGGAACCTGGCCGCGGCCCTGGGCCGCGCACGATTCGCCATCTACGGCACCGCCATGCCGCCCGACGGGTCGTCGTCCCCGCGCATCACCGACGGCGTCGTCCTGCCCTACCACTACAACGGCACCACCGCGCCCGTCTACACCACGTTCTACGGCGTGTATGATCGCTTCCACTCCTTCGGGCCGGACTCCGAGTGGAACCTGCCGCTCCGCTGGCGCACGCCGCCGCCCGGCCTCGACCTGGGCACGCCGCTCAACTTCATCTCCACCGCAGATACCTACGGCGGAAACTCGGGCTCGCCCGCCATCACGCCCGACCTCCACATCGTCGGCCTGAACTTCGACCGCAACATCGAAGGGCTTTCCCGCGACTACGTCTACACCCTCCGCGGCCGCAACATCATGGTGGACGTGCGCGCCATCATGGCCGCGTTGAAGAACGTGTATCACGCCGACCGCATCGTGGAGGAACTGGGAGGAGGCCGCTGACGCGGCCGGGCCCCCGGCCAGCGACCGGGGGGGGACTGGTCGGCGGGGACCGGCGCGGACGGACCAACGGCGCGGACGGTGCACCAGTCGCCAGTTCTTACCCATCGAGACATGCCGGTGGCCGGCCACGAATCGCGGAACCCGTCTGGTTGGCGGCAACTCCGGGGCAGGACGCATGGCGGAATGGGACGAAACTGGAGACTGGTGCACCGTCCGCCGGTGTCGTCCGTCCGCCGGTGTCGTCCGCCGGTGTCCGCCGATGACCGGTGCGCCGTCCCCCCATTGACAGCCGGGGTTGACATAACTGTATGCTTGTACAGTAATTCTTAGAACCCCGTTGCCCGAACAAAGGAACAAGCATGAGAAGGATCTGGATCGCACTCGCCCTGTCGCTGGCCGCGTGCGGGACGCCGCAGGCGGGTGCCCAGCAGCACGCCCAGAGCCCGCAGGCATCCGCGACGCAGGCGCAGGCCGCGACGGCGCCGAAGACGCGTGCCGACTCGCTGGCGCAGGTTGTGTTCGTGGATGTGAGGACGCCGCAGGAGTTCGCGGCGGGCCATGTGAAGGGCGCCATCAACATCCCGTACGACCAGATGGACAAGCGCTGGAAGGAGCTGGCGCAGTACCGGGAGAGGCCGATGGTGGTCTACTGCCGCACGGGGCATCGTGCGGGCATCGCCTTGAGCGTTCTGGAGCAGCACGATTTCCCGAACGCCATCAACGGCGGCGGGCTGTCCGGCCTGGAACAGCACGGAATAGCGGTCACCCGGTGATGAGGCAGGCGGGGGCGAGGGCGGGGGCGATTCGGTTCCGAACGCCCTGTGCGCCCTCGCCCCCGTCTCGTTGATTTGCGTCAACCGCCGATCCTGCCCCCTCCCGTATCACCCGCCACCCCTCGCATCACCCCTCCCCGCCCGCGCCTGTTTCACCAGGGTATGCACGAAGCCTCCGTCGACCCACCACCAGCCGCGCATCTCGGCGTCCGCGGACGTCACGGACAGCTCGCCGCGCGGGACGTCGACCTCCACGACGACGCTGCGGGTGTCGGCGCGCAGGCCAGTGCGCAGGGCTTTGAGCGCGCTTTCCTTGGCGCTCCAGATGAGGGTAGCTGCGAGGTCGCGGTGCAAGGTCCGGCTCAGGTCGTCGAGCCGGGGCAGCTCCTCGGCGGCGAAGAAGTCGGCGATGAAGGCCTCGGTGCGGGGTTCGATGTGCTCCACGTCGCAGCCCAGGGCCATGGGGCTGGTGGAGGCGGCGGCGAAGCCGCGGCCGGCGCTGTGGCTGATAGACAGCGCAATGGCAAAACGGCCGGCTGCCGGGCTCAGCACGGCCTCGGGCGCTCCGTCGTCGGCGGCGACGATCTGGATCCGGTCCATTCCATCGGCCGTTTCGGCGTCGTCGTCGGCGCCGGGCGGGGTGCACGCCGCCGCGCCGTCGGCTGCCGGCGCGCCCAGGGCGCGCTGGACGGCCTGCTTGGCCGTCCAGCGGCCCAGGCGCCAGTCGTTGCGGCGTTTGGGAAAGCGCAACGTCGCCAGATGCTCCCGCTCGGCCGCGCCGAGCCATTCATCGTGCTCGGGCAGCTCCGCGGACGAGCAGGTCACCCAGTGGACCTGATCATCCATCGGCAGGGGCCATGATCCTGCGCAGCGGGGCCAGGGCTGCCTCGTCCACGGCATCCGGAAGCGCCATGGTTCGATAGCCGCGGAGCGACAGGCACAGGTTGCCCTCCGAATCGGCGAGGTCCACGTCGAAGGCGCCCTGCTCTCCCGATCGGGCGAGGGCGACGAGGCCGTCCCTTTCGGCGCCGGGGCCGCGGAACAGCTCCAGCCGGTCGATGCGATACGGCAGCCCCATGCGGGCGTCGGCCGCAAGCTCGCGCAGGCCGGCGGTCTGGAAGCACAGCTCCACGAGCCGCGGGCCGGCGAGGGTGGGCCGCTCCGGCGGCACGTGGTTGGGCGGCAGCTTGGCGGCCAGGCGTCCCACCACGACGTCGTCCGCCTGCCAGGCGTCCGCCAGGACCTGGTACGCCGGCCCGTGGAAATAGAGCTGGTAGATGTCGGCGGCGGACACGGTGCCCTTGTCCGACGACGGCGACGTCGGCACCTCCACGGCGCGCGCGCCGTCCCCGTTGCGGGACTCCGCCCGGGCCCGCAGCAGCACCTGGGCGGAGAAGTGTGTCGTCACCTCCGGCTCTGACCGGCCGTGGAGCGTCCGGGAGCCGAGCAGCCGGCAGTCGGCGACGATGTCGTCGTCGACCTGCCGGAACGTCGCCTGGACCGTCACGGTGCGCGGCTCTGACCGGTAGAACTTGAACGGCGCGTGGAATTCCACGTTCTCCACGGCGGCGACGTACAGGTCCGGGAACAGCAGGCTCGCCGTCTCGGCCATGGCTTCGATGCCCATGACGCCCGGCAGCACCGGCGTGCCGCCGATCTGGTGGTCGTGCAGGAACGGCTGCGCCGCCGGGTCCAGCTCCGTCTCCACCACCAGGCCCGAGTGGACGCCCATGGCCCGCGCCGTGCCGACCATGGGGCCATGCGCGGCCGCGAGCGACTGGACCTGGTCGCGGTCCAGGCCGCCGGCGTCATCCAACTCCGCCACCATCACCCCCAACGACCCCGCCACCACCACCTCGCCCTTCGTGCCCGCGGCCAGCTCACGACGCACCACCGGCACGCCGGCGGACGGCGGCAGCATGTCGATGCCCGCCTGCTTCATGATGGCGGGGATGGAGCCGCGGGTGGCCATGCCGATGTCGGCCCACGCCGTCCAGTCGATGGCGATGCCCCGGGTGTCGGGCCGGCTGGTCCGGAAGCCGGACACGACCTTGCACATCAGGTCGTTCGCGGCGCTGTAGTCCGCCTGGCCGGCGTTGCCGAAGCGGCCGGCGATGGAGCTGAACACCACGACGGCGCCCAGGGGCGTATCGCCCAGGGCCGACAGCAGGTGGAACAACCCGTCCGCCTTGACGTCGAAGACCAGGTCGAACTCCTCCGGCTCCTTGTCCGGCAGAAGCCGGCTGATCTCCAGCCCGGCGGCGTGTACCAGCGCGTCGACGCGACCGGAGGCCTCCGTGATCCGGCGAACCGCCGCGTCCACCGCGCCGGCGTCCAGCAGGTTCACGGCCTGGTAGTGGGCCGTGCCCCCGGCGCTCTCCACCGCTTCGATGGCCGACAGGGCCGCGGCGGAGCGTTCCAGGCGCGCCAGCTCCTTCTCCACCAGCGCCGGCGTGGCGCGCTCACCCGACGCCTTCAGGCGCTCGAAGATGTCCCGCTTGAGGCCGTCCCGGTCGGAGACGACCCGGCGCAGGTCCTCGTCGCCGCGGTCCGGCTCGGGTGTCAGGTCCAGCAGGTGGAACGTGCCGCCCGAGGCCTCCGCCAGGTCCGCGATGATGGCCGACGTGATACTTCCCGCCGCGCCCGTCACCACGAACACCGAGTCCGCCGCGAGGGACAGGGGCCCGGCATGGTTCGCGATGCCGGCTCCGTCCGCCGACCCGACGCGGGCGCCGTCGCCCGCCCGCCGCTCGGCGAGCCCCACCGTCCAGCGGCGCCCATCCCGGTGCCCCACTTCCACCACGCCCGGATCCCGCAGCGTCTCCGCGATGAGCAGGTCGGCCAGCGCCGCAGTCTTGCGGCTCGGCGCGAAGTCCACCGCCTTCACCAGCGCGGCGGGCTTCTCCCGCTTGAACGCCTTCGTAAACCCGGTGACCGAGCCACCCAAGGGGTCCACCGCGCCGGCGGCGTCGTAGCCGTGCATGCCGCCCAGCCGGGTGCCCGAGACCAGGAACGTGCCGGGTTCGCCCACCTGCCCGTACAGGCCGCGCATGGCCGTGTAGAGCAGCTTCACACGGACCCGCAGGGCCTCCCGCCAGCCGGCGGCGTCCAATGCCGAAAGGTCCTCCGCGTCGAGAGCCGGCAACCAGTACACGCCACGGATCGGGCCCGCGGCGGCCCACGCATTGAGCTGGGTCGCCAGCTCATCCGCGGACGGTGCGCCCTCCACCACCAGGGCTTCGACGCCCCGCTTCTCGAGCCGGCCCATCAGCGTGCGACCGACGCCGCCCTCATCGAGGAATACCACCACGCGGTCACCCTTCCCCAGCGTCACACCCGTGGGGCCCATCAGATCCAGGGACGGCCGGAGCCGTGGCTCAGGCATGCGGCCGGCCCAGTCGGCCACGGCGTCCGCGGTCGAGGGGGCCCGAGCGGAATCGGAAGCAACCGCCGCCGTGTCCGCGGCTGGCACGTCGCCGGCCGCCGAGGCACCTGGCGCGGCTCCAACGGCCAGGTCCGGGCGCTTTTCGTACACGAACTCGATGACCCGCGCCAGCGTCGGATATTCCCGCAGCGCCAGGTCGTCATCCCGCTCGATGCCCCACTCCTCGCGCACCGCAGCGAACATCTCCGCCTGCTTCACCGTGTCGATGCCCAGGTCCGCCTCGAGGTCCAGCTCCAGCTCCAGCATGTCCTCGGGATAGCCGGTCTTCTCCGCCACGATCGCCAGGATCCTTGCGGCCACGGCATCGGCGCCGGCTGCGGCAGCGGCCGGCGAAGCAGGGGCGACCCCGGCACCGGCAGATGGCCCGGCCTGGGCCAACGTTTCGGCGGTAGCCGGCGCAGGATGTTCCGCCGCAACAGCTCTCGCCGCCGAGCCTGCCGCCGGGGCCAGGTCGGGGCGCTTTTCGTACACGAATTCGATGACCCGTGCCAGCGTCGGGTAGTCCCGCAGCGCCACGTCGTCATCCCGCTCGATGCCCCACTCCTCGCGCACCGCCGCAAACATCTCCGCCTGCTTCACCGTATCGATGCCCAGGTCCGCCTCGAGGTCCAGCTCCAGCTCCAGCATGTCCTCCGGGTAGCCGGTCTTCTCCGCCACGATCGCCAGGATCCTGGCGGCCACGGGGCCGGCCGACGTGGCGGTCCCTGGCGCGGCCGCCACGCTCGGGGCGACCCCGTGCGCCGCGTCCGCCGCCTGCAAGGCCGGGGCGACCGGCGCCGCCACAACGGCCGCTTCCGCCGCCAGGTCCGGGCGCTTCTCGTAGACGAACTCGATGACCCGCGCCAGCGTCGGATACTCCCGCAGCGCCACGGTGTCGTCCCGCTCGATGCCCCATTCCTCCCGCACCGCCGCGAACATCTCCGCCTGCTTCACCGTGTCGATGCCCAGGTCGGCTTCCAGGTCCAGCTCCAGGTCCAGCATGTCCGGCGGATAGCCGGTCTTGTCCGCCACGATGGCCAGGACCCGCGCGGCCACGGGGTCGGCGGCCACGGGGCCCGTTGTCGCGACCCCCACTGCCGAGGCGGGGACGGGGGAAGCCCCCGCGCCCGCAGACGGCTTGGCCTGGGCAGACGACGTGGCGGTCGTCGCAGTTGCCGCCGGTGACGGTCCGACGACCGCGGTCGCGATGCCCCCGGGAACGGGTCGGGCTACCCCCGCCCCCGTCTGCAGTTCGCCACCTCCCGCCCGGACACGCAACGTCCGCTGGACGACCTCGACGGCCGGTTCCGCACTGCCCGTCGCGCGCTGCAGGAAAGCGGTCCAGGCGGCCCGGTCGATGATGCGGTAGTCGGGCCCCAGGGCGTCGAGCGAGCGGCGGCTGCCGTCGGGAGACGGCACCCAGCGCATCAGGTCCATGGCGATCTGGGAGCCGAAGCCGGCGCCCAGGCGCAGGGAATACTGCTTGGGCTGCATGCCGCCTTTCGACAGGTTGAGCGGGCCCAGCTCCGGGTCGACCTCGCGGAAGTTGGCCACGGGCGGCACGATGCCCGTCTCCAGCATCTTGACGGCCAGGGCGTCCTCCATGGCGACGGCCATGGGGTGGCCCGTGTAGCCCTTGGTGTTGGCGATGACGATGTGGTCGAACGCGTCGCCGAACACCTTGCGCAGGGCCAGGATCTCGGCGGACGCACTGCCCCCGCGGGCCGGTGTGTACGTCTCGTGGGAGACGAAGACGGTCTGCCCGGCGATGGTCCTGCGGTCGATGCCCCAGCGCGCCTCGGCCTCGGACACCAGCTGCTCCATGACGCCGATGATGTGCTCGACGTTGAGCCGGCTGCCGTGGTAGGCGCTGTTGGCCATCACCGTGCCCAGCACCTCGGTGATGGGCTGAAGCCCGCGGGCCCGGGCGCTGTCCAGGCTCTCCACGACCAGCGCGGCCCCACCCATGCCGATGATCAGGCCGTGGCGCCGCTTGTCGAACGGGATCGCCGCGTCTTCCACGCGCTCGTCCGGCGCCGCGGCACCTGAGGCCAGGAAGGCCGAGCCGAACCACGGCATCAGGTGGTCGGTCGTGATGTCGTCCGCCGAGATGACGATGACGCGGCGGCAACGGCCGGTCTGAATCCAGTCCTGGGCCATGCCGATGGCCTGCGTGCCGCTGGCGCAGGCGCCGTTGGTGCCCACGTTGGGCCCGCGCGCGCCGATGTACTCGGCGAACTGCGAGTGGCCCATGTTCAACACGCGGAACAGGAACCGGCGGTCGAACACGTACGGGTTCGCCTCGATCTCCCGCTCCAGCTCCGCGATGTGCCCGTCCAGGTCCTTCACGAGGGGCGACTCGTCTCCGTCCCGTGCCCGGGCCCGCAGCTCGCGCAGGTCCGCCAGCTCCTGGCGCCGGTGCGCGTCCCGGTGGTAGTCCTCCACGATCTGCACGAGGGAGTCGAGGCCCGGGAACGCCGAGGCGAAGATGATGCCCGTGTCGTCCCGCATTTCCTCCGGCAACACCCACCCGTCCGGCAGCCTGGAGCCGGTGGTCGTGGTCCGATAGCGCTGCACCAGCGGGATGCCCGCGTCCCGCAACGCTTCCAGGCCCGCCGCGATGGCCAGGCGGGTCACCCGGTCGAGGGCGTGCAACCGGTCCTCGGGGAATCCGTACTCTTCCGCCAGGTCCAGCTCGCCCCCGCGGCCGGCCAGTTTCACCACGTCCTTCGGGTCGTCGATGGTCTCGAAATGGGCCTCGCCGCCGTTGCCCTTCACCAGGCGCACGATGCGGTGGTCCGCCATGGCGTCCCGCTGGTCCTGCGGCACCGGCACGATGAACTGCCCGCCGTCCAGGATGCGCGGCAGGTTCCGCTCGTCGAACACGCGCTCCGTGCCCGGCAGGCCCAGACCGGCGCCCGTGATGCCGATGCGCACCGGCTCCGCCGTCGTCCCGGCCACGCCGGTTGCCGGGGCCACCCCGTCCACGCCCGCACCCGCGCCCGCCTTGCCGCCGTAAATGGCCATGCCGCGGTCCAGGAACTCGGCGAACAACTTGCCCAACTCGACGTAGCGGTCCCCTCCCACGTGGTCGGCCACGCCGGCGCCGGCCACCGGAGCGGCCAGGCGGGCGGCGACCGGGGCCGCCTCCGGAGCCCGATCAGCGGCCGTCGCATGGTCGGCCGCCGGAGCGTCGGCCACGCCTGTGCCCAGGCCGGCCGCGTACAGGCCGCACAGCGCGATGTTCACCCCCGTCTCGTCGTCCAGACGCGGATGGTTGGTGAACAGCGGCACGACGTCGTCGTATTCGCCCAGTACGTCCGTGACGAACCCGGTGAGCGCCCGCTTCGGGCCCAACTCGACGAACACGCGGGCGCCGGCGTCGTAGAGGCGCTTCAACCCCTTCACGAACTGCACCGGCGAGCCCACCTGCCGCGACAGGATGTCCACCATCTCGGTCTTGGCGCCGGGCCCGGCGGGGTAGAAGTCGCCGGAGATGTTGGCGATGGTCGGCACGGACGGCGGTTCGAGGCCGAGTCGTCCCAGCACCTCCGCCAGCGCCCCGCTCGCCGGAGCCACGATCTCGGTGTGGAACGCGTGGCTCACGGGCAGGCGTGTCACCCGGTAGCCCGCGTCCTGCAGGGCGGCCGTCGCCGTCTCCACCGCGGACGTCGCGCCGCCGATGACGCATTCCTTGGTGCTGTTGATGTTGGCGACGACCACGTACCCGTCCACGCCGTCCAGGATGCCCTGCACCTGGTCCATCGGGCCGAACACGGCCGCCATGGTCCCATTGTCCTCGAATGCGATGCGCGTCATCTCCTTGCCCCGCGCCGACACCGCCTTGAGGGCGTCCGGGAAGGTGAGCGCTCCCGCCGCCACCAGGGCGCCATACTCACCCAGGCTGTGGCCCATGGTCATGTCCGGCACCACGCCATACGCGCCCAGCAGCCGGGCCAGGGCCGTCTCCGTTGTCAGCACGGCCGGTTGCGTGATGGCCGTCTGCTTGAGGGCTTCCTCCGCTTCCGCGACCGCGGCCTCATCCCCGCGATCCACGTAGATGTGGTCGGTGAGCCGCCGGCCCAGCAGCGGCTCCATGACCTCATCCGCTTCGGCGAAGGTCCCGGCCACCACCGGCTCCGCGTCCCGCAGGTCGCGCAGCATGTTCACGTACTGCGAGCCCTGCCCGCTGAACAGGAACGCCACCTTGGCGGCCGGCCCACGGCCAAGGAACACGCCCTTCGAGCGAAGGGCCCGCCACCGGTTCGACTGGTCCTGTTCCAGCGCTTCCAGCGCCTTCTCCGCCTTGCCCGCCAGCTCCTCGGCGTCGCCGTAGTCGATGGCCAGGCGCACCGGCGCCCGCAGGTCCGATTCCCGCGGCGCCGCCGGTTCCGGCGCCCGGCCCGCCCGCGCCTCGTCGAGCACCTGCTGCAGTTTCCCGCGCACCGCGTCATCGGATTCGCCGCCGATGACCAGCGCCCCCCGCAGCGGCGCCCGCACGTCCGCCGACGCGCCGCCCGCGATGCTCCCGCCCGCGATGCTCCCGCCCGCGGCGGCGCCTCCACCCGCGCCCCCGCTTGCTATCTCCGCGCCCTGCACCAGCGTCCGGCCGTCCGTCTTCAGCCGCCCGGGCACGTACTCCTCCAGCACTGTATGGAAGTTGGTGCCGCCGAATCCGAAGGCGCTCGCGCCCACCCGGCGCACGCCGTCGGCGTTGGCGTCCCACGGCCGCAGCGCGGTGTTCACCACGAACGGCGACGACGCCCAGTCCACGCCCGGGTTGGGCCGCTCGTAGTTGATGCTGGGCGGCAGCACCTTCTCGTGCAGCGCCAGGGCCGCCTTCAGGATGCCCACGGCGCCTGCGGCGCCCTTGAGGTGTCCGATGTTGGACTTCACGGAGCCCAGCAAGACGGATCCCGGCGGCAGTCCGAGGTCCCGGAAGACCTCGATCATGCTCTGCACCTCCACCACGTCACCCACTGCCGTGGACGTGCCATGGCCCTCCACCAGGTCGCCCGGCCGCGGGGCGAGGCCGGCGTTCTGCCACGCCCGGCGGACAGCCAGCTTCTGCCCGGCCGGGTTGGGCGCCGTGATGCCCTTGCCCCGCCCGTCGCTGGACGCGCCCACTCCGCGGATGACGGCGTAGATCCGGTCGCCATCCCGCTCCGCGTCCGCCAGCCGCTTCAACAGGAACGTGGCCGCGCCCTCGCCCATGACGAAACCGTCGGCGCCCTCCGCGTACGGCCGCGAGCCGGTGGCCGACAGCGCTCCGATCTTGCAGAATTTCACGTAGCTGGCCGGGCTCATGTTGGCGTCGATGCCGCCGGTGAGCACCGCGTCGTAGTCGTGCTGGATCAGCCCCTCGATGGCCGCCTTGACGGCCGCCACGGCGGAGGCGCAGGCCGCGTCCGTCGTGAAATTGGGCCCGCGGAAGTCGTACAGCGCGGCGATGCGGCCGGCGACGATGTTCGACAGCTCGCCGGGCATGGTGTCTTCGGTGATGGGCGGCAAACGCCGGCCGATGCCCTGCTGCATCTCTTCCAGCACGGCGGCCCGCACGTCGGCGGGCAATGCGCCGAAGCTTGGCGCGCCGCCGAGCTCTTCGGCGAATTCAGGGAACAGGATGCGCGCGGAGGAATAGAGGTGGGTGTCGCCGCCCATGGCGTTGCCGAAGATGACGGCGGTGCGTTCGGGGTCGAGCTTGCGGTCGGGGTAGCCGTAGTCGGCCAGGGCCTGTCGCACCACGAGGATTGCCCACTTCTGGGTCAGGTCCATGGCGTCGCTGACCTTGGGCGGGATGGGCAGCCGCCACTTCAGCGGCTCCCACTCGTAGTCCCGCACCCAGCCGCCGATCTTGGTGTAGCTCTTGTCCGGCGCCTTCGGATCGGGATCGTAGTACAGGTCCGAATCCCAACGGTCCCTGGGCACGTCGCTGATGCTGTAGCGCCCTTCCTTGATGTTGCGCCAGAATGCAGCGGCATCCGGCGCATCCGGAAGAACCGCGCCCACCCCGACAATCGCGATCGCTCTTCCCGCCGTAGACTCCATCACGCTCGCTCCGTTCCGTTCACGCCTGTGTCCGGTCGTACAGCACGTCTGCGACCCGATCCATGTCGTCCAACACGCCGGCCTGCGCCCGATGGATGGCATCCAACCCCAGCGCCTGCTGGAACGCCGCCATCTCCTGCGCGTCGACGCCGGTGCCCGCGATCCAGCGCATGCCCTCCGCGGCCACTTTCATGCCCGCCTCCCGGCCGAACACCCGGCTCAGCGTCGCCAGCGCATTCGCGTCGAACCGTTGCGGCGACTTCTCGTGGTGCGTGCCGCCGGCCGCAGCAGCAGCCCGGCGCGCGAACGCGGCCGCGGACTCCGCGTACGCCGTCATCTCGCCCAGCCGGAACAGCACGTGCTGGTTGCGGGTCAGCCGCTGCACGCGGGCACGCTCCATGAGACCGGCGAGTGCGTGCAACGCCAGCGCCGCCAGGTCCGCGCCCACCGCCGGATGCGAGGCGTGCAGCGCCTCCATCTCCCGCGCCTGTCCGTGGTAATGTTCACCCCGCGTCTTCAGGTGCTCCTGCCAACGGTCCCGCGCGATGGTCATCTCCATGATCTCCGAGGTGCCCTCGTAGATCGTCGTGATACGCACGTCCCGCTTGATGCGCTCGACTTCATACTCGCGCGTATAGCCGTAGCCGCCCAGGGCCTGGATCGCGGAGTCGGCCGCCATGTTGCCCGCCTCCGTGGCCAGGTACTTGGCCACCGCGCCCTCCGTGTTCAGGCTGCCCTCCCCCGAATCGATGCGCGTCGCCGTTTCCTCGATGTACGACCGTGCCGCCTCCAGCCGCGCCGCGTGCGGCACGATCAACTTGTGAGTGTAGCCCTGCTTCTCCGACAGCGGACCGCCCGCCTGGATGCGCGTCTTCGAGTACTCGATGGCCCGGTCCAGCGCCGCCCAGCCGGCGCCCAGCCCGAACGCCGCCACCATCAGCCGCGTGTAGCCGAACACCAGCTGCGCCTGGATCAGACCCTGCCCCTCCACGCCGCCCACCAGGCTGTCCGCCGGCACTTCCGCATCGTCAAACGACAACGCCGCCGTGTTGCTCGCCCGGATGCCGTGCTTGTCTTCCGGCTTGCCATGGTCGAAGCCCGCCGTGTCCCGCTCCATGACGAACCACGTCGGGCCGCCGGGCGCCTGCGCCAGCACGGTGTACAGGTCCGCAAAGCCGCCGTTGCTGATCCACATCTTCGCGCCGTTGATCCGGTAGGCCACCACCTCGCCGTCCTTCTCCACCGGCTTCGCCGTCGTCCGCAGCGCGCCCAGGTCGCTGCCCGCCTCCGGCTCCGTCGCGCCGTACGCCATCAGCAGGCCGTCCTGCGCGATGCGCGTCATCCAGCGCTTCTTCTGCTCCTCCGTGCCCCCGAACACGATGGGGTCCGCACCCAGGAACGTCGCCAGCACCCCCGTCGCGATGCCCAGGTCGATGCCCGCCAGCGTCTCGCACACCCGGTAGACGTCGAACGCACCGCCACCCATGCCCTCGTATTCCTCGGGAATGAACAGCAACGAGATCCCCAGGTCGCCGCACATCTCCCGCACCATATCCTCCGGGAACTCGTGCGTCGCGTCCAGCTCCAGCAGCTTGTCCTTGGGAAGGCGTTGCGCGGCGAACTCCTGGATCGCTTCGAGCGTCAGCTCCAACGTCTCGCGATCGAGCCCCGCGCGTTGCACGGCTGTGCTCATCGTACTCCAGGTTGTCGGAAGGAATCCCAGCCTGTGAGGCCCTGAAAACACGCTGTAAATAGGCCGAAACGACCGCTCCGGGGAAGAGGGAGATGCCGGAAATTGGGGCGGGATTATCCTTGAGGCCCGGGTAGGGAAATGCCCCACAAAACGGCAGGACGCGGCGGCAGCCACGCGCCGTTGCCTGCTCGCCGGTCTCCACCTTGCATGCGCTCGACGGACCCGGCTCCGAATGGGGCGTGGCCGACGCACTGGCGGCCGCGCGGATCCACGTTCCGGGATGCTCGGCACCCGGTCTCCCCGAACCAGACGAATCGTGACAACCGGACATACTCGCGCGAAGCACGGCCTTCGCGGCTTCCAAGCCATTGCCGTTCTCCTGGGCCTCGCCCTCGGACTGCCAGCCTCTCTGGCGGCGCAGCAGCCGGCTGTGAAGGACACCGCCGGGCAGCAGCCGGACAGCACGGTCCACCCCGAGTACCAGCTCCAGGCCATCACCGTGACGTCCACGCCGACGCGGGCCAGTGCGCCGGTCAGCTCGACAGAAGTTCCCCGGCGGCTCATCGCTCGCACGCTGTCCACGGGCAGCAATACCTGGGAGCTGCTGCGCCAGGCGGCGGGCATGGAGGTGCACCAGCAGGGGCAGGGGCCGGGCTTCGCGTCCGACGCCGCGATCCGCGGGTTCAGCTCGGACCACTCCACGGACATCGCGCTGTGGGTCGATGGCGTGCCCATCAACGAGCCGGTCAACGGCCACGCGGAGGGCTACAACGACTGGAGCCTCATCTTCCCGGAGACCATCGACAATGTAGAGGTGGTGAAGGGCCCGACGTCGCCCTATTTCGGCAACTTCGCCCTCGCCGGCGCGGTCAACGTGCGTACGATCAGCGAACTGCGCGGAACTCGGGGCTGGATCACGGGCGGGGCGAACGGCCGGGTCGAGGTGGGCATCCTGAGCGGCAGTGGCCGGCCGGGCGCCAGCGGAGTGGGCGGTGTTCGCGTCGAGCGGGACGACGGCTGGCGGCCACACAGTGGCTGGCGGCTGGGCCAACTCTACGGCCGCTGGGTACGCGGCGTGTCGCCTTCCGCGACCGTCGACGCCAGCGCCAACGTCTACGGCGCCGGCTGGAGCTCGCCGGGGTTCCTGGACCTGCAGCAGTTCCGGGCCCGCGACTACGGCAACGTCGCGAATCCCACGGATGGCGGATTCAAGCGGCGGGCCCAGGAGCGGGTCAGCGTGCGCGTCGTGCCGGGCCCGAACACGCTCTGGCGCTCCACCGCTTACGCCACGCAGGGTCGCTGGCAGCTGTTCCTGACCACGCCGCCCGAAGGCGGCCTCACGGAGGGCTCCGGCAGCCAGACTGAGGAGGAAGACGCCCGGTACGGATTCGGGCTGACCAGCGCGTTCAGCTGGGTGATGAGCCGGTTCGACGTGACCGTGGGCACGCAGGAGCGCCTCGACCACGCCCACTACCAGAACTGGTTCGCATCGCTTCGCATGCGGGATTCCGCGCAGACGCTCGTGACGGCACGGCAGCTGTCCGCCGGCGTGTTCGTCGCCGCGAACGCCGATGTCGGACGGCTGCACCTTTCGGTGGGCGGCCGCTACGACGCCCTGGGCACACGCTCCGATCCCGCGGACGGCGTCTCCGTCCACGCGGCCAAGGCCATGTTCTCGCCCAAGGTCGGCGCACTGGTCCGCGTATTCGGACCGGTCAGCCTGTTCGGGAACGTGTCGCGCGGATTCCGGCAAACCGATGGCGTGATCGACGACCCGGCGCTGCCGTTCATCACGGAATGGGCCGACGAGGCAGGCGTCAAGCTGCAGACGCCCGCCGTGAGTGTTGAGGTCGACGCGTTCCGCATGAACGTGAGCAACGAGCAAACGTTCAACCCCATCGCGCTGGCCACGACCAGCGGCGGAGCCAGCCGCCGCCAGGGCGTCGAGGTCGACGCCCGGATCCGGCCCACGCCCGCCCTGTCTCTGAACCTCGACTGGACGTTCAACGACGCCCACTACCTCCGCCTCGTCACGCCGGACGGCGACACGCTCTCGGGCGCCCGCGTCTTCAACACGTCCCGCTATGTTGGCGACGCCGCCCTCGAGTTGGCGCCCGCTCGGGGCCTCTATGTGCGTGCCGCGACCACCGTGGTGGGGCCCTACTCCCCGTTCGATGAGCCCGGAGTGGTGCGGTCGGGGTACGCGCTGCTGGACTTCTCGGCGGGGGATCAGATGGGTCCGTTCGCGGTGGAGATGGGCGTCCGCAACGCTCTGGATCGCGTCTACGCGGAACTCGAAGCGGGCGGCTTCGTGTCGCCCGGCCAGCCGCGCACCCTCTTCGCGACCGTTCGCCTCGCCGCGCGCTGACCGGCCTTCCGCCGGACCGCGCCGCAGTCTGGCCCGCTTCGCCGGGCGCGTCCGTCCTCTTCGCCGGGCGGCCCCGTGCGGGTGGTACGTCAGGAAGCGGCCCTGGGTCGCCGGGCGGGGATCGATCGGGTGATGGCCAGGCGCACGAGTGCATCGACGACCCGGGGGTCGAACCGGGCGTCGCGTTCGTCCCGGATCGCTTGAATCGCGTCGTCCGGCGGGACCGGAGGCCCCTCCACACCCCCCTGCGTCAGGTTGTCGTACGCGTCGGCGACGGCCGTGATACGCGCGCCCAGGGGAATCGCTTCGCCCGCCAGACCGCCGGGCACGCCCTGCCCATCCCAGTACTCGTGGTGGCGGAGCGCGATCCGTTCGGCCTCCCGCAACAGCGGGTTGTCGCTGTCCGCGAGCAGCTTGGCGCCCACCTCGCAATGCCGGGCCGCCATCCTGCGTTCTTCGGCGGTCAGCTGTCCCGGCTTCCTGAGGACGGCATCGGGCAGGCCGATCTTGCCGATGTCATGGAGGGTGGCGGCCAGCGCGATCCTCGCGACGTCCGCTTCCTCCAGCCCCAGGGCCTCGGCCAGCAGGCCCGCGAGCTGGCCAACTCGATCCGCGTGCCGGCCCGTGGCGTCGTCGCGGGATGCGGCGAGGCGGCCGAGGCGCAGCAGGGCTTCCGCCTGGGCTTGCTCCACCGGCGCCGTGAATACCTGCGCGCGTGCTTCGAGTTGCTCGCGCGCAGCCTCCACCAGGTCCGGAGCCAGCGGCGACCCTTCCGCCTCCACCCGCTCCTGCGCCTGGCCCGGCACGATGGGCGCGTCCAGCGTCTGCCGCACCGTCGCGACCAGCGTCGCCGACGCCAGCGGCTTCGGCAGGAACGTACGCGCTCCGCCCGGCGCGCCCGCCCACTCCACCTCGTCCGCCTCGAACCCGGAGATGTAGACGACCCGGACGTCCGACCGTGTCTCCGACAGGATCTCCACCAGCCGGAAGCCGCTCATCTGCGGCATCACGACGTCGGTGAGAACCAGGGCCGGCGGCTCGTCCAGGTTGTGCACGATCCTCAACGCCTCTTCCGGGTCCGTCGTGTCCACCACGCGGTACCCGTTCCGCCGCAGCGCCAGCGTGATCACGCGCAGCACCGCCGGATCATCATCCACCGCCAGGATCAACTCTCCCGCCCCCCGATCCCCATGGCCCTGCGACGGTCCCGGCGCCGCCGTGGCCCGCAGCGTGCCCCGGCGGCCCAGACCCACGACCTGGTCCCGCCCCCCCGTCTTCGCCCGGTAGAGCGCCTGGTCGGCCGCCGCCACCAGCACGTCCGGCGACGACATGCCACGCTCGTACGTCGACACGCCCGCGCTCACCGTGAGGCGGCCCCACGTGAACTCCGCCTCCCGCAGCGCGGCCAGCACACGCTCCGCGTACCGGACGGCGCCGTTCAGGTCCACCCCATCCAACACCGTCAGGAACTCCTCGCCGCCGAAGCGCGCGGCCAGATTCATCTCCCGCGTGTTCTCGGCCAGGATCTCACCGAATTTCGCCAGCACACGGTCGCCGGCGTTGTGGCCAAACCGGTCGTTCACCTGCTTGAAATGGTCCAGATCGAACAACACCACGGACAACGGCGTTCCACGTTTCGCCGCCGCAAATGCACGACGCAGGTGCGTCAACGCGTGCCGCCGGTTCGCCAGGTGGGTGAGCGGGTCCGTAAAGGCCATCTCCTCCGCCCGCGCCAGCGACTGGTGGAACACCGCGGACAGCGACCCGCTGCCCATCACCACCGTCAGCAACACCGCGACGCCGGCCACCATCACTTCCGGCGGAGGCACCGGCGCCCCCGCCAGCAGCACCACCACCTGCGCTGCCGCGAACGCCGCCATCGCCGCCGCCAGAGACAGCGATGCCCCGCGCCAACCTCGGTAGTACGACAACAGGAACGCCGGCACCAACGCCAGCAGCCACACCAGGATGCCCACGTCCTCGTTCGTCCACATCGGGAAGAACGAAGAGCTCAGGACCGGCACCCACAAGGAAAGAAGCGACAACAGCAGCGCCTGGGGTGGCACCGAACCGTTGCCGGGTTGTTTGCCGCCTGTCTTCGGGAACGCGTCCTGACTCATCACCATGCCGGAAGGTGTTTTTCAGAGAAGCACGGAGGAAGTCCCCGCCCGCAGCCGCGCTCCAATATCCGGTCGAGCCTCCCGTTTCACCACCCCCAATCCCCCACCCCCCATCCACCCACCCCCCCGAACCTCTGCGCATTCTGCGCCCTCCGCGCCTCTGCGTGCTGCCGTCCCCGCGCTCTCTGCGCCTCTGCGTGATGCCGTCCCTGCGCCCTCCGCGCCTCCGCGTGATGCCGTCCCTGCGCCCTCCGCGCCTCTGCGTGATGCCGTCCCTGCGCCCTCCGCGCCTC
>CAZUFP010000061.1:2949-25328 GCA_964619835.1 uncultured Gemmatimonadaceae bacterium | reverse complement strand
GGCACCGCCGTCGTCACCGGCACCCTGAACGGCGCCGCCATCCAGGACTCCGCCGTCGTCGAATTCGTCGCCGGGCCGCCCGACACCAACAACACCACCACCATCGCGGCGAATCCCACCACCATCGGCACGAGCCCGTCGACGACGGTCTCGGCCGGCGACCTGCAGATCGCCGTCATACGCGTGCTGCCGGACACATCGACGATCACGGTGATGGTGCGGGACTCGAACGGGAACCTGATCGGCGCCAGCGCGGGGACGGTGGCGCTGAACACAACGCTGGGCTCGCTGAGCGCCGTGATGGACCACGGCGACGGCACCTACACCGCGACGCTCACCGCCGGCAGCACGGCCGGCACAGCCGTAATCACCGGCACGTTGAACGGCACCGCCATCGCCGACTCCGCGACGGTCACGATCCAGGCCCAGTAGCGCTGCCGCACGAGGAGTCCGCCCCACCGGGGACGCCGCCGGACGAGGAGTCCGCCACACCGGGGACGCCGCCGGACGGAACCCGCCCCCGCCCCCGCCCCCGCCTGCCGGTTCACCGGTGGATGAACGTGCCGCTCTGCAGCTCCCGGTACGCCTGCTCCAGCTCCTCCGGCGTGTTCATGACGATGGGCCCGTACCAGGCCACCGGCTCGCGGATGGGCTGGCCCGACGCCAGCAGGAAGCGGACGCCCTGTTCGCCTGCCTGGACGGTGATCTCGTCGCCGCTGTCGAACAGCACGAGGGACCGGTTGCCGGTCATCTCCCGCACGGGCGAGTCGGTGTCCGCGCGCTCGGTGAGCACGCCGAACGGGTCGGAGGCATCGCGGAAGGTCCCGGCGCCCTCGAAGACGTACGCGAAGGCGTGTCGTGACGATTCCACGGGCAGCGTCTTGCGGACCCCCGCAGGCACCGTGATGTCCAGGTACAGCGGCTCCGCGGCGATGCGGTCCACGGGGCCGGTCCGGCCCCAGAACGTGCCGCTCACGACGCGTACGCGCGTGCCGTCGTCGTCGGTGATCTCCGGAATGTGCTCGGCCGCGATGTCCTGGTAGCGGGGCTCCGTCATCTTGAGGGACGATGGCAGGTTGGCCCACAGCTGGAATCCGTGCATGCGCCCGCGCGGGTCGCCCTCGGGCATCTCCTGGTGCAGGATGCCCCGGCCGGCGGTCATCCACTGCACGTCGCCGGCACCCAGGGTGCCGGCGTTGCCCAGGCTGTCGCCATGGCTCACGGACCCGGCCAGCACGTACGTGATGGTCTCGATGCCCCGGTGGGGGTGCCACGGGAAGCCGGCGCGGTAGTCCGCCGGGTTCTCGTTACGGAAATCGTCCAGCAGCAGGAACGGGTCGTAGTCCTCGGTTTCACCGAAGCCGAATGCCCGGTGTAGCCGGACGCCCGCGCCTTCCAGCGTGGGCTGCGCGCGTACGATCCGCTTCACGGGTCGGATGGACATGATGCCTCCGGGGTTGGGGAGTGTGCGACGCCGCAATTCAACCCGCGGGGCGTGCGTCAGGTTCCGGCGGGTTGTCGCCCCGCCTGTGAGCATGCTACGGTTGCGTCGTGTGTGGACCGAACCCGACCGCACGCGGATCCTGTGGTTCGACTCCATGGACGCCGTCAGGGAATTCGCAGGAGACGACTACGAGGAAGCGTACGTCCCGGCGAACCCGCGCAAGGTGCTGGCCCACTTCGACGTGCGATCGAAACACGACGAAGTGCGGGAAAGCATCTGGCGTTGACCCACGGCGTCCGGTCCATTCCGCCGGTTTCTTGACACTCGCCGCGCCGTGGCTTAGCTAGGGAATGCGCTGACCAGTCCCCGGGCAGCGCTTCAGCGTCCGTCCATCGACGCATGTCCCCCGGCGGACGCTGTGCTCTCCGACGCAGCGGCAAGGAGCCGTATCATGACGCGTCCCACAACCGCCTTCGTGGCACGAAACACCGCGATCGTCCGCCTGCTGGTCGCTCTCGTCGTCGCGGCCTCCTGGCTGCTCGCGGGCAACCTGCCGTCGGAGGCGCAACAGCTGCCGCGGCGCACACAGATCACCCGGCTGCTGAAGGACACCGCCCGGGCCGGTCCCGTGATGCGGGTTCGTGGCGATCTGGCGCAGGCGGTCCCCCAGGAAGCGTCCAACGTCCAACTGGCAGCGGGCGAGATGCTGGCCACCCGGTTGTCGGCAACGGCGATGCGTGTCGTGGACGTTTCGCCGTTGACGGCGCACACCACCCCGACGGCGGCGAACGAGAAGGCGGTCGCGCTCCCCTTCCGCTACGTGACGCCCGCCACCGATGGCGAGCTCGTCACCCTCCGGCCCATCTATTTCCCAAACCGGCGTCTGCGCTACGATTCAGTCGCCAAACTGTTCCGGGGTTCCTTCTACATCGCACTGGAAGACACCACCCAGCCGGGCCGGAGCCGCCGGCTCACGGCAGCGGTCCGGCTACAGGTGGCGGCGGACGCGGATTCCCTGCGACCGGCCGTCCTCGAGTTTTCGCACACCAATCTGCCCCTGGCGGAGGTGGCCGTCATGAGCGGCCGCGCCCAGGACTCGCTGCGCGTCCGCATCATCCCGGATTTCGACCTGAACGGCGTGGACGTGTGGCTGCCGGTGGCACCTTCCCTCGCATTCGAGAGCCGCCCGGCACGCCTCGCCGGCCTGGGCATCGGCAGCACGCGACTCACCCTCGCGGTTCGCGGCGGCCACCTGGCCGCGCCCGCGCGGGTCAGGCTGGAAGCGCGGCCCGGAACGGTCGAACCGGAAGAGGTCGAGCTGGGCCCGGACGGGATCGCCTCGGTGCGCGTGCGCTCCGCCGGCATCGGTCCCGCAACCGTTCGTGCCATCTCACCCGAGCTGGGCAACGCGGAGATCCGTCTGCGCTTCACCTGGCCGTGGCTGTTCCTGTTGGCGTCGCTGCTCGGCGGGGGACTGGGCGCGCTGCTCCGGTACATGTACGTCCGTCGGAACGAGGACGCGGCCTCGCTGCAGTCCCACGTGATCACGGGCGTGTTGTCCGGCTTCCTCGCCGCCGTCATCTACTACGCCCTGGGCGTGAACCTGCTGGACGTGAAGATCGACGTGCGCTACCTCGACGAAGCGGCAGTGTTCGCCTTCGCGGCCCTGGCAGGCCTGCTGGGCATGCCCGCCGTCAACGCCGCCGCAAAGGCGCTCACCCGGCGATAGAGTACCGGGGCAGTGCAGGGCCAGGTGCCGGCCTCCTTCGGTGCGCTCGACCTGCACCGAGCAGGCACTACGGGCAGCGTCGAAAAGCTACACCGCCTCCAGCTGCTTCTTCAGCTCGTCCTCGTACTCCGGCGGCACGAGGATGAGCAACTGGTCTTCTGCCTCCAGCACGTCCTCCGGATGCGGGAGGACGAGGTGGTGATCCCGGAAGATCGCCACGATCTCCCAATCCACATCCTCCTTGATGAAGCAGGCCTTCTTCATGGGCTCGCCGGCGCACGGGCTGTCCGCGCTGAGAATGCCCGTGACCAGCTGCTTCCCGTCCGGCAGATCGACGGGGATCCCGGAATCCAGCAGCGCCATCAGGTTCACATGTTCGAACTTTTCCGAATCGCTGGAAGAGCGCCGCTCCTCCAGCATCTTCAAAGCGATCTTCAGGTGCTCCGCCTTGTGCACGGGTGAATCCGACGGCTGCGGCACCTGGGCCTCATACAGGCTCGGGTACTTCATGCGGGCGGACAGGCGCTGCTGGATGAGAAACGCCAGTGTGACCGCCAGCGCGGCAGGCACCAGCAAACCGTAGCCGCCGGTCATCTCGGTCACCATCAGCAGTGTGGCGACCGGGATCCGGGCGGCGCTGCCGAACACGGCCGCCATGCCCACCACGGCGAAGGCCGCGGGTGGCTGGTGAAAGACTTGAGCCAGGAACGCGCCCAGCATGGCGCCCACGAACAGGCTGGGCGCGAACACGCCGCCGGACCCGCCGGACGACACGGTCAGGGCAAAGGAGATGAGCTTCGCGAAGATGAGTACGCCGAGGATGGCGAGAGTCATCTGGCCGTTGATGGCTTTCTGGATCCAGCCGTAGCCGCCCCCCAGCACCTGGGGCAGGGCGAGGGCCAGGAGGCCGACGGCGAGGCCACCGATCGCCGGCTTGACGTGCGGCGGGATCGGGATCTTGTGGAACGCGTCGCGGACGCCGTAGAAGACGTTCGGCAGCAGGGTTCCCACCACACCGCCGCACAAGCCCAGCACGACGTACCAGGCGTAATGTGTGACGTTGGTCACCTCCAGTCCCGGCGGAACCTGGAACAGCGGCTGCCAGCCCACGAAGAACCCGTTGACCGCGTAAGCGACGATGGAGCCGAGCATCGTGTAGATGAGCGCGCCGGCTTCGAACTGCATGTCGCCGTAGAGGACTTCCACGGCGAAGATCGCTGTCCCGATCGGCGACCGGAAGATGGCCGAAAGACCGGCCGCCATGCCCACCAGCACCAGCAGCCGCCGTTCATGGTCGGTTCGGTGGAACAGCCCCGCGTAGATGGACCCGACGCCGGCACTGAAGAGTGCGGTCGGGCCCTCGCGGCCAGCCGACCCGCCCGAGCCGATCGTGATGGCGGAGGCTACCATCTTGAGGGGCGTGACGCGGCCACGGATCAGGCCCCCGGACCGATGGAAGGCCCGGACGGCCGTGTCGGTGCCGTGGCCCTCGGCCTCCGGAGCGATGCTGTACACCAGCACGCCGGAGATCAGCCCGCCCAGGGTCGTGACGACGGGGATCAGCCATAGCCAGTGGGCGCCGATGACCTGGCCGGTGACGGTGCCACCGCCGCCCAGCCCCGGCTCCGTGTAACCGGCTATGTATGTGAGGAAAAAGGACTGGGCGAGGTGCAGGAGGAAGATGAAGAGCTGCGCTCCCAGGGCTCCCACGACGCCCAGAACGATCGTGTCGAATATCAGTATGCGTTGCCGTCGCATCTCATCACCGGTAGCCGGTCGCATGGCGCAATGCACGCCCCACGGACTGGAATCTGGTAAGAGAGCAAATCTCCTGCCAACCTGGCCGTGTTCCGGCTGATTTTGTTTTGCAGAAGCGCGACGTCGGCCATAGTATTCCTGTAACGGTCTCCCGTCCGATTCGCTCGAATGCGGATCCTCGGCGGCGTTCGCCGCCCAATCCGTCCCCACCCACCACCCGGACCGACGGGTGCGTTCGGGGACTCAGACAGCGAGGTGGTCGATGCAGCCGCTCGCCGCTCCATACGGGGAAACACGCCTTCTTCCGCAATCCCTCCCACGCCGGCACCGCGCCGTTCGCGCCCTGGTCATCGCGCTCGCCGCGCCCATCGCCCTGGCCGGCAACCACGCCGCTGCCCAGCAGGCGAATCCGGAGGCACCCAGATCGGCAGCCTACATACGGAGCACGACCAGCTTCTCCTACTTCCACCCGCTCGACTCGGGCTCCCTGGCCCGCGGATATCTGAACGTCCGCCTTGGCGAAGACTGGGGACTCACTCCCGCGTTCGGCCTGCGAGCGAGCCTGCTCCAGATCGGCGGTGCGGAGGAGGTCCTCATGGGAGCCAGTCTGGGTGCGCGCTGGAGCCACATGTTCGGACCGATCCGGGTCAGCCCCGGGGCCGAGTTCGTCGTGGGCCAGGCCGCCGTCGAAGCCGGCGCCTGGTATTTCGATCCCTCCACGGGCCTCATGACCCACTACACCGAACTGCATTCGGCCGGGACGTGGGGCAGGGGCGCCGGTCTGTTGGGGATCGGCGAATGGTTCCATCGATCGGGACTCGGTGTGGGCCTGTCCATCGGCTACTGGCGTTTCTTCGCCCCGAAGCCGGGCAGCGCCCTCATGCTGGGCCTCGGGATACGACTGGGCAGGCGGGATCCGTCCTGGTACTGGCGGACGAGTGGCAAGGACGACACGCCCCCGCACGTGCGAGTCATCTCGCCCACGGTCGCGTCGGATGGCACCCGGCAGCTCCGAGTCGAAGGCGTCCGCCTCATAGCCGCTGATCCGAGCGGAATCCGGTCGGTCATGCTGGATGGAGAGCCGATGTACGTGGTGCCGGCGAAAGACAGCGTGGTCGCCGCCTCCGGTGGGCACGGATCGGGCGTCGACGCCAGTCTGCGTCCGCCCATCCAGCGGGGCGCGTACCCGCTGCACATAAAGGTGACGGACGGCGCTGGCCACCAGACGACGCAGGTGGTGGTGGCGTCGGTTCCCGATCCGGATCCGCCGACGACCGTCCTCACTGACCCGCGGGCAGACGCGCGGGTCGAGGCTCCGTACGTCGATGTCGCCGGGACGACGACCAGCTTCGCGGCCGGCATGCGGGTTGGCATCAACGGCTGTCTCGCCGTGACGAACCCGACCAACGTGCGGGAAGGCCGCCCGGGCCGCGCGTTCAAGCTAAGAGCCGGCCTCAAGCCGGGAGACAACGTCATCGAGGTGGAGACGAGGGACCCGCACGCCGGACGTAGCGTCCTGCGCTGGCACGTCACCCACGTGCCGGCCGCGGGAGATCCCGCGTCGCACGGGCCGCCCCTGCTCGCTCTCTCCGCCGCGCCTTCCGTTTCGGGCCGAGCCGTTCGCGTGTCCGGCACCGCAAGCGACACGGCGGGCTTCGGCATCGACGCGGTCCTGGTGGCCGGTGTGCCGGCCAATCTCCAGTTCACGGCCGACGACCGCAGCCGGGCCGACTTCGTCGCCTACGCCGCGCCGGGCGCCGACATCGACGTTCGCGCGACCACCCTGGACGGGCGCGCGGCCGAAGCCCGTCCGGCCGCCGCGGCGGGAGCCGGCAAGGCCCCATCCGGCGCGGCGCTGCTCATCGGCCTCGAGAGCTACGCCGCCGACTACGTGGCCGGACCGGCGACGGCCGCCGCGACCGCGGCCGCCATGGCGGACCTGTTGCGCACTCACGGGGCCGTGGAATTCGGCAACCGGACTCGCGTGCTCACGGACGGGCATGCGACGGCCCACGATATCCGGTTCGCCATGCGCTGGCTCGCCCAGGCCGCGCGCGACGCCGACGTCGTGTACGTCTACGTTGGGGGGCACGGCATCCGCGGCGCCTCCGGCGAAGCCATCGGGCTCGTCCCTTACGACGTGCGCAACACGTACGGGTCCGGAGCGATGCCCTGGGCGGAGTTCGAAACGCTGTTCCAGTCGCTGGCCGCCGAGGTGGTCGCCATCGTGGAGCTCCGCGACGACGCGGGCAACACGCTGCCACCGCCCGCCGGCGCCAACTGCGGCGCGGGCGCCGCGCCGGAGGGCGGCCTGGCCATTCTCTCCGCCGGCGGCCCGGCCGATGGATCATTCTCGCGGCGTGTCCTCGATGTGCTGGTCGGCGACGGCGCGCCCGCCGGCTCTACGGTTCGCCTGTCGGACCTGCTCCAGGGCCTGGGCACGTCCGGCAAACCGCCGGCGCTTCGCACCGTCGGACCCCTGTTCGACCCTGCCCTGCCGCTGACGACGACGCCGGATCAACCCGCCTCTTCCGACCATGCTCCGGACCGGCCGTGATCAACATGGCGACGCGCCACGCCCCGTTCAGGGCGCGACCACTCTCGTCGGCGTGAGGTGGTCGTCGGTGGCACCGTCGCCCAACTGGCCCGAGTCGTTGCCCCCCAGCAGTAGGCGGTCCGACTGAAGGTGACTCCACAGGTGCAGGAATCGGCCGCCTCGACGTTGACCCACGTGCGGCCGCCCGAGACGGCTGTGTTCCCCCTCGGGCGTTGATCGCCGGGACATCGGCGGGCGGGGCGCAACTCCGGAGTGCGAGCCCGCCGTGTTGCCTGCCGTTGTGCCTTCAGCGGCGCTTGTGACTGCTGTTCGTGGGATTCTGGACCGGTGCAGCGGTCCGGTAGATGCGGCTCCGACGACGATCGGCCCGCCGTCGGAGGCGGGCGACGGGCGGCGCGGGGCCGTGCCGTGCGGCGGGCCCCGGGCGGCCAGCCTCTGGTCAGTGCCCCCGGATCTCGTGGGGCCGGTACGGCGCCTCCAGGCGCTGGATCTCCTCCTCGTCCAGCACCAGGTCCACGGCCCGGACCGCGGCGTCCAGATGGTCCAGCTTGGTGGCGCCGATGATGGGCGCCGTGACGGCGGGCTTGGACAGCAGCCAGGCCAGAGAGACCTCGGCGGGGCTGACGCCCCGTTCTTCGGCCACGGCGTTGACGGCCGCAATGATCTCGGCGTCCCCGGGACCGCCGTAGAGGTCGTGCCCGTAGGTGTCCGTTTCCGCGCGCGTCGTGCTGGACTGGTCGTCCAGGGACTTCCGCGCGCCGGCCAGGTGGCCGCGGGCCAGCGGCGACCAGGGGATCACGCCCACGCCTTCCGCCTGGCACAGCGGGATCATCTCCCGCTCCTCTTCGCGGTAAATGAGGTTGTAGTGGTTCTGCATGGAGACGAAGCGGGCCCAGCCGTGCCGGTCCGACAGCCCCAGTGCCCGGGCCATCTGCCACGCCCAGCCGGAGCTGGCGCCGATGTAGCGGACCTTGCCGCTCTGCACCAGGTGGTCCAGCGCAGACAGGGTCTCTTCCAGCGGCGTCTTCGGGTCCCAGCGGTGGATCTGGTAGAGGTCGATGGCATCGATGCCCAGCCGCCGCAAGCTCGCCTCGCACCCCTCCACGATGTGCTTCCGGGACAACCCTCCGAGATTCGGGCCCTCGCCCCACGGGAAGAAGACCTTCGTCGCGATCACGAGCTCTTCGCGCCGTCCGTATTCCTTCAGCGCCCGCCCGGTGACCTCCTCGCTGACGCCCAGCGAGTACATGTCCGACGTGTCGAAGAAGTTGATTCCCGCCTCGATGGCCCGGCGGTAGAAAGGACGCGCAGCTTTCTCGTCCAGCACCCACGGCCGCCACTTGGACGTGCCGTAGGACATGCAGCCGAGCGCGATGCGCGAAACCGTGACGCCGGTGGCGCCGAGTGTGGTGGTTTTCATGTTCACGAAGGCCCCGCAACATGCGGTCCAGCCGTGCCGCCCTCCCCCAACGGGAGACGTCGGTGTCGGATCGTTGGCGAAGGATCTGGACCGAGCCTGCCCTGCCGCTTAACGTCCAGAATCCAGCCGGCCCCCAACACTCCCGCCCCCGCGCCCGGCATCGGCGGCATCGGGGTCGGCATCCCCCAGGGAGCGAGGCACGATGGATGTTCGCGAGCATGACCTGCCCGGCGTCGGCAAGAAATTCGCCCTGCGGACGGATGAAGGCAAACGCATCACGGTCGTCATCCACAACACCGGCCCGCGCGAGATCTATCAGTTCAAGGGGGATGAGGACTACCCGGTCCTGGTGGTACGGTTGAGCGACCCGGAAGCGCGGAAACTCGGAGCCATCCTGGGTGGCGCCTACTTCCAGCCTCCCATGGCCGAGTCCATGGAGATGATCCTGGAACAGCTGGCGGTGGAGTGGTTCGAGCTGGAACCCGGAAGCGCCCTGGCCGGCAGGACACTGGCGCAGACGGAGCTCCGTACGCGGACCGGCGCCAGCGTGATCGCGATCCTGCGGCACGGTGCGGCGTTGCCCAACCCGCAACCCGATCAGCAGATGGAGCCGGGAGACACTCTGCTGGTCGTGGGCGACCGGGAGCAGGTAGGGCGCGTCGCGGAGCTGTGCCGGGGAGGCGACGAAGGAGACCGGTAACGTGCACGGCACGTTCCTGCTCGAGGCAGGGGTCGTCCTGGGCGCCCTCGGCCTTGCCGGCCTGCTGTTCCATCGAGCCCGACAGTCGGTGGTACCGGCGTACATCCTGCTGGGCGTGGTCCTGCGGCCGTGGGTTGCAGGTCCGGCCGTGGAGCGGCTCGCCACCATCGGCGTGGTGCTGCTGCTGTTCTTCATGGGGCTCGAGTTCTCGCTGGAGGCATTGACCCGGCAACGGCGCACCATCGTGCGGAGCGGTGCCATCGACCTGGTCGTGTGTTTCCCCGTAGGCCTCGTCGGCGGATTGGCCCTGGGATTCGGCCTGGTGGGTTCCCTGCTTCTGGCCGGCGCACTGTACATATCCTCGTCTGCCATCATCGCGAAGGGCATCATCGAGCTGCGTCGCGCGGCAGCCCCCGAAACCGAGCTCGCGTTGGGTATCCTCGTCTTCGAGGACCTGTTCATTGCCTTCTTCCTGGTGGTGATCACAGGCGTTGTCCTGACGCCCGAACCGGCGCCGGGCGTCGTCCTGCTGGCCATCGTGAAAGCCCTGCTGTTCATCGCCCTTGTGCTGGGTCTCGCCGCCCGGGCAGGCCCCCTTCTCCAGCGTGTGCTGGATATCACGTCGGACGACCTGTTCCTCCTGCTCATCGGCGCCGCAGTCCTGCTCCTGAGCTGGGGTGCCGCCGCCATGGGTCTGTCCGAGGCCGTCGGCGCCTTCGTCGCCGGACTGGCCCTCGCCGAGACACCCGAAAAGGAACGCATCGAGCGGTTGTTCGCGCCGCTACAGGGTCTGTTCGCGGCCATCTTCTTCCTCGGCTTCGGCCTCACGCTCGACATCTCGGCCTTCCCGCGCCTCTGGGGGCCGGTGCTGACGCTCACGTGCGCCGCCGCCCTGGCGAAAGGCCTGGCAGGCTGGTGGGCGGGACTGGCCAGCCACGCGCCACCACGCGCGGCCCTCGCTCTGGGATTCACGCTGGTGCCTCGAGGTGAATTCTCCATCATCCTCGCCGGCGTTGCCGCAGCCGCCGGCCTCCCCGAGCTCGCCGCCCTCATCGGCCTCGCCGTGCTGGCACTCGCGCTGCTCGGCACCGCCGCGATGCAACTGGCGCCGGCGGCCGGGCGCTGGCTGTTCACGTCGCGCTCCCCCGCCCCTCCGGCGCAAACGGCCCTGCTGGCGGAGCTCGTGGCACGGGATGAACCGCACATGCCGGAAGACGACGCGCACTGAAGCCCATGGCTAACGCGGCTGCGAGGCTGCGCGTCGCAGGAAAGGCCGCCCGCTCAGCAGGCCCGCCAGGACAGCCTGGACGCCCGCGTCCGCCGCTTCCTCGATGCGCATCGCGGCCGCTGGCGGGACATGAACGTCCCGGCGGAAGACGGGCAACGCCTGTACGACCTCGTCCTGAAGAACGGCTACACCAGGGCGCTGGAGATCGGCACATCCACCGGACATTCCGGCATCTGGATCGCGTGGGCCCTGAGCAGGACGGGCGGCAAGCTCATCACGGTGGAGATCGACGAGGGCCGCTACCGGGCCCCCCCCCGGCCGGAGCGGGCCGGCCGGAGCGGGCCGGCCCCACCCGCACGTCGCAGGCACGTCGCTTGCACATGTGTAACGGACGGAAACGATTTTTCGAGACGTCCGCACACACGAGGTAACGTCCGCCATGTCAACGCGGCCCCCACCGCCGTTGGTCGACCGGAAAGATGTCGCCGGCACCTCCCCGGACGACCTCTTCAGGACCTTCGAAAGCGCACCCGACACGGGCCTCTCCGAACAGGAGGCGGCGCGGCGGCTGGAACAGTACGGCGCCAACGTGCTGGAAGAGAAGAAGGTCAGTCCTTTCCTCAAGTTCCTCGGCTACTTCTGGGGGCCCATCCCGTGGATGATCGAGGTCGCCGCGGTGCTGTCGGCCGTGGTGCAGCACTGGACGGACCTATCCATCGTCGTGGCGCTGCTGGTCTTCAACGCCGTCGTGGGCTTCTGGCAGGAGTACAAGGCCGGCAACGCGGTGGAAGCGCTCAAGAAGAGCCTGGCGCTGCGGAGCCGGGTGCTGCGGGCGGGCCAGTGGCGGGAGATCGACGCGCGCGAGCTGGTCCCGGGCGACGTCGTGCGTCTTCGCCTCGGCGACGTGATCCCGGCGGACGTCAAACTCTTCGACGGCGACTACCTCAGCGTGGACCAGTCCGCGCTCACCGGCGAATCCTTGCCGGTGAACAAGGAGAAGGGCGACGTGGCCTACTCGGGCTCCGTTGCCAAGCAGGGGGAGATGGTGGCGCTGGTCACGGGCACCGGCGGGGACACCTTCTTCGGCCAGACGGCCCGCCTGGTCCAGTCTGCCCGCACCGTGTCCCACTTCCAGAAGGCGGTGCTGCGCATCGGCGACTACCTCATCTACCTCAGCCTGGGCCTGGTGGTGGTGCTGCTGATCGTTCAGCTCTTCCGCCACGCCCCGCTGCTGGAGCTTGTGCAATTCGCCCTCATCCTGGTGGTGGCGTCCATCCCGGTGGCCATGCCGGCGGTCCTGTCCGTCACCATGGCCGTGGGCGCCATGGCGTTGTCCAAGATGAAGGCCATCGTGTCGCGCCTGGAGTCCATCGAGGAGATGGCGGGCGTGGACATCCTCTGCTCCGACAAGACCGGCACCCTCACCCAGAACAAGCTGAAGCTGGGCGCCCCACTGCTGCTGGGCGCGAAGGACGATGACGAGCTGCTGCGGGCGGCGTGCCTGGCCTCCAAAGCCGAGGACCAGGACGCCATCGACCTGGCCGTACTGGCGGGCCTGCATGGGGAGGATGCCCTCGCGGACTGCGAGCAACTGAAGTTCGTGCCGTTCGATCCCGTGGCCAAGCGCACCGAAGCGACCATTCGAGACAGCGTCGGCAAGACATTCAGGGTCACGAAAGGCGCGCCCCAGGTGATCCTGGACCTGTCCCGCGTCGAGCCGGACACGCGCGCCGAAGCGGAGCAGTCCATCAACGAGTTCGCGTCCCGCGGCTACCGCACGCTGGGCGTCGCCCGGGCCGATCGGGAAGACCGATGGTCGTTCCTCGGTATCCTGCCTCTGTTCGATCCGCCGCGGGAGGACTCCGTCGAAACGGTCCGGGACGCCGAGCGTCACGGCGTGCACGTGAAGATGGTCACGGGCGACAACATGGCCATCGCCCGGGAGATCGGGGCCAAGCTGGGCCTGGGCAAGGACATGCTGCCCGCCGAAGACATCTTCGGCGACGAAGGTGCTCCCGTGGAAGAGGCTCTCGCCAACCGGGTCGAGCAGGCCGACGGCTTCGCCCAGGTCTTCCCGGAGCACAAGTTCGACATCGTCAAGCTGCTCCAGAAGCGCGGCCACATCGTGGGCATGACCGGCGACGGGGTGAACGACGCGCCGGCGCTGAAGCAGGCCGACGTGGGCATCGCCGTCTCCGGCGCCACCGACGCCGCCCGGGCCGCCGCCGACCTGGTCCTCACCGCCCCCGGCCTGTCCGCCATCGTCCGCGCCATCGAAGAAGCACGCCGCATCTTCGAGCGCATGAACTCATACGCCATCTACCGCATCACCGAGACCATCCGGATCATGGTCTTCGTGGTCCTGGCCATGCTGGCGTTCAACTTCTATCCCATCACCGCGATCATGATCATCCTGCTGGCCTTCTTCAATGATGTGCCGATCATGACCATCGCCTACGACCGCACGCCGCTGGATCCCCAGCCCGTGCGCTGGGACATGCACCGGGTCATCCTGGTGTCCACCGTCATGGGTCTCACGGGCGTGACGGGCAGCTTCCTGATGCTCTACGTCGCCCTGGACGTGCTCCACCTGTCCATCCCGGAGGTGCAGACGTTCGTCTTCCTCAAGATGGCCGTGGCCGGGCACCTGACGCTGTTCGTGTCCCGCCGGAAGGGGTTCTTCCTGAAGAAGCCCTACCCCGCCCCCATCGTGATCTGGTCCGCCGTCGGAACCAAGGTGGCGGCCACCATCCTGGTGGCGCTGGGCCTCGGGCTCGTCGCACCCATCGGCTGGCGCTCCATCACCCTGATCTGGGCGTACTCCATCACGTGGTCGTTGCTGACCGACTCGGCGAAGCTGGCGGTCTACCGCCATCTCGATCACGCCAGCCCGCGGCATCTGGGGTTCCTGCGGCGGCTACAGCAGCCCCTGCACCCGCACGCTCATGACCCGGCCGTCGCGGCGACACGGCAGATCGGCAGCGGTCGCGCGAAGGAGGGGGAGTAGGCTCGGGCGGTCCGTCACCACCGCCACGCCACCGATACCACGGCATAGTGGAGCCACGCGAACGTGTACACTTCCTCCACGTCCGCACCGCCTTCCACCATCCGGTACCCGGTCCGGATCGTCCACCGGTCGGACAGGTCGTAGCCCAGCTTCAACGCCACGTCCTCCGCGCGCCCGGGCCCGCCGGCCAGGGCATCCGCATCCAGGCCCAGGCTCCAGAGCGGCGCGAACCGCCATTCGCCGGCCAGATGCAGCAGAGGGACAAAGCCCAGGTCCGTCTTGCGGCTCCGGGTCGTTCCCTGCTCCAGCGCGATGACGGCGTCCCGGACCTTCGCGGTGAACCCCACCCACGCGGTCGTCCGATCGCCTTCGTGCACGCGGTACCGATACGTGAGGCGGTACGAGTTGAAGGTGTACGTCGCCGCCGTCGCGGCACCGGCCTGGTAGCTGGCACCGGCAAAGCGGATCTGCTGCGCCGGGATGCCCGTCGCGCTGATGGACAGGGGTGCCAGCAACAGGCGCAGCTCGTGGCGAGAGCCCGGCTTCCACGTCAGGTAGAGCCGCCACGCCGGCCACGGACCGCTGCCCGCGAGGTCGTACAGCGAGAAACGGGTCGCCGACCCGTCGTTGGGGATCTCCACGTCGTTGTAACTCTGCCACACCGGGCCGCCCTCGATCTCGACGGCCCCCAGCGTCGCCTGCGCGCGGGCAGCCACGGGGGCGAGGAAGAGGAAGCCAGGCAGCAGGAGCAGGGAGAATGGCCGGATCACATGCATGGCAGGCTCCACGATGAGGGCTCGCCGATGGCAATCAGCACTAGCATACCCGTCTCCCGGACGCGGGGCCAGGCTTTCTTTCCGGCCACCCGCGCCGGCCGACATCACCGGACCCGGACGGCGTTGAGAGCCGGCCATCGTCACCGTATCCTGTCTCGAACGGTGGCGGGGGCCGGGTTGAGCGGCCTGCGCCGGCGAAGACGAACCCGGGGATGACAATCATGGATCCAACTCCGCGACGCCCGGGAACGTGGCGGGCGATGATGCGACGGGGATTGCCGTCCCGCATCCCGGATCTCCCGGATCGCTGGCTCGAGCTGACCGCACCGGCCGGCCCGCCCGGTGATACGCCGCTCCTCGTGGACGCGCTGCGGCGCGTCGGCGCCCGGGCCGTTGAACGGCGAGGCGAGCGGGTGGTGGCGCTGTTCCCTCCTCCGCCGGACCTCCAGGCGTTGCTGGCGGAAGCCGCCAGCGCCATCCGGGCGAGCACGTCCGTCGCGGAGCCCCGGCTTTCCTGGCAATGGCGCAGCCACGCGGAATGGGCCGACGCCTGGCGCGCCTCACACCCGCCGGAGCGTGTCGCCGGCCGCCTCGTGGTGGCCCCCGTGGGGAGCGGCTGGTCCGGCCCCGAGGATGACCTGGTCATCCGGCTGGATCCGGCCGTGGCCTTTGGAACCGCGGAACACCCCACCACGCGGGCATGCCTGCGCACGCTGGCCGCCCACCTGGCCCCGGGCGCCCGGGTGCTGGACGTGGGCGCGGGATCCGGCATCCTCTCCATCGCCGCGGCGCTCCTGGGTGCGACGCGCGTGCTGGCGCTGGAGACGGACCCTCTCGCCTGTGCCACGGCCCGCCAGAACGCCGCCGCCAGCGGCGTCGCCAGCCGCATCGACGTGCGCGCGCACCACGTCGTCCGCCACGACTTCGGGCGATTCTGGCCTCCGGGCGGTGCGCGGCTGCGCCGGGCCGGGCCGTTCGGCGCAGTCCTGGCCAACCTGGATGCCGACACGGTGCTGCGGCTGCTCCCCGGTTTCCGTTCGGTCCTCGCGCCAGGTGGCTGGCTGGCGATCTCCGGCGTGGTGCGTGTCGAACGGGCGGCCGTGCTCGCCGCCGCGGACGCGGCAGGCCTGGTCCCCGCCGACGAGGAGATGGAAGGGGGGTGGTGGACCGCCCGGCTGAACACCAGGGCACGCCCCACCAACTGACAGCGCTGGTCGGAGTCAGAAACCGGGCTCGGCCCCGCCGGCAAGGATGTGGACCAGCGCCTCCTGGAACGCGCGCCACACGTGCACGGATGCCGGCACGACCATGGAATGGTGGGCCCTGGGCGTCGGCCTCGTGCGCTGGGATGAGCTGAACTTCTACGCCGGCACACCGATCCGCTTTCTCCTCGTCGATTACGCCGAGAACTGAGTCGGCGAACCGGAAGCCAAGGCGGGCCGTGAAACCGCGGCGGGTGGACTCCGTAAGGCACCCTGAGGCCTGACAAATCCCCGAACGGGAGCGTGGCAGATGCTGGCGGCGTGGGCGCGGGACATCCGGTATGCCTTCCGATCACTGACAAGACAACCCGCAACGTCGGCCGTGGCCGTGCTGTCGCTGGGCCTGGGCGTGGGTGTAGCGACGACGGCGTTCACGCTGCTGAACGCCATGGCGCTGCGCAGCCTGCCGGGCATCCGGTCCCAGGACCGCGTGGTGATGCTCGGCGTGTCGCAGGAAGATGCGTCCGGCCGACGCTTGCGGACCCTGCTGTCGGTCCCGGACGTGGAGACCCTGGCGAGCCACGACGAGCTGTTTTCCGGCGTGACGGCGGCCGGCCCCACGGAGGTGGCCGTGGCGGTGGACGGTGAGCCGGCGGCGATGCCGGCGGAGATCACGCTGGCCAATCACTTCCGGGTGCTGGGCACCCGGCCGGCGTTGGGCCGCTTCTTCACGGAGGAAGAGGATCGACCCGGCGCCGTTTCGGTGGTGGTGTCGCACGGGTTCTGGCAACGTTCCCTGGGCGGACGGGCCGACGTGGTAGGCCGGTCGCTGCGGGTGAACGGGCGCGCGTTCACGGTGGTCGGCGTCGCGCCCGAAGGCTTCACCGGCATGACGCCCGGAGACGTGGTGTCGGGTCCGACGGGGAGCCCGGCTCTCTGGCTGCCCATGGGTGCGGCGGACGTGGCGCTGCCGCCCTGGGCGAAGGCGGGCGCCCGGGCGCGGGCATCGGAATGGGTGCGTGTTGCCGCGCGGCTGCAGGACGGCGTGACGCCGGCTCGGCTCGCCGCCGCGCTGCCCAGGGTGTCGGCCGAGCTGGAGCGGACCAGTCCGGACGCCCGCAAGGGCGCGCGCCTGGTATCGGGCGACCTGATCTTCGGACCGGGCGCGGGACGTTGGCGCGGCACCCTGACCGTGCTGGCGTTCATGGTCGTCCCGCTGCTGGTCCTTCTCATCGCGGCGGCAAACGCGGCGAACCTGCTGCTGGCCCGGACGCTGGCGCGGCGGCGCGAGCTGGCGGTGCGGTCTGCCCTCGGGGCCAGCCGGGGCGTGGTGTTGCGTTCCGTCGTGGCGGAGAGCGTGCTGCTGGCGGCCGGCGGCGGCATCCTGGGTCTGGCGGTGGCCATCTGGTCGCGCCAGCTGGCGGCGCTCTTCGCCGTCCACCTGGTGGCGGCGGCTCCGCTGGACCTTCGGGTGTTCGGCTTCGTCCTGGCCGCTTCGGCCTCGGTCGGGCTGCTGTTCGGCCTGGTGCCGGCCCTTGGAGCGGGCCAGCCCGCCGCGGGCTCCATGTTGTCCGGAGCGAGCCGGTCGGGGGAGACGCGGGGTGCGGCGCGGATCCGCCGCGGCCTCGTGGTGGCGCAGGTGGCCATTTCCGTGATCCTGCTGGTGGCGGCCGGCCTGTTCGTGCGTAGTGTCGGGCGCGGGATGGCGGTGGACACGGGTCTGGCGGAAGACGGGTTGACCCTGTTCACGCTGGACCTGGACGTCCTGGGCTACGACGCCGTGCGTGGCCGGGCGTTCTTCCGCGACCTGGTGGACGGCGTACGGTCGCTGCCGGACGTGGAGTCGGCGGCGCTGGCCGACCTGCCGCCGCTCCGGGGCCTGCCTCGCACAAACGTCAGCGACGCCGGCCGCGGGGAGATGGCGGGGGCCCCGGCGGTGGGCGTTGCCCGGGTGGGCGAAGGCTGGTTCGAGGCCGCCGGGCTGAAGGTCCTGTCCGGAGACCCGGCCGGCGCGGGACATCGCTGGCACGAAGGCGTGGTGGCGGTGAACCGGACTCTTGCCGGGCGCCTCTGGCCGGACGGCCCGGCCCGGGGGCGGATGCTCAGAATCGGCGGCGGCAGCCACGCCGCCGGCGGACAGGCAAGGGCGGTGGAAGTGGTGGCCGTGACCGCCGACGCGCGGACGCGGCTGCACGAGCCGGCGACACCCGTCCTCTACCTGCCCATGGACAGCGCTTACTCGCCGCGAGCGACGCTCTACGTCCGGGCCGCGGGCCATCCCGGGCGCGTCGTCCCGGCCGTGCGCGACGTGGTGCGCCGGCTCGATCCCGCTCTGCCACTCGGCACGGTGGAAACCGCCGCGCAGCTGCGCCGGGCGGAGCTCCTGCCCTGGCGTCTGCTGGCGCGGGCCATGGCCGTCCTCGGCGCCATCGCTTTGGTCCTGGCCGCCGTCGGCCTATACGGCGTCGTCTCCCACGCCGTCGCCCGCCGGACCCGGGAGATCGGCGTCCGCATGGCTGTCGGGGCCACACGCTTCGCCGTCGTCGGCATGGTCCTGCGCCAGGGCCTGGGGACCGTGACCCTCGGGCTCGCGATCGGCGGCCTGGCGGCCGCCGGCGTGGCGGAGCTGTTGGGTTGGATGTTGTTCGGCGTCTCGCCGCTGGACCCCGTCACCTATGCGAGCATCGCGGGGGTGTTGCTGGCGGTCTCGGTGGTGGCGGTGCTGGGACCGGCGCGGCGGGCGGCGTCGGTGGAGCCGGCGCGCACCCTGAAGGAGTGAAGCAGACGGACGGGAGACGTTGCGCGCGGCCCCGGGCGGCCGGGCGACCGGCGGGGCGATCCGGCCCCGCTGGGCGCGCGCGTCAACGGCTCAGCAGCCGCTCCGCCAGCCGCGGCAGCACCTCGCCCAGCCACCCCTCCACCTTCGCAGCCGCGAGCCCGTCGGCCCGCGTGGGGCCCACGTTCACGATGCCGATGGGCACGCCCTGCTTCTCAGCGCGGTAGATGAAGCGGCGGCCGGAATAGACGGTGAGCGACGAGCCCACCACGAGCAGCACGTCGCCTTCGTCGAACAGGCGCCAGGCATCATCCACGGTGGCCGCAGGGACGTTCTCGCCGAAGAACACCACGTCGGGCTTGAGCAGGCCGCCGCACGCGTCGCAGGCCGGGACACGGAATCCTTCCAGGGCCTCGTCCGGCAGCTCGGCGTCCCCGTCGGGGGCCGTCTCCACCCCCGACGCGGAGCCGGCCGCCAGCCACTCGAACCAGTCGCCGTTGAGGTTGCGCAGTCGGTCCTGGAATCCGGCGCGCGTCTCCCGCCCGCCGCATTGCAGGCAGCGAACGAAGGCCAGCGACCCGTGAAGCTCCACGACCCGCCGGCTGCCCGCTTCCTGGTGCAGGCCGTCCACGTTCTGCGTGATCACGCCGCAAACGGCGCCGGCCTCCTCCAGTCGGGCCAGCGCGGCGTGCGCGGGGTTGGGCCGGGCGGCCGAGAACCGCTGCCAGCCGACCGCGCTGCGGGCCCAGTAACGGAGTCGTGCATCCGCCCTCCGCACGAATTCGCCGTACTGGATCGGCGCCCGTTTGCGCAGGCTGCCGTTGGGTCCCCGGTAGTCGGGGATGCCGGATTCGGTGCTGCAGCCCGCACCCGCCAGCACGACGACCCGCTGCTGGCGCAGCAGGTCGGTCAGGGCCGAAAGGCCGGTGGATTCCGGAGAGGTGGAAACGACGACCATGCCACCAATCTAACATCGGGCGCGACAGGTATTGTTTAGACGTGCCCGGGCAAGCATGATCAGGGAGCCGCCTTCCCGAGGGATCCGGAAGGCCGGACACCCGGCGCCCGCGTGCCGGGACCCACGATCACAGACTCGAATGGTACGGATGGCACACAACGCGACGCCGGCGGCAGCGGAACGCGCGAGGCCGGCGGCCCGGCCCGGGACGGCTGCCCGATGACAGACTCGGACATGGACCGACGGAACCGTATCGCCCAGTGGGCCTTCGACGCCCGCAGCATTCTGGGCCGCTTCCACCTCTGGCTCGATGACGTCGAAGTACGCCCGGAAGGCGTGCGCCTGGGAGAAGCCTTCGTGAGCGAAGGCCTGGAGCGCGCGTTCGTCACCGCGACAGCCGTCACCGCACTCGGGACGCGGCTCTTCGGCCGCTACGGCGAAGCCAACGGGGCGGACAAGGCCACGGTCAACCGGGTGAAGAAGGACGCCGACGCCGCGTCGGCGTACGTGCTGTCCGAGGGGCTCTGGTACCTGACGCGGAACCTGCCGGAGAACCACGCCCTGATGGTGAGCCTCGGCGAGGGCCTGATGCCCAAGGCGGGCGAGACGCCGGAGATGGGCGCCAATCCCCAGCTCGGCTTCGGCCGCGTCTACGCCCGGCCCCAGGTGGCCCGGTTCGTCAGCCACTGTGTGCACCGCCTGCTGAACGAAAGCACTTACGGCTGGGCGGAGTTCTGGCACGACATCCAGGCCGAGGGCATCACGCTTTGGGGCGCGGCCGTGGACACGCTGGAGAACACGTCCCGCTTCGCCAAGGGCAGCAGCACGGGGCCCATGACGGTGCTGAACGTGTTCGACCAGCCGCTCAAGGTCGCGCGGCCCTACGAGGGGTACATGGGCGCCCTGGTGCTGCCCCGGCGGGTCGTGGACGAGGCCGCGGACCGTTCCATCCTGCTCGACTACCTGACGCCGCGTCCGCTGGTGATGGACGCCATCCTGAGCGCTTACCCTGGCCTGACCCCGGAGCGGGTGCACGTGTGGACGCTGGGCGGGTCTTCACGGGAACCGCGTATCGGCACGCTGTGGGAAGCCTGGAAGGGCCTGGGCGCCCATCTGGTGGAGGACGGCTGGATCATTCCGCCCACCGGCGAGCCGGCGTTCACGGAATCCGGGACGTACGCACCCTGCTACCGGGTCGGGCCCTTCCAGGACGAAGACGGCGCCACGCACCTCTTCATCTGCGATGGCTACGCGGCGTCCGCCGAGGCCGTCCAGGGCGCCACCCTGGACCCCGTCCTGGAGACGAGGACGTCCCTGTGCCTGTTCTCGTCCCACTTCGAGGGAGAGTACCAGAAGGAGCCGCGCATCATGCACCTCGACCCCGAGCATCCCGACTTCGCCCACGCGCTGGGCGAGGTCTTCGGGGACGGCGCGTCGAGGGAATCCGCGGACGCGTACCAGGCGAACCTGCGGGAAGCCCGGGCCGCGTGCCTGCCGCTGGACCTTCGCACCCTGACGGCCGACGACTTCTTCCCCATGAAGCAGTGGCGCGTGCTCAGCCTGGCGTCCTACATGCTGCCGGATCCCTACACGGGCATGCCGGGCGTGGAGCAGGTCGGCGACCGGACGTACCGCGTCACCACGCGCCTCGCCACGCGCTACCGCATGGTGGACGTCGCGCTGACCTTGCGGGCCACGCAGCCGGTGCAGGAGATGCGCATGTCGTTCTCGCCGCTCCTGGACCGATTCTACGCCGGGCAGGACCACACGACCCGCGCCGTCCGCATCTCCGACTCGGGCCGGATCCGCAACGAGCTCCAGACGCTGGCCGCCGAAGCCATCGAGTACATGCCCGATGACCGCATGAAGGTGCACCTGGACCGGATCGATGACGAGGTGATGCCCCGGGACAAGAAGGAGCTCATCCGGGACGTCCTGAGCTGGTACCGGCGCCACCACCCGGTCTGGTTCCGGTGGCTGGAGACCGACTGACGGCCTGACGCTACTTCAGTCCCCGCTCTGCCCGGAACTGCCGGCACTCGATGGACTCGAGCGTCCGCGTGCTGTCCGTCTGGATGACGAAGTCGCCCCACTCACCCGAGGGCGCCGGCTCGAACGTGTCCACGTCGCCCGCGGGCCGTAGTGACACGATCATGCTGCGCACGCCCGGCATGTCGGCCCGCAGCTGCTCCGGGATGCCGGTGTTCCGCTCGACGTGGAAGCCACCCACCATGTGCAGCACCAGGGCGTCGGGGTGCGCGCTCAGGTAGCGGTAGATCGAGTTGGCCATGGTCGCGTCCCACAGCACCTGGCTGTCCAGCTGGTTGCCCATCTGCGCGTGGCTGCCCGGAGGCGCCGCCGCGTGGGCCACCGGTACGCCGCACTTCATGCCCTCCTGCTCCATCACGGCCGAGATGGTGGCGATCCACTGGTCCCGATACGCCTTCGACGCCTTGCCGTAGGGCAGGGGCGGCAGGTAGGACAGCGCCTGCGGACTCAGCTGATCCAGCGATTCCCTGCCGTGCCGGGCCACCATGGTGACGTATCGGCGTGGCGCGTTGGCCGCGATCACCGGCAGACCGTGCTCCTTCGCGTACTCCACCAGCGGACGGTAGTCGGTGCGGTACCGGTCCCACGGGCGCGCGGCGGCCAGGAACGACGACTCGGAGATCAGGCCGGCCAGGTACTCGTCCAGCGGGAGCTGCACGTCCCGCTCGAAGAACTCCAGCGACAGGGCCAGCGGACGGCTCCCGTCGGCCTTCGGCTGCCCGGCGGCGGTTCCGGCCCCGGCGTCTTCCCCGCTCGCCTCCGTCGCCCCGCCGTA
>CAZUFP010000061.1:0-2849 GCA_964619835.1 uncultured Gemmatimonadaceae bacterium | reverse complement strand
CATGGTGTGATCATACCATGCCGGACCCCCGATCGGAAACCGGCGCGCGTCCCCAACGCCGTGAACCCGGAAACAGGAAACAGGCATGACCACCACCCGGCTCCCCGCCCCCGCGACGCTCCTCCTGCTGGCCGCTCTTGCCCTGCCTCGCGCGGCCGCCGGCCAGAACACCGGGCCGGACCGGCAGCAGCCGACGGCGGAAACGCTGGCCCGGCGCCTCGCCGCGGCGGAGAAGACGCTGGCCGACTGGCCCGGCCTGGAACGGTACCGGAAGGCGAACGAGGAGCTGGGGCCGCCGGCGGCCGGGGTGCAGCGCGTCGTGTTCTACGGCAACTCCATCACCGACTCCTGGGCGCACTTCTTTCCCGACGAGTTCCCGGGCAAGCCGTACGTGGGCCGCGGCATCAGCGGGCAGACCACGCCGCAGATGCTCGTGCGCTTCCGCCAGGACGTCATCGACCTGAAGCCCGCCGCCGTCGTCATCCTGGCCGGCACCAACGACATCGCCGGCAACACGGGCCCGTCGACGCTGGGTATGATCGAGGACAACCTCGTCTCCATGGTCCAGCTGGCGCGGGCCAACGGCATCCGCGTCGTACTCTGTTCCGTGCTCCCCGCGTACGACTATCCATGGCGGAAAGGTCTCCATCCGGCGCAGAAGATCGTCGCGCTGAACGCCTGGATGAAGGAATACGCAGCACGGGAAGGCCTGGGGTACGTCGACTACTGGTCCGCCCTGGCCGACGACCGCGGCGGCATGCGCCAGGACCTCACCCTCGACGGCGTGCACCCCAACGAGGCCGGGTACCGGGTCATGGCGAAGCTGGTGGAGCCCGCCATCGAGCGGGCCCTGCGCGGCCGCTGAACGTGTCCCTCTGAATGCGCGGACCCATGAGATCAGGCCCATCCGCCCCGACCGGACCGCGGCCGCTTCTTTGGGTCACTGCGGCCGTCGTGGCCTTCGCGGGCGCCGGCTTCGCACCGGGACTGGCCGGCCCCGCCGGCCCCGCACCGCACCGGGACTGGCCGGCTGCCGGCGCGACCGTGCGCCCGGCCCGCTTCATCTCCGCCCCGCCCCGCCGCTGGGTCGGCACCTGGGCCGCGAGTCCGCAGAACCCGGACCGCGTGTGGGCACAGCCCGACACGTTCAGCGGCGAGACGCTCCGGCAAATCGTCCACATCAGCATGGGCGGGGACACCCTGCGGGTTCGGTTCTCGAACGAGCTGGGCACGCAGCCTCTCGTCATCGGAACCGCGCGCATCGCCCTCTCGGCGGGCGGCGGCGCCATCGTGCCCGGCACCAGCCGCCCGCTCACGTTCGGTGGGCAGCCGTCGTTCATCGTGCCGGCCGGCGCCCCGGCGCTAAGCGACCCCGTGGCCCTCCATGCGCCGCCCCTCGCCGACCTCGCCATCAGCCTCTACCTGCCCGATTCTACCCAGGCGACCACGTATCACCCGATGGCCTTGCAGACGGCCTACATCTCCAGGCCCGGCGACCACACCGAAGACGCGACCATGCCCGTCGCCCGCACCGCGACGCACTGGTTCTTCCTCACCGGCGTCAGCGTGAAGGCCCCGGAGAACGCCGGCGCCATCGTCGCTCTCGGCAACTCCATCACCGACGGCACCGCTTCCACCCTCGACGCCAACGCGCGCTGGCCCGATGCCCTCGCCCGCCGCCTCGAGGCCGCCCACAACCTCGGGCGGCTCGCCGTCCTCGACGAAGGCATCAGCGGCAACCGCCTGCTCCACGACAGCGCCGGCACCGGCGCCCTTGCCCGCTTCGGCCGCGACGTGCTCTGCCAGCCCGGCGTCCGCTACGTCGTCGTGCTCATCGGCATCAACGACATCGGCTTCTCCGCCACGCCGGGCTTCCAGAACGAGGACGTCAGCGCGCAACGGATCATCGCCGGCTACCGCCAGCTCATCGCCCGCGCGCACCAGCTCGGTCTCACCATCTACGGCGCCACGCTGACGCCGTTCGAGGGCGCCGACTACTTCACCCCCGCGGGCGAGGCCAAGCGCCAGGCCGTGAACCGGTGGATCCGCACCAGCGGCGAGTACGACGGCGTGCTCGACTTCGACCGCGCCCTCCGCGACCCCACTCACCCCACCCGGTTCGCCCCCGCCTTCGACAGCGGCGACCACCTGCACCCGGGCGACGCCGGCTACGACGCCATGGCCAGGGCCGTGGATCTCCGGCTGTTCGCCGACAGGGCCGCGAAGCGCGAGCACTGACCCTCGCCGGGAACCTTCCGGGCGCGCGTTCAGTAGGGAACGTGGCGGCGAAAGCCAATTTGTTACATATTTACCGACTGGCGGGCCCGCGACCCGCCGGCAGCTGACCCTCCGCGCGCCTCATCATCGTGCCCTCCCCGGACATGATCACCTACAACGCGGACGCGAGACGATGAGAAAAGTCTTAGTGCTCTCGGCGGCTATTGCCGCCGCGGGGTGCCAGGTCACGATCGTTCCGGGGACCGTTTCACCGATGGTTGCGGCAGACTCCGTGGCCACGGATTCCCTTCAGCGCGTGGCGCCACCCGCCGATGCCGTCACCCAACCCGCCGATTCGGCGGTTCAGCCCGGTCAACGTCCACCCTGGGCGCAACGCCCGCACGACGGCGGTCGCCTCGCGCCACCACCGGGCCTCGCCGAGCGCGACAGCACGTCCCTGCCCCCGGGCCAGGCGAAGAAGGACCAGCCCCGGAACGAGCCGCCCGGGCAAGCCAAGAAGGGCGACGAGAACAACGTGCCGCCCGGACAGCTGAAGAAGGGCGACGAGAACAACGTGCCGCCCGGACAGCTGAAGAAGGACGACGAGGGCAAGGTACCGCCCGGACAGCTGA
>CAZUFP010000060.1:0-25329 GCA_964619835.1 uncultured Gemmatimonadaceae bacterium | reverse complement strand
CGGCCCGACGGGGGTTTCTTACACCGATGCTTTCTACGCGAGGCTCTTCGTTCCGACGTCCCGGAATCCTGCGCCGCGGCGTCCGGCGGGTGTTGCGGGCGTTCGATGGCCTGCTCCATCCCATCCGACGGTCGGCCGCGCGGCGGTGCCTGAGCCAACTGGAGGCGCCGGCCTCCGTCCAGTTCATCTGCCACGGCAACATCTGCCGCAGCCCGTTCGCCGAATACGCGTTCCGCCGGTTGATGGGCACGGCGGTGGAAACGAGTTCCGCCGGCTTCATCGGCCCGGGCCGTCCATCGCCGGAAGAAGGCGTGCGTGCGGCCTCCCGGCGCGGCATCGACCTGAAACCCCACCGCTCGCAGCTCATGAACACGGGTACGCTGCGGAACACGTCGGTGCTCGTGGTGATGGACAGGGGCCAGCGCCGGTCGGTGGCGGCGCTGGCGGGCCGGCCACTGCACGATGTGGTCATTCTGGGCGACCTCGACCCGGACCGCATCACGCGCCGTGCCATCCGGGACCCCTGGGGGCAGCCGGAAGCGGTGTTCGACGAGGTGTACGCCCGCATCGATCGGTGCGTCGCGGAGCTGGCGCGTCTGTTGAAGCGCTGATCCGGGCGCCGGGTCTCCCAACGCCCCGTGGGTGCCCCGTCAGGGGATCTTGCGCGCCAGCCACGGCCCCACCCGGTTGGTCACCGCCAGCGGCAGCTTCTGCCACACCTTCGTCGCCAGTCGGAACTTCGCCGATTCCGGCGACGGCGTGCCGGCCAGTCCGTCGGGGGACCACTGGGCCCAGGGCAGGGGCACGTCGCGGCCGCCCCACTGGCTCTTGAAGCGGTGGGTGCCGCCGCCGGGGGTGCAGCGGCCGAAGTTGAACGTCTTCAGTCCTCGCCGGGTCATCTCCTCCATGAGCGCCCAGTAGAGGAGCATGTTGGGCGCCATGCGGTTGTACTCCCGGAGGGCGGACGCCCAGGTGATCTCGAACTCGTCGCCGTGGATGAAGCCAGCGCCGACTGCGGCCGGGCCGTTCTCGTGGTAGACGGTGGCGAAGACCATCTCCTCCGGGAAGGCGTGGAGGGCGTGGTCGAACACGGCGCGCGGGAGGACGGGCGTGCCCAGGTCGCGCATGTGGCGGCTGAATACGTGGTAGAAGGAGCCGACCTGGTCCGGGGCGATGACCGTCTCCATGCCTTCCTTCATGGGTCGCCGGATCTGGCTGCGCACCTTGGCCTTGAAGCCGTCCCACAGCTCTTCGGGGTCGGCGGGCAGGTCCAGCAGGACGGAGATCTTGCGGTGGGAGACGGTCATTTCGCCGGGCAGTGCCTCGCGGGAGCGGAGCTCGAGCAGGTCGACGCCGGTATCCTTCGCCAGCCGGCGGGCGTGTGCCACGAGGGACGCGACGGCGTCCGGCTCGCCCACGGGGCCGCCGTAGTTCAGGAACGGCATGGACACGAGGTAGTCGCCGAAGAGCCGGCTGCGCACGCGTACGAGGGGCAGCACGCCGGCGAGGGCGCCGGCGTCGTCCCGAGCGGCCAGGTAGTGGGTCGTATGGCCGAAGGCGCTCTCCATGACGCCTCGCCAGCCGTACAGGTGGCAGAACGTGGAGTCGCTGCGGCTGCGGACGAGGGCGTCCCATTCCGCCGCGTCGTCGCGCGTGGCCTCGGTGATGCGCATCGTCTCCGGGGTTCGGGTCGAAGTCACGGGGTGTAGCCGTCGCGCGTCAGGTGCCGCGACGGTCGGTGGCCGAGCCCGGCGACACACCGCCCTCGGGTGACGGCGGCCGCACGGTGCCGGAGGGGGGGCGGGCCTCCCCTGCAGCACCTTCCGGCGTCCCGTCCTTCTCCAGCGTCGTTGCGATGGACCGGAACCGGAAGTCGCGCAGCAGGCGCCGGATCCGGCCTTCGGTCCGCCCCAGGCCGCCATAATGCCGGATGCGTGTCAGGAAATCGACACCCAACCGGGGCTGGTCGGGGTCGATCTCCCAGGGGTGGATGTAGAACGTGCCGGGATGTCCGCTGCGAGTGGCCTGGCGCAGCCCGGCCCTGACGAGCCCGTAGGGCAGCAGTCGGAAGTACGCCCCACCGGCCGCCGGCAGCACCATGGGGCCGACGGCGAGGGTGGTGGGCGGGAACTCCCGGAGCTCGCCGGGGCCGAGCTGCAAGGTGGACGGGCGGCGCGTGCCACCGGGGTATCCGTAGCCGGAGCGTCGCACGGGGAAGAGGCTCGAATCGTAGGTGTAGCCTTCCTCGACAAGGATTTCGAGGGCCCACTCCCGTCCGGGCGTGATGCTGTAGCTGGGTGCGCGGTAGCCGCGGACGGGCTGGCCGGTGACGTCCTGGAGGACCTGCCGGGAGCGGCGTACGCTGTCGCGGAAGTCGTCGGGCGTCAGGAACGTGACCCGTTTGTGGCCCCAGCCGTGGGAGGCGACCTCGTGGCCGGCGGAGGTGATGCGTCGAAGCATCGCCGGCTTGCGCTCGGCGACCCACCCGAGGGTGAAGAAGGTGCCGGAGGCGCCGGCGTCGTCGAGGAGGGCGAGGAGGCGGTCGATGGCGGCTTCCACGCGGCTTTCCTGGCTCTCCCAGCGGTCGCGGGCCACGAAGGGCTCCAGGGCGACCACCTGGAAGAACTCCTCGACATCGACGGTGAAGTGATGATATTCGTGCACGGGCGCCCCCGGGAGCAAGGATCGTACCCCTGCACCGGGTCGGAGGCGGGGATGGGTCCGTTGAGTGAGAAAGGGCGTTCAACCGCGCCAATCCGCGGGATGCGGGCGCCTCGCCGCCGGCGAGGACCCGATCCACGTCGTGCTGGCGCAGAACGTGCTAAGGCCGCATGATTCCGGACATGAACGGGACGACGATGAGACGATTTTTCGCGACCCTGCTGCTGCTGGGGTCAACGATTGCGGCGACGGGCGCTGCCGGCCAGAGCCTGACGAACGGATCCGTGGAGGGGGTGGTGACGGACCGGAACGGGCCGGTGTCGGACGCGCTGGTGACGGTGCGGCGGACGAACGGCGGCCTGCCGGGCATCGTGTCCACGGGCTCGGCGGGCGATTTCCGCAGCTCGGGGCTGGAGCCGGGCTCCTACGAGGTGCTGGTGGAGCAGATCGGCTACCGCCCCGTTCTCCTGCGCGGCGTGCCGGTGCGGCCGGGGCGCATCGTGAACGTGCAGGTGTTCCTGCGGCCCGTGACGGGGATCGTGCAGGCGCCGGACACGGTGGCGTTCTGGGCCGGCGTGGCGGGCGGTTCGGTGCCGGGCCAGAGCCAGCATTTCGGCACGTGGGCGCTGGATCGGCTGCCATGGCTCTACGGGGTGGTGGGCGAGCTGGCGGACCTGTCGTCGTCGGGCGGGCCGCCGCTGGCGCTGGAGGGGCTGCCTTCCGGGCTGGGTGGCATCGTGGTGGACGGGGTGCCGTTCCACCCGGTGACGTCGCGGGGATCGGCGCCGTTGACGCTGCCGCAGCAGTCGCTGCGGGAAGCATCGGACGCCCGGCTGTTGACCGGCCGCCCGGACGTGGAGTGGCCCGGCTACGCCGGCGGCGTGCTGTCGTTGACCCCGGGTACCGGCTCGGGCCTCGTGGGCGGCCGGGCGTGGGGCGATTGGTCGGGCGAGGCGCTGAAGATCGCGGACCGGGGCAACCTGCCGTTCACCGACTGGCGGGCGGGAGCAGAATTGGGTGGCTCGGTGCTGCAGGACAGCGCCCGGCTGTGGTTGATGGGCGAAGCCGCGGGCCGGGAAATCCCGCGTCAGCTCTGGCCGAGCGACGCTTCGGGCGAGACGCTTGCATCGCAGCTTGCGGGTGCGGGCGTCGAGGTCGGGTCCGGCTGGGCGCGGCCGCCCGAGGAGCGGGTGAGTGCGGCCGGCAGCTTCGACTGGCGCCTGGGGGCCGGGCGCCGGATCGGCGTGTTCGGGTTGTACAGCAACGCGACCACGCAGTGGGCGCAGGGCAGCCTTTTCGACACCCCCACACGCGCTTCCGCGATGTCGACGGATGTGCAGCTCGGGGTCACGCTCGAGAGCTCGCTGTCCGGCTCAACGTCCATCGAGGCCCGCGCGGGGTACAGCCACACTGCGCAGCGGTTCGACACGCCGGACGACACGCTCGCGGCCTTCGGGCTGGCGACGGTGGCCTTCCCCACCGTGCTTGCGACGCTCGGCGGAGACCCCGCGTGGCCTCGGGACCTTTCGCGCAGTGACGTTTACGGTGTCGGCACGCTGCACGTGGATTTCGAGCCGCACCACCTGAAGCTGGGCGTGTCGGGTTCGGCGGCGTCCCACGACCGCACCGAGGGCTGGGCGGGCGCGGGGGTGTACGAATTCTCCGATGGTGCTGCGGTGGCTGGCGCCACGGGTACGTATCTGGGCACGGCGGAACCGGTGCCGGTGGCGAACTTCTCCGTAGGCTCGTTCGCGGCCTTCGCCCAGGACCAGTGGTTCCTGGCGCCCGGCTTCGAGTTGACGACGGGGGCCCGCTACCAGCGGGAAGCGTTGCCGTCGGGCAAGTTGCTGGGCAACCAGCGCTGGCAGCAGCTCACGGGTATGGACACGCGAACCATGCCATCGCATACGGGCGCCACGGGTGTGGTGGTGGCGTTCGACTGGGACGTGCAGCAGCGGCGCTCCCTTCTGGTGCGTGGAGACTACTCGGTGCAGGTCGGGGAGGTGTCCCCGGACCTTCTGACCGAAGCGCTCACGTACGATGGGCGAGTGTCCATGCAGGCGGCGGTGGGGGATGTGTCCTCCGGGTTCAACCCGGTGGACCTGGGCCCGCGCCTCACGCTTCTCTCGTCGGGGTTCAACCCGCCCGTGACGAACCGGGCCAGCTTCGGCCTGGCCCACGCGCTTGGGGCGTCCTCGTCCCTGTTCGTTTCGGGTGTGCTGCGGCACACGAATAATCTGCCCGCGCGCCTGGACCTGAACCTGCCGCCGAGCGCCCTTTACGTGGACCAGCATGGGCGAGCCTTCTACGGCGAGCCGGAGCGGGTGGGCGAGCTCCTGCGCGTGGTGCCGGGCTCGAATCGTCGGTTCGCGGAGTTCGACGCGGTGTCGGCGGTAGCGTCGTCGGCAACGTCGACGTACTGGGGCATCACGGCGGGTCTGGAGGAACGGGCAGTCGATGTGCTGCGGTTTGCGGCTTCCTACACGTACTCCCGCACGCGCGACGACTGGCTGGGCGCGTTGGGCGGCTCGCCGTTGGTAGGGTTGCCGCCGTTCCCCGGCTCTGATGAGCTGGGCAACTGGGCGGACGGCGTATCGTCTCTGGACGTTCCGCACCGGGTGACCGTCGCGGGCGATCTGACCGTGCCGTTTGCCCGCGCGCTTCACATCGGCGGCCTGTTCCGCCTGGAATCGGGCCGGCCGTTCACGCCGGGTGTGGGCGCGGCCATCGACGCCAACGGAGACGGCGTTGCGGGGAACGATCCGGCCTTTGTGGATGGCACTGTTGCCGGCATGCAGGCGCTTCTGGACCGTTACGATTGTCTCCGCCAGAACACTGGCCACTTCGCGGAGCGCAACGCGTGCCGGGATCCCTTGCGCCAGCGCGTCGACGCCTGGTTGACCCTGGATCTGCCCGGTCTGGGCAATGCCACGAGCCGATTGACGGTGCAGGCGTTGAACCTGGGCGGTGCGGGCGCCTCGGTCTACGACCACGCCCTGTACCGCCTCGACCCGAATGCGCCTCTGGTGGTGGACGCCGCTGCTGGAACCATCACGGTGCCGCTGGTGGCGAACCCGCATTTCGGCGAGGCCCTCTTCCAGGCCGCCGATACGCCCCGGGTCCGGATCACGCTGACGGTGGAATTCTGACATGGCCAAGTACGCCAACCTGCTGCTGCTCATCACGCTGGGCCTCGGTGCCTGCGGGAGCCAATCAACGACGACTCCGCTGGAGGTGAACGCCACGGGCACGGTGGCGGGGCTCGTCTGGCTCGACCGCAACGGCACCGGCAAGCTGGAGTCGACGGACGCCGCGGTGCCAGACGTGACGGCGCAGCTCCGTCAGCGGGAGGGCGGCCAGATCGATTTCAGCGCTTCGTCAGCTACCGATGGCCAGGTCATCTTCTCCGACGTGCCGGTGGGCGATTATGTGGTCACGGTGGACAGCGCCACGGTGGGTGATAGCGTCCGGATCCAGCGGGTCGATTCGGCGCACCTCACCGTGCAGGCGGGGGACACCGCCGTGTTCCTGATCGCGCTCTCCTATCCCCGGGCCACCCTGGCCGACGCCCGTGCCCTGCCGCTCGAATCTCGTGTCTTCGTGGAAGGACGCGTGCTGAATGCGTGGGGAGCGTTCGGAGACTCGACCCTGAGCGTCCGGGACTCCACCACCACCATGCGCGCGGTGGGTGTGGCGCCCGTGAACGTCGCGGCGGGGGACAGCGTGCGGTTGTTGGGTACGACCAGCATCCAGCGAGGGCAGCCGGTGCTGAAGGATGTCCTGGCGACGGTGCTGCAAACTGGCACCCAATCCCCGGCGCCGGACACGGTGTCGACGGGTGTTGCGGCGACGGCCGACGGGGGGGATCTGGACGCCGACCTGGTCTACATGGACAGCGCGGTGATCCAGGACACGACCCGAAACACCGCCGGCGAGCAGGTTCTCGTGGTGGACGACGGTTCAGGGGCGGTGGGCGTCGTGCTGGACGCCGACATTCCGTTCCGCCTTTCATTCCCGCTGGAGATCACGGGGACGATCCTGAAGGTGACGGGAGTGCTGGTGCCGTCGGATCTTACCGGCGAGTGGGTCGTGAAGCCCCGCGGCCAGACGGACGTCGTGGTCGGGCCGTTGTCCTACCCGACCGTGCTCGTCGACACGGCCCGGGCCCGGCCGCTGGACACGCGGCTGTTCGTCGAGGGGCTGGCGTTGAACGCCTGGGGTGCGTTCGGCGATTCTACGCTGCACGTGCGAGACCGGACGGGCGCAATACGCGCGGTGCGGGTCCCGGCGACCAACGTCGCCGCCGGCGACAGCATCCGGGTGCTGGGCACGACCGACGTGTTGTTGAGCCAGCCCGTTCTCAAGGACGTGCGCCTGTCCATTCTCGAGACCGGCGTCGGCTCGCCTCCCGCTCGTGCCCTGACCACGGCCCAGGCGGCGACGGCCAGCTCGGGCCAATACGATGCGGATCTCGTGGCGCTTTCGGCCGCCACGATTCAGGACACCTCGCGTACCGCGGAAGGCGACGTCGTCTATACCGTGGACGATGGGTCCGGACCCGTGGATGTGGTCCTGGACGCCCAGATCCCGTTCTTCCTGAATTTCCCGGTGGACTCGGGTGGCGTGCCGATCATCATCGGCACGGCGCTGGACGTCACGGGGCTGGAGATCCCGACCTTCCCGGCGGGCCGTTGGGTCGTCAAGCCGAGGCGCAACGGCGACGTCTTGATCCGTTGACGCACACGTCGAGACGCCGACGCCGGTTCATTTCCGGAACGGGTGGAACGGCGGAGTTGTGGTGCGCCTGCAACAAAGGCAAGGGCCCTGTTCAAGGCCTGGCGCGCACTTCCGCGCGGGGCGCGAATGACGGGAACACGTTGTCACGGCGGCCTGGCCTAGTGGGCCTGGCCTGAGCGGGCGACGCGGGGCATGTGAATTGCCGGGCGTATTCGTGCCACGCAATACGGCACGAGATGATCTGCCTCCGCCCAACCTGTCAACGGAGGAAGCTGGTGGCATTCACGACGCAACGTAGGCCTCCCATCGTCATGCGCGGGCAGCACCGCGCGGCCCCCCTGGTCGACGAGGGCGAATCCTGGTCCTACGCATGGAGCCTTGTTCTTGGTGCCGGCGCCGTGTTGTTCGTCGTGGGCCTGGTCGATGTCGTGCTGGCGTGGTACCCGCTGCGACCGGCCGATCCATTGTGGGAGTTCGGCGCCGTGGGACGGTACGTGTCCAGCCTGCCCGTGCTGGCCACGGGCCTGGCCCTCGTCGGCGCGGCGGCTGTTTTGACGGAACGGCGGGCCACGGCACGCATGGTGGCGACCCTGGGGCTGGTGCTCGCGATGACCATCGTGGCCGGGTACGTAGCATACCTGGTCGATGTGCCGTTCGCGCTCCGTATGGCCACGTCGCAAACGGAGCCCCGGATCAGGGAGTCCATCGTGCGGGTGACGTTCATGTCTCTGGCGTTCTCGGCGTTGTTCTTCGGCGTCGGCGTCTCCGTGATCCGCCATCTGTACCGGAACCCTGTCTGACGTGCCTTGATCCGCCAGGCAGGAAAAGGGCCGCACCGGAAACCCGGCGCGGCCCTTTTGGCGCGAGCGTGGACTCGCGCCCTGACCGGAGAGAGCTACACGATACGCTGCTTCACGTGGAATCCTCGCTGCGGCCTGTCAGGATCGTCGTCGGCGACATGTCAGGGCATTTCTTCCGGGAGGTGGAGCTCGAAGAAGAAGCGCGTTCCTTTGCCGGGCTCGGTCTCGTAGCACAACTCGCCGCCCATGGCGCCGACGAGGCGCCGGCAGATGGAGAGGCCGAGGCCGGTGCCGGAGAAGCGCAAGCCGGAATCGCGGCGTTGGAACGGCTCGAACATGCGAACGGCGACGTCCGGCTCTATGCCCCGGCCCGTGTCCTGGACGGAGAACGCGAACGTGTCCTCGTCGCGCATTTCCACGGCGACGCGGACGCGCCCTTTCTCCGAGAACTTGATGGCGTTGGTCGTCAGGTTGAGCAGGACGCGGCTCAGGGCGATGGCGTGGCCCATGCGAACGCCCTGGGCCGACGGCGTGTCGACGAGCACCTCGAGCCCCTTCTCTTCAGCCATGGGTGCCACCAGGGCGCGCACCGACTCGAGCACGTCGGCCAGCACGAACGGCGCCGGGTCTGCATCGGGAAGCATGGCGCCATCGCGGGCGAGCTCGATCACGTTGCTGGCGACGGACACCAGGCCAAGGGCTGCGCTGTACGTGATGCCCAGCTGCTGGCGTTGGATCTCGTTGATCTCGCCGCTCTGGCCTTTCCGGAGCGTGTCGGCCAGGAACATGATGGACGTGAGGGGGGAGCGCAGGTCGTGCACGATCTCGGCGACCAGCTCCAGACCGTTGGGCCCGGCGAGCTCTGCGCTGAAGGTGTCCGTCGGCGTCACCAGGATGTCCCGGGCTTCCTCCATACGGCGGAGCAACAGGAGCACCGTCTCGGAGGGCGGCGGCGGGTCCTGGTGGGTCCAGATGTCGAGGAGCTCCCGATTCAGCGCGGGGAGCAGGCGACGGCACAGGCTACCCTTCACGGGGTGATGGGCCGCGCGCACCGGCTCCATGTCCCCGGTGATCAGGGTACGCTCAAAGCATTCGAGGGCTTCCCCCAGCTCTTCTTCCGTCGCCCCCAACGGAGCCCAGATATCCCGCTGTTCCTTGAGGCGTTGGCCGGCCTCCTGGAGCGCGGGCTGTAAGGTATGCATCAATACCCGAGGTGCCATATCCGTGTCTGCGCCGGTGGGCTCCAGCCGGCGCCGAAGCAGGTTCGCACGTCGCGACTTTCGGGGCGTCGAAGCCGCGCGCCCCGGATCACGAATCCCTGAGGATGGCTTCACGTTCCAGGCCGTGCTTGTCAATGAGTCGGTAAAGGGTCGTCCGGTCCACGCCCGCCAACCGGGCGGCCTTGGACATGTTGCCGTCGGCGCGGTTCACCAGCGAAGTGACGTAGCGTTTCTCGAACTCGTCCAGCAGCCGGTCGCGCGCGACGTGGTATTCTTCCTGGAACAGGCTGGGATCGGTGCCCAGCGGCGTCACTTCCTCCCCGATCTGGTCGTCCGGGAACGGGATGTCCACGCCGGTGATCTCAGTGCCCGGCGGCGTCAGGACCGCCGTGTGCTCGATCACGTTCTGCAATTCGCGGATGTTGCCGGGCCAGTTGTACGAGCGGAGCGCCCGGAGCCCATCGTCCGAGAGCGTAGGCGGTGTTTCACCGTCGTGATCCCGGTTCCAGTAATAGGCCAGGAAGTGGTTTGCCAGGACGGGGATGTCCTCGAGCCTCTGCCGCAAGGGCGGCACGTGGATCGGCACCACACGCAACCGGTAGTAAAGATCGGACCGCAGCGACCCTTCGCGCACCGCCGCCGCCGGATCCCGGTTGGTCGCGGCAAGGAAGCGGACATCCACCACCGCGTTCGTCTCGTTGCTGCCCACTTTTCGGACCGCGCCATCCTGGAGTACGCGCAGCAGCTTTGCCTGGATCGGCTGCGGCATCTCCGTCACTTCGTCCAGGAACAACGTGCCCATGTGCGCGGCCTCGAACAGGCCGATCTTGTCCGATACGGCCCCCGTGAAGGCGCCCTTCACGTGCCCGAACATCTCAGACTCGAGCAACGGCTCCGGCAACGCCGCGCAGTTCACCGCCAGGATCGGTTTGTTCGCCCGGCGGCTGTGATGGTGGATATACTGCGCGATGAGCTCTTTGCCCGTGCCGCTCTCCCCCGAGATGAAGACGGACGCGTTGCTGCGAGCAACGCGTTTCGCCAGCTGAATCGCCTTGTTCAACGCCTGAGAACGGCCCAATACCGTGACGGGGCCATCCCCCGCTTCCCGCGCTTCATCCCGTTCGCGCACGGCGCGCGCTTGCCGCGCCTGCTGCACGGCGTGCGCCGCACGCCCGATCAGGATCTCCAGGTGCGTCGCGGAAAACGGCTTGGGCAGGTAATCCCAGGCGCCTTCCTCCAGCGCCGAGATGTTGGACGCCACACTCGGCTTGCCCGTCATCATGATGACGATGGTGTCCGGATGCGTCTCCATGATGGTCTGAAGGAGCACCATCCCCGGCACCTGGGTCATGAACAGGTCGCACAAGACGATCTGGAACTGCTTGCGCCGCACCAGGTCCAGCGCTTCCTGCCCCCGGCCGACGACCGTCACATCGAAACCCTGCATGCGGAGCACGCTTCCACACGTCTCCCGGAGCGTGGCTTCGTCGTCTACAACGAGGATCTTGATGGATTTCTTTTCCGCCTCGTCCAAGGCTCGGTAGCCTGTGGCGGGCCGGTCGGGTCTTTCATGCGCGACGGGGGATGGTATGCTTGCCATTCGTCAGTCTGGGGAGGGGCGCGAAGACGCCCGAAGTACTCCGACTCCGGTTCAAGATACGTGTATGATATTGTGGAGGCACCCAGAGGGCATCATCACCCCCTTGACGCACAGGATCGCGCGCCGGGATGCTAACGATCAGGTGTTTTGCCCTCCAAGTCAAGAACGGCGTCGGTGGGGCGGGGCGGAGGGTGGGGGGAGATCAGTTGTTCCAGTGGTTCTCCGTCGGGTCGTGGTCCGACAGTTGCTTCAGGAAATCGGCGAGCTCGTGGGACAGGTCATCGACGTCCGAGATGGCGAAGTGGCGGGTCGTGGGTGCGTATGTGGACATGCGGGTCTGAAGCCGTTCGGTGAGGACCTCCGCCCCTTCGTGGTCGGTGTCGGGCGCGATGACGATGAAATGGTTGTGGTCGCCCTTGCCGATGACGTCCGAGCGCCGCATGGACTGGCGGAGGGCGTCGACGACGCGGCGCCCGACCTCGGTGCTCCAGCGGGGCGAGGTGGCGGGCATGAGGCCGGTCTGGAGGCCTTCGAGGCCGATGACGACACACGCGATGGGCCTGCCGTATCGGTTCGCTCCCGCGGTGATCTCAGCGGCTCGGCGAAGGAGCCCTTCCAGGGTGTAAACGCCCGAGGCGGGATCCACGATAGCGCGGCGTTCGGCGTCGTCGATGGCGCGCTTGGCCTGGACGAAGCGTTCGAGGTGGAGGATCAATTCTTCTGCGTCGAACGGGAAGGACAGAGTGTCCCACACGCCTGCGCGCAACGCGCGTATGCGCAGTTCCCGTGGCGCGGGGTCGGGCCGTACCAGGAAGAGGGGTGCGGCCGGCGACAGGTAACCTTCGGACACGAGCGTACGGCAGAGCTCCAGGCCGTCCTGGTCGGGGAGCAGATGGTCCACGAACACGGCGTCCGGGTTGCCAGCCACGACCCGCTCGATGGCCTGCTTGGCGGTATAGGCGCGCAGAATTGCGTAGCCCCGGGGTGCGAGCACCGTGTCCAGCGCGCGCGAGGCCCATTCATACGCGCTCACAATCAGGATGACCGGTGCGCGAACCAAGTTTTCGCCCATTTCCCCGTCATCGACGGAACACGTGTTGTCTTGCCGCCCTGCGGTCATATCAGGTCCCGAAGATCCCCCGCCACTCATCGCGAGTGACGCGAAATTGCCTGAAGTTGCGCCTTTGGAGCTTGGGCTTCAAGACGCAGGACTCATGCTAGCATCGAGGAGCCGCCGGGTTTCAGGTCGGAATTTCGGCGCAACGTACGGGTTCGGCCAGAGCTTACGCTACCGTCACCGGGCAGCGGCGGCAAATCCGGCCCCATTCGGCACCGGTTGGAAACGCGCGAAAACGTTGTGCGTCTGTGGCAATTCGTGTAGCGGCCGTGCAACGGTTTGGTCACTGGCCGGGGCGTAGACGGAGGAGGATCGTCGACGTTCGGGCGGCGCGTGGAGGCCCGCGGATTGCCGACAGGCCAAGGAGTTCCGGCGGTGCGTCTCCTGGCTGCCGGTCCCCGATCCGTGCTGGCCCCGAATTTGACTCCCCTTGCAATCGACCGCGGGGCGCTCTCCCCGCCCGATCCAGGCGCACGGCCCCCTCTCCCCGCCGTGCTCCCAATGCTCTCGTGCACCGTTGAATGAGCCGGTGATCCGGCGAAGCCGTCATTGCGGCCGCCGGACGCCGTACCGTGGAGGAATGCCGCATGTGTGGAATCGTTGGCTACGCCGGAAGCAAGCAGGCGACGGACATACTCGTGCGGGGCCTTCATCGGCTCGAGTACCGGGGGTATGACTCTGCGGGCGTGGCGGTGCAGAACGGGCGGGGATTGGAAACGCGCAAGGTTGCGGGCCGTGTGGACCAGCTGGCGGATCTCATCGGCCGATACCCCATTCTCGGCTCGTCGGGCATCGGCCACACGCGTTGGGCCACGCACGGCGCACCGACGAGGCGGAACGCGCATCCCCACGCCGGCTGCGACAAGGACATCGCGCTGGTGCACAACGGGATCATCGAGAACGCCGGAGCGTTGCGGTCCATGCTCACGCGGCGAGGCCACAAGTTCCGGACGGACACGGACACCGAGGTACTGGTGCACCTGATCGAGGAAGCGAGCGGCGATACGCTGGAAATGCGTGTCGCTGCGGCGCTGGACCGGGTGGTGGGCACGTACGGACTGGCCGCGATGTGGGATCGTGAGCCGGGCAAGATCGTGGCCGCGCGCTCAGGTGCGCCGGTACTGCTTGGCATCGGCGAGGGAGAGTACTTCGTCGCGTCGGACCCGGCGGCGGTGCTGGAGCACACGCGCGCGGTGGTCTATCTGGAAGAGGGCGACATTGCGGTTGTGACGCCGGCGGGGTACAGCGTGATCGGCCGGGATTCAGAGATCCGGGTCCGGGCGGTGAAGGAGATCGAATGGCTGCCAGAGGCGATGGAGCGCGGCGAGTACCCGCACTTCATGTTGAAGGAGATCTATGAGCAGCCGTCGACCATCCGGACGGCGATGCAGGGCCACATCGTGGAAGGTGGCCAGGCGCGCCTGAACGGGTTGAACCTGACGGACGAGGATTGTCGGCGCTTCAAGCGCGTCGTGGTGCTGGCGTGCGGAACGTCCTGGCACGCGGGCCTGTACGGCCGCCAACTGATCGAAGAGCTGACGGGGATGCCGGTGCAGGTGGAGTACGCGTCGGAGTATCGGTACCAGCGGCAGGTGGCGCTGGAGGATGCGCTGGTGATTGCCATCTCTCAGTCGGGCGAGACGGCGGACACGCTCGAGGCGATGCGCGCGGCGAAGGCGAACGGTGCGCGGGTGTTGGGCCTGGTGAACGTGGTGGGCAGCACCATCGCGCGGGAGTCGCAGGGCGGCCTGTACCTGCATGCCGGGCCTGAGATCGGTGTGGCTTCGACGAAGGCGTTCACATCCCAACTGACGGCGTTGGCGCTGGTGGCGGTGCGGCTGGGCCGCGTGCGCGGGCTCGATGCGCCCCGGGCGAAAGAGCTGATGGACGCTCTGGTGGGGATCCCTGACCTGGTGGCCCGCACGCTGATGTTGGACACGCAGGTGAAACAGATTGCCAGCGTATACGCCAACGCCCGCAACTTCCTGTACCTGGGTCGCGGGGTGAACTACCCCGTGGCGCTGGAAGGCGCGCTGAAGCTGAAGGAGATCAGCTACATCCACGCCGAGGGTCTGCCTGCGGCCGAGATGAAGCACGGCACCATCGCGTTGATCGACGAGAACATGCCCGTCGTGGTCGTGGCGCCGAGCGACGGCGTGTACGACAAGGTGGTGTCGAACATTCAGGAAGTGAAGGCTCGGGGCGGGCGGGTCATCATGGTCGCGACGGAAGGGAACGGCGATCTGAAGGACCTGGTGGATCACCAGATTCTGGTGCCAAAGACCGAATGGCTGCTGACGCCTCTGGTGACGGTCATCCCATTGCAGTTACTCGCGTACCACATCGCGGTCATGCGCGGTTGCGACGTGGACCGGCCGCGGAACCTGGCGAAGAGCGTTACCGTGGAGTAACGGCGGAGTGGTCGTCGCCGGCGGGCGTCGCCCTCCAACGCACGGGCGCGGAGGCGGCGTCGGCCTGGGCTGTACGCAAAGCGTGCACGGCCCGTATGAGGATATCGGCGGGCTCCCCATCGAGCGTTGCGGCGTCCTGGACGGCGAAGAAGCCTGCCCGGACGTAGCCGGCTCCGCCCTGCTCGGTCATGGCGTCCATCAGCCGGAGCGCCAGCAGCCGTGAACCTTCCTCTCCCGTGTCGGGCGCCAGGATGAGAAGCTCGGCCCGTTTCGATGCCATGCCCAGTATGTCCGAACCCCGCGTGGTGCGCCGGCAGACCTCTGCCAGCCGGCGTGCGGCGCCGGCGTCCCCGGCGTCGGTATCAGGGCCGCAGGCCACACACGCAACCGGCCGGTTGTGGCGGGCGGCGTGGGCGACCAGCGCTTCGACGCTTTCGGTCATCCCCTGCCACGAATACAAGCCCGTGGTCTCCTCGACCCAGGCCTCCTCGAGCACATCGTCCGCTTCCCGCTTGCTGGCGATCATGCGCGCAAGCTTGAGCAGCGTCGGTTCGACGTCCAACGGCAGGGTCAGGGCTTCCCATGCGCCGGCGGATATGGCGGCCAGCCGCAACTCCCGTTCGATGTCGTCGTCGCAGAGCAGGAGGATGGGGATCCACAGGTTGAAGCCGGGGTGCTCGTGGAGGTCCCGGACCGACCCCAGCCCCCGGCCCCCCGGTCCGCAGTCCACCAGGACGACATCGGCGTCGATGTCCCGGGCCCATTCCAGGGCATCGCTCGCGTCGCGGGCCCGGAGCACGACGAAGCCCGCGGGCGTGAGGGCGTCGGCGACGGTTGCGTAAACGTGCTCACGTTCCGTGATCACGACCGCCGTGGCCGGACGGCTGGGCTGTGCCTTGTTCGAATCCATGGTCATCGGCAATCCCATGCGGTGCGATGGGGTCAACGCCAATCTACCCGGCGAAGCCGCACGCGTCGACGTCCTCGATGTGGCGCTAAAGTCCCAAACGGCGTTTTCGGCGGCGGATAAAACATTCGACTCCTGGACAGTTTTGTGCAGGAACCGTGGCCCACGGCGGGGCGTGCCAATGCCCGCAAAACGTTGCCGTTACAGGCAGAACGGCGTGCATCGGTCCCGGGCACGTGCTTTGCCCCCCGAGGGATCAGCCCCGGGAGGAACGGTCACGAAAGTCGAGCCGATGCGCACAGTCGATTCGCCCGCGCCGGGCACGCAGGGCCAGGCACACATATTCGCCGAAGGGGCGGCGGCCCTTCACATTGACGAGGCCGGCACCGTGGTGGCGGTCGATCGGCTGGACGGGACGCCTTCGGCGCCGAACCGCCTCTCCCCGATTCCGCTGCGGCAACTGTTGGTGGCCGAGTCCGCGGAACCGGCCCTTGAGGACGTTCGAAGGGTGCTCGCCACCGGCAGCGCGCGCTTCGTGTCGTGGAAAGTGGCCGTCAACGGCGAAGGCAGGCTGCACGCTGGCTGGCTGTATCCCGAAGACGGGCAGGTGGTCGGCGTCCTGCGTTGTTTCGACCCCCCCGCCTGAACCGGACGGGACGAGCGGGGAACTTCAGGTTCCTCGCCCGGCGTCACCGGTCGGGTTTATAGAACCTGACCGCGTCCGACGCATGTCCCTCCTGCGTGGCCCGCAGCGCATGGGCCGCCCGCAACAACAGCTCTACCGGTCTGATTCCCGCTTTCTGCACGTCCTCGACGCCGTAGTATCCGGCCCGTGTTGCGCTCTTTCCGTCGCGAGCCAGGCCGTTCATCGCATGGGTCAGACGGTGGGCGAGCACGCCGGCGCCGGCGACATTCGTGTCGGGCGCCACCACAACGAAATCGGTCGGCGTGCCCGCGAGCCCGATAAGGTCCGAATGGCGGACGGAATCGCGACCGATTCTCGCCATTTCATCCATCAGTGCTCGGATCGCAGACGGGTCCGTTTCGAGGGATGCGGCGCGGGCCGGATCGGGTCCGAAGGCCACACACGCGAGAGGCCGGCGGTGGCGTGAGGCGAGGGCACCGATCTCCTCGACGCGATCGAGGAGCCCGTGCCAGGTGTAGACGCCCGTCGACGGGTCGAGGCACGAAGCCTCGTTGGCAGTATCGGCTTCCAGCTTCGCGCGGGCCATGCGGTGAAGGCGAAGTTGCATCGTGGGCGCGTCCAGCGGCAGCTGCATGACGTCCCATGCGCCCGCGGCGAGGCCCTGCATGACTCGGTCGTGGGGGACCGGGCGGTCGTACACGACCAAGCGCGGGGCCCATCGCGCGATGCGCGGATCACGATCCAGATCCGCCAGGAGCGTGAGGCCGTAGCCGTCCTCGAAGGCGCCGTCCAGAAGCACGACGTCCACCGGCATGTCCCACAGCCACGCCTGAACGACCTGCCGGTTGGGCGCGGGCAGGAGCACGTAGGCGTCATCGGCCAGGATGCGGTCGATGGCGTCGCGCAGGCTGGCGCGCTCGCTCACCACGAGCACGAATGCTGGTCTGGGCAGCTTCGGCAGGTCGGGCATCCGTGTCCTGACCGAGTGCGGTTGTCGCCGGGGAAACTGGACCAATGTACGGTTTGCGGACGGTTGCGTCGATACAGTTGTTGGGTCGATGGCGCGACGGATGCGTGATGCGGTCCCCGAGGGCGGAGCCGGTTGTGAGGGGTTGCGGCCTCGCATAATTTGACGAGTTCCCGGACAGACCCGAAGGCGGATCGAACCAGAACCGCGAGGTGCGGTGTGGCAGACTCATATGACGTTGTGGTGATCGGAGCCGGTCCTGGCGGCTACGTGGCGGCGCTCAAGGCGGCGCAGATGGGCATGACCGTGGCCTGTGTGGAGGCGCAGAAGCTGGGCGGCGTCTGCAACAACTGGGGGTGCATTCCGACGAAGGCGATGCTGGAGAGCGCAAAACACGCTCGTGCGCTGGAGAATCTGTCGGAGTTCGGCCTCACGGTGAACGGCGAGATCACGAAGGACCTTTCGGTGGCGGCGCAGCGTGCCGCGAAGGTGGCCGACCAGGGGGCGAAGGGGACCGGCTACCTGTTCAAGAAGAACAATGTGGAGCACGTGCAGGGCTGGGGCCGGCTGTTGGGTGGTGGCAAGATCGAGGTGGTCGGGGGCAAGAACGCGGGGCACGGTGACGAGAAGCCGGAGAAGGCGGACAAGCGGACCCTCACGGCGAAGCACATCATCGTCGCCACCGGCTCGCGCCCCAAATCCTTGCCCATGTTGAAGATCGACGGGGACAGGGTGTGGAGCTCGGATCACGCCGTGTACGCGCCCGCGGCCCCGGCATCCATTGCCATCGTCGGCGCCGGTGCCATCGGAATGGAGTTCGCCGACGTGTTCGCGTCGTTCGGCTCGAAGGTCACCATCATCGAGGCGCTGGACCGGGTGCTGCCCATGGAGGACGAGGAATCGTCGAAGGTGGTGGAGCGGGCCTACAAGAAGCGCAAGATCGACATCTTCACAGGCGCGCGGGTGGAAAAGGCGGAGGTGGGCAAGACGAGTGTGAGCCTCCAGTTCAAGGACGGGAAGGGGAAGGACCACACGCTGGAGGTGGAGCGGGTGCTCATGGCGGTGGGCCGGGCCCCGATCATCGATGACATCGGGCTGGACAAGGCAGGAGTCGAGGTGGAGAACGGCTTCATCAAGGTGGACGGGAAGATGCGCACGACGGCGGCGGGCGTGTACGCCATCGGCGACTGTGCGCGGCCACCGCTGCTGGCTCACAAGGCGTCGCACGAGGGCATCGCGGCCGTGGAGGACATCGCGGGTGATCCGCACGCGGGCGTGGACTACGGCAACATCCCGGCGGTGACGTACTGCCACCCGGAGGTGGCCTCGTGTGGCATGACGGAAGCGGCGGCGCGGGAAGCGGGCTACGACGTGGAGGTGGGCAAGTTCCCGTTCAGCGCGAATGGCCGGGCCCGTACGGAAGGTGAAACCGAAGGCTTCGTGAAGATCGTACGGGACAAAAAGTACAGCGAAGTATTGGGCGCCCACATCGTAGGTCCCCACGCCAGCGAGCTGATCGGTGAGCTGGTGGTGGCGCGCCACCTGGAGACGACGACGGAGGAGCTGGATCGGGCCATCCATCCGCACCCGACGTTGTCGGAAGCGATCGCGGAGGCCGCGTTGGCGGCCCTGGGCCACCCGTTGCACATTTGAGCATGGCAGAAGGCAACATCGCGTACGACGGCGATCTCGGCGACGCGGGCCGCAGCCGGCTGCAGGCACGGCCCGCGGACGCGTGGCGTCCGCGAGCGGCCGTGGGCGCTATCGCGACCGGGCTGCTGGTGCTTGCGGGCAGCACCTTCGCCATGTTCCGGGGACTGGATCCCTTCGCGACGTCGTACTACCTGTTCGCGTGGTACGCCACGCTGCTGATGCTGGACGGCATCGTCGCGCTGAACGGCGGCGCGCGGGACCCTCAGGGCGTGAAACGGTTCCTGTTGCTGGAACGTCCGGCCTTCACCGCCACCATGTTGGCGTGGTCGGCCGTCGTGTGGCTGTTCTACGAGCTCCTCAACTTCCGTTTGCAGAACTGGTACTACGTCTTCGTGCCGGATGGGCATCTGACCCGGTGGGTGACGGTGTTGGTCTCGTTCGCGACGGTTCTGCCGGCCGTGTTCGTGTCCATGGCGATGCTGCGGGGGTTCGGGCTGGCGGAAGGCGTCCGCTGGCGTCCACTCCGCGTCACTCCCGGCCTGTTGCGCGGGCTCCAGGTGACCGGCGCCCTGATGCTGGCCCTGGCCATGCTGAAGCCCCATTTCTTCTTCCCGTTGGTCTGGGGCGGTGGCACGCTGATGATCGAGCCGACGAACTACCGTCGGGACCCGGAGCGTTCCCTCCTCTCCGACCTGGAGCGCGGCGAGCCGAAGCGCATCATCCGCCTTCTGGTCGGCGGCCTGATGATCGGCCTGCTGTGGGAGATGTTCAATTTCGAAGCGCGCGGCAAATGGATCTACACGGTGCCGTTCTTCGAACGCCTCAAGCTGTTCGAGATGCCGCTTCTCGGCTTCTTCGGGTTCCCACCGTTCGCGGTGGAATGCTTCACGGTCTGGCAGGCGCTGGTGATCAACGGGATGGCGGTGCCGCGGTGGGAAGCCATTCGCGCGGCGCCGGTGCGCGCGCGGGCGGGGGCCGTGATCGCGGCGGCCGTATTCAGTGCCCTGGTGCTCCACGTGATGGACAACCGCACGATCTCGTCGGTCACGCCCCGGCTGGCCGCGCTGCCCGGCGTGCCGGCGGCTGCGCTGTCGCAGGCGGGGTACGACGTGTTCACGCTGTCGGCGGCCAACCCCGAGGCTCTGGGCCAGAAGACGTCGGTGGACCCTGCGACGGCGGCAGGCTGGATCGAGACGGCGCAGCTGGCCACATTGCGGGGGATCGGCGACCGCAACGCGCGGCTGCTCCGGCGAGCGGGCGTCGGCTGTATCGCCAGCCTGGCCGCGGCGGATGACACGACGCTGGCCAGGCGGCTGCAGTCCATGACGGGACGGCGGGTGGTGGATGCGCGCGTCCGGGTGTGGATCCGGGCCGCGCAGCGTGCGGTCCAGCAAGGGACAACGAACACCGCAATGCACGGAAAGGCCACATGCGCCGCCGCCTGAAGCTCCCCGGCCTCCTGGCACTCGCCGCGCTGGCGGCGTGTGGCAGCGACCGATCGACCACCGGGCCCACGCTGGACGCGTCCCTGGTGGAAGGGTTCTACACGCCCACGGTCCTGTCCTTCGATCCGCAGGGCTCGCTGCCGCCCACCAACCTGCTGGACGCCATCGGCCAGCAGATCCAGCCGTACCTGTTCGTGGGTACGGACGGGCGTTTCATGTTCCTGTTCATCGACAACCAGACGAAGCTGCCGGCATTGGTGGAGGGCTCGTACCGGACGATCGAGAACGGGATCCGCCTGTCCTTCAACAACGCCAACCAGGCGGAAATGCTGCTTCTGCCGAAAGACCTGGACCTGACCTTCGACCAGAACGCCGGCACTCTGTCATTCAGCGGCACCATCCAGGCACCGCTCGCGCGGCTTTTCCAGCTTGTCCCCGACTGGCAGAATGAACCGCTGGCGGATCCCGTGCCGGGGACCCTGACGGTGGAATTCACCCTCATCCCCGCGCAGTAACGACGTTGGGTCCGGACTCGGAACCAACGGCGGGCCGGGGGGGTCGCCGGCCCGCCGGCCATTCCGGGAGTCGCGAGCCACGGTGGCTCGCTTCCCCGTCAGGGCTCGACCCGGATCGCGCCGGGCGTCCCTTCGACGAGCTCGCCGATGATTGAGCCGGCGGGCGTATCATGTTCCCGGAGCAGATCCACCAGGGCCTCCACGCGGGCGGGGGGTACGGCGATGAGGAGCCCACCGGAGGTCTGGGCATCGCACAGCACCGTGCGCAGCGCCTCCGGGATGTCGTCGTGCCAGCGGACGCTGTCCGCGGTGTCCTCCCGGTTGCGTTTGCTGCCGCCGGGGATCTGACCCGCTTCCGCCAGGTCGAGGGCCGTGGGCAGCAAAGGCACAGCACTGGCCTGCACATTCGCCGTCACGCCACTGTGCTGGACCATTTCGTGCAGATGACCGATCAGACCGAAACCCGTCACGTCCGTGCAGGCGTTGGCGCCGGCGATGCGCATGGCGTCTGCGGCGCCGGCGTTGAGCGTGGCCATGCTGGCGACGGCGGCCTGAACGGCAGCGGGATCGGCCGCATCGTTCTTGAGGGCGGTGGCGATGAGACCCGTGCCGATGGCTTTCGTCAGCACGAGGCGGTCTCCGGCGCGAGCGGTGGAGTTGCGCATGAGCGCGTCGGGCGAGACTTCGCCGACGACGGACAGCCCGTACTTGGGCTCGGGGTCGTCGATGGAGTGGCCGCCGATGATGACGATGCCCGCGTCGCGCGCGGCGGCGGCACCGCCTTCCATGATGCGGTCGAGGATGCCGTCGCCCAGGAGCCGCCTGGGAAAGGCGACCAGGTTGAGCGCGAAAAGCGGCCGGGCGCCCATGGCGTAGATGTCGGAGAGGGCATTGGCGGCGGCGATGCGTCCGAAATCGAACGGATCGTCGACGATGGGCGTGAAGAAGTCCGCCGTCACGACGAGGGCCTGTGCGGCGTTCAACCGGTACACGGCGGCGTCATCCGACGTGGACGCATCGACGAGCACGTCGGGGTGCTGATGCGGCAGAACGTGACGCAGGACCTGCGTCAACTCGGCAGAGCCGAGTTTGCACGCTCAGCCGGAGCCGTGGCTCAGATGGGTGAGTCGGATCAGTTCATGCCTGGCCATGGGCGGCAATGTACCTTGACGCCTGGTGGGGCGTAAAGCCGAGCCTGGAAGAAAGGGGAACGAGGGGAGACCGAGGGGAGGACAATGCAGGAATCTGAATTTGAGAAGCTACCGGAATACACCACCGGCGAGGGGATGGATCTCGCGCTGGGATATCTGAGCGACCCATCGGACGTGGCGTGTCCGCGCTGCGGTCCGGGCACGATGGAAGTGGTCGCATTCCTGGATGGGGACGGCCTCCGTACGGGCAACGTGAGCGATGGTGCCCCGGACGGCGATTACACGGTGGTCCTCTATTGCCACGTCTGTCACCGCGGCGCGGCGTTGGAGTTGAATCGCGCGGAAGAACACAGTCCGTCTCCGCCGACTGCCTGAGGGCGTCGAGGCGGCTGGAAGGCCGGCAACCTGCGAGGTTGCCGGCCTTTTCGTCAGGGCTCCGATTGCACGTCCGTCATGGCCGCCGCTATCTTGCCCCCATGAGCGCCCCCATGCCTGCACCGCAATCACGATTCGCCGAACTGGTGCGGCGGCCGGAGCCCGAGATCGACCTGGCGACCGGCGCCCTGCTGGTAGCGGCGGGCGAGTATCCCCAGCTCGCCGTGGAGCCGTATCTGCGCCGGCTGGACCTGCTTGCCGAGCGGGTGCGCGACAGGGTCTGGAACGAGACGTCGTCCCTGGTGACCCTCCAGGAGCTGAGCCACGTGCTGTTCGTGGAGGAGGGTTTTCGCGGCAATTCGGAAGCGTACTACGACCCGCGGAATTCTTTCTTGAACGACGTGCTGGACCGGAAGGTCGGCATTCCCATCACGCTGAGCGTCGTCTTTCTGGAGGTGGGCTGGCGGTTGGGCTTGCCGCTGGCGGGCATCTCCTTTCCGGGCCACTTCCTGGTGCGGTATGCTGGCGAGGCGATCAACCTGCTCATCGACCCGTTCGCGGAAGGCCAGGTCCGCTTCGAGGATGAAGCGCAGCAGTTGCTGGACAGCGTGTACGGCGGCATGGTGCGGCTCCGTCCAGAGTTCCTTCAGCCGGCGTCCACGCGGGACATTCTGTACCGGATCCTCACGAACCTGAAGGGTATCTACTTGAACGCGCGGGATGATCACCGGGCGTTGGCGACGGTGGAGCAGCTGCTCCTGATCCGGCCGACGGCGGCGGGCGAGTTCCGCGACCGGGGCATGTTGCTGGCCCGGTCGGGGCGGCCAGAGGAGGCCATCGCCGACCTGGAGCGGTACCTGACGTTCGCTCCGGCGGCCCCCGACGCCACGCGGGTGCGTTCCCTCATTCGCGAACTGGGCAAACACGCCGACATGTGACGGCGGCGCCGGGGGCGGCGGTCTGGCCCGGGACATGCGTTGGCAGGCGCAGGTTATGCATTAAGGCCATGTGCAGGGTTCCCCGCCTGCGATGGCTGGTCGTTGAAATCGAGGGTGAAGGCGAAAAATGGATACAGCAGGAATCGCGCGACGATGGACTTCACCGCTGCGCACGCATCACGAGGCGCTGGGCGCACATTTCCTGGAGACATCGACCCGGGAGATCCCGCAGAACTACGGTAATCCGGCGGCGGAGTACCGGGCGGCGCACATGTCGGCCGTGCTGGTGGACCGTTCGGGCCGCGGGCTGATCCGGGTCCACGGCCGCGACCCCATCGGCATGGTCCACGGTCTGGCCACGGCGGACATCCAGGCGGTGACGGAACACCGGGGTGTCTATTCGGCGATGTTGACGCCCAAGGGCCGCCTGGTCGCGGAAATGCGGATCTTCCGCCGGGGAGCGGAGCTGTACATCGACACGGATTATGCGGCGTTGCCCGCCCTTATGGCGCATTTCCGCAAGTACGTCCCGCCGCTGTTCGCGGAGTTCGAGGACGTGAGCGGCGAGTGGTCGATGCTGAGCGTGTTCGGGCCACGGGCGCGGGAATACGTAGGCGGCGGCCTCAGCCTGTCCCTGCCGGCGTACCTGCCGGAAGACGGTGCGGTGTGGGCGACCATCCACAAACAGGTGCCGGGCGTCGGCCCGGACGACGCGGAGGTGCTCATCGTCCGCACGGGGTACGCGGGCGTGGACGGCTACGACATCTTCGTGCCGACGGCGGCGGTGGAAGCCACGTGGACGGCGTTGCGCGACGACGGGCTGCTGCCGGCGGGCCACGACACGGTGGAAGTGCTACGCATCGAAGCGGGCCGGCCGCGTTGGGGCGCGGAGTTGACGAACCAGGTGATCCCGCTTGAGGCCGGCCTGCGCGACCGGGCGATCAGCGAAACGAAAGGCTGCTACACGGGGCAGGAGGTGATCGTGCGGATCCTGCACCGGGGCCACGTGAACCGACATCTGCGTCGCCTGGAACTGGGGCGGCAACCGGCGCCGAGCCCGGGCACGAAGCTGATCCGGACGTGCGACACCAGGGTGGTGGGCGTCGTTACGTCCGCCTGCTACTCGCCCGCAGCGAAACAGACCATCGGACTCGGCTACGTGCGCCGGGAAGTGGCGCCCCCCGCCGAGCTGTCCCTCGGAGCGCAGGACGGCCCGATCGTCCGCGTGACGGAGCTGCCCGGCTGATCGGTGGCCGCCGTGCCGTGCGACGCGGCGGCCGCACCGTCGGTTCGTTCCTCCCATCGCTGGCTTCCGCTGCAATGGAGTGAACGCGCGGGCGTTTGTGGTGAACGGCCGGCGGCTCCATGTTGGGGTCGAACCGATCCGCTGCCCGTCCACAGTGAGGCGCCATGAACGCCAATCCCGCGGCTCCAGCGCGAGACGCTGCGCCCACCCGCCGCCGTTTCTCCTTCCGTTCCATCGGTCCAGGCGCGCTGGTCGCGGCCGCGTTTATCGGTCCCGGCACCGTCACGACGGCCACGCTCGCGGGCGCCCACTACGGCTTCACGCTGCTCTGGGCGTTGACCTTCTCCGTCATCGCCACGCTGGTGCTCCAGGAGATGGCGGCGCGTCTGGGGCTGGTAACGGGGGCCGGGTTGGGGGAAGCCGTGCGGCGGCGATTCGAGCGGGCGGGTTCCCGCTGGCTCGCCGTGGGCCTTGTCATCGCGGCCATCGCGTTCGGCAACGCGGCGTACGAGACGGGTAACCTGCTGGGCGCAGGTCTGGGCGCCGAGTCGGTGTTCGGCGGGGTGGTATCAGGGTGGGCGCTGCTGGCCGGAGTGGTGGCGGCTGTGCTGCTCTGGATCGGCAGCTATCGGGCCGTGGAGCGTGTGCTCATCGGCCTCGTCGTGCTCATGTCGCTGACCTTCCTGGCGACGGCGATCGTCATCGGGCCGCCGCTGCTGGCACTCCTGCGAGGCATGTTCGTGCCTCGCGTGCCGTCGGGCGGCCTGATGGTGGCGGTGGGGCTCATCGGCACGACGGTGGTGCCGTACAACCTGTTCCTGCATGCGTCCGCGGTGCGCGAGAAATGGTCGGGTCCGGAAGACCTGCCGGTGGCGCGCATGGATTTGACGCTGGCCATCGTGCTGGGTGGTGCCGTGAGCATGGCCATCGTGGCGACGTC
>CAZUFP010000059.1:23678-25497 GCA_964619835.1 uncultured Gemmatimonadaceae bacterium | reverse complement strand
GGAACCCCTTCGACAGCGACTGCCAGTCGGCGCCGTCGTCCAGGGACACGTACACGCCCCGGTTCGTGCCGGCGTACAGCAGACCCGGCTTCTTCGGGTCCACCCGCACCACGCTCACGTACTCGTCCTTCGGCAGCCCATCGTCGATGCGCTGCCAGGTCTGGCCGCCGTCGGTGGTCCGCAGCGCCATAGGCTGGAACCGGTCCAGCCGGTGCAGGTCCACGGCCGCGTATGCGATGCTGGAGTCGAACGGCGACGGGTCCACGTCGTTGATCCGCGCCCACGCCGGGATGTCCGGCGGCGTCACGTTGGTCCAGTGTGCGCCGCCGTCATGCGTGACCTGGATGAGGCCATCGTCCGTGCCCACCCAGATCAGGCCCTGCGACAGCGGCGACGGTGCGACATCGTAGATGACGCCGAAGCCGCAGTCCCGCGCGCCCTCGAGGCCCGGGTTCTCACAGTTCTTCGCGCCCTGCTTCGCGCCGCTCAGGTCCGGGCTGACCACCTGCCAGTGGTCGCCGTCGTCCGTTGTCCGGAACAGCACCTGCGAGCCCATGAACAGGGCGTGGGGCGGGAAGGGCGAGAAGGCCAGCGGCGTGATCCAGGTGTAGCGGTACTTCACCGTCGTGGGCCGTGCGCCGTAGCTGGACACGGGCCAGGGCGAGATCTCCGCCGACTGGCGCGTGGACTCGTGGAAGCGCGACGTGTGCCCGCCCAGCCCGCTGCCGAACACAAGCTCCGGGTCGCCCGGCTTGGGCAGCATGTCGTCCCGCTCATCGCCGCCCACCGGGTGCCAGTCCCGCTCGTCGATGACGCCGTACGGCCCGCGGCTCACCAGCTCCACCGTGCCGTTGTCCTGCTGGCCGCTGTAGATGTGGTACGGAAAGCGGTCGTCCACGCCCAGGTGGTAGAGCTGGCCCGTGGGCTGGTTGTACCAGCTGGACCACGCCTTGCCACCGTTCACCGTCACCGCCGCGCCCTGGTCCGCGCCGGCGATGATGTGCGTCGGGTCCTCGGGGTTGATCCAGATGTCGTGGTAGTCGTCGCCGCCCGGCGAGCCCTTGAACACCGTGAACGTGTGCCCGCCGTCGTGGGACACGCGGATGGACTGGCCGGTCATGTAGATCGTCGCCGAGTCGTCCGGCGCGACGGTCACGCGGCCGAAGTAGCTGCTGCCCAGCGCACCGTCGTCGTTGGTCTGCGTCCAGGTCACGCCGCCGTCGTGCGAGCTGTAGATGCCGGTTTTGCCCGCGGGCCCCGACAGGTTGGACAGCGTGCCCTCGATGGCGATGGTGGCGTACACGATGCGGCCCGCCGAGCCCCGCGCCACGGCCAGCCCGATGCGGCCCACCATGCCCTGCGGCAGCCCGCCGGCCAGGCGCGTCCAGTGCTGGCCCTCGTCCGTCGATTTGTAGATGCCGGAGCCCGGGCCCGCCTGCGGCTGGAAGTAGTCCAGCCACGGGTGCATGCGCATCTGCCACGCCGCCGCGTACACGACCGACGGGTGCTCCGGGTCCCACGCGAGATCCACCGCTCCGACGGTATCGCCCAGGGCGAGGACGTGCTGCCAGTGGGCGCCGCCGTCGGTGGTCAGGTAGACGCCACGCTCCGGGTTCGGCCCGAACACGTGGCCCAGCGCCGCCACCAGCACCTTCTGCGGGTCCTTCGGGTCGACGAGGATGGCGCCGATGTGGCGCGTCGCGTTCAGCCCGACGTTCTTCCAGGTCTGGCCGCCGTCGCTCGAGCGGTAGACGCCGTCGCCGGCCATGATGTCGTAGCGCGCCGCCACCTGGCCGGTGCCCACGTAGAGGACCTTCGG
>CAZUFP010000059.1:12410-23578 GCA_964619835.1 uncultured Gemmatimonadaceae bacterium | reverse complement strand
GGGCCGGCGCGGCGAGGGCCAGAGCCGCGGCTGCGCCGAGGCACACGGTCCCGAGGAGCGGAAGCCGGGAGAACGGGGAGTGCGGGGGTTGTGCGGTCATGGGGTCATCTCGGTGACGATGTCGGGGGTCGGCACCCGCCACCGCACGTCGCGGGCCAGACGCCGCCTCACGGTTCGATGCGCACCGTCCGGGTCAAAACGGCGGTCGTCGAAGCCCGCACGGCCTGCCCCGGCTGCTGCCCGCCCACGGAGATGGTCACCGAGCCCGGCGGCACCACCGTCTTTCCGTCCGGGTCCACGACGGCCAGGGCCGCAGAATCCAGCGCGAACCGCACCGTCCGCGTCTCGCCCGGCGCCAGGTGCACGCGCCGGAAGTCCTTCAATGCCCGGATCGGCACGCGGAACGGCGCGTCGGCGTGGGCCACGTAGAGCTGCACGACTTCGTCGCCCGCACGTTCGCCCGTGTTGGTCACGTCCACGGCCACGCTGTCGGCCGGGCCACCGGCCAGCCGCTCCGGCAGTCGCAGGTCGGAGTACGCGAATGTCGTGTAGCTCAGCCCGTAGCCGAACGGGTAGAGGGGAGTGCCCCGGAAATGTCGGTACGTGCGCCCGTTCATGTCGTAGTCCTCGAACGGCGGCAGGTCCTTCACCGACCGGTAGACGGTCACCGGTAGCCGGCCCGACGGGCTGACGTTCCCGAACAGCACGTCCGCCAGCGCCTGGCCCCCGGCCTCGCCCGGGTACCAGGCCTGCACGATGGCGTTCACGTGCTGCGCCGCCCATGGCACCGCCAGCGCGCTGCCCGACATGAGCACCAGCACCGTCGGCTTGCCCAGCGCCCCGACCTTCTCCAGCAGGGCCTTCTGCGGCACAGGCAGCCCCAGCGTCGTGCGGTCGCCGTGGTTGAATCCGGGCAGGGTCACGCCGTTCTCCTCGCCCACCAGCGACGGCGAAAGGCCCAGCACCAGCACGACGGCGTCCGCCCGCCGGGCTGCGTCCAGCGCTTCGCGCTCCAGGTTTCGCCCCGGCACCGCCCACACCAGGTGCGCCTCCGGGTTCGGCCCGTAATTGACGTAGTCGATGCGGATCGGGTAGGCGTGGCCGGCCTCGAGGCGCACGTCGAACGTGGTGGTGAAGGGCACATGCCGGTCCGCGAAGTCCATCCGCAGCGAGTCCTGGAACCAGAATTTCGCACCGTTCATGGCCGCGAGCCCGATGCGGTACACGCCCGTCACCGGCGCTGTCAGCCGCCCCGTCCACCGCACCGCGAAGCTGTCCGCCAGCAGCCCCGTCACCGGCGTGTCGTCCAGCCACGTGAAGTCGATGACACTGTCCACGCGCGTGAAGGCGGGCGCGCCCGTGAAGTCGTTGTTGCCGAAATACTCGCCGCGCAGCCCGGAGGGCGTTCCGGTCCCCTGCGGTCCTCCGGATGGCCGACGTCCGCCGGGATCCCGACGTCCGCCGGATATCCCCCCGTCCCCCCGTCCCCCCGTCTCCCCCTCAGTGGAGGGCGCAGAAGCACGTGAGGGCTCAACTCCCCCCGTCTCCCCCTCAGTGGAGGGCGCAGAAGCCGGTGGGGGCGCCAACCGATCCGCAGGAATCCGAACGAGTCGCTTCACACCATCCGCCAACTCACTCCCGACCGCGTAGACAACCCGCCCTCCCGAGGCCGCCAGGGCGTCGCGGATGGCCTCCACGGGATAGGTCCACCGCTCCGGGGTCCCGTTGTACTCCCCGACCAGAACGTCGCCCGCATCCGCGTCAGGCCCGATGACTGCGACCGTCCGAAGCGACTTGTTGAGCGGCAACACCCCATCATTCGCCAGCAGCACGATGGACTCGCGGGCGGCCCGGAGCGCGAGCGCGTGGTGCGCGGGTGAGGCGACGACGTCGTACGGGAGGGTGTCCCAGGGCAGCGTGCCGGAATCCGCGAACAACCCCAGCCGCAGGCGCGCCCGCAGCAGCCGCAGCACGGCCGTGTCCACCTCCGCCTCGGAGGCCAGGCCCTGATGCACGGCCTCCACCAGCTTCGGGTACGAGTCGCCGCAGTTCAGGTCGGTGCCCGCCTTCAGCGCCAGCGCGGCCGCCTTCGTCTGCGAGTCGGTGAAGTGGTGCGTCTTGTAGAAGTCGTTCAGGGCCCAACAGTCACTGACGACGTAGCCGCCGAAGCCCATGCGCCCGCGCAGGATGGAGTCCAGCAGCACGTCGCTGGCACAGTCCGGCGTGCCGCGGAACGCGCTGTATGCGCACATGACCGACGCGGCGCCCGCGTGGACGGTGGCCTGGAACGCCGGCAGGTAGGTGGACCACAGGTCCTGCTCGCTGGGGTCCATGCTCATGGAGTGGCGGTCGGGCTCGGGGCCGTCGTGCACGGCGTAGTGCTTGGAGGTGGCCAGCGTCTTGAGCCAGCGCGGGTCGTCGCCCTGCATGCCCCGCACGAACGCCGTGCCCATGCGCGACGTCAGCACCGGGTCCTCGCCGTACGTCTCCTGCCCCCGGCCCCAGCGCGGGTCCCGGAAGATGTTGATGTTGGGCGAGAAGAAGGTCAGACCCTGGTAGATGTCGCGGCGCCCGCGGCGCACGAACGCCGCGTGCTTGGCCCGGGCTTCGTCGGAGATGGCCATGGCGACGCTGTGCATGAGGGAGTCGTCGAACGTGGCCGCCAGTCCGATGGCCTGCGGGAACACCGTCGCCTTGCCGGCCCGTGCCACGCCGTGCAGCGCCTCGCTCCACCAGTTGTACTGCGGGATGCCCAGCCGCGGAATCGCCGGTGCGTCGTAGCGCGTCTGGGAGACCTTCTCCTCCAGGCTCATGCGGGAGAGGAGGTCATGGGCGCGGGCGTCGATGGGCAGGGAGGTGTCCCGGTAGGCCGGGCCTGTCTGGCACGCGGCACAAAGGAGAAGCAGAGGGGGCAGAGACCGCAGGATCGATCTTCCGCGCATGCCGATCACCTCGAGGAGCCGGGCTGTGAAGGCAGCATCGTTTCACGCAGAGACGCAGGGGGCGCAGAGATGGCGGTCGACGATTCCGCGCGAGATCGGACCGCCGCTTCAGCCTGCATTCTTGTTGGATGGGTTTCCCATCACAATGTTACCGGCGGAACCGCCAACTCCGATTCTGTTTTTTGTTGTTGTTTTCCTTATTTTCAGATCCCTGCGTTCTCCGCGTCTCTGCGTGATATTATGGACTCTTCGGCCGCCCGTCATCATCCGCGCATGGCGCCAGGGCCCGGGCCCAAGCCCCGGGGAATTTCCCGCGTCGCCCTCAACCTGCTCCTGGCCGGCGCCTCTGCGCTGTCCTGCAGCCGCTACGTCTCGGAAGGGCCCGCTGTCCTCGAGCTCAACGGCGGCTGGCATTTCCGGCAGGCCGTCGTGGCGCCCGGATCCGCGCGGCCCGCCGTGGAGACCGCAGGCCCCGCCCCCTCGGACACCACCTGGCGCCCCGCCCGCGTGCCCGGCACCGTCCACACGGACCTTCTGGCGGACTCCGTCATCCCCGACCCGTTCACCGGCACCAACGAGTCGAAGCTCCAGTGGATCGGCCGGCGGGACTGGGAGTATGCCACCACGTTCGGCATCCCGTCCTTCGTCTTCCGGCACCGCCACTTCGAGCTGGAGTTCGATGGCCTGGACACGTATGCCGACGTGCGCCTGAACGGCCAGCCGGTGCTGCGGGCGGACAACATGTTCCGAACGTGGACCGTGGACGTCACGAAGCAGGTGCGGCAGGGTCGCAACCGCTTGGACATCGTGTTCCACTCGCCCATCCCGCGGGAAGACAGCATGGCGGCGGCGTTCCCGTACCGTCTGCCCGCCGGCAACGACCCGCACGGCACCCGCGTGTTCACCCGCAAGGCGGCGTACCACTACGGCTGGGACTGGGGCCCGCGCTTCGTCACCGCCGGCGTCTGGCGGCCCGCGTGGGTACGCGCCTGGAGCGGCGTCGTGCTGCGGGACCTGTTCGTCCAGCAGCGCACCCTCGATGACACCCTCGCCACACTCACCGCCCACGTCACCGTGCAGGCGGACACGACGCTGGACGGCACGCTCATCGTGCGCGGCACCCACCACGCCTTCCCGGAAGTGCAGCGCAGCGTGCACCTGGAACGCGGCCGGAACGATGTCACCGTCGACTTCAGGATTCCGCGCCCGAAGCGCTGGTGGCCCAACGGGCTGGGGCCGCACCCGTTGTACACGGTCGTAGCGGACGTGCGGGCCGGCCTGGCGCGGGACACGCTCGGCCGCCGCATCGGGCTGCGGACGCTGGAGGTCGTGAACCGGCCGGACAGCATCGGCCGCAGCTTCTACGTGAAGGTGAACGGCGTGCCGGTCTTCATGAAGGGCGCCAACTACATCCCGCAGGACCACTTCACGCCGCGCGTGGACAGCGCCCGCTACGCCGCGCTGTTCAAGGACGTCGTGGACTCCCACATGAACATGCTGCGGGTCTGGGGCGGCGGCATCTACGAGCGGAATGTGTTCTACGACCTGGCGGACGAGAACGGCATCCTGGTCTGGCAGGACTTCATGTTCGCCAACGGCATGTATCCCGTCACGCCGTCGTTCGTGGCCAACGTGCGCGTGGAGGCGGAGCAGCAGGTGAAGCGGCTGCGGAACCACCCCAGCCTGGCCCTATGGTGCGGCAACAACGAGATCCGCGAGGGTTGGGAGAACTGGGGCTGGCAGCGGGCCATGGGCTACTCGCCCGCCGACTCCGCCGCCGTCTGGGCCGGCTACGTCAAACTGTTCGACAGGCTGCTGCCCTCCGTCGTGGACTCCCTGGACCCGGGCGTGTTCTACAAGGAGACGTCGCCCACCATCGGCTGGGGGCACCCCGAATCCATGGACACCGACGACTCCCACTACTGGGGCGTATGGTGGGGCGGCCAGCCGTTCGACACGCTGCGCACCCTGCTGCCGCGCTTCATGTCCGAGTTCGGCTTCCAGGCCTACCCGTCCCTGGCGACCATCGCGTCGTTCACGCGGCCCGGGGACCGGGCCGTCGGCTCTGCCGTGATGGCCGCCCACCAGAAGAACGCCATGGGCGACTCCACCATCCAGGCCTATATGGCCCGCTGGTTCGACCCGCCGCAGAGCTTCGACCGCTTCGTCTACCTCAGCCAGGTGCTCCAGGCCGAGGGCCTGAAGATCGCCTTCGAGGCCCAGCGCCGCGCCATGCCCCGCACCATGGGCACCCTCTACTGGCAGCTGGACGACACCTGGCCCGTCGTGTCCTGGTCCGGCCGCGACTACGACGGCCGCTGGAAGGCGCTCCAGTACACCGCCCGGCGGGCCTTCGCGCCCGTGCTCTTGTCGCCGGTCGTGGAGCATGACTCCGTGCGCGTCCACCTGGTCTCGGACCTGCGGACGGCGGTGCAGGGCACCCTCACGGTGCGCACGCTTACGTTCGACGGCCGCGAGCTGTTCACGACGAAGTCGCCCGTCACGCTGCCGGCGGACACCAGCGTCGTGGCCTTGAGCGTGCCCCGGGCGGAGGCGCTGGGATGGCGTGCCGGTGAAGGTGCGGGAGCGCGCAGGCCCGCCACGGGCCCGGGCGGCGGAGCTGCGGCCTCCGCCGCGAAGGCGGATTCCGCCGACGTCGTCTTCGTCGCCGAGCTGGCGATGCCCGACGACACCACGCGCAACCTCCTCTACTTCGCCCGCCCGAAGCACCAGCGGCTGCCTGACCCGGGGCTCGCCACGCAGGTCCGGCGTGACGGGGACGACCTCGTCATCACCGTCACCGCTCGCGCCCTGGCCCGCGACGTACACCTGTGGTTCGAGGGCGCCGACGGCCGCCTGTCCGACGATTTCTTCGATCTGTTGCCGGGGGAGAGCCGGGTGGTGCGCTTCCGGCCGGCGGTTCCCTTCAACGTCATCCCGCATCTCGAGGTGGAGACGCTGAAGGGGCGGGGGCCGCGGTGAACGACAGCATCACGCAGAGACGCGGGGGACGCAGAGGAACGTGCTGAGCCGGTCCCAGCGGCGATCCGGGATCACACCTGTTCACATGAACTTCTATCCGTGGGTCACCGTCGGGCTGGCGTGCGCTGGCGGTGTCCCAACACAACGCCTCAATGCGTTGAACTCTATGAACAGGGCGGACTTCGCCCGGACGGTCGCTTTATCGAGAGATGGCAGCATGAGCAGGACAACCCGGATCGCCAGCGCCGCATTCCTTGCCCTGGTCCTGGCCGCCTGCAAGGACGGCGTCGGCAACAACGACCTCGTACGCGTCAACGGCCTCGTCCAGCGCGGCCCGACGCAGAACATCTGCTCGGTGGACAACCCGTGCGTGGAGCCGTTCAGCGCGGGCTTCACCATCACGCAGGCCGGCGACAGCGTGCTCCATTTCGAATCCGGAACGGATGGCCGTTTCAATGTCCGGTTGATGCCCGGCGACTACGTGGTGGTCCCGGACCCCGACGCACCGGTGTTCGGCCAGCAGACGAAGGACCTGAAGGTGCCCGCCGGCGACTCCCTCTCCGTCACGCTGACGTTCCACACCGGGATCTACTGAGCGGCGAACGAAAAGCGGACACGGGGCCGGAGCCGCGTTCGTGGGCCTGCTTGCCTCCCGGTCCGCGAAAGATCCGGTGACGTGCGCGGACCGGTGAGCCGGCTCGGGAGAAAGGCGCCGATCCGATCCCGCTTTCCGTTTTCCGCTTCCCGATCCTATCTTGCCGGACCACACGAGACCCGGAGACCCTCCTTGCCGAGAACTGCCATGCCTCGCCATAGCCGCTTCCGTTCGATCCCGATTCCGGTCCTTCTGGCCGCTGTCGCCACCCTGGTGGCGGCGCCGAATGTCGCCCGGGCCCAGGACGCCGTCCGGGTCACCTCGGCCGGTCCCGCCCAGGACGGCGGGAAAGTCCTCACGGTGCCCGACTACTCCCGCTGGCGCACCATCGGCGATGAAGGCATCTCGAGCGACGGGTGGTGGGTGGCCTGGGTCTACCGGTTCACCAACGTCGCGCAGAAGGACCAGAAGCCCGAGTTGCACGTGTTGAACCTCGGCACGAACCGGGATACGGCCATCGCCGATGCGTCGGGTCCGGTGTTCTCCCCGGACGCGCGCTGGATCGCGTTCGTGGTGGACTCGACGGCGGAGCGCGGCGGGCGGGGCCGGGGCGGGGAAGGGGCGGAGGAGCCCGGCGCACCGGCGGCCGGCGGCCGCGGCAACGGTCGGGGCCCGACGGTGCACCACCGCCTGGAGATCCGCGATCTGGCCACCGGCGCCACCCGGGTCTGGCACGACATGCAGTCGGCCACCTTCTCCCGGGACTCCAAGTTCGCGCTGCTGAGGGACCGGCCGGCGCCGCGCGGCGGCCGCTTTGGCCGCTTCGGCGGGTTCGGCGGCTTCGGCCGCGGCGGCGGGCAGCCGTCCGCCGAAGGCTCCGACGCCATCCTCGTGGACCTGGCGACGGGCCGCAGCCAGTTGCTGGGCAGCGTGGGCGACGCGGCGTTCAACCGGGCGGGCGACATGCTGGCCTACACCGTCAACGCCAAGGTGAAGGACGGGAACGGCCTGTTCGTCGTGGACCTCACGAAGGGCATCACGCAGGCGCTGGACAATGAGGGACGCATCTACGGCCAGCTGTCGTGGAACGACGCCGGCACCGGCCTGGCCGTGCTGAAGGGGCAGGAGGTGCCGAAGATGCTCCAGCGCGACAACGTGCTCCTCGTCGTGCCGGACGTGCATGCCGCCATGGTGAATCCGAAGCTGGCGCCGGCCACGCTGGACACCACGGCGTCGGGCTTCCCCGACGGCTGGGTGATCAGCGACCGCGCACCCCTCGCCTGGAGCCAGGACGGCACGCTGGTGTTCCTCGGCGCCATGCCCCAGGCGCCCGCCTCCGACACCGCGAAGGTCGAGGCCACCGACTCCACCGCCGACCTGGACGTCTGGGGCACGGAGGATCGCTACATCCAATCGGCCCAGATGGGCCGCGCCCAGCGGGACCGGAACTTCGCGTACCGCGAGGCGTTCGACGTGGGACGCAAGGCGTACGTCGCCCTCAGCGACTCCACCATGCGCAACCTGGAGATCTCCACCGACGGGCGCTGGGCCGTGGGCACCGATGACCGGGCCTACATCTCCGACTGGAAGCCGTCGGCCGCCGACTTCTACCGCGTGGACACGCGCACGGGCGAGCGCACCCTCATGTTCAAGGACCAGCTGACCCGTGGCGCCATGGGCATCGCGCCCGACAGCCGCACGTTCCTGTACTGGAAGGACGACACCTTCCATGCCTACGACCTGGACACCGGCAAGTCCACCACGCTGGGCGCCGGCGCGCCCAGCTTCGTGGACACCACGTTTGACCACCCGGGGCCCAAGCCGGCGTGGGGCGTCGAGGGCTACACCAGCGATGGCAGGAGCGTCATCGTCGACGACCGCTACGACCTGTGGACGCTGCCCCTGAACGGCGGCCGCGCGACCAACATCACGGGCGGCTACGGCGCGAAGAACGAGACCATCCTCCGCCTCGCCCGCACCGAACCCATCGACTCCATGGCCAGCCGCGCCATGCGCACCGGCCGGGTGTGGGACCTGTCCAGGCCCGTCACCCTGTCCGCGTTCGGCGACTTCACGAAGAAGGCCGGCTTCTTCCGGCTCGCGAAGGGCAAGCTGAGCCAGGTCGTGTACGACGACGCCCAGTACGACACGCCGGACAAGGCGGCCCACGCGGACCGGTACCTGTTCACGCGCCAGACATTCACCGAATCGCCGGACCTGCGCGTCTCGGGCTCCGACTTCGCCGGCGCGAAGAAGATCACCGACTCCAACCCGCAGCAGGCCGACTACCGGTGGGGCCACAGCAAGCTGTTCGAGTTCACCGACCGCTTCGGCCACAAGCTCCAGGGCCTGCTCTGGCTGCCCGACGACTACAAGCAGGGCGAGAAGCGGCCCATGCTCGTCACGTTCTACGAGAAGAACTCCCAGCTGCTGAACCACTACCCCATGCCCGAGCTGTTCGTGAGCATGGGCCGTCCCACCATCGAGGCGGTGAGCCGCGGCTACATCGTCATGCTGCCGGACATCTACTACAACACCGGCTCATCCCACGACGACCAGCTGAACTGCGTCGAGGCCGCCACCCGCAAGGTCATCCAGCTGGGCTACGCCGATCCGGCGCACATCGGCCTGCACGGCCACAGCTACGGCGGCGAGGGCGCGGCGTATATCGGCACGCGCTCCAAGCTGTTCGCCGCCGTGGGCGAGGGCGCCGGCGTGACCGACCTGTACACCGACTTCAGCCAGGAGTGGGGCTGGTCCTATCAGAACGAAGGCGGCTCCGGCGACAACGGCAACCAGTACTACATCTACGGCCAGGGCCGCTGGGGCGTCTCGCCGTGGCAGAAGCCCGACGTCTACCACGACGAGTCGGCGCTGAACCACGTGCCCGAGGTGTCGCAGCCGATCCTGATCATGCACGGCACGGCCGACCCGACGGTGTCGTTCAACGAGAGCCTCAAGTTCTACAACGCCCTGCGTTTCAACGGGAAGACGGCGTTCCTGCTGGCGTACCGCGACGAGGGGCACCACCTGAGCAAGCTGGGCAACCGGATCGACTTCACGACCCGGTTCTTCCAGTTCTTCGACCACTACCTCAAGGGCGCGCCCGCGCCGGAGTGGATGACCGACGGGGTGCCGTTCCTGAAGCGGGCCACGGAGCTGAACCCGGGGCCGGACAAGCCATGACCCGGGTCAGGCGGGACAGGCGGTAACCCGGGAGTCACACTCTCGTGGATGACTCGGAGTTCCCGGCCCCGGCGCCCGGCTTCGTCCGGCGCACGCTGGCGTCGCTGGGGTCGCGGAACTTCCGGCTCTTCTTCATCGGCCAGACCGTCTCCAACACCGGGAACTGGCTGACCCGCATCGCGTTGACGCTCCTGGTGCTGCACCGCACCGGGAGCGGTGTGGCGGTGGGCGTGCTGGCCGCGTGCCAGTACGGGCCGATCCTCCTCATCTCCGCCTGGGCCGGCGTCATCGTCGACCGGACCGACAAGCGCCGGCTGCTCTTCACCACGCAGACGCTGGAGATGCTCCAGTCGTTCGCCCTGGCGGCCCTCGCCTTCATGCACGACGCGCCGCTCCTCGCCTTCTACGGCACCGCCGTCGCCGGCGGCATCATGCTGGCCTTCGACAACCCCGTCCGGCGCACGTTCGTGAACGAGATGGTGCCCCTGCGCGACGTGCCCAACGCCGTCACCCTTTACAGCGCCATGGTGAACCTGTCTCGCATCGCGGGGCCGGCCCTGGCCGGCGTGCTCATCGTCACCGTCGGCTACGGCTGGTGTTTCACCCTCGACGCCGCGTCCTATACCACGGTGCTCGTCGCCCTCGCCATGATGCGGACCCGCGAGCTGCGCACCGTCACGGCGGCGCCCAGAGGGCCCGGCCAGATCCGGGCGGGCATCCGCTACGTCACCCGGGTCCCGGAGTTGTGGGTCCCCTTTGGCATGCTCCTCATCATCGGCATCCTCAGCCGCAACTTCTCCGTCCTCTTCCCGCTGTTCGTGGAGCACGGGCTCCATGGCAGCGACGTCGAGTTCACCGTCGTCTACTCCGCCTTCAGCGTCGGGGCGCTCGTGGGCGCCTTCTTCGTCGCCCGGCGCACCGAAATCACCATCCGCACAGTCACGGCGGGCGCGGTGGCCCTCGGCGTGACCATGCTCGGCCTGTCGGCCGTCCCGAACGTCGCCCTGGCCATCGTCATGGCCGTGGTGGTGGGGGCCGCCAGCGTCGCCTACATGACCGCCACCTCCGCCATCGTCCAGATCCGCGCCGAGCAGCAGATGATCGGGCGCGTCCTCGCCTTCCAGGCCATCCTCGTGATCGGCACCCAGCCCATCAGCGGTCCCATCATCGGCGTCATCTCCGATACGCTGGGATCCCGGGCCGCGGTCTTCATCGCCGCCCTGGGGGCCCTGGCGGCGGCGGGCTTCGGCCTGGTGGCGGGCCGGAGGCCGGAGTCGCCGAGGGAGCAGGGTGCGCAGTGAAGCGTGACGGGTCCGCGGGGGCAGCACCGCGCGGAGGCGCGGGGACAGCGTCACGCGGAGGCGCAGAGAACGCGGGGACAGCGTCACGCGGAGGCGCAGGGAACGCAGGGACAGCGTCACGCGGAGGCGCAGGGAACGCAGGGACAGCGTCACGCGGAGGCG
>CAZUFP010000059.1:9758-12310 GCA_964619835.1 uncultured Gemmatimonadaceae bacterium | reverse complement strand
GGGACAGCGTCACGCGGAGGCGCAGGGAACGCAGGGACAGCGTCACGCGGAGGCGCAGGGAACGCGGGGACAGCATCACGCAGAGGCGCAGAGAACGCGGGGACAGCATCACGCGGAGGCGCAGAGAACGCAGGGACAGCATCACGCGGAGGCGCAGAGAACGCGGGGACAGCGTCACGCGGAGGCGCGGGGAACGCAGAGCGGGGTCACAACGAAGGCGAGAAGAACAGGAAGGGTGAATCCGACTTCATCGCGATGCAGCGGCATCCCGGCGGCGCACACATCACGGCGAGTTCTGTTGTTTCAAAAGGAAATCCCCGGGCGCGATTGCACCGCCGGGTGTCCGCCAACCCGCGGCGCCGCTTTCCCGCCTTCCCGAGAAAGAGCCGTTCTCTGCGCCCTCCGCGACTCTGCGTGATGCGGTCCCCGCGACTCTGCGTGATGCGGTCCCCGCGGCCTCTGGGTGATGCTGTCCCCGCGGCCTCTGGGTGATGCTGTCCCCGCGGCCTCTGCACTGCCCCTCCGCGCCCTCCCGGTTTGACAACCGCGTCTCCGCGATCGAATGTTGCCGAGCGACAGGACCTACCCGACGAAACCGGCGCCGTCCGGCGCCCATCGATCCGTCCGGGCAACGCGAAGCCCATTTCCACAGGCCCACCTATGGAATTCCTGAATTTCCTGCTCATCCTCTGGGCCGCCTGGCTCCTCTGGCGTCGGCCGGAGCGTGAACGGCTCGCCTTCGGGCTGCTGGTAACGAGCTGCGTGATCATGGTGCTGCTGTTCCTCACCGGCACCCACGGCTCCTTCGTGCCGGGGGTGAACCTGTGAAGACGCTGACCGAGGACAGGCTCCGGAGCATCCTGGCGTGGGTCGTCATCCTTCTGGCGGGCGGTCCGGTCACGGCCGCGGTGCTGCTGGGCGTGCTGCACGGCGACTCGCCGTGCATCCTCTGCTGGGCCGAGCGCACGTCCATGGTGCTCATCGCGCTCACGGGTCTGTTCGTGATCCGCTACGGGCCCCGGCCTCGCTACCTGGGCGTGGCGATCCTGCTGGGCGTGTGGGGCACGTTCATGGCCATCCGCCATTCGGCGCTACACCTGGCCCGCGACGTCGGGCAGGGGTTCAGCGCCGCCATCTTCGGCGTGCACACCTACGTCTGGGCATGGGTGATCCATGCCACGGTCCTGGTCGTGATCGCCGTCCTGCTGCTGCTCATGCGCCAGGTCGCGCCCCAGGATGGAGTGCGGGAGCCGACGCGCGCCGGCTGGTTCGCGCTGGGGCTGTTCATGGTCGTCGTGTCCGCCAACGCGCTCCAGGCCTTCGCCTCCACCGGTCCGCCGCCGTTCATCGGCCAGGGCGACCCGGTCCGGCTGTCCCTCAACCCGCGGCACTGGGTCTGGTCCTTCGAGGAGCTCCAGCCGCCCCGTCTCTCGTTGCGCGGCTCCTGGGCCATCCCGAAGCCGGACCCGGCCGCCGTGGACCCCGATCCCGACCACGGCCCGCTGGCGTCGCTGGCCGCCCTGACGGTACGAGACTGGGAGAACGTCGGCGTGAACCTGGACGGCGCGCTGACCGACCTGGCCCGGAGTCCCGTGTCGGGCCGGTTCCTCGCCGTCACCGACAAATACGACGTGTACCTGCTGGACGGTGCGCTCACCCACGTGCTGCACCGGGTCGTGCTGGATCCCGGCTTCAGCGTCGACCTCACTCCGCTGGCCGGCGCGGCATTCCTCGGCGGGGACACGATGGCCGTCCTGTCCACCAACAAGAGCTACGCCCTGCTGCTGCCCGACACGGCGGCCCGGGAAAAGGCCGAGTGGCGCCACTTCCTCTACACCGACGGCGAGGTGAAGGAGCTGGGCCTGGGCCGGTTCCAGACGGTGCGCGCCCACCAGATGTACGTCCTGTCCCTCGCCTACGACCCGGGTGCGCAGGAGCTCATCACGGTGAGCGTGCCCAACCCACGACACCGCCAGCTCGTGGTGTCACGGTTCGCCCGGGCGGATCGGGTGCTGTCCTCGGAGTTCATGCCGACGCTCGGGGCTGGGCTGGCCCTGAAAGCCCCCGACCGGCGCCTGGCGGACTACGTCGTGACCGGCGCCGCCGTGGCCGACGGAAAGCTCTACGCCATCAGCGCCGCATACTCGACGGTGCTGGTCATCGACCTGGCGACGCGGCAGGTGGTCGCGGCGTACGCGCTGCCGGGAATCGAACAGCCGGTGGGCCTCGCGACGCGCGGTCCGGAGCTGTTGGTTGCGCAGGCCGACGGGCGGATCGCGGTGGCCGATCGCCCGTAAGGTGCGGACTCATGTGGACGGTGCACCAGTCGCCAGTTTCGGCCGGTAATGCCATGCTGCTGACCCGACGCGACTCTAGCCTCCGGCGCTGGACAGGGGCCGGGACCCCGGATGGTCACGAGAACGGCGGCGCTTTCCATGCCGGGACGGCGGCTCCCGGCTCCGCGGAACGTTCATTTGTTGCTGCGCCACGCGGATAGCGCGACGGGTCAGAACTGGCGACTGGTGCACCGTCCGCGTTTGCACCGCGTTTGC
>CAZUFP010000059.1:0-9658 GCA_964619835.1 uncultured Gemmatimonadaceae bacterium | reverse complement strand
CCGCGTTTGCACGGTCCGCGTGCCGCGGGCCACATCATTTCTCCAGACGCAGCATCACGAGCCGCTCGACGCCGAGCGCGTCGACGCGGCGGCCGAGCACGTAGTCGGGGCCGATCTCGAACGGCTGGAAGCGGGCGGGAAGGGTAACCGAGCCCAGCCAACGGCCGCCCGGGTCGATGACATCCCACCGCGTTTCGCTGTCCCAGGGCAGGCGGTAGCGTTCGGCCCACACGTTTCCCTGTTCGTCCACCAGCAGGGCCTGGAGTGCGGGCACGCTGTCGGGCAGTGGCAGATCCTGGGCGTAGAAGTGGGCGTAGCGTCGGCGGGCATCGGCCTGAGGGATCTCCTCGAGGGAAGCCTTCTTGTACCGGTCCCACACCGACGCCACCGACTGTCGAGCGGCGGCCCATCGCTCCACGCGGCGCAGGCTGCCGTCCCGGGCGAGCACCTGCACTGAGGCGGACCCGCCTGTGGACAGGTAAGCCACATTCTGCCCCGCCGCGATCAGGGGCTCGGGCGTGAACGGGATGAACGGGTAGTGGACGATGTTGCCCACCTGGTTCACGAAACGCGGGCGCGTGGCCGTTTCGGCGATGGTGGCTGTCGTGTACCCGTCGCGGTCGACGAGCACGTACCGCAGCGCGCCTTCGATCACGGTTCCGGGCTCGCCGCGCAGCGTCCCGCCGCGGGGCCAGGAGACGCCCAGCATGTCCCCGTTACCGAAGCAGCCGAGGATGCCGGGCGGCCGGCCGCCATCGGCGGCTTCCAGCCGGATGGCATGCAGAAATGCGCCGGCCGTCGAAAACACGTTGACCCGGTTCTGCCCGCCGTCCGCGACCAGCAACCGACTCGCCGCGGTCGTGCAGATCCGAAGGGTCGAGAGCGCGTTGAACTCGCCCGGCCCCGCGCCTCTGCCGCCGACGGCGCGGATGAACCGTCCGTCCGAGTCGTAGAAGCGCAGCTCGCCGGACCCCGCGTTGGTAGCCACCACCACGTCGTCGGGCAGGACCACGGCGTCCATCAGCCGGTAGAACTGGTACTCCGGCTGGCCTGTCTGAACGCCGATCTCCAACCGCGGAACCGTGTCGACGCGCCATCCGCCGACGCTGTCCGTCCACACCGGCGTGCGCGACTCGACGATGCTCACGCCGGCGCTGTCCCGGGTCGTCGTGGCGGCCCGTCGGTCGTTGCGGCCGCAGCCGATGAGAGCCGTGGCGGAGATGATGAGCAGGCAGGCGAGGGTGTCGATGTACCGGAGCATGGAAGGCGTTAGCTAATGGTGGCCAGGAGAATATGTGGTGGGCCTGGCGCCGCGGTCCGCGCACGACCCATCGCCTGCGCGGACCGCGCCGTCACCAGGCCGACGAACGCAGCTTCGATCCCGCTTTCCCTTTCCGATTTCCGGCAACAGGAAGCCCGCCGGTCGCCGGCCACTCGAGCCGGACCGGCAACCGGGCCGGCCACTCGAACCGGACCGCCAACCGGGCCGGCCACTCGAACCGGACCGCCAACCGGGCCGGCAACCAGCCGGCGACCGGGCCAGCCGCCTGCTACCGTTCGTACCCCGGCCCCAGGAGCACCTGCCCCGGCAGGGCGCCCGTCATCTTGCCGTCCGCGATCACCGGTACGCCGTTCACCAGCACGTACTGCATGCCCACGGAGAACTGGGCCGGGTCCTCGAACGTTGCCTTGTCCGTCACGGTCGCCGGGTCGAACACGACGAGGTCGGCCCACAACCCCTTCTTGATGACGCCACGGTCATTGAGGTGCACGCGCTGCGCGGCCAGCGCGCTGAACTTGCGGATGGCGTCCGGCAGCGTCAGCAGGTGCTCCTCACGCACGAACTTCCGCAGGATGCGGGGGAATGTGCCGTAGGCCCGCGGGTGCGGGTGCTCCTGACCCAGGATGCCCTCCGGCGAGCTGGCGCCCGCGTCGTTGTCGATGGACACCCACGGCTGCTTGAGCGCCAGCTCCACGTCCGGTTCCGACATGCCGAACACCGCCACGTACGTGCCGCCGTCGTCCTTCACCAGCACGTCGAACAGCGCGTCGATGGGATCCTCGTTCCATTCCTTCGCGATGGCGTCCAGCCGCTGCCCCAGGAGGGACTGCAGGTCCGGGTTGTTCACGGACGTGATCAGGACCGCGTGCGGCCCCGGGATCTCCTGCCATTCGTTGTCCCACGACGTCGCCGGCGTCAGCATGTCCTTGCGGATGCGCTCCCGCGTCTCCGGGTCCTTCAGGCGTTCCACCAGCTTCACGTCGCCGCCGTCGTGGGCCCACGGCGGGATGAACGCGGACAGATTGTTCTCCCACGCCGTGTATGCGTACGTGTCCGACGCGATGTCCAGGCCCGCCTTCCGCGCCGAGTCGATGCGCGCCACCACCTGCGGCATCTTGCCCCAGTTGGACGTGCCGGCCGTCTTGAGGTGGAAGATCTCGACGGGCACGTTCGCCTCCCGGGCGATCTGGAACACCTCGTCCATCGCCGCCATCTCGGCGTCGCCCTCGCTGCGCATGTGCGTGGCGTAGATGCCGCCGTACTGCGACGCCACCTTCGCCAGCGCCACCAGCTCGTCCGTCTTCGCGTACGGCGCCGGCGGGTACTGGAGCGCCGTGGACACGCCCAGCGCGCCTTCGCGCATCGCCTGCGCCACGATGTCCTGCATCTGCTTCAGCTGGTCCGCCGTCGGCTGTACATCGTCGTAGCCCAGCACCATCTCCCGCGCGCTGGCCGCGCCCACGTATGTGCCGATGTTGATGCCGATGCCCTGCTTGTTCAGCCGGGCGAAGTACTGCGACAGCGTACGCCAGTCCGCGTCGATGCCGTAGTGCTTGTACGTCGCCGCGTTCGCCGCGAGGATCGTGCTGTCCAGCGGCGCCACCGATTCGCCTTCCCCCGTGATCTCCGTCGTGATGCCCTGGAAGATCTTCGACGGCGCCCGCGGATCCACCAGCAGCCGCAGCTCCGACTGGCCCAGCATGTCGATAAAGCCCGGTGCCACCACCATCCCCTTCGCGTCGATCACCTGCTTCGCCGAATCGCCCGACAGGTCGCCGATCGCCACGATCCGTCCGCCCCGCACGCCCACGTCGCCCGCATACCACGGCGAGCCCGTCCCGTCGATGATGTGGCCGTTCCGGATGACGACGTCGAAGGGCGCGTTCGCGTCATCGCCCGGCCGCGGCTGGCAGCCGGCAAGGCCGGCCGCGCCGAGAAGGGCGAGGGCGCAGAGGGTGTGGAGGATGCGGGGAGTTCTGGGCATGGTTCGCTCCTGGATGTTGAGGGTGCGGAGTAGGCGGAGTGCGCGGAGAACCATCATTTCACGCGGAGGCGCGGAGGGCGCAGGGAATGCGGGTACGGTGCGCTGGCGCCGTGGCGACCGCGGGTCCTTTGTCCGTCTTCTTGAGCAGGCTGAGTCAGCGTGCGCGGCATGGGCAGATGTTCACCGACGTGTTCGATTGCCCCGGGAAGGAACAACAGTAGCTCTTTGTTGCCCCCACGACGAGGGCAGCCTTCCGCCACTCCCCCCACGCCCTCTGCGCTTCTGCGTGATCCGCCGTCCCCGCGCCCTCCGCCTCCTCTGCGCCCCCGCCCGCAGGCCCGGGAATTGCGGCCACCCCTGGCCATGACCAATCAGAAGACTCTCGTTCGAATGGCCGGCGCGCTCTGTCTGGCGGGCGCTCTCGCCGGGTGCGTCAACAGCGTCGACGGCATCGATGCCCTGGGGTCCGTGCGCGTGTACGGACTCGCGCTGCGGGCCCCGACGCAGCCGGCCTGCACGCCGAACGACCCGTGCAGCCAGCCGTTCCCCGCCGGCTTCACCGTGTTCCAGGGCAGCCGCGAAGTACGGCGGTTCTGGTCCCGCATCGACGGCCGGTTCGCCCTCCGCCTCGACCCGGGCAACTACACGGTCGTCCCCGACGGCACCGCGCCGGTCCTGAGCCAGCCGCAGGACATGACGGTACCCGCGGAAGACTCGACCTTCGTCACGCTCACGTTCGACACGGGCATCCGGTAGCACGGACCCGAAAGCGGAAGGCGGGAAACGGAGAGCGGGACCGGATCCGCATTCATCCGCCTGGCTTGCTGGCCGGTCCGCGCACGCTCCCGGATTCGCGCGGACCCGTCCGTGGGCCTGGCCGACGAGCGTGATCCGATCCCGCTCTCCGCTTTCCGATTCCCCGTTTCTTCAGCGGCCGCCCCTCAACGCCGCCCCCGCCCCCTCGGGCGCCCGCGCTCCTCGCCGCCCGCCTGGATCTCCTCCAGCTTCGCCTTCTTGAGCTGTTTGTTCAGCGATTCCAGGTCCGGACCCATCAGCTGCATCACCTTCGACATGACGGCCTGCAGCGTCGCCTGCTGCGTGACGCTGGCGGCCACCAGCCGGTCCATCGGCGCCAGGTCCGACGCTTCCAGCCGCGACATCATCATGCTGAGGCTGCGGTACGCCGCGTTCAGCGTCTCCTCGTTCCCCGGTTCGCCGCCGCCGAAGAAGAAGCCGCCACGGCTCGGACCGATGACTGAATCGGCCCGGGCGTTGAACGCTTTCAGGCTGTCCGCGAGCGGGCCGTGGGCCTTGCCGATCCGGTCCTTCACTTCCCCCTGGACGCGGTGCAGCATGCCGATGGAGCCCTGAACGCGCATGGCGCCCCGGTACATCTCCATCGAAAGCGTCGCCTGCTGGCGCAGCGCCGTGGGCGGCGTCTTGATGCGCGGATCCATGCGCACCGTGATCGGCTGCGTGTAGCTCTTGCCGTTCACCGTCAACCGCACCGTGTAGGTGCCCGGCGCCACCCAGGGCGAGTTGGGCGGCACGACGGTGTTGTGCGGCACCGCCGCGATGGGCAGGCTGTTCCGGCCGCCGGGCAGCGGCGTGTAGTGCAGGTCCCAGACGAACCGGTGCAGGCCGGCCTTCGTCGAGATCTCCTGCGGCGCGCGCAGCCAGTACGTCGGCACATCCAGCGTCGCGGAGTCCGTGAAGCCGATGAGATGCCCGCTGACGTAGCGGCGTATCACCGGCCCGCCCTGCTGCTGGCCGCCACCGAAGAACGCGGGGCCTCCGCCCATCATCATGCCCTCACCACCCTCGCCACCCTCGCCGACTTCTCCTCCCTCGCCGCGCTCGCCTCGCTCCGGACGGCCGCGCATCTCGCCGCCCGCGCCCAGGATCTCAAGCGTCACCGGCCCCTGCACGTCGCTCTTGAGCCAGTAGTCGATGACGGCGCCGTCCGGCGGGTTCTCCGCCGCCGGCTCGTCCGCCGGCAACGGCGTGTCCGTGTTGGTGTCCCAGCGCACGCGCGTCGCCGTCTCCGGCTGGAACAGATGCACATCCTCCGACGCCACCTTGTCCGTCATCTCCCGGATGGGCGTCATGTCGTCCAGGATCCAGAAGCCGCGGCCGTGGGTCGCCACGATGAGGTCGTTGTCGTGGATGATCAGGTCGCGCACCGACGTGGCCGGCATGTTCAGCCGCAGCGACTCCCAGTGGTCGCCGTCGTCGAACGACACGTACGTCGCCCGCTCCGTGCCGGCGAACAGCAGGTCCTTCCGATCCGGGTCCTGACGCACGACGTTCACCGTCTCGCCGTCCGGGATGCCGTTGCTGATCTCCGTCCACGTCTTGCCGCCGTCGTGCGTGCGGTAGATGTACGGCTTCAGGTCGTCCAGCCGGAGGGTGTTCACCGCCGCGTACGCCGTGTTGGCGTCCTTATGGCCGGCGTCCATGATGGACACCTTGGCCCACGGCACCAGCTGCGGCGGCGTGACGTCCTGCCAGGTCTTGCCGCCGTCGCGGGTGACGTGGATCGTGCCGTCGTCGGTCCCGGCCCAGATGGTCATGGAGTCCACGGGCGAGGGCGCGATTGTGTAGATCACGCCCCGCTGCGTCGGCTTGGCCGACGGCTCGCTGCTGAAGATCCCCACGCTCGCCGGCACCTGCCACGTCTTCCGGCTCAGGTCCGGGCTGATCTGCGACCAGTGCCCGCCGCCGTCCGACGTCTTCCACAGCGTGTTGCCGGCGAAATACAGCACGTGCGGGTTCGTGGGCGAGAACATCACCGGCGCGGTGCGCACGGTGCGCACGCTCACGTCGCCCGTCGCCGCCGGGCCCACCACCTCGCGCTGGCCCGTGACCTTGTTGTAGCGCGTCACGTTGCGGCCGCCGTACACCAGGTCCGGGTTCAGCGGGTCCGGCGCCGCGTAGCCGTACTCGTCCACGCCCACCGGGTGCCAGTCGCGGAACGTGATCTCGCCGTCGTTGCTCCGCGTCTGGATGCCCACCGACCCGCTCTCCTGCTGCCCGCTGTACAGGCTGTACGGGAACTGGTTGTCCGCCGCCACGTGATACAGCTGCGCCGTCGGCTGGTTGTACCACGAGCTCCACGTCTGGCCGCCGTTCACCGAGATGATCACGCCCTGGTCCGCCGCCGACGCCAGGATCTGCGGGTTGTCCGGACTCACCCAGACACGCTGGTAGTCGTCACCGCCCGGCGCGCCCTTCAGCGCCATCCACGTCCTGCCGCCGTCCGACGACTTCCACAGCACCACGCTGCCCACGTACACGACGTCGGGGTTCGTCGGGTCCACCGTCGGCACCGGCAGGTCGCCGCCGCCGATGCGCCGCGCCGGCCGCGGGTCGTGCGTGATCTGCGTCCAGTGCGCGCCCGCGTCGTCCGACCGGTAGATGCCCACCGCCCGGCCCATGGCGACCGTCGCGTACAGGCGGTTCGGGTTCGACGCCGAGATCGTCACGGCCGCCTGCGTCACCGCGCTGTCGCCCGACGGCAGGCCCGCCGTCAGCTTGTTCCACGTCGTGCCGCCATCCGTGGACTTGAAGATGCCGCCCTTCGTGCCCTGCCAGGCCGCGTTCTCCCACGGGCCCTCCCGGGCCTCCCACATGCACGCGTACACGACATCCGGGTTCTGCGGGTCGATCTCCACGTCCGACGCGCCCGTGTTCTCGTCGATGTAGAACACCTTCTGGAACGTCTGGCCGCCGTCCGTCGAGCGGAACACGCCGCGCTGCTCGTTCGGCCCGTACGGATGGCCCAGCACCGCCACGAACAGGCGGTTGGGGTTCTTCGGGTCCACCGCGATGCGCGGGATCTGCTGGCCGTCCCTGAGACCCAGGTGCGTCCAGGTCTTGCCCGCGTCCGTCGACTTGTAAACGCCGTCGCCCGTGGACAGGTCCGGCCGGTGCAGCCCTTCGCCGCTGGCCACGTACACCACGTTCGGGTCCGACGCCGCCACTTCCACGTCCCCGATGCTGCCCGTCGGCTCCCGGTCGAAGATCGGCTGCCACGTGCGCCCCGCATCGTCCGTCTTCCACACGCCGCCGTTCACCACGCCCATGTAGAACGTGTTCGGCTGGCCCGGCACGCCGGTGATCCCCTTGGCGCGGCCGCCGCGGAACGGGCCGATGGAGCGCCAGTGCAGCGCCGCGAACAGGGAATCGGCCGGTGGCTGGGCCGGCGCCGTCTGCTGGGCCGACAGGGCTGCAGCGCCCATGGATTCGATGGGCCGGGGAAGCAGCGAAGCCGGCAACAGCGCCGTCGCAAGGGCCAGCACGGCCGTCACGGCACGTCGTCGCGATATCATGTCTCACCTCGTATGGGGTCGAAAACAATCCAGATGCTGGGAGGGGGGTGGGGCAAGAGATGGGCCACGACTCCGTGCCTCGGCCCGGGCGGCATGGTCGCCAGGCGATGGGCAGGGTTACGAGCGAGTTGTACCGGCCAGGCCCAGAAAGACCATCATCGCGCGGTTCAGGCGCACCAGGTCCTCGTCCGCCAGTCGGCCGATGCGCGATCCGAGCCTGCTCCTGGGGACCGTGGTGATCTTGTCCACCATGAGACTGCTGGCGATGTGCAGCCCGTTCTCTTCGGTGGGCTCCACCGGGAGACGGAACAGCGGCGCCTCGGTCGGGTCGGTCGTGAAAGCGCAGATCGTGACCGACGCCGTGCCGTCGAAGTTGTCGTCCTGAACGATGACGGCTGGCCGCGGCTTCCCGGCGTAGCCGGCACCACCGGCGACCGTCCAGATCTCGCCTCGACTCATTCGTCTCCCAGGTCCGAGACTGCGTCGACGAAAGCCTGGTCGTCCGCCTCGAAGGGGCTCTCGGCGACGGCCACGGACTGCCGATGCGCTTCCTCCTGAAACGCGGCGGAGCGAACGTCCGGAACCCAGATCTGAATGGGCCTGAGGCCCTGCCCGCGCAGCCGCGCGCGATAGGCCCTGACCTTCTCGCGGATCGCCTTCTTTCTCTCCTCGGACTCGCTCATCGGATTCTCCGGAACGCAGGTTACATGTAACCTACTGCCGAAGGGGCCCCACGTCGAGGTCCGCCGCCGACGCTGTCCGATCCGGCCAGCCAGCGGCCACAACACGTCGAAGCCGGCGGCGATCTTCCAGTGACTCGAAGAGCGCAGCCGTGACCATGTAGATCAGCACCAGCGAGAGGATCATCACCAGCACGATCTCACCGCGCTGCTCGGAGCTGATGTGGAAGTAGTTGCTGCCCGTCTTGACGGTGTAACCCGGCGGTACCCGCGTGTTGGCAATGGCGGCCTTGTGGACAATGTCGCCCAGCTTCGACGGACCGCGGAACGGCCACGTTCAGCGTTCGACACCCCTCAGTGTACCAACGGGCTCTCCCAGACGCGAAGCAGCAGCTCCTTGAGCTGGGCGAAGGCCTTGGACCCCAACTCGGCCCTCCATTCCTCCTCGATGGTCCGGAGAATCTCGTGGATTTTCGCGTACGCCGCGTGTCCACGGTCGGTCAGCCGGACGATGCGCGCGCGGCCCTGGCGCGGTGAGTCCGAACGGTCGATGTAGCCGACGCCTTCCAGACTCCGCAGTAGCTGGTTCATGGCCTGCTTGCTCATGCCCGCGCGCTCGGCGAGCTCGATGGGACGGGCCCCATCCGGGCCCGGAAACTGCAACACCGCCATGTGCGGCAACTTGAGCTCCTCGAAGCCCGCCGCGTTGAGCTCGGCGATGATCCGGCGGTGGATCGCCTGTGAAGGCACTCTCAGTAACGCTCCGATCAACATCTCTCCCGGAGGCACCGGCGATGTGGGGATTGACATGATAGTAAATCGCGTTTACCGTGGAGTTGTTTGGTAAACACAATTTACCAATTCCTCGCTGCCCACGAAAGAGAGACGAAGATGACATCCCAGGCCATCGACCTCCGGGTCAATCCATCCGACGAAGGGATCCGTTTGGGTCCCCTGGCTGTGCGCTTCCTCATCACGGGAGAAGACGCGAACGGGAGCGTCGCCGTGTTCGAGCTCGAGGTGCCGAGCGCCCACCGTCTGGCGGCTCCGGCGCACAGTCACGACCATTACGAAGAGACGATCTACGGACTCGAGGGCGTCCTCACCTGGACGGTGGACGGGAAGCGGATCGAGGTCGGGCCGGGGGAGGCCCTGTGCATTCCGCGCGGCGCCATCCACCGGTTCGACAACGACGGCAGCCGGGACGCCAGGGCGCTCTGCGTGATCACACCTGCCGCGATCGGCCCGCAGTACTTCCGCGAGTCCGCCGCGGTGATCAACGCGGCCGCCGGGGGACCGCCGGACCGGGCGAAGATGGCCGAGATCATGTTGCGGCACGGCCTGACGCCGGCTGCGCCGCAGCCTCAGGCGTAGCGTCGTG
>CAZUFP010000058.1:14923-25911 GCA_964619835.1 uncultured Gemmatimonadaceae bacterium | reverse complement strand
ATCTCCTGCACCCGTTCGACGCCCAGGTCGCGGGCGCGCTCCACGACGCCCAGGATCTCGGCGGCGGCGTCCCGGATCTCCGCGCGGGAGATGTCCGGGTCGATCATGCCCAGCTCGTACATCCCGTTGATCATGCCATCGATGTCCTGGCGCGCGGTGGCCAGGGCGACGCGTACGATGCGCTCCCGCGTGACGGGCCGCAGCGGCACCACCATGCCCCAGTCCAGGAACACGATCCGTCCGTCCCGGTCCACCAGCAGGTTGCCCGGATGCGGGTCGGCGTGGAGAAAACCCTGGACCAGCAGCATGCGCAGGTAGACCTCGATGAGCGTGGCCATGAGGCGGCGGGGCGAGATCTCGCCGGCGGCGATCCTTCCAGCCAGGGCATCGATCTTGTCTCCGTCCACCCATTCCATCACCAGCACGCGACGCCGGGTGAGGGACTCGCGCACCTCTGGCGCCCGGACCCGCCGGTCGGACGCGAAGTGCCGCCGGAATCGTTGAAGGTGCTCCGCCTCCTGCCGGAAGTCCATCTCGGCACGCACCTTCACGGCGAATTCGCCGACCACCGTGGTGAAGGCCTTCACGTGATGGTCGTTGGAGAAGAGAAGGTTCAGGATGAACAGGATGCTGTACGAGATGTCCAGGTCGACGGCGATGAGCTCCTCGACGCCGGGCCGCAGCACCTTGACGGCCACCGGCCGGCCGTCCAGCTCGGCCCGGTGGACCTGGCCCAGGCTGGCGGTGGCCACCGGCGTGTCGTCGAAGGCGGAGAAGAGCCGGCCCACCGGCGCCTCTTCCTCCGCTTCGATGACGGCCCGGATGGCCTCGGGCTGGTCCGGCGGCACGTGGTCCTGGAGCGTGCCCACCACGGACAGGTACGGCTCCGGCAGGATGTCCGCACGGGCGCTGAACACCTGGGCCAGCTTGATGAACGTGGGGCCCAGGGCGGCGATGGCGCGGGTCAGCCGTTCCGCGCGACGCCGGTGCTTCGCTTCCGACAGCTTGCGCGGCGGGCCGAAGAGGAGCCAGCGGTGCCGGTCGCGAAGGAAGGCCACGACGAAAGGAGTCAGGCGCACGACAATGGCGGTGGCGCGTCGCCAGCGTCTCATCACAGCATCAGCACCGTGGCCAGACCCAGCAGCAGGAAGAAGCCGGCCAGATCGGTGAACGTGGTGACGAAGATGGAGGACGCCACCGCCGGATCCACGCCGACTCGCTCCAGCAGGATGGGGACGAAGCCGCCGGCGAACGAGGCGATGAGCAGGTTGCCCCACATGGCCATCAGCACCACGAGACCCAGGGTCGCGTTGCCTTCCAGCAGGTAGCCTGCCACTCCGACGACGACGCCCAGGACGGCGCCGTTGACCAGCCCCACCAGCACCTCCTTGCCCACCACCTCCCACTGCGGCAGGCCGCCCTCGCTCAGGGCGAGCCGCCGCACCGTCACCGCCAGCGCCTGGGTGCCCGCATTGCCGCCCATGCCGGCGATGATGGGCATGATCACCGCCAGGATCACGATCTGCGAGATGGTGGCCTGGAAGATCCAGACGACGAACGCCGCCATGATGGCGGTCAACAGGTTCACGAACAGCCAGGGCAGCCGGCTGCGCACGGCCTCGTACCACTTGCCCCGCAGCTCCTCCTCGCCCAGACCGACCAGGCGAAGGATGTCCTCCGTCTGCTCCGCTTCCATGACGTCGATCACGTCGTCGAACGTGACGCGGCCCAGCAGCACGTTGTCCGGGCCCACGACGGGCAGGGACGGGACGTTGTAGCGGGCGATGAGGCGGCCCACATCCTCCTGGTCCATGTCCACCGGTACGACGGTGGGCGGGGGCACCGCGAGCCGACGGAGCGGCGTGTCCGGGTCGGCCAGGGCCAGATCCTGGATACTCACGGCCCCGATGAGGCGCCGCATGAGGTCCACGACGAAGACGGAGTAGAACTCCGGCCCGATGTCCCGGGCTTGCCGCCGCACCTCCGTGATGGCCTGTTGCGCCGTCAGGTGCACCGACACCACCACCGCCTCGGTGGTCATGATGCCGCCGGCCGACTCCTCCGGGTACTGGAGCAGCTGGCGCAGCTCGCCGGCATCCACGGGCGTCAGCGTGCTCAGGATGCGCGCCTGCTCCTCCGGCGGCAGGTCGCCGATCAGGTCGGCGGCGTCGTCGTCCGCCAGCTCCGCGATCAGCTCGCTGATGCGCTCCGGCTCGAGGGCGGCGAGGATCTCCTCCGGGTGCTCCCCCGCCTCCATCTCCGCCAGCGTCTCCGACGCCAGCTCCGCCGGCAGCAGGTCCAGGATGTGGACCCGCTCCGCCTCATCGAGCTCTTCGACGAGGTCGGCGATGTCGCTGGGGTGGAGAGCTTCCAGGAGTTTGCGGATGCCGGCGTCGTCTTTCGCCTCCAGGAGGCCTTCCAGACGAACGAGCCGGTCCATGAACTCGTCCGTGAACTGCGCCTCGCCGTTCACACGGCCGCTCCTGAAGGGCCGCCGGCCGGCGGCGGCGATGGTGGCGCGGGCGGCGGCGGCGGTCCTGACGGCGGCGGTGCAGGCGGCGCCACGGCGCCCGCCGACAGCACGAAGGTGAAGCCTTCCTCCACGGTCATGGGCATGGAGATGACTTCCGTCCGGGGCACGATCGCCAGGTACCCGGATGTGGGGTTGGGCGCGGTCGGCACGAACACGGTGACAGCGTTGTCGATCCGGGCGGTGAGCGGCGACGGCGTGTCCGACGTGATGAAGCCGATGGTCCAGCGGCCGGGTGACGGGTACTGGATCAGCACCACCTCACGGAAGAAGCGGCGGCCTCCGCCGAACACCGTGCGGACGATCCGGCTGGACGCTCTGTACAGCCTCCGGACCACCGGCACCTGGTCCAGCCAGCTCTGCCACCAGCCGAGGAGACGGTTGCCGATGGTGCGCTCCGTCCCCCAGCCGACGACCAGAAGCACCGCCACCAGCATGAGAAGGCCCAACCCCGGGATCTTGAAGCCGATGGCGTTGTACACGAACTGTCCCAGCAAGCCATCCGCCCGGACGAACAACCACCACAGGATATAGACCGTGACGCCGAGAGGCGCGATCACGATCAGGCCGGCGATGAGCCAGCGCCTGAACACCCGCAACGTCCGCTGTGTCATCCGTCCACCACCTCCCTGACCAGGCGTTCCTGCAGCACCCACATGTCGCTCGCTTCGCGCTCCGGTCCCGCCGGGTGGTCGTGCCCCAGGACGTGCAGCGTTCCGTGCACGACCAGCCGCACCAGCTCTTCGGCCAGGGGCACGCCGTAGGCGCTCGCCTGCCGCGCGGCCTGTTCCACGCCCACGTACACATCGCCGACGGGTGCTTCCTCCGGCTCGTGCAACGCAAACGCAATGACGTCCGTGGGACCGTCCCGGCCCAGATACCGACCATTCAGCGCGGTGATGCCCACATCGTCCAGCAAGGTCACGGAGAGCGTCCCGTCCCGGTGCCCCGCCTGCTGAAGCACCGTCCGCCCTCCCCGCCGGAGCAGCGTCGCCAGCGGCCGGGCCGCAAGGCCGGCCGGCACCGCCGCCAAGCTCACCTGGACCACCAACGACATCAGGGCACGCCCGCCTCGTTGGCGGCTGGCTCAGGGGATTCGGCCGGCCGCCCTTCCTTGGGCGGATAATCGATACGGTGGTGGTACATGCCGGTCAGAACGCTCGTGAACTGCTTCTTCACGCGCGTCAGCTCGGCCAGGGTCATCGGCGTGTCGTCCAGCTGATCCAGGTCCATCTTGGTCTTCACGATGCGGTCGACCAGCTCCTTGATCCGCTCCGGCGTCGGGTCCGGCAGTACCCGCGCCGCCGACTCCACCGAGTCCGCCAGCATGGCGATCGCCGTCTCCTTCGACTGGGGCCGCGGACCCGGGTAGCGGAAGTCCATGGGGTCCAGGTCGGCGTCCGGGTCCAGCTCCTTCGCCTTCTCATAGAAGAAGCTGATGGGCTGTGTACCGTGGTGCTCCGCGATGAACGCCCGGACCGGCCGCGGCAGCTTCGCTTCCTCCGCCAGGCGCAGGCCCTCGAGCACGTGGCCCCGGACCACGGCGGCCGACATGGCCGGCTTCAGCTTGTCGTGTGGATTGCGACCGCCGGGCTGGTTCTCGATGAAGTACTGGGGCTTGGCGATCTTGCCGACGTCGTGATAGTAGACACCGACCCGGGTCAACAGCGCGTTCGCGTCGATGGCGCTGGCGGCGGCTTCCGCCAGGTTTGCCACGGCGATGGAGTGGGCATAGGTGCCCGGCGCTTCCCGGGACAGCCGTCGCAGCAACGGGCGGTTCATGTCCGCCAGCTCCAGCAGCGTCTGGTCGGTCGTGATCTTGGTGGCGGCCTCGAACAGGGGCAGGAAGCCCATGGCCGTGAGACCGCCGCCGACGGCGTTCACGGCGCCCCATCCGATGAAGCGCACCACCTCGACGATGTCCCAGGAGCGCAGCAGCCCCAGGATGGTCACGCTGATGACGTAGGCGCCGGCGATGATCAGGATGAAGCTCCAGGTCTGGGCGCGCCGTCGCACGACCCGGACGCTCAGGGACGCCGCGGCGCCGGCCATGACCAGCGTCACCAGCGTGGTCAGCACCGCGCCGCTCAGGAACGGCGTCTGCCCGCTCAGCAGAATCGCCAGGACCAGGGACATGTTGAGGGCCAGCCTGCCGTCCCACAGGACGGCCACGACCAGGGCCGGGAAGGCGATGGGGATGAGCACCACGGGCACCTGCGTCTTCGCCACGATGGCCGCGGCCCCCACCAGCGCCAGCACGAGGAAGACGATCAGGCCGAGCTGACGCAGGTTCTCGTAGATCGAGCGCCGGAAGAAGAACAACAGCGTGCCGAACACCAGCAGCAGCGTGAGGTCGAAGCCGAAGGCCCCCAGGGCCCGCGCGCTGACCAGGCCGCGCCCCACATCCCCCATCTGCGTCAGATACTGCCGGTAGGCCCGCAGCCGTTCCGCTTCCCGATCGCCCACGAGCTGGTGGGCGCCTACGATCTGCTCCCCCTTCAACACGCTGCCCTTGCGGAGCGGCACCGCCTGGCGCGCCCGCTGCCGCTCCGCTTCCGTCGCCGCCCGATCGTAGCGCAGGCTGGGCTCGAACAGGGCGAGCAGCATGAGCCGCTGGGCCTCCGCCAGGTCCGGCTGCCGGTTTTCCCCCAGGTGGAAGCGCCCGGCCCGATCCAGGAAATCGGTGCTCGTGAGCACAGAATCCCGCGCCACCAGGTGCTCGCTGTCGCCGCGGCGCACCCGGATCTGTTGGGCATTGGCATCCTCCAGGTCCGCGGCGGACGCAATGCCCAGCGGCAGCTCGTCCCGCACTGCCGAGATCAACGACTGCTCCAGCTGGCGGCGCTGCCGGGGCGACAGGAGCAGGTTCACGAAGTCGGCCGTCGGGCGGGGGCCGTACGAGTTGAGGATCGTCGCGACGTTCTGCCGGATCACCGCCGAATCGGCCCGCAGGGACGCCGCCGAATCCACACGCACGAAAAAGCCGCGGATCTGGGCGAGCATGGAATCCGCCGCCGTGCCGTCGTAGACGAAGATCGGCGCAACGCCCGCGGCCGCCTCCTGGCGGTCCCGCTCCAGCTCGCTTTCCGATTTGTAGATCGGGAACTCGGCCTGCGCGATGATGTCCTTGGTGGCCACCATGCCCTTCTCGAGCGTGGGCATGTCCGGGATGGGTGCCACCGGGAACACGAACTGGACCACGAGGGCCAGGCCGAGGAGGATGGCGATCCGGGCCCCGTGGTGGAGCACGCCATCCGGCCATGTGCGCTCCGGCCGGCGGTTCAGCATCGCCAGGACGTCGCGCATCGAGAACGCTCTGTCCTTCACCCTACGGCTCCTTGTGCTGGGACTCCCCGGCTTCCGCGGCGGCGTACGCGTCGATGATGTCCTTCACCAGACGGTGACGCACGACATCCGCCGCATCCAGGTACAGAAAGCCGATGCCTTCGATACCCTTCAGGATGCGCTCGATCTCCAGCAGGCCCGACTCTTCCCGGCGCGGCAGGTCGATCTGTGTCTTGTCGCCCGTGATCACCGTGCGGGAGTTCAGGCCCAGACGGGTCAGGAACATCTTCATCTGCGCCGTCGTGGCGTTCTGCGCTTCGTCCAGGATGACGAAGGCGTCCGCCAGGGTCCGGCCTCGCATGTAGGCCAGCGGCGCGATCTCGATGGTACGGGACTCCAGGGCGCGCCGCACGCGATCGTGCGGCATCATGTCCTCGAGGGCGTCGTACAGCGGGCGCAGGAACGGGTCCACCTTCTCCTGCAGGTCGCCCGGCAGGAAGCCCAGGTTCTCCCCCGCCTCCACCGCCGGGCGCGCCAGGATGATCCGTTTGACCCGGTTCTTCAGCAGGGCGTCCACCGCCATGGCCACGGCCAGGTAGGTCTTGCCCGTGCCCGCCGGGCCGATGGACACCACGATGTCATTCTTGGCGATGGCCTCGAGGTACGCACGCTGGCCGTCTGAACGCGGCGTGATGACCTTGCGCAGGCCCGGCAGCAGGATGCGCAGCTCGTCTCGCTCGGTGTCCAGCAGGGGCCGTGACTCGCCTTCGAGTCGTTCGCTCAGGCGGCGCACGTCGTCCACGCCGAAGGGCGTGCCCATGCGGGCCATGTCGATGAGCTGCTGCGCCACCGGGATGGTCCGCTCGACGTCGGCCAGCTCGCCCGAAAGGATGAGGTAGTCCCCCCGCAGGATCACGCGGCAGCCGGACCGGCGTGCCAGCTCCTGGAGGTTGGTGTCGTTCACGCCTGCCAGCAGGAGGTAATCCGCCCCTTCCGCCGGCAGTCGGTGCTGGATGACCGTGCTCTCCACTTCTCCCTCTGCGTGCATCAGTCGGCGACGCGCACGTGCAGCTCACGCAGCTCGCGTTCATCCACGGGCGCCGGGGAGCCTTCGAAGAGGGCCCGGGCCGCCGTGGTCTTCGGAAACGCGATGACGTCGCGCAGGCTGGAGGCGCCCACCAGAAGCATGACCATGCGATCGAAGCCGAACGCGAACCCGCCGTGAGGCGGCGCGCCGTACCGGAACGCCTCGAGCAGGAAGCCGAACTTCTGCTCGGCGTCCTCCTCGCTCATGCCCAGCGCACGGAACACGTGGCGTTGGAGGGCGCTCTCGTGGATCCGGATGGAACCGCTCGCCAGCTCGTTGCCGTTGTACACCATGTCGTACGCCCGGGATCGGATGCCCGCGTCAAAAAGCGCGCGGGCCGCATCCCGGTCCACCGGCCCGTCGGCCGTGTAGCGTTTCAGTGTGTCCACGTCCTCCGGCAAGGGTGACGTGAACGGGTGGTGCGCCGCCACCAGCCGGTCTGCCTCCACGTCCCAGTCGAAGAGCGGGAACTCCGTGATCCATGCCCAGGCGTGCTTCGCCGGATCCCGCAGCCCCAGACGGTCACCCAGATGCCGGCGAACCGCGTCCAGAGCCGCCTCCGCCCCGCCCAGCCGCGCCGCATCCGTCGTGGCACCGTGACTTTCGGCCACCGCCCCCACCGTGCGGAAGTGGCCGATGACCGCCACGAACAGGTCGCCGGGCTGCATGCCCGTGCGGTCCAGGAAGACCTGCACACGGCCGCCGTCCAGCACCTTCGCGAACTGGCCGGAGAAGCCATCGTCGCCCCGCTTCAGCCACAGGGCGCCCGCCGCTCCGGCCGCCTGCGCCACACCCGCCAGTGCATCGAGCTCCTTGCGGGACAACGAGGCCCCACCCTTCGCCACCACGCCCCGGATCCGTTCCCCCGTCCCCAAGGTCTGGTTGAACAGCCGGAACTCCGTGGATTGCAGCGGGTCGGTGACGTCGATGAACTCCATGCCGAACCGCAGGTCGGGCTTGTCCGTCCCGTACTTCTCCAGCGCTTCCGCGTATGAGAGGCGCGGGAACGGCGTCTCCAGCTCCACGCCCAGGATCTCGCGCCACACGGCCGCCATCATGCCGTCGCCCACGCGCTGGATGTCTTCCTCGGCCACGAACGACATCTCGGCGTCGATCTGCGTGAATTCCGGCTGCCGGTCCGCCCGCAGGTCCTCGTCCCGCAGGCATCGCGCCAGCTGGAAATAGCGGTCGTAGCCCGCCACCATGAGGAGCTGCTTGTAGAGCTGCGGCGACTGGGGCAGCGCGTAGAACTCGCCCCGGTGGAGCCGGCTGGGCACGAGGTAGTCCCGGGCGCCTTCCGGCGTGCGCCGGGTAAGCATGGGCGTCTCAACCTCCCAGAAGCCCTGTGCAGTGAGATAGGCACGCACCGCCTGCAGCGTCCGGTGCCGGATGCCCAGCGACCGCTGCAGCTCCTCCCGCCGCAGGTCCAGGTACCGGTACCGCAGACGAAGCTCCTCCGCCGGCAACTCCTCACCCGGGACCTGCGTCACCGGGATGGGCGGCGTTTCTGCCTGCGACAGCACCTCCAGGCTGGACACGTGGACCTCCACGGCACCCGTCGCGAGATCCGGATTCACGGCGTCCTTCGGCCGTGCCACCACATCCCCCTCCACGCGGATCACGCCCTCTGCGCCGAGCCCGTGGGCGCGCTCCAACGACGCGGCGTCCGTCCAGTCCGGCCCGAACGACAGCTGCACCCGGCCCGACCGGTCGCGCAGGTCCACGAAGATGAGGCCGCCCAGGTCCCGCCGCCGATGGACCCAACCAGCCAGCCGTACACGCTCTCCCGCATCGTCCCCGCGCAGCGTCCCGGCCAGGGTCGACCGGTACGCCGTGGGTAGCTCATGGCTCATGGCTTCCGCCCCGCTTCCTCTTGCCAAACAGCAGGCGGACGCCGGTCACGCCCACCAGCGCGCCGGTCATGTCCGCCGCCCAATCATGAATGTCCGAGCTCCGGCCCGGCACGATCCGCTGATGCAGCTCGTCGCCCGCCGCAACAAGTCCTACCACCAGCAGCGCCCACAGCCATGGACGGCGCGCACCCGACTTCGCTCCCCCGAGCCACACCAGCACCGCCAGTACACCGTACAGGATGGCATGCCCCACCTTGTCGGCGCCGTGGAACAGGAAAGGCGGACGCAGGTAGGGTCTGCTGCCGATGAAAAGAACGAACGCCGCCCAGAGAGCGGCGGGAAGATACCAGCTCAGATTCCGCCTCACGCCCCCTCGGCTTCCTCCAACGCAGCCAGAAAGGCGCGTGCGTCCCCCACGGCGAACAACCGCTCCCGCACCGCCGCGTGCCGGACCAGCCGTGAGATCCGGCTCAGCGCCTTGATGTGTGCCCCCGCCGCCGTTTCCGGTCCCACCAGCAGGAAGATGAGCCGGACGGGCTGCCCGTCCAACGCCTCGAAGTCCACGGGAGACTCCAGCAGGCCCACCGCCATGCCCAGCTCCGGCACCGCCGGCGATTTTCCGTGCGGAATGGCCACGCCGTTGCCGACCCCCGTCGACAGCACGGCCTCACGCTCCTGCACCGCCCGCAACACCTCGTCCACCTGGGCAATGCCGGCATCCGCGGCAAACAACTCCACCAGCTGCCGGATCGCCGATTCCTTGTCCACCGCCTGGAACGGAATCGAGATACGACCCGGCGTAAGCAGATCCGTCAGAAGCACCGATCACCCTCTGGTTTCCTGAAAATACCGAATCTCGATAAGTTAACCGCGCCTTCCTCCGCCTGCCACCCTGCCACCGGCCGTCCCGACCGGGACAGGCCTCGCCTCGGTTCCAGCGCCCAGGGACAATGGTGCAGCGTTCGCCGCCGGGGTGAAAGAAGGGGGGCGGCGGGACGGTGGAACTCCTGGCCGGAGGGCGGGGTTCATGTCCGTGGCCATCGGAAGCGGGGGCCGCGCCGGCGCGGCGGACGTACCGGGAGCAGTGGGAGCCAGGGTGAGCGAAGCGACAGACACGCAGGACGCGACGGATTTACTGGATCTGTCGGCTGAGGAGGCCGAATCCCTTCTGCGGCAGCATTTTGCCGAGCGGGGCCGCCCTGCCTACCGGGTCCGCCAGGTCCTGCCCTGGTTGTACGAGCGCGACGCCGTCTCCTTCCAGGAGATGACGGACCTGCCGGCGAAGGAGCGAGAGGCGCTGGCGGACACGTTCCGGCTGACGGCGCCGGCCGTCGAGCACGAGGCCGTCTCCGAGGACGGGACGGTGAAGCACCTGTGGCGGTTGGAGGACGGGGAGCTCATCGAGTCCGTGCTCATCCCGGCCCGGGACCGGCTGACGCTCTGCATCTCGTCGCAGGCCGGCTGCGCCCAGGCGTGTGTCTTCTGCGCGACCGGCTGGTCCGGCTACCGGCGCCAGTTGCGGGCGGGCGAAATCGTGGCCCAGTACCGGGGCGCCCGGCGCTATGCCGCCGAACGCGGCATGGGGCCCATCACGAACGTGGTGTTCATGGGCATGGGCGAGCCGCTGGCGAACCGGCGCGCCGTCATGCCGGCGCTGTCCCTGCTGAACCAGGCCTACGAGCTGGGGGCCCGGCGGGTCACGGTGTCCACGGTGGGCGTCGTCCCGGGCATCCTGGAGCTCGCCGCTCGCCCCGAGCAGTTCCGGCTCGCCGTTTCACTCCACGCGCCGAACCACGAGCTACGCGCCAGGCTGGTTCCGTTGGAGCGGAAATACCCGTTGCCGGAGCTACTGGAGGCGCTTCGCCGTTTCGAGGCCGCCGGCGGGCGCCGCATCACGTTCGAGTACGTGATGATCGACGGCGTCAACGACGCGCCGGCCCTGGCGGCCCAGCTGGCCGACCTGGTCGCGGAATTCCAGGCCCACGTCAACCTGATCCCGTTCAACCCCGTGGCCGGCACCGGCTGGGGGCCCACGCCGCCCGCCCGTCTCCAGGCCTTCGCATCGACGTTGGACGCGGCGGGCGTCAACGCTACCGTCCGGGAGTCGCGCGGCCGCGACATCGCCGCCGCCTGCGGCCAGCTACGTGCGGAACACACCCTGACCCCACCGAAGCCGTTCGTCCAGTTGGAGAAAAGCCTGGAACGGCGCTGACCCGGGATCGCGAACTCGTAC
>CAZUFP010000058.1:0-14823 GCA_964619835.1 uncultured Gemmatimonadaceae bacterium | reverse complement strand
CGTACGCGAACGCGAATTCGAGGGCGCTACCGCTTGCTGCGAGCCCGGTTCACCAGATCCTGCAGCGGCCCCAGGATGCCCTGGTCCGCGCCGGGACTCGGAGGCCAGTCGGCGCCCAGCACCACGGTGACCTCCAGCAGCAGGGTGGAATCCGGCTCGCTCCTGACGGCGTGGATGCCCAGGGCGCCGGCCACCTCTCTGGCGTCATCAAGCCGCCCGGTGCGGGCGACGACGACGGAGCTGTCCCGGCCGAACGAGGACGCGTTGCCGAAGTAGACGACGTCGAAGCCGCGGGCCCGGAGCCGCTCCACCGCCTCTCGGGCCAGGCCCGCCTTGCCCGCTCCGTTCAGGACTTCCACACGGATGTTGGACGCGCCCGGCGCCGCGTCCAGCGGCCCGTGCCCGCCGCCGGACACGCCCGTCAGGCCCGCAACGAACGAAACGGCGAACGCAGCCACGAGGCCCAGGGCGAGGAACAGCACAATGCTCTGACGACGACGGTCGTTGCTCAACGCTCGGATACGATCTGGTTCCAGAAGGAGGCCGTTTCCGGCCGCAAGGCCATGCCGCGTTCCAGCAGGTAACAGATGCGCGCCCGCAGAACCGTGCGCAGCACGTCGTCCATCTCATCGGGCATACGGCGGCGCAGCCCGGCACGCCATTTCGGGCGGAACGGGCGGCCCGGATCCAGGAAGTCCGCCAGGAACAACGCCCGCCCCAGGCGGTCCAGGTCCGGGTGGCCAAGGGTGTGGTACCCCACCGCGAGTCGGAACGCGTCGTCGCCGACGCCATCCTGCGCAAGGCGGTGGCTCACGGCGGGCCCATGCAGGACCTTGGGAGGCAGGTCCCGGAGCGCGTCGGGGACCTGCGGCCGAAGGATCTCGGGGTCCTCGTCCCGCAGCGCATCGTGCAGCCAAGCGGCTGCACGCCAACGCACGACCTGCCCTTGGTCCAGGCCGGACTGCCGGGCCCAGCCGTCCATCAGTTCGGCGACCCGGGCCATGTGGGTGCGACGGTCCGGCGCCACACGCGCCCAGTCCGGGAGGCGACCCGCCGACGCCGCCGCGATCAGCTCCGCCACCTCCACGGCCGCGCCCGCCGTCAGACCTGGTAGAGTCGCTGCGAGGAGTTCGTGCGCGGCCCTTCCGGACGGATGCGGTTCGCATCGTCCACCAGCACGACCCGCGGCTCGAAACCTTCCAGCTCGTCCTCCTCGTACGCCGCGTAGCTCATGATGATGACCCGGTCCCCGACCTGGACCAGACGGGCGGCCGCGCCGTTCAACACCACCTCACCCCGCCCCGGCCGCCCCCGGATGACGTACGTCTCCAGCCTTGCCCCGTTGTTGATGTCCACGACCTGCACACGCTCGTACTCCACGATGTCCGCCGCTTCCATCAGCACCGGATCCAGCGTGATGGACCCCTCATACTCCAGGTTCGCATCCGTCACCGTGGCCCGGTGGATCTTGGACTTGCATAGCGTGCGTCGCATACTGCGCTCGCTCATTCCATGACCATGTTGTCGATCAGCCGCGTCCGCCCCACGAACGCCGCCACAGCCAGCACCTGGCCCGCTTCCGCCCCTTGTACCGCGTCCAGGGAAGCAGGGTCCACCAGCTCGACGTACTGCGGCTCAATGCCCTGCCCGGCAAGGGCCGCGACGACGCGCTGCCGCAGGGCCGCGGCGTTCCGCTCGCCCGCCCGGAACGCCTTTCGTGCAGCTTCCAGGCCAGCATACAGCGACGTGGCCCGGACCCGCTCGTCCGCGGACAGGTACGCGTTCCGGGAGCTCAGCGCCAGGCCATCCTCCTCGCGGACGATGGGGGCGACGTCCACCTCCACCGGGAAGTCGAGGTCCTGTACCATCCGGTGAATCAGCATGGCCTGCTGGAAGTCCTTGCGGCCGAAGACGGCCACGTCCGGCTCCACCACGTTGAAGAGCTTCGCGACAATGGTGAGCACCCCCTGGAAATGGCCCGGGCGGAACGCACCGCACAGGCGATCCGCCATGGGGCCCGGCACCACCTGCACGGCGGGATCCGACCCGCCGTACACCTCGTCCGTCGGCGGCGCGAAGATCACGTCCACGCCCCGGCATGCCGCCATGGTGGCATCCCGCTCCAGGTCCCGTGGATAGCGTTCGAAATCCTCGTCCGGGGCAAACTGCAGGGGATTGACGAAGATGGACATGACCACGTGATCGGCCCGCTGCCGGGCGCGGTCCACCAGCGACAGGTGGCCTTCGTGCAGGAAGCCCATGGTGGGCACGAGAGCGACCCGATGGCCAGCGGCACGCAGCGCCGCGATCTCGGCGCGCGCCGCCGCCTTGGTGTGGACCGTCCTCACTCGTGCGAATGCTCGGCGTCAGGGTAGTCGCCCCGGCGGACGGCCGCCACGTATTCGCCGATGCCGGCACGCGCGGCGCCCGCCAGGTCGGCGAAGCGGCGCAGGAACTTCGGCTTGAACGTGTCGTTCAGGCCCAGCATGTCGTACAGCACCAGCACCTGGCCGTCCACGTGGGGCCCGGCGCCGATGCCGATGGTGGGGATGCCGATGTCGCGGGTGATCTCCCGGGACAGCGGCGCCGGCAGGAGCTCCAGCACGATGGCGAAGCAGCCGGCGTCGGCGAGGCGCCTGGCCTCGGCCCGGAGCTGTTCCGCCCGATCCGACTCGCGCCCCTGCACACGGTAGCCGCCCAGGGCGTGGACCGATTGCGGAGTCAGGCCGATATGGCCCATCACGGGGATGCCGGCGTCCACCAGCCGGCCGACGTGGCGGCAGATCTCCTCGCTTCCGCCCTCCAGCTTCACCGCCTGCACACCGGTCTCCTGCATGACGCGCGTGGCATTGTGCAGGGTTTCCGCCTCCGTGATGCCGTAGGTCATGAACGGCATGTCCAGCACCACCAGGCCGTGCTTCGCCGCGCGCCGCACGGCGCGGCCATGGTGGATCATCGCGTCCAGGGTCACGGGGATGGTGGAATCCAGGCCCAGGACCACCTGGCCCAGGGAGTCGCCGACCAGCACGACGTCCACACCGGCCTCGTCCACGAGCCGGCCGAAGAAGTAGTCGTAAGCGGTCAGCGCGACGATCTTCTCGCCGCGCTGCTTCATCTCCAGCAGATGACGCGTGGTCACCGGGTGGTCCCGGTTCGGGCCCTGACTGCTCATGATCGTGTGTCCCGGTTCCGGGTGGTCGGGAGAAATGGCGTAATTCCGCGCCGTTTATGGAGTTGACGGCTCCCCGAAGCTAAACGCATTATCGAGACGTGTCAAACCCGATTCCGTACGATTCGCTGCTCGTTTCCTACCTGGCCGGGGAGCTGGATTCCCGTCTGGCGCAACGCCGTGTTCGGGGCCTGCACCTGGACGCCGCGGCGCGCCGGATGGTCCTCGCGCTGGAAGACGGCACGCTGGTCTGGGAGCTCCGCCCCGACCGCGGCTGGCTGTTGCCGACGGACACGCCACCGGTGGAGCAGCCCGGGGAAGGCCCGGTGGGCCGCGTCGTGCTTCCGCGTCAGGCGCGCATCATCGCGGTGGAGGCCCCGGCCGACGAGCGGCTCCTCTACATCGGCGTCGGCGGCCAGGGCAAAGGCAGGACACGCCGGCTCGCCGTGGAGCTGATGACCAACCAGTGGAACGTGCTGGCGCTGAACGAAGCGGGGCGCATCGTGGCGGCGCTGTGGGCCCGCGACGCGGGAGGGCGGGCGCTCCGGCCGGGCCTCCCCTACGTGCCGCCGGGCCTGCCCACGGGCCCCCGCATGGGCGCCGATGAACCGCTCACGCGGGAAGCCTGGCACGGCATCCTGGCCCACGTCGATCCAGGCGAGCGACGCCGCGCGCTGGTCGGCGCCGTCGCGTGGACGAGCCCCCTCAACGCCCCGGCCATTCTCGGTCCCGCTCAGGCGGAGGCGGGCTCCCAGGCCCTGGATCAGGCGTATGAGCGGTACCGCCGCATCGCAGGCCGGCCGGCCGCCGAGCCCCAGGTGCTGCACCGCCGGGCGGGCACATTTCCCTATCCCGTTCCCCTGCCCGGCGTGACCGGCCGGCCCACCGCTTCCCTGCTGGATGCCATGGCGGCCGCCGCACACTCCGGAGACACCGCGCCGGCCCTGACGCCGGAAGCACACCATCGTCTGGAAGAGCATCGGCGCCACCTCGCCGGCCGCCTGGACCGGTTGCGGAGGGAGCTCGAGAACGCGCCGGGCGAGGCCGCGGCGCTGCGGCATCACGCAGACCTGTTGTTGGCCCGGCTGCACGAAGTGCCCGCGGGCACGCGCCACGTAACGATCCACGACTTCGAAGGCACACCCGTTGATCTGGAGCTGGATCCGGCCCTGCCGCCCGCACGCAACGCCGACCGCCTCTACGAGCAGGCGGCGAAGCGGGAGAGGGCCACCCGGCAGCTCCCGGCGCTGGTGCGAAACGCCGAGGAAGCGCTGCGTGGCCTGGACGGGCTGCTTGCGGACGCCGCCGGAGGACACGCCGATGAGGCGGCGTTGCGGCAGGTGCTGACGAGCCTCGAAAGGGACCGGCCCGGCCGCGCGCCGGCCGGGGCGGCCGCCCTGCCGTACCGGCGGTATCGCACGTCCGGCGGGCTGGAAGTCCGTGTGGGCCGCGGCAGCCGCGCCAACGACGCCCTCACGTTCCATCACACAGCGCCCGACGACGTCTGGCTCCACGCCCGGGACGTCGCCGGCGCCCACGTCGTGCTGCGCTGGTCGCGCCGGGACCAGAACCCGCCGCGCCGGGACCTGCACGAAGCGGCGGTGCTGGCGGCGTGGTACAGCAAGGCTCGCACATCCGGCATCGTGCCCGTGGACTGGACACGCCGGAAACACGTCCGGAAGCCGCGCGGGGCCCCGCCGGGCCTGGTCCGCACGGACCGGGTCCAGACGGTGTTCGTGGAACCGGATGGCGCGTTGGAGCGGAAGCTCAGGGAGGAGTGAGCCTGCGGGGTCCGAAGGGGTCAGCCGTGGTCACGCGAAACGTCATCCATGGCGGCGCGGAGGCCTTCCAGGAACTGCGTTGCCCCGTCCGCCCCGCCCTTCTCGATGGCGTCGATGAGGGCGCTGCCCACCACCACGCCGTCGGCCACCCGTGCCACCGCGGCGGCGTGCGCCGGACTGGAGATGCCAAAGCCCACCGCCACGGGAACACCCGACTCCGCACGCAACGCGGCGACCTGCTGCGGCAGCTCCGGCGGCAGTTCCGACCGGGCGCCCGTCACACCCGCTCTGGAGATGAAGTACAGGAAGCCCTGGGCGTGGCGCGCGATCTCGAGGGCCCGCTCGTGGGTCGTAGTCGGCGCCACCAGCCGGATCAGCGCCAGAGGCGACCTCTCGAACCGGGCTTCCAGTGCCGGGTCGGCGCCCAGCGGGAGATCCGTGAGCAGCAGGCCCTGGGCGCCGGCGTTCGCCGCGTCGGTGAGGAAGGCATCGACGCCGTGGCGCAGCACAGGGTTCAGATAGCTGAACAGCACGACCGCGGTGTCGGAGTGGCGCCGAAACGCCTCCAGCGCGTCGAGGGCGTGGTTGAGCGAGCTGCCGGCCGCGATGGCCACGTGGGACGCCCGCTGGATCGTGGGGCCGTCCGCCAGGGGGTCGCTGAAGGGGATGCCCAACTCGATGACGTCCGCTCCCGCTTCCGCAAGCGTGCGGAGCAGCGCCACCGTGTGCGAAGGGGTGGGGTAGCCGGCCGTCAGGTACGGGATGAGCGCACGGCGGCCTTCCGCGCCCCAGCGGGCGAAGCGGTCGGACAGAGAGCGAGGTTCAGACGAAGTAGTCGCTGACCTTGATTCCATAACGTTCCGGATCCGTCGTCTTGATGATGGAGCGCCGCGGCTTGTCGGTGGCCGGGTCCACTTCCGACAGGTCCGCCGTCACGGGATTCGACAACGGGATGCCCATCGGATCGATGATGATCTTCACCACCGGCTGATTCAGCCGCTTCGGGTCGGGGTTGGGCGCCACGACGACGGCCAGCTCGTACGAGTCCAGGATGACCAGCTGTCCCACCGGGAAGATCCCCGTGACGTTGATCATCGCCTTCACCAGCAGCGGGTCGAAGCCACGCTTCGCGTTGTCCTTCATCTCCCGCAGCGCTTCTTCCGGCCGCCACGGCGACTGGTAGCTTCGGGTGGTGGTGGCCGCGTCGAAGCCGTCGGCCACCGCCACGATGCGGCTGAACAGCGTCGGCTTGCGTTCCCGCTTGTTCTCCGGGTAGCCCGTCAGGTCCCGCTTCATGTGATGTTCGTACGCCATGAGCATCGCCCGGAACGGCACGTGCCCGAAGCCGTGCATGGAGAAGAGCGCCAGCAGCCCTTCCGTGGGATGCTGGCGCATCATGCGGAACTCATCGTCCGTCAGCGCGCCCGGCTTGTTGGTGATCTCCGGGTCGATGCGCATCTTGCCGATGTCGTGGAACAGCGCACCCAGGCCCAACTCGTAGAGCTGGAGCTTGTCCAACCCCAGCTTCTGGCCCAGGACCACGCTGAAGATGCACACGTTCACCGAGTGCGTGAACGTGTACTCGTCGTAGTCGCGCAGAGTGGTCATGCCCACGATGGAGGTCTCGTTGTTCAGGACCTGGTCCACGATGGACTGCACCGCCCGCTTCACGCGCCGCACGTTCACCGCCCGGCCCAGGCGCATGTCCGTCAACACCTCGTGCGCCACCTGGACCGTCTGCACGTACGCCCGCTTGGCCGCTTCCTTGGAACTCTCCTGCTCCTCGTCGAGACGGCCCCGGTCCCGCTCCGGGCCCACCTTGATGTGCTGGACGGTGCTCTGCTCGAGCCAGTTGGAGAAACGTCCGAACGGATCCTCCACTTCCTCCAGGTTCCGCTCCGTGAGCAGCTTCAGGAATGCGGGCCACTCGTCGCGTCCCACCCCTTCCGTCACTTCCACCGTCCCCACTCCGTGACGGGCGAACGAGCCCGATACCAGCGAATAGGCGGCGTAGCTCGAAAGGTCCAGCCGCAGGCGGACATCGTTCAGGAACACGAAATCGCCCACCAGCCCCAGCTCCACGACGCCTTCCTTCTCCACCACGCGAGCCGCCGCTCGATGCAGCTCGTCGATGGCCTTCTGCACGGTGGCGTTCTCCACCGGGAACAGCTTCATGGACTGGAGCGCCGCGTACAGTCCGTACAGCAGCTGCTGGCCCGGACGCTGGAGCGCCCCGGTGGCCGCAGCCGCGGACGACGACGCCATCACACGGCTCATGCGTCCTCCCCCGTCGCCCGCAGTGCCCGCTGCACCGCGTTGTGCACCACCGGATCCGGGTCGCCCAACGATTCCCGCAACGCCGCCTGCGCTTCCGCCGTGCCCACCTTGCCCAGCGCCAGGGCCGCGCAGGCCCTCAACTCGTTCGAGTTCCGCCGGCCCAACAGGCCCCGGTGGTTCAGGATCTCGTTCATGGCGGGCACCGCAGACGCCCGGGCAATGGCGCCGTAGGCCTCGAAGAACGCGATCTTCTCCGTCAGGTCCGCGTCTTTCAGCGCCTTCCCTTCCGTGATGCGGGCCAGCCGCTCGCGGGCCGACGCGAACCGCACCTCGCCGATGCCCCGCACGGCCGTCACCCGGACCTCGCGGTCGGTGTCCTCCAGGGCATCGATGAGGGCCGTCAGCGCGGAGGCCGAGCGGATGCCCAGCAGCGCTTCCACGGCGGAGAGCCGGACTCCCGCGTCCCGGTGCCGCAATGCCGAGCGCAGCTGCGGCACCGCTTCCTTCAGCTTGAGGCGGCCCGCCGCCCCCGCCGCCCCCTGCACGACCAGCGGATCGGCGAGCTCGAACAGGCCCAGCAGCTCCGCCGGATACTCCCGGGCCAGCCCGTCGATGGCCGAGCCCAGGCGCTGGCGCACCTGTTCTCCCTGCACGGACACGCCCAGCCGGATCAGCGTAGGGAGAGCACGCGCCCGCAGGCGGCCGAAGAAGAGAGACAGGGCCGCCGGGTCCGGCGCCACATCGCCCTGCTCAAGCACCTCCACGAACTGGCTGAGCACGCTCTCGTCGCTCAACCGGTCGAACAGAGCCTCCACGCGGTCCGCCAACTCCATCGCCAGCACGCCCCGGTCCACCATCCCGTCCAGCTCCCGCAACACCGCGGCCGCCGAGTCCAGGTGGCCCCGGCTCAGGAAGATGGGCAGAAGCTGGTCGAGGATCCCGAGGATCTCCTGCTGCCGGCCGGGGTCCGAGTCCTCCAAGCGGTCGAACAACGCCCGCAGAACCGCGCCGCGCAGGTCCCGGTCCGTTTCCCGCTGCATTTCGTCTTGCAGCGTGGCCATCTCGGCCGGATCCAGGAAATAGAGCGTCTCCTCGAAGTCCTCCCTGGAGACGCTCTGCAGCATCTCCACCGGCTCCTCATCGTCCACCAGCGCGGTCGGCGATCCGGAGGGGGCCGACTCGGGCACCGAATCCAGGTCGGCCTGCAGCGTCGACGGCGCCACCGGCGCCGTTCCCGGCTCGCCGCCCTCCGGCAGCGAGAGACCTTCACTCAGCTGATCGACGTACCCGTACTGGAAGGCGTTGAAGTCCTGCTCCCACAACAGCGTGATCAGGTCGTCCTCGGCCGTCTGGTCCAGCTGGCGGGCACGGTTGAGGACCCCCAGGAACGCGTCCATTTCGTCTTCGAAGCCCGGCTGGAACGTCAGGTAACGGACGCCGTCCTTGTAGAACGTGAACGCGATGTTCTCGCGTCCCTCCCCCATGTCGAACACGTGCCGGCCCCAATGCAGGCCGTCCTCCGCCACCGTGAGGTGCAACACGTCCGTGTTCCGCCACAACTGGCGAAAGCTTTCGTGCAACGCTTCCAGGAACCGCTGCAACACCGGGTTGTTGGGCTTGTACAGCTGGAACGCGCGGAGGGTCTTGGAAAGGGTGGTCAGCAACGCGCCCACCTCGGCCGCATCGAGCTCGTCCGGCGGCGTCGAGATGTCGAGGTCCAGACCCAGGTCCAGATCCAGCCCGGCGAATTCCTCGCCGGGCGCGGGATCGTTCTCCTGGCCGGAGCCTTCTGTGCGATGCGGTCCCTCTGGCATGGCCTTCCGTTCCGTCAACCCGCCTGCTTGTCCAGTGCCGCCACTTCGTTGACGTCCTTGTCGCCCCGCCCGCTCAACGAGATGACCACCGGGCCGTCGGTCCAGCGACGGCCTTCCCGGAGAACCCACGCAACCGCATGCGCCGATTCCAGGGCCGGGATGATGCCCTCGAGCCGGGACAGGCGGTGGAACGCGGACAGCGCCTCGTCGTCCGTGACGCTGACATACTGTGCGCGCCCCCGGTCGCGCAGGTATGCATGTTCCGGCCCCACGCCGGGATAATCCAGGCCCGCCGACACGGAGTGCGCCGGCGCGACCTGCCCCGCTTCGTCCTGCAGCAGGTAGCTCAGCGAGCCGTGCAACACGCCCGGCCGGCCCGCCGACAATGTCGCCGCATGCCGCCCGGTGCTCAGACCCGCCCCGGCGGCTTCCACGCCGATGAGGTCAACGGCCTCCTCTTCCACGAATTCATGGAAGATGCCCATGGCGTTGGACCCGCCGCCCACGCAGGCGACGACCGCCGCGGGAAGCCGGCCTTCGCGGCGTTGCAGCTGCTCGCGCGTCTCGCGGCCGATCACCGACTGGAAGTCGCGTACCAGGCGCGGGTACGGATCGGGGCCGACCACCGACCCGATAATGTAATGTGTGTCCCCGACGTTCGTCACCCAGTCACGTATGGCCTCGTTCGTGGCGTCCTTCAACGTGCGCGAGCCCGACTCTACGGGGCGCACCTCGGCACCCAGAAGCTGCATGCGGTAGACGTTCAGCGACTGCCGCCGGATGTCTTCCGAGCCCATGTACACCACGCAGTCCATGCCGAACAACGCGCACACCGTCGCCGTGGCCACGCCGTGCTGGCCGGCACCGGTCTCCGCGATGATCCGCTGCTTCCCCATGCGCCGGGCGAGCAGCGCCTGGCCCAGCGTGTTGTTGATCTTGTGGGCGCCCGTGTGGTTCAGGTCTTCACGCTTCAGATACAGGCGCGCGATGCCCGCGGCTGCGCCCAGCCGGTGGGCCCGGTACAGGGGCGTCGGCCGACCCGCATAGTCCGCCAGCAGGCCATCCAGCTCCGCCCAGAATGCGGCGTCCGCACGCGCTTCGGCGTAAGCCGCCGACAACTCGTCCAGAGCCGCCGTCAATGTCTCCGGTACGTATCGGCCGCCGAACGCGCCGAAACGGCCTTCCCCGCCCTGGACCGCCACATCCGAGTCCATCAGCACTCGCTCCCCTGTCCGTCAGTACGACGCGGCCGCGAGGGCCGCCGCCACGAAAGCCGCCACCTTCACCGGGTCCTTCCGGCACAACTCCGCTTCCACGCCCGAGCTCACGTCCACCAGATCGGGTTTCAGGCGGCGGACTGCGTCCGCCACCGAGTCCGGGCCCAGACCGCCGGCAACACCCAGCACCAGATCCGGCGGAACCCGATCCCGCACCGCCTCCAGTACTTCCCAGGGAAATCGGGCACCCACGCCTCCGGCGCCCGTATCGCTGAACCCGTCCACCAGAAGGCCGTCCGCCACCGGGCCATACAACCGCAACGCTTCCTCGAGTTCCGCAACGCTGCGCGGCCTTACACCCTTCCACACCTCCCAGGGACCCGCCCCCCCGAGATCCGCCACACGGTCCGGGCTCTCAACGCCGTGCAGCTGCAACACGTCGAGCCGAAGCGATTCACCGGCCAACCGAACGGCGTCCGGCGCCGCATCCGCGAACACGCCCACGCGCTTCGCCTGCCCGGCCGAATCCAGCACCGCCCGGGCCTGTTCCAGTGTCTGCGCCCGCCGGCTCCCCGGAACCAGCACCACGCCGACGTGCGTCGCACCCGCAGACACCGCCTGCGCAGCATCTTCTGCACGGCACAGCCCGCAGATCTTCACGTTCATGACGCCGCCACTCCCCCCCGCGCCCGCCGGCTCCGACCCGTCAACCGTTCCACCGCCACGGCCATGTCCGGCGCACGCATCAACGCCTCGCCCACCAACACCGCATCCACCCCGGCCGCACCCAGCCGGTCCACGTCCGCCGGTCCTCCGATCCCGCTCTCCCCCACCAGCACCACCCCTTCATCCACCCCCGCCGCCATCCGCTCCACCACCGCCAGATCCGTGGCGAAGGTCGTCAGGTCCCGGCTGTTCACGCCCACCACCGACGCGCCCGCCGCCAGGCAACGCTCCAGCTCACCTTCCCCGTGCACCTCCACCAGCGCGTCCATGCCCAGGCTCGCACCCAGGGCCAGCAGATCCGCCAGCTGCGCATCCTCCAGGATCCGCACGATCAGTAGATACCCGTCCGCCCCCGCCGCCCGCGCCTGCCACACCTGCACCGGGTCCACGATGAAATCCTTCCGCAGGACCGGCACGCCCACCGCCACCCTCACCGACCGAACGTCGTCCAGGCTACCCCCGAACCACGCCTCGTCCGTCAGAACGCTCACCGCCGCCGCACCCGACAATTCGTAGACCCGGGCGATGCCCGCCGCGTCCCCACCCTCCAGGATCCAGCCCGCCGACGGTGAGCGCCGCTTCACTTCCGCCAGCAACGCCACCTCCCCCGGCCGACGCAGCGCGCCCGCGAGCCCCCGCCCCGGACCCGCGGCCTCCGCCTCCCGCCGGAGCGCCGACGCCCACGTCCGCAACCCCGCCACTTCTTCCCGTTTTCCCGCGACGATCCGTTCCAGCACGTTCATGGAGATCTTGCGTTTCGGTTCCTGTTCGGGTACCTTGGTTTCGGTGCCTGTTCGGCAACGGCCCGATTCGGACCGTGCAGCCACTCTTTTCCGGGCTTCAACGAGGATGACATCCCATGCCGCTGACCAAGCGACAGAAGGAAATCCTGGATTTCGTGAAGCGTTTTCTGGAAGAGAACGGCTACTCCCCGAGCTTCGAAGAGATCGCCCGGAACTTCAACTACTCGTCCCTGGCAACGGTGCACGAGCACTTGGAGAATCTGCGGCAAAAAGGGTTCATTCGAAAGAGCTACAACGAAAGCCGCTCCATCGAGCTCATCCCGACCGGCCTTCGGGCCTCTGCCGTCGAGCTGCCCCTCATGGGGGCCGTGGCGGCGGGTCTGCCCATCGAAGCGATCCGGGACAACGAGACGGTGTCGGTGCCGGATGACTTCCTGCGGCGCACGGGCAGCCACTACGTGTTGCGGGTGCGCGGCGATTCCATGATCGACGAGCAGATCCGGGACGGGGACTACATCGTCGTGAACGCGCGGCCAACGGCAGAGAACGGCGAGATGGTGGTGGCGCTGGTGGACGGCGATTCCGCCACGGTGAAGAAGCTGTACCGTGAGCCGGACGGCCGCGTGCGGCTGCAGCCGGCGAATCCGGGCATGAAGCCCATGATCTACGCAGCCGACCGGGTCATGGTGCAGGGCGTGGTGGTCGGTGTGTTGCGGAGGTTCTGATGAAGACCCGGCAGCCTTTTCTGGTGGGACGGCGCACACCGCGGGTGACCGTCGTGGTCGTTGCGAAGGAGCGGGCACCGATCCAGGGACCGTGGACCCTGCGTGCCGTTGTGACGCCGCGCTCCGGGTGAGGCGGGCCGTCTTCAACCGATGGCGCGGTGGGTCGCTTCACGCAGTCGCGTGAGCGCTTCCAGGCCCCTGCCCTCGTCCAGCACCGTTTCGGCGTGCGCCACGCCCTGTTCCAGGTCCTCGGTCATCCCCGCGACATAGATGGCGGCGCCGGCATTCAACGTCACGGCCGCCCGGGCCGTCCCTTTCACCTTCCCCGACAGCACGCCCTGCACGACGGAGGCGTTGTATTCCGGGTCTCGGCCGGCCAGCCCTTCCGACTCGAGCCCCTTCCAGCCGAACGACTGCGCCGGATCCAGCGTGAAGGCGTTCACGCGTCCCTCCTTCACCTCCACGATCTCGCTGGGCCCCAGGGGGCTCAGCTCGTCCATGCCCGGCTGCCCGTGCACCACGACGGCATGCTCATGGCCGAGAGCGTGGAGCGCGCGGGCGACGAGATGGAGCAGAGCGGGGTCCGCGACGCCCACCATCTGGCGGCGAACGCCCGCCGGATTGGTCAGGGGGCCGAGCAGGTTCATGATGGTAGCCATGCCCAGCTCGCGGCGCACGGGGATGACGTGGCGCATGGCCGGATGGAGCAAGGGGGCGAACATGAACACGATGCCCGCCTCGGCCAGGACACTGGCCATGGCCTCGGGCGACATCTCGATGGGCACGCCCAGCGCCTCCAGGACATCGGCGCTGCCGCAGCGGGACGTGAAGGACCGGTTTCCGTGTTTGGCGATGCGCACGCCGGCGGCGGCGGCCAGGAGCGCCGCGGCGGTGGAGATGTTGAACGTGGTGACGCGACCGCCGCCGGTCCCGCAGGTGTCGACGACCGGCCGTGGATCCTCGGCGGCCACTTCGACCGGGACCATCGCGGCCCGCATCGCCCGGATGCCGCCCGCCACCTCTTCCGGAGCCTCGCCCTTGGTGCGCAGGCCCACCAGAAGGGCAGCGATCTGGATCACCGAGGCGCGGCCCTGCATGACCGCATCGAAGGCGGCCTGAGCCTCGTCCACGGAGAGGTTCTGCCGGAGGGCCACGCGGGCGATGAGGGAAGCGAGGGAGGGACCCTCTTCCCCGCCGGTATCTCGAGCTGCGTTCATGGCTTTGAAAGATAGCGAAAGAATCGGCAAGGTACGGGAGCGCCCGACGTGGTGTCAAACGTGGTCGCGCGTGCTTGACACGTGCGCGGGCGGCCGTAGCTTTCCGCGCGTGATGGCCCCGAACGAGCAGCGGATCAAGCTCACGCTTCAATACGACGGCAGCGGTTTTTTCGGCTGGCAGGTGCAACCGGGGGTGCGCACGGTGCAGTCGGACCTCGAAGCGGCGCTCTCACGTCTGGCGGACCGGCCGATCTCCGTGGTCGCGGCCGGGCGCACGGATCGTGGGGTGCACGCCACGGGCCAGGTGGCGTCGGCGTTGATGCCGGGAACGTGGACGCCCGAGTCCCTGCGCCGGTCTCTCAATGCAATCCTTCCGGGAGACGTGTGGGTGGCGGACGCAGAGGCAGTGGCGCCGGAGTTTCATGCCCGCTACGGCGCGGTGGCGCGGGAGTACGTATACCGCGTGGGTACGGCGCCCGCTTCGTTTTCCCCTTTCCATCGTCGCTGGTGTTGGCCGGTGCGTGACCGGCTGGACGCGGGTCTTCTGGACGCCGCCGCGGCGAGCATCCTGGGGGACCACTCGTTCCGCGCGTTCGCCAAATCGGGACAGCCGGAACGGGGGGAGCGCTCGGTGGTGCAGCACGCGCAATGGCGGAGATGGGAGGAGCTGGGCGTTGAGCTCCGTATCCGGGCGAACCGGTTCTTGCATCACATGGTACGGTACCTGGTCGGCACGATGGTGGATGTCGCAAGCGGACGGCGGCCGCTCGCGGACGTCGCTGCGCTGCTGGCCGGGCAGGAAGGGCTGGAGACGTCGCCGCCGGCTCCGCCGGAGGGTCTTTTCCTGGCTCGCGTATACTATTCCAGCGACGAAATCGGACGGGAGGATACATGAAGTTCTTCGTTGACACAGCGGATCTCAAGGAAATCCGGCGGGCGGCCGAAGCAGGCCTCATCGACGGCGTTACGACGAACCCGTCGCTGTTGTCCCGCGCGGCTGGTGCCGAAGGGGAGCCCCGGGAAATCCTGAAGGCGATCTGCGACGCGGTGGACGGCCCCATCAGCGCCGAGATCATCGCCACGGACAGCGATCAGATGATCAAGGAAGGACGGTCGCTGGCGAAGATCGCGGACAACATCGTGGTCAAGGCACC
>CAZUFP010000057.1:0-26046 GCA_964619835.1 uncultured Gemmatimonadaceae bacterium | reverse complement strand
CTGCCGCAGGACACGTTGCTGGCCGGAGACACGATCCAGGCGGCGGCGACGGCCCAGGACCGGAACGGGTTCGATGTGGCCTCGGCCGCGTACGGGTGGACGTCGTCGGATCCGGCGGTGGTCACCGTGGATGCATCGGGCCGCATCATCGCGAAGGCTGAAGGCACGGCGTACGTGAAAGCGGAGGCGAACGGCGCCGCGGACAGCACGGCCGTGCGCGTGACGAGCTCCGGCCGCCTGCTGGTGCAGCTGGCGGACGCGCCGGCGGACTACTACCAGCGTGCCTGGCTGTACACGTCCGGGGTCTACGTGGTGGACAACATGATCAACCACGGCCGGCGCTACCTGTCGCAGACGCCCCGGGCCATCGACCTGCTGACGCTCCAGGACGGCGTGCTGGACACCCTGGGGATCGGCAACGTGCCGGCGGCGACGTACAGCAACCTGTTCCTGCTGGTGGACAGCGCCGCGGTGGAGCTCAAGAGCGGGTACCGCTTCAGCGATGGCAACACGCGCAGCGTGCTGCTGCCGCCGGCGGCGGGACGGGACAGCCTGGCGGTGCCGGTGGCTCTCGGCGTGGTGGTGAACGCGAACGACAGCCTCGCCGTCGTCGTGGAGTTCGACGTGAACCGGAACTTCCCCATGTCGGCCGAGCCGGTGGCCGGCGTGGTGGACCCGGTGAGCTTCACCGCGACGACGCGCTCCATCGACCAGGCCAACGCCGGGACGATCAGCGGCACGCTGACGACGGCGGACACGCTGAGCGCGGCGTACCGGACCATCCGGGCGGTGCGCACGGACGTCGCCGGCGACACGCTGACGGCGCGCACCCGCGCCGACGGGACCTACACGCTGCGCTACGTCACGCCGGGCACGTACGACCTCTCCCTGACGTCCCGCTTCCAGTGCTACGCGCCGGCACCCGTGTCCCAGTCGGTGGGCGTGGCGGCGGGCGCGGCGACGGCGGGCGCCAATTTCGCCCTGAACGCCGTCGTACCGGACTCCGTGGTGATGACCGTGTCCCGGGACACGCTGAACGCGCTGAACGACAGCACCACGTTCACGGCGGCCGCGTACGGCGGCGGGACGCAGATCCAGGGCATCGGCATCGTATGGTCCACGAGTGACGCGTCGGTGGTGACGGTGAACTCCGAGGGTCGGGTCGTGTCGAAGGGGGTCGGCACGGCCAGCATCATGGCCAGCCTGTGCGGCACGGCGGACACCATGGCCGTGACGGTGCGCCAGGTCCCGGCGGGCCTGCACCTGACGCCGACGAGCGTGGCGGTGGACGCGGGCGACACGGTGCGGGTCAACGCCGTCGTGGTGGATTCCAGCGGCGTCGCCATTCCCGGGGAGCCGGTCACGTGGTCCTCCAACGACACCACGGTCGCCACCGTGGACGGCCAGGGCCTGGTGAAGGGCGTGGCCGGCGGCACGACGACGTTGACGGTCTCCGCCGGCGGCTTCACCGCGAGCCCGTCGGTGGCGGTCACGATCCACGGCCTGATCTTCCAGAGAGTGACCATCGCCGGCACCACGGCGTGCGACATCAACGGGTCGGGCGCCGCCTTCTGCTGGGGGGACAACAGCAGCGGCACGTTCGGCGACGGCTCGTACACCGCCTCCAACACGCCGGTGAGCGTGGGCGCCGGAACCTCCTTCGCGTCCATCGACCAGAGCATGAACGACGGACACGCGTGCGGCGTCACCGTGACGGGCGACGCCTACTGCTGGGGCAACGGCGGATCGGGGCAGCTGGGCAACAACAGCTACAGCAGCAGCGCGACGCCGGTCCTGGTGAGCGGCGGCTATACCTGGATCCAGGTGGAAGTGGGCACGGGCTTCTCATGCGGCATCACGGTGGGCGGCGACGCCTACTGCTGGGGCTACAATGCCGATGGCCGCCTGGGCAACGGCAGCCTGGACTACTCGTACGTCCTCACCCCGGGTCTCGTGATGGGCGCCCACAAGTGGCGGCAGCTCAGCCTCGGGGACGCCCATGCGTGTGGCCTGGCCACGGACGACTACATCTACTGCTGGGGCTTTGGCAGCAGCGGACAGATCGGCGACGACACCTGGCAGGACCAGGCGCAGCCGACCCGCATCCTGACCACGCTGACGTTCAAGGCGGTGACGGCCGGCGAGCAGTACGCCTGCGGCATCGCGTCCAACGGCGGGGCGTACTGCTGGGGCGACAACAGCGGCTGGCAGCTGGGCAGCTCCAACGGCACGAATGCCGGCCACCCGATTGCGGTGCAGGGCGCCCTCAGCTACGCGAAGCTCGCCGCGGGCCAGCAGCATACGTGCGGCATCACGACGTCCGGCCTCACCGTGTGCTGGGGCCAGAACTGGGACGGCCGGCTGGGGGATGGCACGACCAGCGCCAACGCCAGCCCGCGCATCGTCCAGGGCGGCGCCACCTTCGAGTCCATCGCCGCGGGCCGGGAGAACACCTGCGCCATGACGACCGGCGGCCAGACGTACTGCTGGGGCGACAACGGCTCCGGCCAGCTGGGCAACGGCGTCGCCTCCAAGAGCAACGTGCCGGTGGACGTGGGGCTCCCGTTCTCCGTGCAGCAGGCGGGGCTTTCCGTGGGTGAGTACGACCACGTGTGCGCCGTGTCGAGCACCGGCAAGCCGTACTGCTGGGGCGGCAACGCCTCGGGTCAGCTGGGCGACGGCACCACGACCGACAGCCCGTACCCGGTGGCGGTCCAGACGGCGCAGTCCTTCTCCAGCGTGAGCGCTGGCGGCTCCCATTCCTGTGGCCTGACGAGCACCGGCGACGCCTACTGCTGGGGCATGAACTGGGCGGGCGAGCTGGGGGACAGCACGTACCTGGACCGGAACACGCCGGCCCGGGTCGCCGGTGGGCACACCTGGTCGCAGATCTCGGCCGGCGGCGACAACTTCACCTGCGGCATCACGACGAGCGGCGCGCTCTACTGCTGGGGTCTGAACTCGAACTCGCAGGCGGCACAACCGAACACGTACCAGAACTACAACACGCCGCAGCTGGTGGATGACACGCATGCGTGGGCCGAGGTCGGCGCCGGCTTCGACCACGCCTGCGCGCTGACGGATGCCGGCGAGGCGTACTGCTGGGGCACGGACTCCAACGGCACCGGCGTGCTGGGCAGCAACACGTACTACAACACGCAGACCGTCCCGATGCTTGTAGCGGGCGGCTACACGTTCACGGCCATCTCCGTGGGCCAGCAGCACGTGTGCGCCATCGCCGACACGCAGGCCGGCTACTGCTGGGGCCAGGGCAACAACGGCGAGCTGGGGAACGGCTCGTGGACCAGCTCTCCGACGCCCGTCCGGGTCGGCGCGCTGCTCTTCACCGAGATCAGCGCCGCGGGCTCATCGTCGTGCGGCGTGACCACCGACAACACGGACGTGTGCTGGGGCGGCAACTGGAGTGGCCAGCTGGGCACGGGCGACTTCAACGGGGCCAACGCGCCGCTCATGGTCACCACGGCGACGCTGATCACGTCCATCAGCGGCGGCAACGACACGGTCTGCGGCCTGGCCAGCGACGGCACGACCTACTGCTGGGGCAACCGCGGGCCCGAAGGCCGGTTCGGCGACGGCGCCACGGCGGCCGCCAGGACGCCGGTGCCCGTGATCAGTCACTGATCCGACACCGTTTCGCAGCACGTCGATGGCGCGGGGCCTCCGGGTCCCGCGCCATCGTGCGTATATTGGCGGCATGAAATCGGCGGACGAGGCGTGGCGGACGGAGCGGGTGGGGCCGGCGCGGGTGGTGGCGCGCGGCCGCGCAATGGAGACGGTGCGCGGTGCCCTGGACCGCGCCGACTCCCTGTTCGAATGGGCGGCGGGCCGGCCTGACGCCCGGCGGCTCGACGGGCGGGGGGCCGCGTACCGCGTGCGCTTCGAAGCGGGCGACTGGCTGGTGCGCCACTACCGGCGGGGCGGCGCGGTGGCGGTGCACCTGGGCGACCGGTACGTGCGCCTGGGCCGGCCGCGGCCGATCCGGGAGCTGGAAGCCAGCGATGCCGCGCGGGCCCGCGGCGTGCCGACGCCGATGGTCGTGGCCGCGGTGGTGTACCCGGCCGGGGCCGTCTACAGGGGCGATATCGCGGTGCAGTTCATCCCCGGGTCCCGGACCCTGGCGGACGCCTGGTTCGGGGGCGGGAACGAGGACGGCGGGGGCTCCGGTCCGGCAGGAGAGCGCGACGCAGCGGCCGCGCGGGGTCGGGCCGCGTGGGCGGCGGGCGCCGCCATCCGGCTGGCGCACGAGGGGGGGCTGGTGCACCCGGACCTGAATCTGCGCAACATCCTGCTGGCGGAAACGGACGACGGTCTGCGGGGCTACATCCTGGACCTGGATGGCGCGCGGGTCGTGACGACCGTCGGTGCGTCGGCACGCCGGCGCATGATCCGGCGGTTCTGGCGATCGGCACGGAAATGGGAGGCGAAAACGGGACAATCGTTGTCGGGTCAGGCGAGAGAGGCGTTCGAGGCGGGCTACGCGACCGGACAGGCGCATGAGTAAGACACCGGAGTCGCGCGGCCTGCTGTCGGGCCCGCCGTCGTCCATCGCCATCGTCATGCTCAGCGCGCTGGGCGATGTCGTTCACGTGCTGCCCGTGGTGAACGCGCTCAAACGGGCCTGGCCGGCGTCGCACCTGACCTGGGTGATCCAGCCGCTGGGCCTGCGGCTGGTGGACGGCCACGAGGCCGTGGACGAGTTCGTCGTGTTCCAGCGGAGGAAGGGTCCGACCGCCTGGCGCTCGTTCGCCGAGACGGCGCGGGCCCTGCGACGCCGGCACTACGACCTGCTTCTCGCCCTCCAGGTCTACGCCAAGGCAGGCATGCTCACGGCCCTGGCGCCCGCCGACGTCAAGCTGGGGTTCGACCGGGCGCGGGCCCGGGACCTGAACTGGCTGTTCACGAACCGGCGCATCCCGCCCCGCCCGGTGCAGCATGTGCAGGACGCCTACTTCGAGTTCCTGGAAGCCCTGGGCGTGGACCCGCGGCCCGTGGAGTGGCGCATCCCCATCATGGGCGCGGAACGGGCGGCGCAGCAGGCGTTCTTCGAAGGCGTGGACCGGCCCACGTGCGCCGTCGTCGTGGGCACGAGCAAGCGCGAGAAGAACTGGGCGCCCGAGCGCTACGCCCGGCTGCTGGAGGCCATGGAGTCCGACTTCGGCTTGCGGCCGGTCATCGTGGGGGGGCCGTCCGCGGTGGAGCGCGCCGCGGCCGACGCGATCCTGCGCGAGACGGGCGCGAACGTCGTGGATGCGCTGGGCCAGGACCTGCGCCGGTTGGTCTGGCTGCTGGACGGCGCGGCTCTCGTGGTCAGCCCGGACACCGGGCCGCTCCACCTCGCCCGGGCCCTGGATACGCCCGTCGTGGGGCTCTACGGCTACACCAACCCCAAGCGCTACGGGCCGTACCGGAAGTACGAGGACCTGGTGGTGGACGGCTACGCACGGAGCCCGGACGAGGCGTACGCGCCCAGCATGGAATACCGGCCGGAGGGCATGGCGCGGGTGACCGTGGAGCGCGTGCTGGAGAAGGTGGATCGGGCCGTCCGGCTGTACGTGTCGGAGCCATGACGCAGGGTGGTGCCGTCCTGAACGCGCGCCTAACTTAGCGGGATCATGCAACAGGCCAACAACCGCATCCTGTGGGTGGACGACGAGGTGGAGCTCCTGGAGCCCCACCTTCTGTTCCTGCGGCAGCGTGGCTACGAGGTGGACACCACCTCGAACGGCGACGATGCCCTGGAGATGGTGCGTCGTCGTCCGTACGACCTGGTGCTGCTGGATGAGCAGATGCCCGGCCGCCGTGGCCTCGAGGTGCTGACCCTGTTGCGGCGCGAGGAGCCGCACGCCCGCGTGGTGATGGTCACCAAGTCGGAGGAGGACCAGACGCTGGCGGAGGCCATCGGCCGGCGCGTCGATGAGTACCTGACCAAGCCGGTGAGCCCGCGCCAGGTGCTGAGCGTGGTGAAACGGCTGCTGGAGGGCCGGCAGCTTCGCCAGCAGATCACGGCGCAGGACCTGGCGGCGCGCTTCGGCGAACTGTCCCGGGCGAAGGACGAGGCCAGCACGTGGCGGGACTACCTGCGCCTGTACAACGAGCTGGTGGAGTGGGAGCTCCGACTGAACGACACCGGGGAAACCGGCCTGCTGGACTCGGTGGTGTCCCTGGCCGGCGACCTCCGGCGCGAGTTCGGCGAGTACGTCCGCCGGGAATACCCGTCCTGGGTGAAGCCCGACGCCGTGGAGCGGCCGCCGCTGTCGACGGACGTGGTCCAGCGGTTCGTGCTGCCGCAGCTCGCCAGCGACCGGCCCATGCTGTTCGTGATCATCGACTGCGTCCGGCTGGACCAGTGGCGGGTGATCCGGCCGCTGCTCGCGGACCGATTCGACATCGACGAAGACCTCTACATCAGCGTGCTGCCGACGGCGACTCCGTATGCGAGGAACGCGCTGTTCAGCGGGCTGTTCCCGGACGAGATCGCGGAGCGCCGGCCGGACTGGTGGGGCTCGCTGCAGGACGAGGGGAGCCTGAACGCGTTCGAGGACGAGCTGTTCGCCGAGCAGCTGCAGCGCCTCACGGGCCGGCACGTGCCGGTGCACTACGAGAAGGTGTTCACGGACGCCGGCGCGGACGACCTGGTGGCCCGGGTGCGCGGCGCGTTCGACAGCGCGGGCGTCGTGACCGTGGTGTTCAACTTCATCGACATGCTGACCCACGGGCGCAGCGAGTCGGCGATCCTGATGGAAGTGGCCCGGGACGAGCGGGCGCTGCGGGACCTGACGCGGCAGTGGTTCGAACGGTCGGCGGCGCTGCGCATCCTGCAGGAAGCGGCGAACGAGCGCGTGCCCGTCGTCCTCACCAGCGACCACGGCTCGATCCACTGCCAGCGGCCGGTGACGGTGTACGCCCGGCGGGACGCCACCAGCAACCTGCGCTACAAGTTCGGCCAGGACCTTCGCGCGGAGAAACCCGAGGCCGTGTTCTCGGTGAACGACGAGGCGCACCTCCGCTTCCCCGCGGGGCGGCTGGCGACCAACTACCTGATTGCCCTGGAGGACCACTTCTTCGTCTATCCCACGAAGCTGCGCGAGTACCAGGCGCGCTACCGGGGCTCGTTCCTGCACGGCGGCATCAGCCCGGAAGAGATGATCCTGGCCGTGTCCACCCTGACCCCGCGATGAGCCAGTACCTGCGCATCCTCCGCTACCTGCGGCCTTACAGGGGGCTGTTCCTGCTGTCCGTGCTGGCCATGGTGCTGTACGGAGGGCTGGATGCCGCCAGCCTGACGCTCCTGATCCCGTTCCTGAACGTGTTGTTCGGCAACGCGTCCGGTGGCCTGGTCCAGGGCAACACCATGGTGCACCGCCTCCTGCGGGCGACCATGGGCGGGCTGCTCCCCGCCGACGCGCCGCTGGTGGGGCTGCGCAACGTGATGCTGATCCTGTTCGTGGTGCTGGTGGTGAAGAACCTGGTGCAATACGTCCAGCTCGTCCTTGTGGTGACCATCGACCAGCGGGTTACCCGGGACATGCGCGACGAGATCTACGACAACCTGCTGACGTTGGACCTGGCCTTCTTCCACCGCACCAAGTCGGGTCAGATCATCTCGCGGCTGACCAACGACGTGGACCAGATGCGCAGCCTGGTGACCGCGAATCTGGCCAAGGGGCTGTCCAACGGCATCCAGGTGCTGTTCCTGCTGGCCACCATGCTGATGATCTCGTGGCAGCTCACGCTGATCACGCTGGTGGCCCTGCCCTTGATGGTGGGGTTGTGGAACCATTTCCGGGAACGGCTGCGTGTCGGCGTGCTGAAGGTCTGGGATGCGGTGGGCGAGCTGGCATCGCACATCCAGGAGACGGTGGGCGGCATCCGCCTGGTGAAGGCGGCGGGCGCGGAAGGGTGGGAGACGAAGCGCTTCAAAGGGCTGACCCGGCAGTACTACAAGGCGATGGTGCGGAACGAGCGCTGGCGCCAGCTGTTCCCGCCGGCGACGGAAGTGATCATCGCGGTGGCCGTGCTGGTGCTGCTCTGGTTCGGCGGGCGCATGGTGTTGCTGGACCGGTCGCTGGGGGCGTCGGCGTTCCTGGCGTTCGCGGGCATCGCCATGCGCATGCAGCAACCGGTGAAGTGGCTGGGCCAGTTCCCCTCGCTCGTGCAGCCGGGCCTGGTGGCCGCGGGCCGGGCGTTCGAGCTGCTGGATGCCGTGCCGGAGATCGTGAGCCGTCCCGACGCGAAGCCGGTGTCGGGGTTCCGGGACGCCATCCGTTTCGAAAACGTGACGTTCGGCTACGGCGCGGACGAGCCGGCGGTGCGGGACGTGGACCTGGAGATCGGCCGGGGCCGAGTCGTGGCGCTGGTGGGGCCCAGCGGTGCCGGCAAGACGACGATGGCCAACCTGGTCCCGCGTTTCTACGACCCGACGGTCGGGCGCATCACGCTGGACGGCGTGGACCTGCGGGACTATCGGGTCCAGGATCTGCGGGGCCTGATGGGCATCGTGACGCAGGAGACCATCCTGTTCCACGACACGGTGCGCGCCAACATCGCCTACGGGCTGGACGACGTGGACGACGCGGCGCTGGAGGCCGCGGCCCGGGCCGCCAACGCCCACGATTTCATCACGGAGCTGCCGGCGGGGTATGACACGCTGTTGGGCGAGCGAGGCACGCGGATTTCGGGAGGGCAGCGGCAGCGCATCGCCATCGCCCGGGCGCTGCTGCGCAATACGCCCATCCTGATCCTGGACGAGGCGACGAGCGCGCTGGACACGGAGAGCGAGCGTCTGGTGCAGGCGGCCATCGAGCGTCTCATGGAGGACCGCACGGTCCTCGTCATCGCGCACCGGCTGTCCACGGTACGCCGGGCGGACGCCATCGTGGTGCTGGACGGCGGCCGCATCGTGGAGCGCGGCCGCCACGAGGAACTGCTGGGACTGAACGGGGTTTACCGACGCCTCTACCGGCTCCAGTTCGAGTCGATGGACGAAGCGGATTTGCAGGCGCCGGCCGGATGAAGATCGCGATCCAGATCGACAGCCCCATCTGGGGCGGAAACGAGAAGGTGCTGACCATGGTCGCCGCCGGTCTGCGGGACCGTGGCCATGACGTGGTCGTGGCCTGCAGGCGCGGCCGTCCGGTGCATCAGCGCCTGGACGCCCTCGGCGTGCCCGTCCGCCATGCCCACATCGGTGGCGACATCGATGTGTTCCACGCCTCCTCCTTCGCCGCGGTGCTGCGGCAGGAACGACCCGACGCCGCGCTGCTGAGCTGGTTCAAGAAGTCGTTCTGGGCCGGCTGGGCCGCCCGCCGCGCCGGGGTGCCCCGTGTGGTGCAGCGCTGGGGCATGGAGGATGGCCTGCCCAGCCGGTGGAAGTACCACCACGCGTTCCGGCGGTACGTGGACGCCCTCATCGTGAACTCCCAGGACATCCGCCGCCGTTGGCTGGCTTCCGCGCCCTGGTTCCCGGCCGACGAAGTGCACGTCGTGCTGAACGGCGTGAAACAACCGGCCCGCCCGGCCGGCGTGCTGCGCGGCGAGCTGGGCGTGGGGCCGGATGTGCCCATCGTGGTCGGCGCGGGCCGGCTGGAGCGGCGGAAGGGCTTCGACGTGCTGGTGGACGCGTTCGCCCGCGTCTCCGTCGGGGGCGCCCGGCTCGTGGTGGCCGGCATGGGCCCCGAGGAAGCCGCCCTCCGGCGCCAGGCGGCGGCGCTGGGCGTGGCGGACCGGGTCCACTGGCTGGGCTTCCGGGAAGACGTGGCGGGCCTGCTGGCGGACGCCGATGTATTCGCGTTGAGCAGCCGCAAGGAAGGCATGGCGAACGTCATGCTGGAAGCCATGGCGGCGGGTTTGTACGTCGTGGCGACGGACATCAGCGGCGTCGCGGAGGCCCTGGGCCCGAACGGGCGTCCGGCGGCGGGCTGGATCGTGGCGCCGGACGATGCCGCGGCCATGGGCGCCGCGCTGGACGAGGCGCTGCGCGGCTCCATGGCGGGCACGCCGGACGCCGTGGGGCGGCGGGAGGAGGCCCGCTACCGGGCGCAGCACTGGTTCTCCATGGATCGCATGCTGAGGGAAACGGAGAATGTGCTGCGTGGCCGGGCCGATGGGGAGTGAGGCGGCGGCGGGCCCGGGCGTGCGCGCGCTTTTCGTGTACGAGCGGGTGGGGCTCGGCTCCGCGGAGATCCGGGGCCGCCAGATCGCCGCGGAGCTGGGCGCGGACGCCTGCCGGTTCACGGAGCTGGATCCGGAGAAGGCGGGCGAATACGACGTCGTCGTGTACGTAAAGCGCATGCCGCCGAGGGAGACCGTGGAAGCCGTGCGGCGGTATGGAGCGCGGCAGGTGGCGGATCCGCTGGACAACTACAAGTGGCGGAAGGTCCAGCGGGTGGCCGACCTGCTGGACGCCTTCATCGGCGCCAACCACACGCATGCCGCGGTGCTGGCGTCCCGGTTCGGGCGGCCCGCCGTCCGCATCCCGCACCATCACTGCAACTTCGACGAAGCCCGGATCCCCGCCGGCCGCACCCCCGCCACCCTGGGCTACGTGGGGGACAGCGACCACTGGCCGCAGACGCGCAAGGCGCTGGACGGGACGGACCGTCTGGTCTCGCTGCTGGATGGCGAGACCCGCGAGCGGCTGGTGGAGGCCTACCTCGGCATCGACATCGGCGTGGGCTATCGCCGCAATCCGGACAAGTCGCGCTACAACTCGGCCGTAAAGCTGGCCAACTTCATGAGTTTCGGCATTCCGGCCGTGCTGTCCGTGGAGACCGGCTACCTGGAGGTGGGCCTGCACGGAACCACCTGCCTTTTCGCGCGGGACGGGCACGAGATGCGCCTGCTGACGGACCGGCTGGCCCGCGACGCCGTGTGGCGGGACGAGATGGGCGCGGCGGCGTACGAAGCGGCCCGTGGCTACCACATCCGTACCGTGGCCGGGGAGTATCGCTCGTTCCTCGAGTCCCTGGTCTGACGGTGGCCGGCGGCGAGCGCATCTGCCTGGTCCTGCTCACCGGCCTGGGCGATGTTGTGCACGGACTGCCGCTGGTGAACGCCCTCAAGCGGGATGACCCGACGCGGCGCATCACGTGGGTCGTGGAGCCCATGCCCGCGCCGCTGCTCCAGGGGCATGCGGCCCTCGACGGAGTGGTCGTGTACCACAAGAAGCGCGGCCTGGCCGGCCTGCGGGAGCTGCGCCGGGCCCTGCGCGGCCGGCGCTTCGACCTGGCCATCAACCTCAACATCTACTTCAAGAGCGTCTGGCCCACAGTGCTGTCCGGCGCGCCCGTGCGGCTGGGGTTCGACCGGGAGCGGTCCCGGGACATGGTCTGGCTGTTCCACAACCGCCGGCTGCCGCCACGTCCGCGCCAGCACACCCAGGACATGTTCCTGGAGTTCCTGGCCACGCTGGGCGTGCCGGCCGATCCGCTGGAATGGCGCATGGAGCTCACGGACGACGAGCGCGTGGAGCAGGCGTCGTTCTTCGACCGCCTGGGCCGCGACCGGCCCGTGGTGTCCATCGTGCCGGCCACGGCGAACCCGAAGAAAGACTGGCTCGCCGACCGGTTCGCGCAGGTGGTGGACGCGCTGGAGCACGATTTCGGTTACCGTACCATGCTGGTGGGCGGACCTTCGGAGCGGGAGCGCGCCATCGCGGACGTCATCGAGGCGCACGCGTCGGCCACCCCCGTCCGGGCCCTGGGCGACAGCATCCGGCGCCTGATCTGGCTGCTGGACGGCAGCGACCTGGTCATCGCCCCGGACACGGGCCCCGTCCATATCGCCCGGGCATTGGGCGTACCGGTGATCGGCCTGTACGGGCACACCAACCCCTGGCGCGTGGGCCCGTACCACTGGTGCCAGGACCTGTGGGTGGATGCGTACACCGACCTGGGCGCGGTGGCCGACCCGTCGGCGTGGGACCCCAAGCAAGGCCGCATGGAGCGCATCACGGTGGACGAGGTGCTGGAACGCGTGGAGCGGGCGCGGCTCCGCCACATGGGGCCGCCAGGCGGAGGTGCCACATGAGCGACCATCGGCAGCCGACGTTCTCCCACCGCTTCGAGATCGGGGTGGTCCACTCCCTCCGTATCGCCGTGAACGCGCTGGGCCGGTGGGGTGGGGACCTGCTGGGCCGGACGCTGGGCGGCATGGTGTATCGTCTGGGCATCCGACGGGCGGTGGTCATGGACCATCTGCACAGGGCCTTCCCGGACCGGGACGCGCGCTGGGTGCGCCGCACCGCCAGGGCGTCGTACGCCCACCTGGGCCGGGAGGCCGCCATGATGCTGCGCCTCCTGGACGCCGGGCCCGACACGATCCGGGACCTCACGCGCGTGGACGGCCTGGACGAGGTGCGCGCCGCCCTGGCGGAGGGACACGGGGTCGTCGTCGTGACGGGACACCTGGGCAACTGGGAGATCGGCGGGTCGGCGGTGGCGGTGCGCGGCATTCCCATCGACGTCGTGGCCCAGCGGCAGTCCAACCCCCTGTTCGAGGCGCTGCTCCAGAGGGCGCGGGAGCGGCTGGGCATGCGCATCATCGAGCGCAGCCGGGCGTCGCGGGAAGCGCTCCGCTCCCTGCGCGCCGGCCGCCTGGTGGCCTTCGTCGCGGACCAGGACGGCCGCGGATCGGGCGTGTTCGTGCCGTTCATGGGCCGCCCGGCTTCGACGCATCGCGGCCCGGCCCTCATGGCGTTGCGCACGGGCGCACCCATGTTCTTCGGCGTCGCGCTGCGCACCATGGGCGGCTACCATGTGCGGCTGCGCCCTGTCGAGGCCGACCGCAGCGGCTCCACGGAGGAGGCGGTTCAGCGGCTGACCGCCGCCTTCACCGCCGTGCTGGAGCAGGAGGTGCGCCGCATGCCGGGGCAGTATTTCTGGCAGCACAAGCGGTGGAAGACGAGACCGGTAGAGGCGGGCGGGGGCGCGGGCGGGGGCGGGTAGACCGTCAGGCGGGGGCGCGGGCGGGGGCGGGGGGATACGGCGAGGGCGCCACGGGCATTGGGTCCCGGGTTGGCCGGCGGGAATCATCGTGAGAACGGGAGAGGGGCGTTGAAGAAGCGGGGGTTGGCGGATAGGATCGTGTACTGGATGCGGCTTCGGGGCATCTGGCTGGCCCTGCCGCTGTTGCTGGTGCTGGCGCACCCGACGGTGCGGTTCTTGTGGATGGGCGGCGCGGTGTCGCTGCTTGGCCTGGCGATCCGGGCCTGGGCGGGTGGCACGCTGAGGAAGGACCTGGTGCTGACGACGACGGGGCCGTATGCGTATTCGCGCAACCCGCTCTACATCGGCACTCTGTTCATCGGGCTTGGCGTGTGCATCGCGGCGTGGCTGCCCTGGTTCGCGCTGGCCATGGTGTTGTTCTTCGGGCTGTTCTACGGCCACACCATGCGCCGGGAGGCGCGGGAGCTGGAGAACCGCTTCGGCGACGCGTATCGCGACTATGCGGCCCACGTGCCGCTGCTGCGGCCGCGACTCACGCCGTACCGGGCGGCGGCGCCGCAGTCGGAGCCGTTCCGGTGGTCCCGGTACCGGATCAACAAGGAATGGGAAGCGGCGTTGGGGTTGGTGTTCCTGTACGCGCTGCTGGTCACGAAGCTGTTGTGGCTGGGGTAGATGGACCCGGCGCACGGACATGGTGCGAGGAACCGCCGGCGCCCTCGCCGGTACTAGTCGGGTGGCGCAATTACGTGCCCTCGTCGCCGATCCAGGGGCACGCGCGCTGGATCGGCGCGACCGGCACGGCCAAACGCGAGAGCTGATTTGATCTACATCTGCATACCGGCCCACAACGAGGCCCGCACGGTCGGCGTCCTGCTCTGGAAGATCCGCACCGTCCTGGGCGAGTTCCAGCGGGACTACCAGATCCTCGTGGTGGATGACGCGTCAGACGACGGCACCGACGAAGTGCTGGCGCCGTATGCCCGCGTCCTGCCGCTGCACATCCGGCGCAACAAGACGCAGGCGGGCTATGCCGCGGCCCTGGAACAGGCAGTGCGCGAGGCGGTGCGGCGCGCGCCGTACCCGAAGCGGGATGTCGTCGTGACGCTGCAAGCGGATTTCACCGAGGAACCGGGCCAGATCCCGGACCTCGTGAAGCGCCTCGAAGGCGGCGCCGACGTCGTCACGGGCGAGATGTCGCTGGGTGCCCACCAGGGGCCCAACGCGGTGCGCTGGTCGCGGCGCGCGTGGAGCTACCTGCTGCGCCGATCCGAGTGGGAAGGCGCCGAGCACGACCCGTTGTCCGGCTTCCGGGCCTACCGGGTCATGGTGCTGAAGAAGGCCCTGGATGCGGTGGGCGAACAGCCGCTGCTCACCATGGACGGCTGGGCGGCGAACGCCCAGATGCTGGCGGCCACCCTGCCACACGCGCGGCGGGCCGAAGAAGTCCCCGTGGACATTCGCTACGACCGGCGGGAACGGCCTTCTCGATTCCATGCCTGGCAGAACGCCCGCCAGATCATCAAGCTCATGCGGGCCCGCGGTGACGGCGAGGACGCCTCCGCCGGCCGACCCGAGGTCGGCGGCTCCTGGCAGGCGCCCGATCGGCACGCGGACCGGAAAACCGACGGCGGCCGACGCCGGCGCGGCCGGCGCGGCCGCGGCAAGGGTGGCGGCCAGGCTTCCTCCGCAGCGTCGTGAGGCGGGTGCCATGACACACGTGTCCGGACCCCGATTCCACCCTGTCCTGCTGGCCTCGGCCCTGCTGGCGTTCCTGCTGATTCCACGGCCGGCCGGCGCCCAGAACGGCGTCGAGGATCCGCCGACCGCCACGGACAAGGTGATCACCGACGGACAGATCCGGCCGGAGAACATCCCGTTCGGCCCCGGCGAGCGCGCTGACTACCGGGTTTCCCTCGGCATCTTCGGCACCGTGGGCGAGGGGGCCATGGAAGTGGTGGGCATGGAGCGCGTCGACGGCTTCCTCACCTACCACCTGCGCATGATCACCAAGGGCGGCGTGCTGTTCGCCCATGTGGACGACCAGCTGGATTCCTGGATGGACGTGAAGGGCCTGTTCTCCCGGCGGTTCGTCCAGAAGCAGCACGAGGTCAACTACAACCGGCACCGGCAGTACGATTTCTTCCCCGCCGAGAAACGCTGGGAGGTCAAAGACTTCCGCAGCGGCAACACCGACAACGGCGAACTTCCGGTGGACGCGCCCCTGGACGACGTGTCCTTCCTCTACTTCGTCCGTACCCTGCCCCTCGAGGTGGGCGAGACCTACGTGTTCAACCGCTACTTCAAGGCGGACGGCAACCCGGTCACCCTGCGCGTGCTGCGGCGCGACACCATCAAGGTGGACGCCGGCACCTTTCCCGTCATCGTCGTGCAGCCCATCATCAAGGCCGGCGGGCTGTTCGGCGAAGGCGGCCACGCCGAGGTCTTCTTCTCCGACGACGCCCGGCGCCTGGTGGTTCAGCTCAAGTCGAACGTGCCGGTCATCGGCAGCCTGAACATGTACCTGAAGGACTACAAGCCCGGCCTCGCCACCATCGGGCCGCTGGGTGAGCCGATCCGCAACCGGAGCACCATTGACCGACCCAAGGTACCGCCACCGCCCCGATAACGCGCCGCCCGAGATCAACCTCTCGGACGTCCGCACCGTCCCCGTCAACCGCCGGCCCAACAAGGTGCGGGCCGACGAGTTCGCCGCTCCTCCGCAAAGCGGCCGCAGCTTCCGCGAATTCCTCGATTCGCTGCCCGACATCCTCCAGGCCCGGAGCTTCCGCGCCGTCGTCGACGCCATCGTGAACGCCGCGCGCGGCCGCCACGGCGTCGTCGCCATGCTCGGCGGACACGTCATCAAGACCGGCCTCGCACCCGTCCTCATCGACCTCGCACGACGCGGCGTCATCACCCACTTCGCCAGCAACGGATCCGCCGTCATCCACGACTGGGAGATGGCGCGGTTCGGCGGCACCAGCGAGAACGTCGAGGCCGGACTCGCCGACGGCACCTTCGGCATGGCCGAGGAGACCGGCCGCGAGATGAACGAGGCCATCCGCGCCGGAGCCGACAACGGCTGGGGGCTCGGCGAGAGCCTCGGCCGCGCACTGGAGAGCCGGGACGACCTGGTCCAACCGGACCTTTCACTGCTGCTGGCGGCCCGCCGCCTGGGCCTGTCCTACACCGTGCACGCCGCGCTCGGCGCCGAGATCATTCACCAGCACCCCGCCGCCGACGGAGCCGCCATCGGGCAGACCAGCCACACCGACTTCCGACGCCTCGCCGCCCACCTGAAACGCCTGGAAGGCGGCGTCGTGCTGAACCTGGGCTCGGCCGTCGTCATGCCGGAGGTGTTCCTCAAGGCGCTCACCGTGTGCCGCAACGTGCACGACGGCACCCCCCGCAAATTCGTCGCGGCCGACTTCGACATGCTCCGCCACTACCGTCCCCGCGTCAACGTGGTGGAGCGGCCGACGCGGACAGGGGGCGGGGAAGGGTACCAGATCACGGGCCACCACGAGATCATGGTGCCGCTGCTGGCCTGGGCGGTGGTGGAGGGGCTGGACGGCTAGCTTCCGCCCCGCAACCCCTCCACCCCGATGGGGAGAACCGCCCCGCCTCCGACCACCCCACCGGGGAGACGGGGAGAGGGGGAGAACCGCCCCGCCCCACGACCACCCCACCGGGGAGACGGGGAGACGGGGAGACGGGGTGCGCGCCCCGGTGCGAGTGCGGGTGCGCGCCACGTGCCCGGTTGTTTTCCGCGTCCGTTTGCGGGTCCGGGTCCCCGTCCGTGTCCGGTCGTTCCCGGCGAGTCTTCACTCCCGGGGCACGGACACGCTCCCGGGCTCCGGCCCGGTGCCGGCACTAGCAAATGCACCCGGATTTGTCGGTTCCCGGGTCTTGACCCTCCGAGGCGCTGAATTTAGCTTTTCGATCTCTCTGGGCCCCCATCGTCTAGTGGCCTAGGATACTTGGTTCTCAGCCAAGAGACCGGGGTTCGATTCCCCGTGGGGGTATGGCGCGGCGGCTTCGCCGTGCACGCAGGGGCTCGGGCCGGGGCCGGTCGGGCGAGGGAAGAGGGGTCGCGTAGCTCAGTTGGTTAGAGCGCACGGTTCACATCCGTGAGGTCGTAGGTTCGAGTCCTACCGCGACCATGGAGAACACGGCAAGCCATTGTGGTTCAATGGCTTGCCGTTTCCATAGGTACGAACACCTCTGGAACATCCCCGGCCTTCGACGGCAGCTTCTCCGCAGAACGGCGCGCCGCAGCCCTCCTCACCTTCCAGACCTGTTGGTCCCTGGCGGACCTGACCCCCTGGCCTTTCCGGCGAGGCAGCGGCGTTGGGCAACTGGGCTGCTGAAGACGGCGTCCCCTCATTGACCGTGGCCTTGTCGGATCCTTCACCGCTCGTCCCGGGCCACGCCGCCTGGGCGCTCGGGCGGATAGCGTCGGCCGATGCCACGGAGGCGTTGGAGTGGCGAGCGGAGGTAGAAACAGACGCGTGGGTATCGGCGGAGATCTCGTCAGCGCTGGGGAGCTGACGCCCGACGGGACTTCCCGGTCGACTTCGACTTCCAAGCCGCCAGGCGGCATAGAGGTTTTCGCCCCTGCGGTGTGCGTGCCTTATGTCAGTCTGGCGTGGCATAAGGTTGTCGGCATATCCTTATGCGTTACATTGGCTCGCATAAGATGGCTTTCCCGAGGAGATCATGGCCCCTCCATCTGAACGTGCAGGAGCGTTCCGGCGCCAGCCGGGCGGCCACACCGCGTTCGTACCCGCCCCCTTTCCACCCGCCGACCTCCACATGGAGGGACTCCAGGAGTTGTTGGAGAAAGCAACCCTGGCACTCGGAAGACTGGTGGGGGCCGCCGAGATTCTGCCGGACCCGGACCTCTTCGTCTACATGTACGTGCGTCGTGAAGCCGTTCTCTCGAGCCAGATCGAAGGGACGGAAGCCTCCCTGGTCGACCTGCTCGAGTGGGAGGCGCAGATGGAGAGGGTCGAGCGGCGTGTGGATGTGCACGAGGTCACAAACTACATCGGCGCGCTCCGGTACGGCCTTGACCGCGTCCACGAGCTTCCCCTTTCACTCCGTCTCATTCGCGAGATCCACGAACGGCTCATGACGGGCGTGGGAGGCGGGGAAGCTGCGAAGACGCCGGGTGAGTTCCGCCGGTCCCAGAACTGGATCGGCGGTCCGACCCCGCAGACGGCGCGCTTCGTTCCGCCGCCGGTGGACGAGATGCCCCGCTGCTTGCACGAGTTGGAGGGGTTCTTCCACGACGACTCCAACTTGCCGACCCTCATCCGGGTCGGACTGGCGCATGCGCAGTTCGAGACGATCCACCCGTTTCTCGACGGCAACGGCAGAATCGGTCGACTGCTGGTCACATTCTTTCTCGTCCATGAAGATGTGCTTCGGGAGCCAATCCTCTACCTCTCGATCTTCTTCAAGCGCCATCGGCAGGACTACTACGATCGGCTGCAGGCGATCAGAGAAAGGGGAGAATGGGAGGAATGGCTCGCATTCTTCCTCGAGGGTGTCGCCGAGGTGTCGAACGAGGCGACTGTGACAGCCCGTCGGATTGTGCATCTTCGTGAAGAGGAAAGGGCGCGGATCGGCCAGGATCTCGGGCGCCGTGCCGGCGCCGGTCTCCAACTGCTCGAGCATCTCTTCCGCAACCCGGTCGTCAACGTGAAGCGGGTCGAAGAGGTGACCGGCCTCTCCCAGCCAGCCGCGAACGCCTTGACGAATGCGATGGAGGAGATCGGCGTGCTCCGGGAGATGACAGGCAAAAAGAGCTATCGCGTTTTCGGCTTCGACCGGTATCTGCAACTGTTCCAGGAGAGGGAAGAACGCGGCTGACCGGGGCGGCCGCGGCCTCCTAGAGGGCGTGCTGTGCACGCCTAACTCGTGGTGACGCAGACCGGCACACCGCCGTCCGTCGGGGTGATGACCAGGTTGTTGTTGCCCTTTGCGGTCTCCATGAGCGACCCGAGGGTTCGCCGGTACAGGTACCGCTCTCCCGAGGAGCGGGCGATGGAGGCGGTCAGGCCACCCGCGGCTCCGGTCGTGGCCCGGCGATGTAGCGCCGATGCGGCCCCTCCAGGGCACCGGCGCCCATGAGCTGGCGCAGGGCCAGCGGGAACCAGGGCGTGAACCGGTCCGGGTGCTCCCACGTTTCCCGCACGACGTCGTCCACCGCGACCCAGCGCCAGTCGGACACTTCGTCGGGGCTCGGTACGGGCCGGGCGTCGCACACGCCGACCAGCACGTGGTCCAGCTCGTGCTCGACCAGGCCGCCCAGGTCGACCCGGTAGGTGAAACTCAACACGGAGCGAAGGTCGGTCTCGAACCCCATCTCCTCCCGGAGCCGACGACGCGCAGCCGCGACGGTGGGCTCGCCCGGCCGCGGATGGCCGCACGCCGTGTTGGACCACAGCCCGCCCGAATGGTACTTGCCGTCCGCCCGCCGCTGGAGGAGCATGGCGCCATCCGAGCGGAACACGAACACCGAGAAGGCCCGGTGCAACCGCCCCATGAGGTGCGCGTTCCGCTTCTCCTCCACGCCCACCGGCCGATCCTGCGCATCCACCAGCACCACTCGCTCGCTCATGCCGCGCCTCCCACGATGACGTTCGCGCCGCCGACCACCCGCGCAGGCGACCGCTCCATGAACGCCGGCCAGTGCGCCGACGCCGCTTCTCCAGGGACCAGCCTGCGTGCACAGCAGGGGGACACGGGCCGGCTCACGGCGCCGCACCGGTGGCCGGCGCCGCCTCCAGTGCCTGCTCCAGCGCCGCCCTCCGCCCGACGTCCACGTCCCCGTGCTCCAGCACGAACCGGACGACCCCTTCCCACCACGCCTCCGGGTAGCTGCGCCGCACCGCCGGCAACAGCGCCGCCAGGCTGCGGAAGTCCTCGGCCACCGAATCGCCGCGGCCGAAGAAGAACGGCAGGGAGTAGCAGCTCATGAGGCGCACGTAGCGGATTTCCGCCTGATCCGGCGCGGCGGCCACCGCCGCGTCCAACTGGGCCAGCCCCGCCCGGGCATGACGCAGCCTCGCCAGCGGCGCCAGCGTGTGCTTCGATCGGAGCAGGTCGAAGGCGCCGCGATACGCACCGACCAGAGCCCGCGACACGTCGTCCCGGCCATCCAGGTCGTCCAGTCGCGCGAGGCCGACGTCGATCCAGCCCTTCTCCTGCACGGCCGCCAACCACGCTTCCCGCACCTCGCGCAACAGGCGGCTCGACGACACCGGAACGGGCACCATGTCGCGGCGGGAGGCTCCGTTGGCCATGTCACGACCGGAGGTCTGGGCGGCTGCGGGCCCTGGGACCGTCCCGGAGGCTGCCAGCGCCAGGACCGTGGCCAGGAGGCCGACGGCCTTCATGGCTGGCCCCCCTCCAGGACCGGCCGGGGCAGCGTGGGCGTGGGGTGGTGCGCTTCCCGCCATCGGCGCCGCTCCCGGCGGAGCTCCAGGAGGGCACGCACGGCCAGGTGTGCTTTCCGCAGCGGCCGCGTGTAGGCGCGGCGCGTCAGATTGTCGTACCCGTTGGCCCGCATCTCCCGATGGATCCCCTGGTACACACGGGCGGCCACGGCCACCGGCGGCTGAAAGAACCGCGGCAGGGCCGGAATGGCCTGGAACGCCAGTGCGTAGTCCCGATCTGCCACCGCCATGAGCTCCTCCATGAGCCCGCGGTAGGCCGGACCGATGCGGGACCTGCCCTGGCGCATGGCGTGGAGCTCTTCCCGGCCCAGGCCGTGAGCGGCCAGCATGTTGTCCGGCAGATACACACGACCCCGCTCCAGGTCCTCGCCCACGTCGCGCAGGATGTTGGTGAGCTGCATGGCGTGGCCCAGCGCTTCCGCCCGACCCAGGGCCCACGCGTCGTGTACGCCGAAAAGCTCCGTCAGCCACAGCCCCACAACCGACGCCACCCGGTAGGTGTAGACCTGCAGCTCAGCCAGGTCCCGGTAGCCCCGGTCCTCCAGGTCCATGCGCATTCCCTCCACAAGCTCGTCCACGTACCGCACCGGCACGCCGGCCGCGGACATGTCGCCCATGACCTCATCCAGCAAACCGATTCCCGTGGGTTGGCCGCGATAGGCCGCGTGGGACAAGGCCAGCCATTCCCCCAACGCGCCGTCCAGGGACGCCCGGGACGCGCCGTCCGCCTCGTCCACCAGGTCATCGGTGATGCGGCAGAAGGCATACACGCCCTGGATACGCCGGCGCTCGGCAGCGGGCGCGAACCAGGAGGCGAAGCTGAAGGACCGGCTGTGCCGCTCCATGCGACGCCGCCAGTCGTCGCCCACCGCCGAATGCAGGCCGCCGGCCGCCGGGACGGGCGCCGGTGCCGTGACAAGCCGCGCTCCCCCCTTACCCTCCTCTATTCCCACCGCGGACTCGCCCTCACGCCACCACCCGTCCAGCAGCCCCACCAGCACCGACGCTTCGCCCAGCAGCTCCACCGCACGCGCCCGGGCGTCCTCCAGCACGCCGCGCCACTCCTCCAGCGCCCGCCGCGCCGGGCTCGGACCACCGCCCGCCGGACGGAACAGCGCCTCCCCCACCACCCGTGCATCCCCACCCAGGCGCGCCCCCGGCAGATGGTCCAGCACCCACGTCCAGCGACGCTCGCTGTAGTCCGCGTAGGCCGCCTTCCCCGTACGCGACGACGGACTGTAGTCCAGCAGGTCGTCCAGCATCTGGTACGCGAGCCCCGCCTTCAGTCCGAGCCCCGCAAGAGCCGAGGCCCGGTCGTCTCCCTCCATCGACGCCGACGCCGCCAGCGCCACGCCGAGCAGACGACCCGTCTTTCCCGCCACCACCGTCTCGTACTCGCTTCGCTCCAGCCGCCGGCCCAACGCCTTCGTGTGATCACGCTCCGCTGCCACCATGGCATCCACGGAGCTGGCGAACAGACGCATGAACGCCATGCTGCCTGCGGCCGCCGCCGCACCGTACGCTGCCGTGAGCAGACGGTCGCCGTACAGCAACGCCGCCGCCGTGCCGTGCCGGGCCACGTACGTCGCCTCCCCACGACGCTGCCTCGCCCCGTCCACCACGTCGTCGTGGATCAGCGACGCATCGTGCACCAGCTGCACCGCCAGCGCCGCCAGCCAGAACCGGTCATCCACCGGCAGCCGCAGGCGCCGCGCCGCCTCGTACGCAAGCGTCGGCCGGACCAGACGACCCGCGCCACGCCACTCGACCACGTCCCCGGCGCCAAGCAGCGTGCGCGCGTGCCCCAGACCCGCGGCCACCGTGGACCGCAGCTCCGCCACCGATGCCCCGGACACGGCGGCCAACGATCCCCCTGAACCGGCCGTCATCGGTCCCGCGCCTCCCGGCCAGGACGGCCCGCCAGCGCCGTCCGGGCCACTTCGATGGACACCACGTCCACGTCCCACGGCCGCAGCGCCGCCAGCAGGAGACCGTACGCCAGAGGCGTCAGCAAGGCCGCCCACACCAGGCCCGCTGCCACCACCATCCCCCAGCTCAGCAGGACGTTCGCCGCGTAGAACGCCGCCACCCAACGCAGGGGCAGACGCCGGGCCCATGCCTCGACCCCCAACACTCGCCACGATAGCACGGCCATGAGCGCCGCCGCCGTCACGTACCACCCCACCAGGTTCACCCACGGCATGCCGTAGAAAGAGCCCGCCTCCGACCAGCTCCAGTACGCCGTCGCGTGGCTCATGGCCGGGTCCAGACTCAGATCCCACATCGCCAGCAACAGCGCCCCCAGCAGCCCCTTCAGCACCCCGCTGCCCCGCCCCTCCAGGAGACGCCGCGCCAACAGCCACGACGGCAGGGCCATGTAGAACCAGCTCAGCGGGATCAGCGCCGGGACCAGACCCAGCCACTTCACCCCCAGGGCGTCGCCGTACGCGTACGCGCCGAACGGGAAGCCCGTGGACGTGCCCAGCAGCTCCGCACCCAGGCTCACCCCGTACACCGTCACGAACGCACCCAGCCACCGCCACCCCGCCCGGTACACCAGCAGCAGCGCCAGCGCGCCGAACGCCACCAGAGCCTGACCCCGGGGGAAGAAGTGGAAGGCCACCCCGTAGAACTCCGCCGCCCCCGGCAACCCCGCCACAAGCGACGGATGCCGGCCGAACGTGGCATACCCGGCCAGGCTCACCACCACGAAGCCGAACACCAGCGCCAGCAGCCCCCGCTCCAGGGGGCCGCCCCAAGCCGTCGGATTTTTGTCCAGTTTACCCATGCCAAACCTGTTCGCCTGTGCCCGTGTCCAGGTGCGTCCGGTTCTGCCCAGTTCTCCACGACCCCAAACGGTATCTGTTCCGATAGGGGCCCAGATGCTAATGGCACCCCTGCCCTCTTGTCAAGATTCGTGTCCAGGTTTAAGTTGTAAGTAACTAGACATCAGGTCGACAAGGGTGCAACGGTGCACGGACACATAGCGCGACATCCCATCGGGGCGGTTGTACGGGTGACAGGGCTGACAGCGGACGTGCTGCGGGTGTGGGAGCGGCGCTACAGCGTGGTGGAACCGGAGCGGACGGAGGGGGGGCACCGGTTATACACGGATGCGCAGGTGCGGCGGCTGTCGTTGTTGAAGCGAGCGGTGGATCTGGGCGGACGGATCAGCCAGCTGGCGGAGCTGGGGGACGAGGCGCTGGAGCAGCTCATCGACCGGCGCCAGGGGGTGGAGGAGGCCGAGGCGTCGTCGTCACGCGCGGCGCGTTGCGCGGCGCATGTGGAGGCTGCGCGTCGCGGGGTGCCGGGGCTGGACGCGAAGGGAGTGGAGGCTGCGCTGCGCCGGGCGCTTCTGGCGTTGGGGCCAATGGAGTTCCTGGAGGGTGTTCTGGTGCCGTTCCTCCATGGTCTGGGCGAGTCGTGGGAGGGGGAGGAGATCACGCCTGCGCACGAGCATACGGCGTCGGTGGCGGTGCGGAGGGTGCTGACCTGGCTGCTGGAGGCTTCGGAGAGCGTAGAGGGCGCCCCGCGCATGGTCGTGGCGACGCCGTCGGGGGAGCGGCACGAGTTCGGGGCCATGATGGTTGCGGTGGTGGCGGGGCTGGCTGGCTGGTCGGTGCTGTACCTGGGAGCGGATCTGCCGGCGTCGGACGTGGTGGTGGCGGCGGAGTCGTATGCTGCGCGGGTGGTGGCTCTGAGCCTGGTGCAGGACGAGGGAGCGGAGGTTCTGGCGGGGGAACTGGCGGTGTTGGCGGCGGGTCTGGGCGAGGACGTGAAGCTACTGGTTGGGGGGCGTGCGTCGGCGCTGCACGCCGGCCTGCTGGGGGACCTGGGAGCGATGCGGCTGCGGGACCTGGGATCGCTGCGGAACAGGTTGAACGTGCTGGCCGGCGGGTCGGTCGCCGGCGTGGAGGCGTGACATGGCGAAGGCGGTGGTGATCGGGTCTGGCTTCGGGGGTCTGGCGGCGGCGGTGCGGCTGCGTGCCATGGGCTACGGGGTGACGGTGCTGGAGGCGTTGCCGGACCCCGGGGGCCGGGCGCGGGTGTTCCGTCGTGACGGCTACACGTTCGATGCGGGTCCCACGGTGATCACGGCGCCGTACCTGCTGCACGAGCTGTTCGCCCTGCTGGGCCGGGACAGCCGGGACTATTTCGAACTGGTCCCGGTAGACCCGTTCTACCGGATCCTGTTCCACGACGGGGATGTCTTCGACTATGTGGGGGACGAGGAGCGTCTACTGGCGCAGATCGAGGCGTTCGAGCCCCGTGACGTGGACGGGTACCGACGTCTGGCGGCGCACGCGAAGCGGATCTTCGATGTGGGCTACCTGGGTCTGGCGGACCGTCCGTTCGACCGGTTTCGCGACATGGCGCGGGTGGTGCCGGACATCCTGCGCCTGGGCGGCCACCGTTCGGTGCACGGGCTGGTGGCGCGCTACATCCGGGACGAGCGGCTGCGCCAGGCCTTCACGTTCGAGCCGCTGTTGGTGGGCGGCCACCCGTACCGCACCAGCGGGATCTACCTGCTGATCCACTGGCTGGAGCGGCGCTGGGGCGTCCACTTCGCGAAGGGCGGCACGGCGTCCATCGTGGCGGGTCTGGTCCGTCTGCTGGAAGAGCACGGAGTCGAGGTGCGGATGGGTGTGGCGGCGGAAGAGATCCTGGTGCTGGACGGCCGCGCGGTCGGGGTACGTACGGCGGACCGGCAGGTCCTGCTGGCGGACGTGGTGGTGAGCAACGGGGACCCGTCGCACGTATACACGCACATGGTGCCGCGGGCTCACCGCCGCCGGATGACGGACCCTGTGGTGGGTCGGAAGCGGCAGTCCATGAGCCTGTTCGTGGGCTACTTCGGCGCGTCGAGGCAATGGCCCGAGCTGGCCCACCACACCATCGTGCTGGGCCCGCGCTACCGCGGCCTGCTGGACGACATCTTCCGGCATCGCCGCCTGGCCGACGATTTCTCCCTCTATCTGCACGCGCCGACGCGCACCGACCCGTCCATGGCCCCGCCGGGGCACGAGGCGTTCTACGTCCTTTCGCCGGTGCCCAACAAGCGGAGCGGCATGGACTGGAGCCGGGAAGGGGAGCCGTACTTCCGCCGGATCCTGGAGCACCTGGAGTCGCGCCTGCTGCCGGGGCTCGGCGACGCCCTGGCCACGCGCTTCCACATCACCCCCGACTATTTCGAGCAGGACCTGCGTTCCACCGACGGCGCGGCTTTCGGCCCGGAGCCGATCCTCACGCAATCGGCGTGGTTCCGCTACCACAACCGGTCCGAAGACGTGGACGGGCTCTACTTCGTTGGCGCCGGCACCCACCCGGGCGCCGGGGTGCCCGGTGTTCTCAATTCGGCGAAGGTGCTGGAGCACATCCTGCCCCGGCCGGCGCCGGAGGAGCGATCGCCGCTGACGCCGCCCGGAGCGAGGGTGGCACCGTGATGGATGCACCCTGCCTTCCTTGAAAACGCCGGGATCCCTGGCGCGATCGTGGATGGCGTGAGGCGTCAACCAGCGGCGGGATCAGCGGGTGTGATCCTTGGCCTCCATCTCCCGCAGCTCCTCCACGATGGCGGAGATCTGGTCGTCGTCGTAGCCGCCGCCCCGGGCGGC
>CAZUFP010000056.1:0-26363 GCA_964619835.1 uncultured Gemmatimonadaceae bacterium | reverse complement strand
GCGTCGCGCATGTAGGCGCGGGCCAGGGCGATCTTCTGCCACTCGCCGCCGGACAGGTTGGCGCCGCCGTCGAAGCGGCGGCCCAGCATGTGGTCGTAGCCGCGCTCCAGCTTCGACACGACGTCGTCGGCGAGGGCCTTGCGGGCGGCGGTCATGACGCGGTCGTCGTCGTGCACGGCGTCGATGCGGCCCACGGCGATGTTCTCCCGGGCCACCATGTCGTAGCGCACGAAGTCCTGGAAGATGACGCCGATGGCGTGGCGCAGGGCATCGACGCTGTACTCCTTGAGGTCCACGCCGTCCAGGGTGATGCGGCCCTCGCTGGGGTCGTAGAGCCGGGCCAGCAGCTTGACCAGCGTGGTCTTGCCGGCGCCGTTCTCGCCCACCAGCGCCAGGCGCTCGCCGGGGCGCAAGGTGAACGAGACGTGGCGCAGGGCCCAGCGGTCCGTGCCGGGGTAGGCGAAGCCGACGTCGTCGAATACGAACCCGTCCCGGATGGGCTCCGGCACCGGCCGGGCGTCCGGGGAGGACGACACCCGCGGCTTCATGTCCAGGAACGTGAACAGGTCCCGGATGAACAGGCTCTGCTCGAAGACGTCGGCGGAGCGCAGCAGGATGCTCTGGATCAGGGTGCGGCTGCGCTGGAACGACCCCGCCAGGAACGTGAGGGAGCCGACGGTGATGAGGCCCGTCACGGTCTGCCAGATGATGTAGCCGTAGGCGCCGTAGTACACGACGGTGCTCACGGCGACCAGCGCGGCGCCCACGCCCGCCCGCCGCAGGGCCAGGTCCCGGTTGGCGCGGTAGTAGTCGTCGGCCAGCTCGGCGTAGCGGCGGATGAAGTGGTCCGACAGATCGAACAGCTTCACTTCCTTGGCCGTGGCGTCGCTGGAGGCCACGTAGCGCAGGTAGTCCAGCTGCCGGCGCTCGGGCGTCCAGCGGAACAGCAGCGAGTACGACAGTCCGGCGAAGTGGGTCTCGCCCAGGAAGCTGGGCAGCACGGCCAGGGCCAGCAGCAGGAGCAGCCAGGGATTGAACGCGAGCAGGGCGGCCATCAGGGACGCCAGGGTCAGGGTGTTCTGGCCCATGGACAGCAGCATGGAGATGAGGGCCAGCCGGCCCACCGTCTGGCGCCGGGCCCGCTCCAGGTGGTCGTAGAAGTCCGGGTCCTCGAAATGCTCCAGGTCCAGCGTGGCGGCGTGCTCCATGAGCCGCACGCTCATGCGGTTGGAGAACAGGTCGCCCAGCAGGCTCTCCAGCAGCGCCGACGCCCGCTGCATGGCGTCGGTGAGGAGGGCGATGCCCAGCTCCAGGCCCACCAGCAGGAACAGCCGGCGCCAGTCGTAGGGCGGATGGCCGATGCTGGCCACGACGCCGTCGATGATCAGCTTGCCCACCCACAGCATGGCCACCGGTCCGAACGACTGGGCGATGCGCAGCGCCAGGATGCCCGCCACTGCCGACGGCTTCGTGTCCCAGACAAGCTTCAGGAACGGCGGCAGCAGGCGCAGGGCCTTGAGCCGCTCGCGCAGCGGAGGCCGCTGGTCGGGTTTCGGGGACGGGCGATGGTAGGACGACATGATGGTTCTGCAACCCCCGTCGGCGCCCGGGGGTTCCCCCGCGGGCCGTGGTCATTGACTTCCCGCGCGCGCGGGCGTAGCCGTGGACAGGTCCCGGCGTGCGCTTTGCCACCCGTGCACGCCTTCCTGAGCGTTCAAGCGCCGGGGCCGCTCGCCGAAACTTCATCCTCGGGGGGAGGATGGTTCGTCGCGCATGAGCTGGGAATGTCCGGGAATACCGCTGTCCAGGTAACGGCCGGCGCGGAGCTCGCGCCCGCGGCACGGCGTCGTCTGCTCGGCTACATCGTGGCCGTCGGCGCGTCGATCGCCGCTACGGTGCTCAGCCGCGTGTTCGGCAGCTTCGTCGCGCAGATGCAGTTCTTCTTGCCTCTGGCGGCCGTGCTGGCCAGCTCGCTGGTGGGCGGGCGCGGCCCGGGCCTGCTGGCCACGGCGCTGTCCATCGCGGGCGCGGACCTGGTGCTCTTCCAGCCGCGGGGCTCGCTGTTCGTCATGCGGGACGTGGACGCCCTACGCCTGGTGGTGTTCGCGCTCATGGGGGCCCTGGTCAGCGTGTTGAGCGACCTGCTGCTGAAGACGCGGCTCCGGGCCGCCGCGCGGGAAGAAGCGCTGCGGCAGAGCGAGCGCCGGTACCGGATGCTGTTCGAGCAGGCGCCCATCGGCATCTACCGGGCCCGAACGGACGGCACGCTCCTGGACGGGAACGGGACGCTGCTGGCCATGCTGGGCGCGGGGTCGGTGGACGGTCTCCGGGTCGGCGGCGGCGACCCGGTGCCGGACGCCCCTCTGTCCCCGGCGTTCCTGCAGGCGTTGAACGGGCAGATGGTGACGGGCGCGGAGGAGTCCTGGCAGCGGGCGGACGGGTCGGTCCTGCCGGTGCGGCACAGCGTGCGCGTGGTGGAAGAGGCCGACGGGACCGTCGTCGAAGGCATCGTCGAGGACGTGACGGAGTGGCGCACGCTGGAGGAGCAGCTGCGGCACGCGCAGAAGATGGACGCGGTGGGGCGGCTGGCGGCCGGCGTGGCCCACGACTTCAACAATGCCCTGACGGCGATCCGCGGGTACGCGGCGCTGGTGCTGGACCACGTGCAGGACGCCCGCGTGCGGGAAGACGTCGCGGAGATCGACCGGGCGGCGGAGACGTCGGCCGCCGTCACGCAGAAGCTGCTGGCCTTCAGCCGCCGGCAGGTCATGCGGCCGGAGATCGTGGACCCGGGTCCGCTGCTGGCCCGCCTCGATGGCATGCTGGGCCGGGTGCTGGGTGAGCATGTGCAGTTGAAGATGCACATCGAGCCCGACCTGGGGGCCGTGCGCCTCGACCCCGGCCAGTTCGAGCAGGTCGTCGTGAACCTCGCCGTCAACGCCCGGGACGCCATGCCCGGCGGCGGCATCCTGCGCATCAACCTGAGCAGGGAAGGCGCGCCGGCCGAAGCGAGTGACGATGAGGGCCGCTGGATCACCCTCACGGTCGCCGACACGGGCGTGGGCATGGACCCGATGACGCGCGTGCAGGCGTTCGAGCCGTTCTTCAGCACCAAGCCCCGCGGCCGGGGCACGGGGCTCGGCCTGAGCACCGTCTACGGCATCGTGCGGCAGAACGGCGGATTCATCGAGCTGGACAGCGAACCTGGCGCCGGAACCGCCGTCCGTGTATTCCTGCCCCAGACCGTTTTCACGCCGGAGGCGTCCGACCCATGAGCGACACGACCCACCGGATCGCAGTGATTCCGGGTGATGGCATAGGCGGGGAGGTGGTGGACGAAGGCATACGGGTGATGGAGGCGGCCGGCGGCCGCCACGGCATCCGCTTCGCCTGGGAGCACTTCCCGTGGAGCTGTGAGTACTTCCGCGAGACCGGCCAAATGATGCCCAGGGACGGCCTCGACCAGCTCAGGGCCTTCGATGCCGTCTTCCTGGGCGCCGTGGGCGCGCCCGGCGTCCCCGACCATGTGTCGTTGTGGGGGCTGCTGCTGCCGATCCGCCGCGGTTTCCACCAGGCCATCAACCTGCGGCCCGTCCGGCTGTTCGAAGGCGTCGCGTCGCCTTTGGCCGGACGCGGCCCCGGCGACATCGACCTGGTCGTGGTGCGGGAGAACAGCGAAGGCGAGTACTCCGAGCTCGGCGGCCGCGCCTTCGTCGGCACCGACCGCGAGATGGTGCTCCAGACCAGCGTGTTCACGCGCTCCGGCGTCGACCGCGTGCTGCGCTACGCCTTCCAGCTGGCCGCTTCCCGGCCGGACCGGCACCTGACCGCCGCCACCAAGTCCAACGGCATCATCCACACCATGCCGTTCTGGGACGAGCGCTTCGAAGCCCTGGCGGCCGAGCACCCCGACGTCCGCGCCGACCGCTATCACATCGACGCCCTGGCCGCGCAGCTCGTGCGCGCCCCCGATCGCTTCGACGTGCTCGTCGGCAGCAACCTGTTCGGTGACATCCTGTCCGACCTGGCTCCCGCCCTCGCCGGCAGCCTCGCCCTGGCCCCGTCCGCCAACATCGACCCCGACGGCAACAACCCGGGCATGTTCGAGCCCGTTCACGGCTCCGCACCCGACATCGCCGGCCAGGGCATCGCCAACCCCATCGGCCAGATCTGGTCCGGCGCTCTCATGCTCCGCCACCTGGGCCACGACGACGCGGCCGCCGCCATCGAAGACGCCATTGCCGCCGTCCTGAAGCAGCCGGCTCTGCACACGCCCGACCTGGGCGGGAAGGCGAGGACGGAGGACGTGGGCAAGGCGGTGGCATCGTTGGTGTGACGGACCCCGCGTCATCCCTACCACCCCGAGGGGAGACCCCTGCCCCCTCACCGCCACACCACCAGGGCGACGGGGTGACAGGGGAGCACCGGCCGACGGAGACGTGGCTCGCCTGGGCGTGTCGGCAGGGCCTTGTCACGACGCCGCATTCCGCCGCGTTGCCTGGTCGGCGGCGCGGTTCCTCCCCGTCCCGCGTTCGCCTTTCTCTCAAACCTGGAGAACGGCATGAGACGATGGCTGCGGATGCGTGTGCGCGCACAACTCGCTGGCATGCGGCCGCCGTTGGCCGGCCTGCTGTTCGCGACGCTGGCCGGCGTCCTGGCGACGGCACCCGCCGCGGCACAGCAGGCGCAGCCGGCCCAGGAACCGCAGCAGGCGGCGAAGCCATGCGCCGCGCCGGAGCACCGCCAGTTCGACTTCTGGGTCGGGCGCTGGACCGTGTCCAACGCGCAGGGCAAAGCGGTGGGCAGCAGCCACGTGAGCCGCATCTCGGGCGGCTGCGCCGTGCTGGAGCGGTGGCAGGCGGCAGACGGCCCGCCGGGGACCAGCATCAACTTCTACGAGCCGAAGACCGGCAAGTGGAACCAGGTGTGGGTGGGCGGCGGCGGGCTGATCCTGCGGCTGGTGGGCACCTTCCACGATGGGGCCATGGTGCTGGACGGGACGGCGCCGCGCCAGACGGCCGGGGGCGCCGTGCGGGACCGCATCCGCTGGACGCCGCAGGACGACGGGTCCGTGGAGCAGGTCTGGCTCGTCTCGTCGGACGGCGGCGCCACCTGGCGGCCCATCTTCCGGGGCATCTATCGGCCCGCGCGATAGCGCCAGGGCCGGCGCAACGGGCCCGGGACACACCGGCGCACTCCGCGGCAGACCGGGGCCCGCGCGCTTCGTCCCGCCCCCGCGTGACCCGTGCGACGGGCCGTTCCGCCGGGCCGCTCCGGCTCACGGCTGTTCCTCGTCCTCGCCGGGCGGCAGCTCACGCTTCGCGATGGATTCCAGCAGCTTGCGATCGAAGTCCCGCTCGTCCTCTACGCGGGCGACCCGTTCCGTCAGGTCTTCCACCGTTTCCCGCAACCGCCGCAGCTCGTCCACCATGCCTGGCGGCAGGTGCCCGGAGGGCCGGCGGATGCCGACGATCAGCACCAACAACGCGCCCAGCAGCAACAACATGAACAGACTCGCCATAGGGAACATCGATCAACGCCCCGTTCTCGTGATCGCTTCCGTTTCGTCGGGCGGCTCGAGCTCCCGGTCGATGATGGCCGCCAGCCGTTCCTCGCGACGCCACTCCGCCTCGAGGCCCTTCACCTCCATCTCCAGCATCCGGCGTTCCACCGTGTCGTTGAGCGCGATCTCCAGCGCCACGGTCCGGGTGGGGCCCAGCCGACGCAGGGACACGCCGTGCACGCCCACGTCCCGCACGAAGGCATCGGACGAGCCCGCCCGCTCGATGACGTGGGCGGCCACGGCCAGCCGCCGATCCGATGCGCCGGTGATGTGCTGATACGCCAGAGCGCGCCGCAGCACGTACTCCGCATCGGGGCCCCGCAGGCGATAGCCCTTGTCCGGCGTCCAGGGGTCGCAGCGGGAGCACGGCACGCCCAGCACCAGGCTGCCGTCCGGGTCGGACGGCAGCGGGTACAGCCACCAGGAGAGGTCGAAGCGGATGGCGCGGAGCACGCTGTTGCAGTTCGCACACCGGGTACGGCCCACCCACGCGGCCCAGCCGAAATGGCGCCAGCGCAGCACGTCGGCCACCGGCATGTGGTTCCAGGCGATGGGCGCGTCCAGCTCTGTGAATCCCACCCGGTCGCCGACGGCGGCCACCGCGCCGTACAGGTACGCGCTGACGCGGGTGTAGCCGCTGCCGAAGGCCGTGCGGCGGCGACGCAGCTCGCGGCCGTAGCGCCACCACGCCTGCTCGGACAGGCCGGCGTCGCCGACGCGCAGGATCAGCAGATCGTCCGTTTCCACCAGCGTCACGTTGGCCGTGCGCGCCACCGCGTGGCCCCGGTCGCGCACCAGCCGTTCCAGCGCCTCCAGCGTCTCGCCCCGGTCGGGCAGCGGCCACAGGGTCCAGCGCCGGCACGCGTCGCAGATGGCCCACAACCGTCCCCGCTCCGGGTCGTACGCCACCCGCCGGCCGTGGGCGAAGCGCGGGAACCGCCCCGCGAAGGGGAACGGCTTCCGGCAATACAGGCAGCGGCGGAGCGCCGCGGGCTCCAGTCTCGAAGCAGGAGGCGACGGTACGGCCAGCAGCATGGCGTGCTCCCTTCCGTCAGACCCAGCTGCGCGTCCGGAAGTCCTCCAGCACCTCCACGAACCGGTGCATCTGCTCGGGCGTGCCGATGGACGTGCGGTTGTACTCCAGCATGGGCGGGAACGGGCGCCCCACCCAGATGTCCCGCTCACGCATCCGTTTCTGGAACGCGTTGGTGTCGCCCACCTGGTACATCACGAAGTTGGCCTGGCTGGGGATGTAGGGGATCCCCATCTCGTCCAGGGCGCCACACAGGATGCGCCGGCCCTCGTCGTTGGCCTGGCGGGCCTGGCGCAGATAGGCCTGGTCGTCCAGGCTGGCGTCGGCCGCGGCCAGCGCCAGGATGTTGGTGTTGGAGTCGGCGGCAAAGGCGTTGAGCTTCTCGATGGTGTCGGCGTGGGCGACACCGTAGCCCAGCCGCATGCCCGCCATGCCGTAGATCTTGGAGAACGTGCGCGCCACGATGACGTTGGGCTTCTTCCCGATCCACTTGAGCGCCGATTCGTAACCCGGCGCATCCACGTAGTGGATATACGCCTCGTCGACCAGGAACCAGACGTTGTCCGGTGCCGACGCGATCCACGCATCCACCGCCGCCGTGGGCGTGATGGAGCCCGTCGGGTTGTTGGGGTTGCACACGTAGACCAGCACCGCGCCACGCCCCTTGCCCGCGGCCGCCGACATGCGGTCCAGGTCGTGGGAGTAGTCCCGGGCCAGCGGCATCTTCACCAGACGTACGTCCTTCCGGTACGGCATGGCGTAGCCTTCCACCTGCTCGAAGGTGGGGTCCGGAATGACCACGGTGGTGCCCGGCGCGGCCAGCATCTGCACCACCATCTGGAGCACCTCCGCGGACCCGTTGCCCATGACGATGTTCGCAGGCTCCACGCCGTGCATGGCGGCGATGCGGCTCACCAGCGCCCGCTTCTCCCGGCCCGGGTACCGGTTCGCGTCCACCAGCTTGTCCACGATGGCCGCCCGGGCCGACGGCGCGATGCCCAGCGGGTTCTCGTTGGAGTTGAGGCGCAGCGGTCCATCTTCGGCTCGTACGTTGAACAGCCCGGCCAGCGGGTCAGCGGCGAAGCCGCGGCGCGGCAGCGTGGCGAGGGCCGCAGTGGCAAGGCCGGCACGCAGGAAATGGCGGCGTTCCATGGTCGGCTCCAGTCTGGAGGGTGCCACAATCTTTCCCGCGCCGAGTCCCGTGGGCAAGGCTGGCGTTGAAGGGACGGGGAGACGGAGGAGACGGAGGAGACGGAGGAGACTGGGAGACTGGGAGACGGGGAGACTGGGAGACAGGGGGCGCGCCGCGAGGGGCAGGCTCGTGATCCGCCCCGGGCAGGGCCGGCCGACGACCACCTCGCCCTATCCAGCCCCCCGTCGCCCCGTCTCTCTGGTGGGGCGGCGGCGGGCGGGGCAGGGGTCTCCCCGTCGGGGCGGAGGAAGGGCGGGTCGGGCAGGCTCTCCCCGTCGCCCCGTCTCCCTGGTGGGGCGGCGGTGGGCGGGGGCGGGTCTCCCCGTCGGGGCGGCGGAAGGGGGGTCGGGCTTCCCCTACCGGGGCGGTGAGGCCGGGAGCGCGGCGGCGTACCGCCGCTCCACGTACTCGTCCAGGATCTGGAGGAACTCCGCCACGATGCCATCGCCGCGAAGGGTGGTGTACAGCTCACCGTCCACGTAGACGGGCGCCTTGGGCTCCTCGAACGTGCCAGGCAGCGAGATGCCGATGTCAGCGTGCTTCGACTCGCCCGGCCCGTTCACGACGCAGCCCATCACCGCCAGGCGCAGGTCTTCCACGCCGGCGTATTTCTGCCGCCACTCGGGCATCTTCTCCTGCGTGTACGCAGAGATCTGCTCCGCCATCTCCTGGAAGAACGTGCTGGTGGTACGGCCGCAGCCCGGGCACGACGTCACCTGCGGCATGAAGCTGCGCAGGCCCATGGACTGGAGCACCTGCTGCGCGACGCGGACCTCTTCCGCCCGGTCGCCGCCGGGCCGGGGGGTCAGCGAGACGCGGATGGTGTCGCCGATGCCCTCCTGGAGCAGGATGGCCAGCCCGGCCGTCGTGGCAACGACACCTTTGGTGCCCATGCCCGCTTCCGTCAGCCCCAGGTGCAGCGGGTAGTCGCAGCGCGACGCCAGGTTGCGGTACACCTCCACCAGGTCCTGCACGCCGCTCACCTTGGCGCTCAGGATGATCCGGTCGTGGCCCAGGCCGGTCTCCTCCGCCAGATCCGCCGAGCGCAGCGCGCTCTGGATCATCGCCTCGATCATGACCGACCGGGCGTCGTCCGGCCGCGCCTTTGCCGCGTTGGCGTCCATCAGCTCCGTCAGCAGCCGCTGGTCCAGCGAGCCCCAGTTCACGCCGATGCGCACCGGCTTCCCATGCTCCAGCGCCCGTTCGATGATGGTCACGAAGTTCTCGTCCCGGCGCTTCGCTCCCACGTTGCCCGGGTTGATCCGGTACTTCGCCAGCGCCTCCGCCATGGCCGGGTACTTCGTCAGCAGCAGGTGCCCGTTGTAGTGGAAGTCACCGATGACCGGCACCTCGATGCCCGCGTCCGCCAGCCGCTGGACGATCTCCGGCACCGCCGCCGCCGCCTCGTCGTTGTTCACCGTCACCCGCACCAGCTCGCTGCCCGCCTGTGCCAGCTGCGCCACCTGCCGCGCCGTCCCCGCCGCGTCCGCCGTGTCCGTGTTGGTCATGGACTGCACCACGACGGGGTGGCCGGAGCCGACTTCGATGTGGCCGATGGTGACGGTGGGGGTTGAGCGTCTGGTAATGGCTGAAGGCATCGTCTTCTTCGTCGTCTTCGTAATCGTCTTCGTCGCCCGGCCGGAGTCGTGGCCCGGCCGGGCTCGTCGTGGCCTGCCGGGTTTCGGCGGCGTCGGATCGACGACCGTCGCTCAACGGCCGTTGATCGTGCGTCAGGTGTACCCGGCCCGGCCCGCGTTGCTCCGCACCGGCCGGGAGATCGGCCAGGCTCAGGCGCCCAGCTCCTCGTCCAGCGACGCCAGCGTGATGGTACGAGCGCCGGCGCGCGCCATCTCGTCCAGGGCCCGGTCGACATCGCCGGGCTCCACGTCGATGCCCTTGATGGCGTCCAGCAGCAGAACGGGAACGTACCCGTGGATGGCGGCGTCCAGCACGGAGGCGCGCACGCAGTAGTCGGTGGCGATGCCGCCCACGAACAGGCGACGCACGGCCAGATCCGCCAGGGCCCGGTCGAGGGAGCGGCCGTCGTCGAGGACCGCCTCGAACGCGGAGTAGCCGTGGTCGACGGGATCCATGCCCTTGGACACGACGTGCGCCCCGTCGGGCAGCGCCAGGTCCGGGTGGAACGCGGCCCCTTCGGTGTTCTGGACGCAGTGCGGAGGCCACGGCCCGCCGAAGGCGAGGAAGTGGGCCGTCTGCGGCGGGTGCCAGTCCCGGGACGCGAACACGGGCAGACCGCGTGCGGCGAAGCGTCGGGCGTACTCGTTGAGAACCGGAACGATCCGGTCGCCATCCGGTGCGGGCAGGGCGCCGCCGGGCGTGAAGTCACGCTGCACGTCAACGATCAACAGGGCATCGCCCGCTGCCATGGGGTCCTCCACCGGGGCTGAAATCGCGGGTCGGCGGCCGTGCTCGATCCGCCACGTCCGGGACCGCGTATGCACCGTTCGGCAAGGTACGGAGCGGCGCCGGCCCACGAAAGCGACGAAGCCCGTGCGCCGGCTTCACACGGCCCGGCTCAGGCGACCTTCGCCTCCGGCGCCAACGTCGGCACGTCCACCAGGCCCGCCCGCGCCAGCTCCCGCAGCACGGGCTTCAGCCAGATGGTGAACCGGTCCGGCTGGCGCGCCAGCTCGCGCGCCAGGACGTCGGGGGCGATCCAGCGCCAGTCCGCCACCTCCGCCGCGTCCGGCCGCGGGACCGGATCATCGCCGGTCCGGCCCAGGAACAGATGATCCAACTCGTGCTCCGCCAGACCTCCGCCGACATCGCCCCGGTACACGAACGTGGACACCGGCTCCAGCGGGCAATCGATGCCCATCTCCTCCCCCAACCGTCGCCTCGCCGCCTCGGCCACGTCCTCATCCGGCGCCGGGTGGCCGCACGCCGTGTTGGACCACAACCCGCCCGAGTGGTACTTGGACCCGGCGCGGCGCTGTAGCAACAGCGAGCCGTCGTCCCGCATCACCACCACCGAAAACGCGCGATGCAACCGCCCCAGCAGATGAGCGTTCCACTTCTCCTCCACGCCGACCGGTCGATCGTCGGCATCCACCAGCACCACACGGCTCAATTTGCCCCTCCAATGTTCGTCTCATCCGAATGCCGCCGATCACCGATCGTCGATCATGAACCCCTGGCCCGGAGCCGGGTACTCGTTCCGCGGCCGGGCCAGGCGGCCGGGCCGATCGGATCGAAGCCGGCATCCCCCGCGTGGCCGGGTCCTTGCCACGGAACACGCGTACACGATCGAATTCCGAATCGCGGATTCGAACTCGAACTCGACACAGACCCCGGAGGTTCCCGAATGCTGAACGAAGGCGACCTGGCCCCCGACTTCACGCTTGCCGCGGACGACGGCTCCAACGTCCGGCTGTCCGACCTCAAAGGCCGCAAGGTCGTTCTCTACTTCTATCCCAAGGACGACACGCCAGGCTGCACGAAGCAGGCCTGCGGCCTGCGCGACGACTACTCCGCGTTCGGTGAGCGGGACGCCGTCGTGCTCGGCGTGAGCCCCGATTCCGTCCAGTCCCACGTCAAGTTCCGGGACAAGTACGAGCTGCCGTTCCGGCTCCTGGCCGACACCGACCACACCGTTGCAGAAGCGTACGGCGTCTGGAAAGAGAAGACGCTGTACGGACGAAAGTACTGGGGCAACCAGCGCGACACCTTCGTCATCGGCGAGGACGGCAGGATCGCCAGGATCTTCCGCCGCGTGAAACCGGAGCAGCACGTCGAGCAGGTGCTCGAAGTCCTGTAGGGCCGGAGCGCGGACAGGCGCTGGCCAGGGCCCGGCCAGGGCGGCGGCCCGCGCACGGGCATCAGCAACACGCGAGGAGCGCGAACATTGACGGGGAGACGGGGCGAAGGGGCGAAGGGGGATTCGGGTGCGGGTGCGGCGCGCGGTGCGCGCGACACCGCGCCCGCGGCTGCATCACAAACACTGCTGGCGACCGGGACTGAAGAGGCCGTCGGCACTCGTTCTCCGTCCGTCTCTTCGTCCGCTCAGGGAGGCGGCGGGCAGCCGACGGGCTCCGCTGTCGGCGACGCCGCTGGTGGGAAGGGTGGAAGGGACGGGTGGCTCGGGCGGAAGGGGCTCGCCCTGGGTTCCATCTACCTGATCTGGGGCTCCACCTACCTGGCCATCCGGTTCGCCATCGAGACGCTGCCGCCGTTCATCATGGCGGGGACGCGGTTCCTCATCGCGGGGGTCCTGCTGTACGTCGTGGCGCGGGGGCGCGGCGCCCCGCGGCCGACACGTGCACAGTGGCGCGGGGCCGCCATCGTGGGCACGCTGCTGCTCATGGGCGGCAACGGCGCGGTGACATGGGCCGAACAGCACGTCGCTTCGGGCGCCACGGCCCTGCTGGTGGCCATGGTGCCGCTCTGGATGGTCCTGCTGGACTGGCTGCGGCCGGGCGGCCGACGGCCGCCACACACGGTGTGGGTGGGCATCGCCGTGGGCTTCGCGGGGCTCGCCCTGCTCGTCGGGCCGGGCCATGTGGTGGGTGGCCCCGGAAGCGCCATGGGCGTGGCCGCCCTCGTCGTCGGGACCCTCGCCTGGGCCACAGGCTCGCTCCTGTCCCGCGGCCTGCCTCACCCGGAGTCGCCGCTGCTGGGCGTCGGCATGCAGATGCTCGCGGGCGGCAGCGTGCTCCTGGCGGCCGGCCTGCTCTCAGGAGAAGCCGGGCACGTGGTGCTGCAGGATGTCTCCACGCGTTCCGTCGTCGCGCTGATCTACCTCATCCTGTTCGGAGCCATCGTCGCCTACTCGTCCTACGTGTGGCTCCTCCGCGTGGCGCCGCCGGCCATCGTCTCCACGTACGCGTACGTGAATCCCGTCATCGCGGTCTTCCTGGGCTGGCTCTTCGCCGATGAGACCGTGACTTCCCGCACCATAATTGCGGCCGCCATCATCGTCGGCGCGGTGGGGCTGATCAACGTCAGCCGGCACGGTACGGACCACGGCTAGGCGCAGATCCGCCAACGAGCCTCCTTTCCGGCCAGCCGGCCCCCCGCAACAGCAGCCCTAGGCAAGCCCCTGCAGCGCCCGCCGCACCTCCACCGCCACCATGGCCCGGCGCCAGTCGGCGTCCACGATGATGTTGGTCAACGGATGGCACTGCTGGAACGCACGCTGCGCGGCGGTGTCCACGACGTCGTCGCTCAGCCGCCGGCCGCCGGCGATGTCGGCCAGGCCGGTGATGGCCCGGGGCCGGGACCCGAGGGCGGACACGACCATGCGCATCTCCCCCACGACGTCGTCCTCCATCTCCACCGCGACGGCGACGTTGAGGAGCGGGAAGTCAATGGCGTTGCGCTGGCGAAGCTTCCGGAACGCCGTGCGCAGGCCCGGGCCCGGGAGAGGGATACGGAGGGCGACGACGAGCTCGTCGCGTTCCCGGACACTGTTCCATATGCCGTCGGCGACGAAGTACTCGGCAACCGGCACCGTCCGGCGTCCGCCCGGTCCGGCCAGCTCGACGGAAGCGCCCAGGGTCCACAGCACGGGCGGCGTGTCGGCGGAGTGGGCGGCGACGCACTTGCGCCCCACCTTCGTCACGTGGCAGACCTCGCCGTCCTTCTTCAGGCAGTAGCCCAGCGCCTGCCGCCAGAACGGCGTCTGGTTGTAGTACGTGCAACGCGTGTCGAGGCACACGTTGCCGCCGATGGTGCCCATGTTGCGCAGCTGCGGCCCGGCGACGTTGCCCGCGGCTTCGGCCAGCGAAGGGAAGTGGCGCCGGACCAGAGGATCCACCGAAACCGCGTGCAGCGTCTCCGCGGCACCGATCCGCAGGACCTCGCCATCCACGGCGATGCCGTGCAGCTCCGGCACCCGTTTCAGGGCGACCAGGTGGCCCGGCTCGAACAGCCGATGCTTCATGTTGGGGAGCAGGTCCGTGCCGCCGGCGATGGGCATGACATCGCCGGCATGCGCGCTCAACATGGCGAGGGCGTCATCCAGGCCGGCAGGGCGGTGATACGTGAACGGAGGAAGCCGGAGCATGCCGCCCCTGGTCAGCCGGTGATGATGCGCTGCGTGGCCTGTACGGCGCCGTCCGGCACGGCGTCGGCGCTACCGATCGGCGCGACCCAGAACGACCACGAGTACCGCTTCTCGAGCATCTCGCCCAGCTTGCGGGCCTCCGCGACCGTGGGCACGGCGCCCACGCGCACCCGGTGGAACGTCTTGCCGTGCATCTGGTAGGCCGTCGTCCAGACAGGCAGGCCCTGGCTCGACAACCGGCCGGTCCAGCTCCGGGCCGAGTCCGCGTTCACGAACGCCGCAACCTGCACCGTGTACAGCTTGCCGGCGGGCTTCGCGGGAGCCGGCGTGGGCGCCGGCTTCTTCATGGTATCGGGCGCCGGCTTCGCCTGGGCCTGCGCCCTCTGCGCGGCCATGCGGGCGCTGTCGGGTTTGGGTGGCATGGGGACGTGGCTCGCCGGACGCTGCTGGGCCTGGGGCTGCGCCTCTTTGCCGCGGCCGCACGCCGTCAGCGTGGCCAGCGCGAGGGCGAAGACCAGAGCGACTCGGAATCGCATGTTTTGTCCTCCGGGGTGTGGACTCGGGTGCAGCTCAACATGGGTCACCGAAAACTAGTGCGGGCCGTACGCACGGGAAAGCGCCTTGCCGCACAAGGGATTGGGGTGGGGACGGTCAGTGCAGCTCGACGGACGCGGCGCCGGGCGGGCCGGGCGGACGCCGCCCATTGACGCCGTCCACGGAAGCGGGCAACTGCAAGGTGAACGTGCTGCCTTCGCCCGCCCTGCTCTCCACGTGCACATCACCCCCCAGCTGCCGTGCGAAGGCGCGCGCCACGCTCAGGCCGAGACCGGTGCCGCCGATCCTGCGCGTCATGGGGTCTTCCGCCTGCCAGAAAGGCTCGAAGATGTGCTGGAGCCGGGCCGGGTCGATGCCGATGCCCGTGTCCCGCACAACGAACACGACGGACTCGTCCGCATCTTCCACGGCGACCGTCACCCGGCCTTCGTCCGTGAACTTCAGGCCGTTGGTGATGAGGTTCAGCAGGATCTGACGCACCATGCGCACGTCCGTGTGCATGCGAAGTGCGTCCGCCGGGGCGGTGACGACCAGGTCGATGCCTTCCGCCTCCGCCATCGGCGATGCCACCGCCTGCACATCGCCCAGGATCTGCTGCGCCGTCGTGTCGGTCAGACGCAATGCCTCCGGGCCCCGGCCCCGGTCGGCGAAGGCCAGCACCTCCTCGATGAGCTGAAGCAGGTGGTTCGAGCTGGCGCGAATCCGGCCCAGCTTCGATTTCTGTCCTTCGTTCAACGGGCCGTCGATGCCGTGCTCCAACAGGTCCGCGTAACCGATGATGGCGGACAGCGGCGTGCGCAGCTCGTGGGACATCACGGACAGGAAGTTGCTCTTCGCCCGGCTGGCCGCCTGCGCTTCCCGGTAGAGTTGCGCGTTGACGATGGCCAGCCCGGCGCGGCGCCCCAGGTCCACGGCGAGCTCCAGGTCGTGGGCGTCGTACGGCGCGTCGTCCGTCAGCCGGGCCAACGTCATCACGCCCAGGGTGCGGGCGTGGGCCTTCAGAGGCACCAGGATGGCCGAGCGGGGACGCAGCGCCTTCAGCGCGGAGGCCGCCGCCTTCGTCGTCGTCCAGTTGGCGAGCACGTCGGCGTTCACGCGCGGCTGCAGAACGGACACGGCCGTGCGCAGCACGTTGGCCGGCGCCGTCGGCGCCGTCGGGTCCATCGGGTTACGCTCCAGCCGGGCCGCCGCGTCCGGCGCGCCCGTGCCCGGCCGGAGCCGCACCACGCGCAACACGTCGCCCGATCCCTCCAACAGGTCCAGCACGCACAGGTCCGTCAGGCGATCCACCGCCACGCCGGCAAGGGTGCGCAACGTTTCGCCGTAGTCGAGCGACTCGTGGAGCAGCCGGTCCACCCCCCGCAGGAGGGACGCCTCCACCGCCGCTGGCCGCGGGGACATGCGCCCGAGGGCCTGAGCACGCTCAGGCCCCGCCGGGCCGGACACCGGTCCGTGAATTCGATCGTCCGATGAATAGATCGCCGTCATGAATCAAGCTGCGCCACGTTTGCCACACCCCATCTCGCCCAGCAGACAGGCAAGTCCGGGGCCAGCCGCCCATAACGGCACGCATCAGTCCAGCCAGCGGGTGTGCTCCACCGCGGGGGAGCGCGGCTTCGGGGATGGCTGCTCCGCCGGCTCGCCAACGTACACCACGGCCACCACCCGGCGGTCGTCGGGCACCTCCCACGCCTGCAGCAGCTCCGCCTCCTGGAGCACCGCGCCCGTCTTCACGTGCGTACCCAGACCCCGCTCCACCGCCGCCAGACACAGATTCTGGATGGCCATGAAGCAGGTGGCGTAGTCCTCCTGGCGGATCTCGGGGTCGTCGTCCTGCCGGGACGTCACCGCGATCATGCACGGCACCGCCATGCGCTCCCGGAGGACCTTCTCCCGCACGGCCGCGGCCGCCGCCTCATCCGCGACCTTCGCGGCCTTCCGGCGGCCCAGCGCCACGCCGTAGGCCCGCTTCGCCTCGTCCCCCAGCACCAGGAATCCCCACGGCTCCGTCATGCGATGGTTCGGCGCCAGCACCGCCGCGTCCAGCAACGCTTCCACCACGTCCCGCCCGATCGCCCGGTCCGTGAACACCTTGATGGACCGTCGCCTCCGGATCGCTTCGCTCACGCTCACCAAGCCACACCTCCCGGAATGGAGTTCGCCCGCCGCCTTCGTCCGTCGTCCCGAACACAGGTAGCAACAACGACGCCGGCCCCGATCCGCTGAGGGTCGGGGCCGGCGCCGTTTCGTGCAACCGCGGGCTCAGTCGCCCCAGGCCGTGCCGGGCTCCAGGCCCGCCTCCTTCTGCTCCTCGTGGATCTGGCGCTCCCGCTCCTCCGACACGAATCGCGCCTTGATCCACGCACCGATGTCGTCGAAGTAGGTGTACGCCACCGGCACCACCAGCAGCGTCAGCGCCGTAGACGTGATCAACCCGCCGATCACCGCGCGCGCCATGGGCGCCCGGAAGCCGCTGCCCTCGCCCAGCGCCAGCGCGATGGGCAGCATGCCGAAGATCATGGCCATGGTGGTCATCATGATGGGCCGCATCCGCACGGCGCCCGCCTCCAGCAGCGCCTGGTGCCGGTCCTTGCCCAGGGCGCGCCGCTCGTTGGTGTTGTCCACCAGCAGAATGGCGTTCTTGGTCACCAGCCCCATGAGCAGGATCACCCCGATCATGGACATCATGTTCAGCGTGTCGCCCGTGATGAGCAGCGCCAGGAGCACGCCCACCAGCGACAGGGGCAGTGACAGCATGATGGCGAACGGCTGCAGCACCGACTCGAACTGCGACGCCAGGATCAGGAAGATCAGGATGATGGACAACAGGATCGTCTGGACGACGTAGCCGAACGTCTCCTCCAGCTGCTCCGTCTCGCCGGCCAGCTTTGCGCCGTAGCCGGGCGGGAAGCTCATCGTCGCCAGCTTCGCCCGGATCTCCGCCGACGCCTCCGACACCGAGAGGTCCGGCATCGTGCCCCCCGACACCGTGATCACCCGTTTCAGGTCGTAGCGGTCGATCTTCGCCGGCGCCGTGCTCTTGACGATGCGCGCCACGTTGCCCAACGACACGATGATCGGATTGCCGTTCTTGTCGTGCTTCGTCGTCGCGACCGGCAGGGACGCCACGTCCGCCACCGACGTGCGCCGGCTCTCCGGCATCTGCACCACGACGTCACGCTCCTCGCCCGTCGGGTCCTCCCACCGGGTCGCCGTCTGGCCGGCGAACAGCGGACGCACCGTCATGGCGAGCTGGCCGATGTCCAGGCCCACGCGGTTCGCCAGGTCCCGGTCCACCTCGATGCGCAGCTCCGGCGTCGGGTCCTGGACCGATCGCTGCACGTCCACGACGCCCGGGATGGAGTCCACCTCCACCTCCACGTCCCGTGCAAGCGCCGACAGCCGATCCATGTCCGGTCCGGAAACCTGGACCTGCAATGCCTGCTGACCACCACCACCCATGCCGGAGATGAACGCGGGCTGCACGCCGAACACCGACTTCAACTTCTGGCGCGCCACCACCTCCAGCTGCTGCTGCGACAGCTTGCGGTCCTTCCGGTCCACCAGCTTCACGTAGACCTGGCCGCTGGTCAGCCCGCCGAAGCCGCCCTGGGCGCCCTCGCCCAGCGTGGTATACGTGTACTCCACGCCCGGGATCTGCCGCAGCACCGCCGTCATCTGCTGCGCCTTCTGACGCACGTAGTCCAGGCTGGAACCCTGCGGCGTCTGGAACGCGACCTGGAGCTCCGACTGGTCGGAGTCCGGCATGAACGCTCCGCCGATGAGCGGGAACAGCATGACGGCGCCGACGAACGCCAGCGTGGCAATGCCCAGCGTGGACTTGCGGTGGCCCAGCGCCCAGTTCAGCACGCGGCCGTACTCGTCCGTGCGACGGCGGAACCAGCGGTCGAACAGGCCGATCACCCGCTGGAGTGCGTTCGTCCTGTGACTCTCCTGGGTGCTGTGCGGGTCCACGCCCAGGTACGCGGACAGCATGGGCGTCAGCGTGAACGACACGAACAGCGACACCAGCACCGCCCACGCCACCGTGAGGCCGAACTGGTAGAAGAATCGGCCCACGATCCCCTGCATGAACGCCACCGGGATGAACACCGCCACGATGGTGAACGTCGTGGCCATGACCGCCAGCACGATCTCTCGCGTGCCGTCGCGGGACGCCGAGAAGTGGTCCTTCCCCATCTCGCGGTGCCGCACGATGTTCTCGATCACCACGATGGCGTCGTCGATCAGGATGCCGATGGACAACGCCAGCGCCAGCAACGTGATGATGTTCAGCGTGAAGCCCAGCGCGCTCATGAGGATGAACGCCGAGATGACCGACACCGGCAGCGCCATGGCCGTGATGAACGTCGCCTTGAAGTCGTTCAGGAACAGCATCACCACCAGCACGGTGAGCAGCGCGCCCAGCAGCAGCTCGTGGATCACGTCGTCCACCGAGCGTTGGATCATCACCGAGTTGTCCCGCACGATCCGGATGTTCACGTCCTTGGGCAGCGTCCTGTCCAGCTCGGCCACCGCTTCCTTCACCCGGTCCGCCACTTCCACCGTGTTGGCGCCCGACACCTTCAGGACGTCCAGGGCCACGGCCGGCGACCCGTTGACCAGGGCGGCGGAGCGCTCCTCCTCCGCGCCCACCTCCACCCGGGCCACGTCCTTCAGCCGGATAGGTCCGTTGTCCCGGGTCGCCACGATCACGTCGTCGAACTGGCGCGGATCCGAGATCCGGCCCGCTACCCGTACCAGCTGCTGCGTCGCACCCGTCTGGATCTGGCCCGCCGGCACGTCCATGTTCTGCCGCTGAAGCGCGCCCATCACGTCCGTCACCGTCACGCCCGCGGCGCGCAGCCGGTCCGGCAAAACGTTGACCCGGATCTGGCGGGCCAGCCCGCCCGTCAGCCTCGCCTGCCCGACGCCGCTGATCGCCTCCAACGTCCGCCGCACCTGCTCATCGGCGATCACCGTCAGGTCCGTCACCGGCACCGTGGGCGAGGACAGCGCCAGGGAGATGATGGGCATGGACATCGGGTCGAACGTCTGCACGATCGGGACGTCGATGTCCTCCGGCAGCGTCATGCGCACCGCCTCGATCTTGCCCCGGATGTCCTGCGCCGCGTTCTCGACCTTCCGGCTCAGCTCGAACTCGATGATGATCTGCGACACGCCTTCCACGGAGAACGACGTGATGTGCTGCACGCCCTGCACCGTGTTGAACGCCTCTTCCAGCGGCCGCGTCACCTCCCGCTCGATGACCTCCGGGCTCGCGCCCGGGTACGTGGTCATCACCGCCACCACCGGGAAGTCGATGTCCGGGAACTGGTCGATCGCCAACTGCCGGTACCCGAAGATGCCCAGCACCACCAGCCCGAGCATCACCATGATGGTGAAGACCGGACGGCGGATGGCGATCCCGCTCAGTCCCCCTCCGCTCCCGCTCGCCATGGTCAGTTCTCCCCCTGCGTGGGCGGCGAATCGGGCCCGATGGCGCCGCCGCCGACCCGCACCTGCGCACCTTCCGCGATGTCCTCGCCCGGCGACACCAGCACCTGCATCCCGGGCTCCAGGCCGGCCGTCACCGCGACGACCCCCCGGACATCATCCGTCAACCCCAACGTCACCGGGCGGCGCGTCAACACGCCGCCCTGGATGGCATACACAAACGGAGCATCCGTCGTCCCCCGCACCGCCGTCAGCGGCGTCACGACCACGCTGTCTTCCGTCTGCGTCACGATGCGACCATGGGCGAACAGGCCGCCCACCAGCGCATGCCCCTTGTTCGGCAGCCGCGCGTACACGCCCACCTGACGCGTCTCCTGGTCCGCCGTCGGCTCCACCCGCGACACTTCGCCTTCGAACGTCCGGTCCGGATACGCCGTAAGGTCGAACACCACCCGCTGACCCACATGGATGCGCGACGCATCTTCCACGGGCACCTGGCCGCTCAGCTCCAGCTCGTCGATGTTCACTTCCGTGAACAGCGGCTGGCCCGGGTTCACCGCTTCCCCTTCCTCCGCGGCCCGCTCGCTGATGGCTCCCGTCATGGGCGCACGCACGATCGTGCGAGACGCCGCCTCCCCGGCCCCCGCCTCCTGCGCCTGCGCCGCCGCCAGCTGCGCTTCCGCCGCCGAGTACCCCGTCTTTGCGGTCTCGTAGTCGATGTCCGACATCGCGCCCGCCTCGTGCAGCGTCCTGGCCGACTCCAGACGCTGCCGGGCCAACGCCAGCCCGGACTGCGCCGCCGCCACCGCCGCCCGCGCACCGGCTGCCTGGCCCCGGATGCCCGCCGCGTCGATCTCCGCCAGCGGGTCGCCCGCCTTCACCAGACTGCCCCGGTCCACCCGGATGTTGCGCACCGTGCCGGGCACCTGCGCCGTCAGGTTCACCACCCGATGCGGGTCCAGCGAGCCCGTCAACAGCACGCCGGCTTCCACACGTCCCCGCTGCACCGTCGCCACGTCGGTCGCGCTCAGCACCACCGTGTCCTGCGCGGCCGAGCTCGAAGCCGCACCCCGACCACCGCAACCCGCCCCCACACCGCCCAGCACGGCCAGCGCCAGCAGGAGCCCCAACCGCCGTCGATCCTGTATCATCATTCGCCTCCCTCACGGGCCGGTGCCCCGGAGCCACCCAGGGCCCGCACCACAGCCGCCTTCGCCGTATGGTAGTCCGCCAACGCCTGGGCCAGGTTCGTCCGCGCCTGCCGCAGTCCCAGCCGCGCGGAAGAGACCTCCAGTGAAGTGGCCAGGCCCTGATCATGCTGAAGAACCGTCAGGTCGTACACCTTCTGCGCCTGCTCGACGGTGCGCCGGCGCGCCGCGATCTGCGCCCACGCCCGCTGCTCCTCGCCCACCGCCTGCCGGTACTGCAGCTCCACCGATTCCCGGAGCTGCGCCAGCTGCAGCCGCGCCTGGTCACGCTGCGCCTGCGCCGCCTGAAGAGTCGCGAACCGCTGTCCACCGTTGAACACGGGGACCTGGACCGCCACCGAGCCCGTCCAGTCCGTCCGCCACGGCGCGCTGAAATCGAATACGCCCGGCGGGTAGGTCTGTTTCGCGTAGCTCATGCTCAACGCCACCGAAGGCAGGAACGCCGCTTTCGCAATGCGCACCTGCTGGCCGCGCATGGCCACGGCGCTCTCCGCCGCGCGTACCGCCGCCCGCCGGTCCACGATCACCGACGCGTCCGCCACTTCCGGCTGCGGGCCCGCGTCCACCCCCAGATCCAACGACGTCGTCAGACGAAGCGGCGTCGACAGCGGCAGGTCCACGAGCCGCTTCAGGTTCAGCTGCGACAGTTCCGCCGCGTTGCGCGCCTGCACCTCCTGCGGCTTCAGGTTCTCCAGGTCCACCTGCGCCCGCAGCACGTCCAGGTCGGAAGACTGGCCCGCCTTCCGCCGCAGCTCCTCCTGCGACAGGAAGTCCTGCGCCTGCGTCACTGCTTCCGCCGCGATCTGCGACGCCTCGATCGCCAGCACCGCCTGGTAGTACGCCTGCTTCACGTCGTACTCCGTTTGCGAGCGCTGCTCCTGCAGCTGATAGTCCGCCGCCTGAGCCCCGGCCTGCGCCGCATGGATCCCCGCCAGCACCCTGCCGCCCGCGAACAGGACCTGGCTGCCCGTCAGGCCCGCGTTGTACAGGTTCACCTGCGCGAACGGCAGGTTGCTGAACAGCTGGCCCAGGCTCGCGAACGCCGCCGATTGCACGTGGTTTTCCAGGTACGTCACACGCTGGTCGATGGGCGCGTTCGGGTTCGGATCGAACCGCAGCGAATCCGGGATCGTGAAACTCTCCCCTGTGTTGAACACCGACGCGAACGTCTTCGTGTACGCCAACGACCCGCTCACCTGCGGCAGCGCCGCCGACCGCGCCGCATGCACCTGCGCCGCCGCAGCGTCCACCTGCGCCTCCGCCAGCCGCACCTCCTCGCTCTGCCCCAGCGCACGCGACAACGCCGCGTCCAGACTCAACGCCACCGTGTCGCCCGCCGCCTGCTGCGCCTGTAGCGTGACCGCCAGTCCCAGTTGTGCACCCACCAACCCGATCACCAGGGCCAGCCGCGCTCCAGGACGATTCATCATTCCGCTACGCCCACACCGCTCACGTGTCCGCACCGTTCACCTCCCGTGCCGCTCGTGCCACGTCTTCATCTCCTCGTCCATCCCGCTCAATGTGCAGCCGTAGAATCGTCGCCACCCCTCACCCTCCCGCCGGACCCGACGCACCCTTCCGCCGTTCCCGGTTCCGCTGTGACCACGCCTCGATCTCGTCCGTCGCCCGATCCAGGATGTCCCGAAGCTCCGCCATCGCCTCCGGATCCCGCACCGCGTACCGCACCGCCCGGTCGAACCCCGGGAACCCCGGCCCGCCAAACGATGCCCACGCCCCGAACCAGTCGTCGCGTCTGGGTCCCATGTCTCCCCCTCAGCCTTCACCAACGCGCGCCTCTCGTGCGTTGTTACGCGACACAATTCGATATATCGCGATACGTGCCACGACAACCACCCACCACTCACCCGTGCGCGCCATTCCCCGCCGCGTGCCGCTCGTGCCACGTCTTGATCTGGTCGTCCATGTCGTCCAGCAGGCAGTCGTAGAACTGCCGCCATTCCTGCAGCCGCACCCGGCTGTTCTCCCGGCCCGGCGGCAGCATGGCCAACCCCTCGTCCAGGGCGTCCCGGAATCGCGTCATACGGCGCTGCATCACCGCGAACATGTGCTCCCAGGGCGCCTTCACCAGCTCGTAGTAGTCCCGCCGATCCCCCGGCACCGTCGTGCGCCGCACGAAGCCCACACGCTCCAGCATGCGCGCGTTCGTGCTCACCGACCCCTTGCTCACCTCCAGGGCCGCCACCAGGTCGTCCAGCGAATGCCGACCGTCGTGCACCAGCAGATAGCCCAGCAGGTATCCGCCGATGCGCGGCAGCCCCTCCTCCACGGCCAACCGCGCCATGCGCTCGACGAATCTCTGTTCTGCTTCTTCCATGGGTACGGACCCTCCACGAAGCTGCAATCTCAAAGGTTTTGAACGTACTGAACGTTCTGGGAACAGACAAGCGCCTCATGGGCCCCGCACTCTACGTGGATCCCGCCGTCCAGTCTCGCGGCGACATGCGGCCCGCCGCTGAACGCCTACGTATGCGGCGTGCGCATCGTAGAAGCTATACGACGCGTGGCGGAGCTTGGTTTCGGGGTGGCAACGATTGTGACGAAGGGCGTTGATCGCCGCTGCGGCTACCGGGCATCCGCCACCTGCTGGAGCGCTTTCCACACGCGGGGCGGGGAGAACGGCAGGCGGTCCATGCGGATACCGACGGCATCGAAGATGGCGTTGGCGATGGCCGGGATGGAGGGGTGCAGTGGCCCTTCACCGGCTTCTTTGGCGCCGTAGGGTCCTTCGGGATCGACGCTCTCGATGATGAGAGAGTGGAGCTCGGGGGTGTCGAGGGACGTGGGGATGCGGTAGTCCAGCAAGGATGGCGCGTTGTGAAGCCCTTCCTTGCCTTCGTCGGGGCCCTTGAAGATCTGCTGTTCCATGAGGGCCTCGGCGAAGCCCATGTAGGCCGAGCCTTCCATCTGGCCTTCGACGAGCACGGGGTTGAGGGCCCGTCCGGCGTCGTGAGCAACCCAGATGTCCTGGACTTCAACGACGCCGGTCTCCGGGTCCACCTCGACCTCGGCCACGTGCGCGGTGAACGAGTAGGCGGGCGAGGCGCCGATGGTGCCGCCGCGGTAGTCGCCGTGGACGTCCTTCGGCGTGTTGTAGTGTCCCACGGCGACGAGCGTGCCGCTTTCAGCCTCGGCCAGGTTGAAGGCTTCGGCAATGGGCATCTTGCGTTCGGTGTCCTGTGCGCGGAACGCCCAGCCGCCGGCCAGGGCCACCTGATGTTCCGGCACGTCCCAGGCCCGGGCCACGGCGCCGGTGATCTTCCCCCGCAGCGTCCGGGCGGCCTGGAGCGCCGCGTTGCCCACCATGAAGGTCTCCCGGGAGGAGTAGGCACCCAGGTCCACGGGCACCTGGTCGGTGTCGGCGGACACGACGCGCACGTAGTCCAGGGGCACGCCCAGCTCTTCGGCGGCGATGTAGGCCACCATGCTGTCGGACCCCTGCCCGATCTCCGACGCGCCGGACCACACGGTCACCCGCCCGGACCGCTCGATGGCCATCTGCACGGCGGACTGGGGCATGTCGTTGGGATAGATAGGGTAATTGGTGCCGGAGATGTAGCACGACCCGGCCACGCCGACGCCCCGGCCGTAGGGCAGCTTGCCGTGTTTCTTCTTCCAGCCGCTGGCATTCTCCACGGCGTCCAGGCATTGCAGGAAGCCGTTGGACTGGACGCGCAGCTCGTTGATGGTGCGGGTGTTCTCGCCCAGGAAGTTGCGTCGCCGGAGCTCGATGGGGTCCAGGCCCAGCTTCTCCGCCAGCTTGTCCAGCTGCACCTCGAAGCCGAACCTCGGCTGCACGGAGCCGTGCCCGCGCTTGGGCCCGCACGGCGGCTTGTTGGTGTACACGCGCGTGGAATCGAACCGGTAGGAGCCGAAGGCGTACGGCGCCGCAAGCAACTGGCCGGAGTAGTACGTCGTCACCAGCCCGAACGACGCGTACGCGCCGCCGTCCAGCAGGATGTGGTTGTCCACGGCCTCGATGCGCCCATCCCTCGTGGCGCCCAGCCGCATGTGCATCTGCATGGGATGCCGGCCACGGTGGGAGTAGAACACCTCCTCCCGTGTGTACAGGATCTTCACCGGCCGGCCCGTCTTCATGGCCAGCTTGGCCACGCAGAACTCCAGGTCGAACGGCTCCGACTTGCCGCCGAACGCCCCACCCACCGCCGGCTGCACCACCCGGATGCGGGCCACGTCCAGGTCCAGCACCCGGGCCAGCTCCCGGTGCAGGTAGTGGGGCACCTGCGTGGACGACCAGACCGTCAGCTTGCCGGACGGCTCGAACAGCCCGATGGCGCAGTGCGGTTCGATGGGCGCGTGCGTCGTGCCCTCGAAGTAGTAGTCGCCCTCCACGACGACGTCCGACGCCGCCATCTTCGCGTCCACCTCGCCGAACTCCAGGTGCACGTGCTTGGTGACGTTGCCGTTCCGCCCCGGCTTGGCCGGCTCGTGGATGGGCTCCTCGCCGTCGGGGTTCTCCAGCGCTTTCGCCGGATCCAGGAACGCCGGCAACGGCTCGTACAGCACGCGGATCCGGTCCAGCGCGCGGATGGCCGTGTCCTCGTCCACCGCCGCCACGGCGGCCACCCCATCACCGATGAAGCGCACCCGATCCGTGCACAGCGCCTGCTCGTCCCGGGTCCACGGGATGATGCAGTACGGCTCCGGCATGTCCACGCCCGTGACCACCGCATGCACGCCCTCCATTGCCTCCGCCTCCGACGTGTCGATGGAGAGGATGCGCGCGTGGGCGTGCGGCGAGCGCAGGATCCGCCCGTGCAGCATGCCCGGCAGGGCAATGTCGTCCGTGTAGAGGGCTCGCCCCGTTGACTTCGATAGTCCGTCCACCTTGCCCAGGCGTTGGCCTATGACCGCGCTCGCGTTCGCGGGGTCTTCTGCGTTCCGGGCCTGGATTTTGGTCAGCTCTTCGGGCAGCATTGTCGGCTTTGCGCGGGGCGCGCCCCTGGGGGCTCGCCAGGACGCCCCGCTTCGCGGGGCTCAGGATTCTACGCTATCGCTTCGTTGGGACGCTCGCTTCGCTCGCTGGGACGGCGGCTTCGCCGGCTAGGTTACGGAGGCCGCATACGCGGGCCATCCGCCGCGTACCCGGCTGCCACCACCCGCGCGTGGGTCTACACGGACCCGCGCACAACACCGCGAATCTGCCTTACCCACCTGGCGCCGCGAAGCGGCGCGTCCTCGGCTGGCGGCCCGCGACGCCAGACCGCGCCACCACACACCCCGCCGGCCGACCCGCGACCCCACCGAAAACCACCCTCACCCGGCCGTGCCCGTCCGCCCCGTCGAAGCCT